>SVOH01000038.1 GCA_015066515.1 Oscillospiraceae bacterium | reverse complement strand
TAGAGAGGGATCAGAAGTCCGGTTGCCAATGAGAAAAGCAACGTGGTAAAGGCGGTTACGGACAGGTGTTCAAGGTTTGACAGTATGATGTCTCTGAAAAGCGCCACCCAGGTGACGATGCATGCTATCGCAAGGAAAACTGCAAAAAAGCACAAAACCTTGTTGCTGGGTTTTGCATCGTATCCGGGCCAGAATAATACTACGCCTAATAATACCGATCCAATTTCGCCTGCAATTTCCGCGGAACGGTCCAGCATGGAATTGTCCTTAATAAACAGCTCGACCAGCATCAAAACAATGGACAGGCAAATCAAAATGCAGGCTATGATGTCAATTACCTGAAGAAATTTTTTCATCTTTTGATACCTTAAAAAACAATATTTTATCAGCATGGCGCTGTTGGCGGTATTTTGTCTGTATCGCAGGTGTGTGAGTAGCCTCAGTGCCGCAAGGGAGTGGGTGGCGAGGCTGACGCTTGCTTTCAAGCACATTATATCTCAAATGCAACAAAATGTCAACAGGCGGCTCGAAAGCCGCCTGTATCAGAGGTGTTTTGCTTGATGGCGAAATCAAGTTGCCTTTTTACCTTCCGATAAAGCAAACGGCTTTATTGGTTGCATTTTTTTTGCAGATGTGAAGTCGATGTTTTTTAGGGTCAAAGAGCTCACATTTGCAAGGGCTTCGGGATAAGATATTTTTTTTGTGTGCGTTATTTTTGTGATTTTATACTTTTTTGCTCTTCTAAGTCTGTAATTTTCTTTTTGCTCCGATCTGATACGCACCAACAAATCTTTCATTGTCAGCAAAAACGGGGGAGCAACGACTGCAAACCCAATGGAACGAATTGCGTCGTATATGGTGTTGGCTTTGTCACCGTTAGAGATAGATATAAACAAAGAGATCCATGAACTTATCATCAAAACAAAAATTAAGATCATCACGAAGATGAATCGAAAATACAACTTAAAATATTCTTTTTTCATTTTAGAACTCATTAATTGAATATATACTTATTATTTCTTTTGAAACCCCACAAAGGGTCTGCGTAGTCAAGAGCTTTGGCTATCAGTTCTCCTATGCTTGTTCCGGCAAGATCAAGAGCATAACTAATTATTTCACGCAAATATTCTTTGATCTTTGGCCCAAATAAAGACATGAGTTTGCCCCTTATTTGATGGAGTATTTTGTCTTTGTTTTTCTTTAAGAACTTTTTTACTGCTTTTGCCGTGAAAAATATCTTTCCTAGGGTTATGACAAACAATACTGCGTTAATAGCTATGGCAACATTTTTTACACTGTTCCACCAATGCTTTCCAAGGTTTCCATTGAGATCAACCTTGTTAACCGCATTATTCTCACAATAAGCATAGAGATTATACCCGAGAATGCTTCCGCTTGCGCCGATCCGGCGTTAGTAGCGTTTGTATGAGTAGCTTTAGCTGAGGCTGCCGTAAGGGAGTGGGTGGCAGACCTTGGCTGTACATATTATATCACAAACGGTACAAAATGTCAACAGGCGGCTCGAAGGCCGCCTGTTTTATGAATATTGCTTTGGTTTTTGATCCTGCTTTAACATGGAAACACCCTGTATCGTTAATCCGGAAAATAACCGTAATCCTTATAATTATCTGGCAAATACTTATGATCAAATTCTATTTGCTTTTTGGGCAAACCTGTCAAATAAATATAAATGACTGTCTGCTCTTTCTCGTCTATGAGCGTGTATTCGTAGCAACTGCGAAAACCGTCTTGTGCCATGTAGAGAGTGAGCTTGGTTTTTGTGGATGTCTTTTTTCCGTAGGCGTCCAGAGCGGCAAGCCGCTCCTTCTCTTCCAGGAACTCCTTGCGATCCTCGTATTTCACTTTGATAAAAAGCTGAAAGCCTTCCCCGAGAGGTAGACATTGGTCATGTCTGCAAAGGTAATCTTTAATTTCAAGCCGGCTGACATCGGTTGGGAACATTGCGAGATATCCGTTGTCGGCAAGCTTGCTTAATTCAAGTACACCTTCAAGCTCCCAGATATCTTCGTAGTCATCAGGATCGTTGTAATAATCCTTTGAGACTGCCGGGTAAGAGCAGAATTTAATAAGTAATAACAGCAGTATGGTTGCAATTATGAGCGTAATTATCCGTTTGCGCATATAACATTATGTACGTATGTAAGAAAGAACTTTGATCGGCCCCGCAATTTTCGGAATGAAAGCCTTTATTGCACTGCCGGCCCACCAAACCAAAGCAAAAGCCCAGGCTCGACCATCGTTGTTATTTACATTTATGTCCTTTCCTCTGTTTATAAAATTGTCTAACCATCCTGAGGGGACTCCAACTTTCTTTAACACTTTTTTGAGGGATGAACCAACGTAATATGCAAGGGCATGAGCCCATAACTCCTGGGCGATTCTAAGAGAGCTCATTTTTTTATAGCCTTTTCCCCACCAATAACGTTTGCCCTTCATCTTTATGATATCTTTGGCATACGATATACAAAAACTTTGAGACAGGAAATCTAAATGCGCTTTAACATTAAAGCCATTGCCTGTCCAGCTAAACCCGCTATACTTTTCTGCCCAACAACCGAACCGGTCACTGTTTATAACCGCATTGTTCTCACAATAAGCAAATGATTCTTGTTCAAATTAAATAAATGTCTTTGCTTCGTATTTTTTCCATACGTGATAATGCTTTCCTTTTGGCGAAATACGATAAGATGCCCGCCGTGGGCAGAGCGCAAAGCCAAAGAATGACGCCGATAAAGCCCTTGAAGACAAAACCCAGTATTGCAAAGATCGCAACTACCAAGACGGCAAGAATGCCGGCTTCAAAAGAAACGAGGCGAGACCAAGGTGCCAGGTTGTCTTCATCTGTCTTTATCATATCCGAGAGCTTGTATTTGAAGCTTGCATCGCCTTCTTCGATCGTGTTATGTGAAAAATCAATTTCGAAGGGCATATTATCACAGGAAAAAGCTTCGTTGGGGCCAAATCCATCCAAAAGTCCGATGACCATATCTGAAAAGGAAAGCACAAAAATCAGTGCCTTTGAATGATCCTTCCAAACGTTCTTTTTGGTTATCGATATTTCACAAATGCCGGAGCTGTTTTCTATTTCAAATGTTTTGCTTTTTTCTTCCTCATCTAAAAAGCACTGCTTGCCGTTTATTATAATGTCACAACCGGATCCAATACCTAAATCATCCGTTATAGTTACATTAATTCGGTAGTTTTTCATTGGTTATAATTCCGTTTAACTTTTTGTCTGATAGATAATCCGCCAATGTCGCGATCAAGCCACCGACCGAGGTACAGTTAGAGACTATCCACAGTGGTTTTTTCAAAATTGCAGCTACGGCACTGTTTGCTCCGGCGGTAATCAAAGATGCCAATTTTGACTGTCCTATCCACATCAGCACTTTTGCGGCAACTTTTATTATTGTTGAAGATAATTTTTTAACTTTGGGAGCAACAAACTTCTGGAAAAACTTTGCGGCGGTTTTTTTCCAAACAGTTTCAATGGAGCCATATACCCGATCCATGTTAGATAGAAAGCACTGCCAATAAGAAGAATCACACCGTTTATTAGGTTTGCTATCTTAGATGTGGAAAACCAGTAATGGCCATTATTGTCAAAATTGTCAACCGATCATTCTCACAATAAGCATAGAGATTATACCCGAGAATACTTCCGCTTGCGCCTGCCCGGCGGTAGTAGTGCTTGTATGAGCAGCTTTAGCTGAGGCTGCCGTAAGGGAGTGGGTGGCAGACCTTGGCTGTATGTATTATATCACAATCGGTACAAAATGTCAACAGGCGGCTCGAAAGCCGCCTGTTTTATAAGTGTTGAAAAAATATCAGTATGGAAAAAACATTCTTCAGAATAGAAATTGAATAGAGTTTAATAACTGACTATATAATATAACCTGCCCTATAATACTTTCCGAACAACTGCGAAAAAAGTCGTAGCGTTCTTGGTGCATCGGAATGGTACCGTTCCAAACGAGCAGGCAAAATATCATAAGGACATTCGCCGCCATTTGCAGAGCTATGTCGAAAGCCAAAGGCTTTAGAAACAACACCAGCAGGCTGATTATTACAAACAGTGCAATAAACATGAAACCGATATTTTTCTTGGATAGTGACATAAATTTTTCTCCCTAAAAACGGATAATACTCGCTTTTGTTAGAGCTTTGAAAGTATTAATTCTTATAAGAGGCTGATGTTTTCGCAGTCCTCATTGTCCGGATACTTTTTGCGATACCAAATGTAGAGAGGGATCAGAAGTCCGGTTGCCAATGAGAAAAGCAACGTGGTAAAGGCGGTTACGGACAGGTGTTCAAGGTTTGACAGTATGATGTCTCTGAAAAGCGCCACCCAGGTGACGAT
>SVOH01000005.1 GCA_015066515.1 Oscillospiraceae bacterium | reverse complement strand
AACATTTCGGTGCTGTCTATAAGGCTGTCACCGGAGATAGTATCGGTAACGTTATTGCCCACAAGGCGAGTGAGCTTACCTGGGGAGTCGGGATTACTCCAAAAAGGCAGTTCTACAAAGTAGGTAGCAACATCTGTGTTTACAGAAATTCTTTCAGCTACTGTACCGCCCATAGCAACAAGCGACAGTTGAGCTATTGCTCCGCTTTCAAAAATTCCGTTCAGATAAATATTAGCAACGTTTTTGTTTTCGCCATCAATTTGCTGATATGTAAAATCTACCGTTTTGTAGTCGCAGTCAGCAATAAATTTTACTGCATCTATAGCGTGAATAGTGGTGGTAGAGAAATCATCGTCGCGACGGTCCTTACGGTACATCTGATATGTTATATTGCGTACTACCTCGTTTTTCGTAAACTCTTTCAAGGCTGCTAAAAGCGGGGTGTATCTGCGATTAAAGGCAACGCGAACCGTAACGCCCGATTCTTTTGCGGCACTAATTAGTTTTTTAACTTCTTTTTTGTTACGGCCGGGCGGCTTCTCTAAAATAAGGGGGTATCCCATTTCTAATATTTGTGTAGCAATATCAACTGTTTTATCAACGGGTGATATAAGACAAACCGCATCGGGCTTTATTTCGTTTAGCATTAATTTGTAGTCGGTATATGATTTTTTAAAACCAAACTGTTCCTTGAACGACTCGGCGTTTTCGATTTTTAAGTCACAACACGCGGCAAGCTGTGTATCGGGATAGGTTTCAGCATATTTTTTAAAAGCAGGACCGTGTCCCGAACGTGCCATATTACCGCAACCGATACTGCAAATCTTAAACATAATCAATTCTCCTTTTGTATTCAGCAGGTGATATGCCTATTTGTTTTTTAAAGATTTTACACAGGTAGGAGGCTGAGCAAAAACCTACCAACTCTGCAATTTCAGCCATAGTTTTTTCGGGTGCGTCAAGCAGCATTTCTTTCGCCATATCAATTTTTTTGTTTAGTATGTATTCCATAGGCGGAACGCCGTAATTTTTAACAAACAGTCTGCGTAAATGCGCAGGTGAATAGCCTGATATTTGCGATAAATACTCGGGCGTGATTTTTTTATAATAGTTAATGTTTATATATTCAACGGCTGAAAAAAGCTTATAGTTGTCGGCATAGTCTTTGCTTTTTTTTAGTTTTTGTGAACATAATATGTAAATCAACCGCAGAAACAATTCGGCTACCTTGATTTTAGAAAGCGGAGCGCCCGAGCGGTGAAACTCACTTATATCTTTAAAAAGACGCAGAGAATTTGTGTCTTTGCTTATAGTGTTTATTTGAAAATCAAAATCATGCTTATTAAAAAAAGAAATAAAATAATAAGAAAGATCGTCATTTCCGCAGTTTGACAATACTACGTTTTCAAAATCCTTGATGTAAATCACGTCGCCTGCAGAGCAAACTTGTTCGACATCTTTGGTTTTAACCTTACATTTACCTGATTCTATACAATAAAACGCCGAGTGTTCGCAGGTGTGATTCCATATCCAACCCATACGGTGTTTGTAATAACCCGCATTTTTAAATGAGGTTATGGGATTTGACTTAAAATTATCAAAATCTTTTATATTTCCCATATAAACACTCCCTTCAAAAAACTGTTTTTATTCTACCCAACAAAAATGAGTTTGTCAACGCAAATGAGCGAATTGTTATATAAATAGAGCGTGAAACATATTGAAAAAATCCAATATTTGTTATATTATTGTATTAAATATGTATAATGTTTGAGGAGTGCGAATAATGAAAGCTCTAGTTGCCATAAAAAAGGATAAAACCTTTGACACTTTTTTTACTGAAGAAAACATTAAATTTGCAGAATCGCTTGGTGAAATAGTTTGGCTTGATACTGCAGTAGAGGGCATTGAAGAATTAAAGGAAAAAATCAAGGATTGTGATACCTACATTACCTGTTGGGGTTCACCTGCACTTACCCCCGAAATTTTAGATTGTGCGCCCAAATTAAAGCTGTTAACACACTTGGGTTCCACCGTAGCACCCGTAGTATGCGATGAGGTTTACGAACGCGACATAAAGGTGATAAGCGGTTTTGACTATTTTTCAAAATCAACCGCCGAAGGTGCTGTGGCGTATATGCTTGCGGCAATGCGCGACATTCCTTTTTATAACGACAGATTAAAAGAAAAAAGAATTTGGCGCGAAATAGACGATTATACCGATAGCGTTATTTACAAAAAAGTAGGCCTTGTTGGTTATGGTGGCGTTGGTCGATATGTTGCAAAGATGCTTAGTACCTTTGACGTTGATATGAAAATAAGTGCCCGCCGCGAATTGCCCGAAGAAGATAAAAAACTTTTTGGCTTTACACAATGCAGTATGGAAGAAATTTTTGAAACTTGTGATATTATATCTATTCACTTGGCTTACAACAACAGCACACATCATATGATTGGCGATGAGCTGCTTTCAAAAATTAAACCTGGCGCATTGCTTGTTAACACGGCGCGTGGTGCCGTAATAGATGAAGAAGCAATGATCAAGCATCTTGAAAAAGGTCATTTTAAAGCTGCGCTTGACGTTTACGAGCAAGAGCCAATAGATCTAAACAACCCAATGCTTGCTTTGCCTAACGTTTTAATGCTTCCGCATCAAGCGGGTGTTACGGTTAATTTGCGTGCGGTGCTTACCCATGATTTGCTTCAAGAAAGCGCAGATTTTATTGATAATGGTATACCTGTAAAAAATGAAATATTAGCATCAAAAGCAACAAGTATGTCTAAATTTTAAGGAGATAAAATATGCTTAATTCACCTTATAAAAAACCACATATAACTCCACCTGCCGAGCATCCGCGCGTTATGTTCAGACAGTCGGACAAGCAAAGAATTGTAAATAATTTTTCTCACATAGAGAACCGTCGCGCATACGAGCTTTGGCAGCGTATTTGTAAAAAAGATTTTCGTGAGTTTTATGATGACATAATCGCAGGAAAATATAACCTTATGGTTTGTTTTATGATAGAGTCAAAGGCGTTTGAAGCTTGGGTTGAGGAAGATGCTAAAAAAGCGCGAGATATTATTGATAATACCAAAAAGATAGTAGAACGCTTTAGCTGTGACAAAAACACAAACCTTATGCTTTGTCGTCACGCAGGACATTTGGTTTTTGTGACGTCGCTTGTTTATGACTGGCTTTATAAATATTTAACCAATGAAGAAAAATTTTTCTTTATTGAAAAGTGCGAGCAGTTTTTAGAAGCCAGTATGGAAGTGGGATATCCGCCAACCAAGCAACGCAACACCCACTCGCATTCACACGAGGCTCAATATCTCCGCGACATGCTGTCGTTTTCAATAGCAACCTATGATGAGCGTCCCGATATATACGATTTTGTGGTGGGTAGAATTATTAACGATTTAGTTCCGTTTTATAAATTTAGTTTTTCAACTCAGCTAAACAATCAAGGTCCGTCATACGGCAGTTACCGTCAGGTATCGGCACTTTGGGCGCAGTTGTTGTTTTACCAAATGAGCGGACAGAGAATTTTTGACGAGTGTGTTGAAAATGCTGACGGATATTATTATTTAACCCGTGCCGACGGTCAAAGTCTTAGAATAGGAAACGACTGTAATGATGACAAGGGCGGCGGTCACGTTGTAAAACACCCCTTTACCATTGTTAACTTTTTTGCGGCATCGCTTACGGGAAATGCAAACTACAAAAAGTATTTTATTGAAAATTATCGCGATGAGGTTATGGTGCCTACGCATTACGGTATAGATTTATACAAGGATACCACCTACGGCGAGGGACTTTATTCACCCGTGGTACACTTGGTGTTTAACCTTATCGCTCCGGAATTTACACCCGCACCTTATGAAAAGGCAAGACATTTTAAATACCCCGCAGGCACTACAATTTATAAGGATGAAGAAAAAAACACCACAGTTTATATGAAGATAGGTGAATTGTGGTGCCAAGGACACGAGCATTACGATACTGGTGATTTTCAGATATATCATAACGGCATCCTTGTTTCAAGCTCGGGCGCATATTATTGGTACGGATGTGAGCATTTTTACAACTACGATACCGTTACGTCGTCGCACAATTGTCTTACAATACGTGATGAAAACGTTAAAAATTTAGGCTACGTTACTACGTGGTGCAAAAAACAGTTGAATCTTAATAATACTAAAGTAAAACATGACGATGTTGAAAAAGAAATGGGTGTATGGGGCGATAAGCTGTATCTCATCAACGATGGCGGTACACGCCGACCGGTACCCACCACGAATTATGATCTTGAGCCTGACCTTGCGGCAGCTTGGCAGCGTGACTGTCAAATGGCAAAGGTGCTCTCGCATACCGAAACCGAAGACAAGGTTGAAATTGTTGGTGACTTGACCACCGCTTACTCGCACACTTGCGAAAGTGTTGTTCGCAAGATGACATTTGAACCAAAGCTAAGCAAAAATGGTGTGTTCACAGTCGAAGATGAAGTAACCGCAAAAAGTGAAGAATTTATTAAATGTTTCCATATTCATATGATGGAAGAACCAAAAATTGAAGAAAACGTAATAACTATCACTCACAAAGGTGGTAAACTGCGTTGCACAGTGCTTGAGCCACAAAACGCGAGTATTACTGCCATTGGTGGCGGTGATAATCGTTTTACAACGGTTGGTATCCCTGTTCCAAGCGATAAAACCGAAAATCGCGAGTGCGGCTGGGGTAAGATAATCATTTCTCCTACCGATAAATCCCAAACGCACAAGTTCAAAGTACAGATGGAAATATTAGATAACGAAATCTAAAAATTTTCGGTCCCACAAAAAATTGTTTGTGGGACCGTTTTTTTATATGACCTTGCGTGATTGACAAGCACCCCAAATAAGAGTATAATATTTTTATAAAAATTATCACAAAGGTGATAGTGTTTAGGGGATGTTTACTTTGACGGTAGTGGAATTTTATGATCGCACTTCGGTTGAAAATATTGTCAGCTCAATAACAATCGCACCGGATAAAATTGTTTTTATTGGTGACGGAAAGGTTATGAAAAAGTACGATCCCATTTATCGCTCTTTTTTGAAAAAGCGCGGGCTAAATATAGAAATTGCCTACCAAAGCATCAAAAGGAACAACCTTAATGATATTGTTCAGGTGCTCTCAGATATAGTTGAAACCGAGCAACAGTGTGTATTTGATTTAACCGGCGGCGATGATCTTGCTCTTGTCGCGATGGGCATTGTTTTTCAAAAGTATTCTGAAAAAAATATACAAATGCAACGTTTTAATATTAAAAATGGTGTTATAACCGACTGTGATAATGATGGAAATGTTTTATATAACGGTGCACCAAGTATATCAATAGAAGAAAACATTAACCTTCATGGCGGCGCTATAAGGTACGGTGAAGATGACAGAACTTTTGAATGGAATCTGACAGAAGATTTTATTTGCGATATTGAAAAAATGTGGGGAATATGTCGTCGTGATCCGGGCTTTTGGAATGGTAGATTAAATGTGTTAGATGCCATAGATGCTTGCAACACCTCAAATAGTCATACTGATGTAACGGTTAATCTTACAGCTGTTCAAGCGCATATGAAAAATGTTGGCAGTAAATACATACCGATTGATGGGTTGCTTTTAGAACTTCAAAAGAAAAATTTAATTTATGCTTATAAATGCGATGGGGGAGACATTACATTTTCGTATAAGAATGAACAGGTTAAAAAATGTCTTACAAAAGCGGGAACTGTATTGGAATTAAAGGTTTTGATTGCCGCAAACAGCATAACGGACAAGGAAGGAACTGCTTTTTATACCGATTCTATGAACGGTGTTTATATCGACTGGGATGGTAACTTCCACCGAATAGATGACGAAGAAAAGGATACAGAAAATGAAATAGATGTTATATTAATGAAGGGCTTAACACCGATTTTTATTTCGTGCAAAAACGGAAACGTTGGTGACGATGAGTTGTATAAGCTTGAAACGGTTGCTAACCGATTTGGCGGTCCGTATGTTAAAAAGGTTTTGATAGCTACATATTTGGGTAAAAAAACTCAAAGCAGAAAATATTTTAAGCAACGCGCACGGGATATGAAAATTAATCTTATTGACAGTGTGCATCAATTAAGTGATGAACGCTTTGCCAAGATGGTCAAGCATTTGATAAATAGTTAAAGGAGAAATTTATTATGAAAAAACTAATCTCGTTTGTTTTGGTTGCGGCAATTATTGTTGCAGGAATAGTATTTGTACCTAAAATCACACATACTTGTGATGATTGTGAGAAATTTTTTGTTGGTGCAGGATACGAACCAAACATAGTTGAAAATTTATTATCCAGTAAGGAACAAATCATTTGTAAGGAATGCGCCGAAAAGCAACACGCTCTTGCAATAGCGACGGGCAAATCGGTAGACGAATATAAACGCGATTTGTTTTAACGGTTGCGGTATAGTTACAAAATTAAGGGTGAGTGTTTGATGGGGATTAATGATATTCTTTTGGTTTGTGCTGCGCTTTTTCCTGCGATAGCGTTATGCATATATGTCTTTAAGAAAGACCGTGTAGAAAAAGAACCTATTGGCCTTTTGATAAGTCTTGCGTTTTTAGGTTGTGTAATTTGTTTTCCAGCGGCAGAAATCGAGGGAGTAGCTTTTGACCTTATAAAAAAGGCTTTTACACCGTATGCAGTGGAACAAGACGGCGTAAAATATCTTACGGGAGTAGCATTTAAAATGTATAATGCCAGCAAGTATTTTGTTGGTGTAGCGTTGGTAGAAGAAGGACTAAAATTTTTGGTTTTGATTCTTATGACTCGAAAAAACAAAAATTTCAACAGTCTTTTTGACGGACTTATATATGCTGTGTTTGTGTCACTCGGCTTTGCCGCTTTAGAAAACGTGCTATACGTTGTGAAAAACGGATGGATGAACGCCTTTGTGCGTGCTGTTATGTCGGTGCCGGGTCATATGTTCTTTGCTGTGCTAATGGGTTACTATTACAGTATGTGGCATATGTACGAAAAGGCAAAGCGTAAAGAGCGCGCTCTTAAGCGTGACGGTTTACTAAGCCCCGATGCAAAGGAATTTTCGGGCAGACGGCATCTTGTTTTGAGCTTGCTTGTTCCAATATTGGCACACGGTTTGTATGACTACTGCTGTACCGATGGTACCGTACTTGCAACAATAGGTCTATATGCATTTTTACTGTTCCTTTACGTCCATTGTTTTGGCCGTATAAGAAAGATGTCGAAGGATGATATGTTAGATGTTACATATTCAAACTTGTTGGTGCTTAAAAAGCATCCTCATCTGGCAGAAAAAATAAAAGAAAAGTATTAATAACATTTATAAAAAACAACAGGCGATTAACTCGACCGTTGTTTTTGTTTTATATAAACGATAACTTTACTCGCTCTTTTGTAAAATAGCAGCCATAACGGTTATATCGTCGGGTCTGCTGGTTGCATAGCGGCGGCGCGCACTGTTACATATGTGCTCTGCAAGGTCTTGTGCGCTACCGTCATTCCAAGCTTCAAGCTCGCGTCTAATCCATTCGGTGCCCTCAAAGGTGACACCGTCAGAAACTAACAGTAAAATATCTCCTTGTCGCAAGCGTATGCCGGCACGATCAAAAGATACGTCTTTTAAAATTCCAACGGGTAGGCTGTGACTTTCGGCTCTACCCGAGTGGCCGTTGCGCTTTACAATTGTTGGTGCGGCACCTGCCTTATAAAGCTCGGTGTTACCTGTAAACAGGTCTATGCAAGCAATATCCATGGTTGCCAGCGACTCGTCGCTTGATTTAAAAAGCATAGATGAATTAAGGATTTTTAGTGAGCAATCATATCCAAAGCCCGCTTTAAGCAGTCGCGCCATAAGTCCCGACGCCATTGCGCTGTCAACGGCGGCTCTTCCGCCGGTGCCCATACCGTCACTCAATATCATTACAAAATTACCTTTTCCGTCATTAAAATATTTATATGCGTCACCGCAAATAGAACCCGCGACAGCACAGTGCTGTTCTATACCGATATCAATTTTATAATTGGTGCGCTCGTTTACGGTTATTACAGCGTGAGAGCCTGTCTTTGTTATGTTTGGTATACCAAAATCACGTTCGCAAGCAAGCGACAGTATTTTCATAATCTGAAGTCGGTTAAACACCGTGCTGTTATCATATTTTATTTTCATTTCAAGCGACATTCTACCAAATTTGTCTATTTTGGCCGCACAATCATAGGTGTGAATACCAATGTTCTTAAGCGCTGATGCGGCCGATTCTGCTGCGTGCGTATTAAAATGCTCGTCGGTGGTAAGGCTTTGCGATAATTCGTTAAGCATATCTGACACACCTTCAAATTGCTCGGATACAACCTGCCTTACTTCGTCAATGCGGTCCTCAGCCGACAGCATAGATGCGTATTGAGAATAACGGTATTTAACGGTTTCTTGCATTTTGTTTATACGAATGCATCTACCTTGAAATTCGTCAAGAACATTTAAGTCAGGCGAGGAATCACCGCCCTTTACACTGTTTATCATCTGCATTACCGCATCCATTGTGGCGGCTGATTTGTTTTCCCAACAGTGAAGTCTTAGCTTGCAGCCACAGCAGGCATCTTGTTCTATAAGGCTTATTACCGATTTGAAATCGGGTGCATTTATTTTTGACAGCTCACTTGATACCTGACTTACTGTATCGGCAACATCAACGAGTGCACTTGACGCCAAATTCAAACGAAGACTCAGTGCGTTTTCGGCACCGTTTTGTGAATTGACTGTCGGATGGCGGTAAAAAAATTTACTTAAATTTATTCCTAATGAACGAGGTATAAGTAAAAAAGCTATTGCAGACAAAAATATTTCGGTTAAAAATAATCCGGAATCTTCTTTGAATTGCATAAGTGAAACGCCAATCAATGCGGTAGCAATTGAGGTAATGGCTATCGCATATTTACCCAAATTTGCAAAAACACCTGCGGCAAGACCCATCAAAGCATAAATTCCAAATCCGCTTTCGTAAGATGCTGTTACCGCACAGGCAAATGATAGTGCAATACCACAAGCACTACTTACCGCAGTACCACCGTATCGTGCTGAAGCGAGCAGTAAAAACACACCGACAGTGCGGCCTAAGGAAATCTCGAAAATAGAAAAGCGAATAAGCCCTATAAGTATTATTACCGCAGTACATACCAGGCAAGCCGTTTCGTCCAGTGTAAGACCTGATTGGCTTGAAGATAGTGATTCAAATGTGTTGTGCGTTACAAATACCGCACCAAAAATAATAATACATTCAGCTGCGAGCTTTAATAGATCTAGCGGTACACCGCTATATGTAACAGCACCTGTCGCTACATTCGAAAGCAGTGCTACACCACCCAAAAAGAAAGGGTTTTCACTAAGGTGTCCATAACCCGACAAAAGCAATCGCACCGCAATTATTGCAAGCAAAGCGGCAATATATTTAAACCCACCTGTGCTCACCGCAGGAAAGAAATAACCTATAAAAGCACCTATAGCACTACTTGGCAAAAAGGTTGAGGTACAGCCGCCCACAATAACCAATCCAAAAGGCATATAGCTTTCAAGAATTACTCCGCGTGAGGCAACAAAGGCCAAAACAGCAACGCAAATATGTAATAATAAGGCTGAAATCGTAGCCTCGGACGATTTTAGCTGTATGTTATGCGCCTTGGTGACTAAATCCTTCATTTTTAAAAATACACTCCCTTTAAACTTCCGTAGATGATAAATTCTCACATTTATTATACTCGTAAAGTGGAGTGTTTTTTGTCAAAGCAAGACGGTAAAAAAGTTGTTTTTTTGTCTTGAAAAGCTGAATAGATGATTATTATTTGACAAAAAAATGGGAACACTTTTTATGGAGGGATAATATGAATAAAATGCTCAAACTATTTATTATAATGCTTGTTCTTTTTTGTATTATGTGTGTTAGTGTTAATTCGTTATCAAAGATAGGTTCGGTGGGCGATGAGGTTAGTGAAATACAAAGCCGACTTAAAAAATGGGGTTATTACGACGGTAAGGTGGATGGTATTTTTGGCTCTGCCACAAGAAATGCAGTAATAAAATTTCAAAAAAATAATAATCTTACAGCCGACGGTGTTGTGGGTGCAAAAACACTTGCCGCGCTTGGAATTTCGTCTAAGGATGTGTATAATTCGGCCGATTACGAGTTGCTTGCCCGTATAATTTCGGCTGAGGCAAGGGGAGAAAGCTACTTAGGGCAGGTGGCAGTAGGGGCAGTAGTACTTAACCGTGTTGAGCACCCGTCGTTTCCTGATACACTGTCAGGCGTTGTGTATCAAAACGGAGCATTTTCTTGTCTTTATGACGGTCAGTTTTATGAGCCAATTGCCGATAGCGCGTACAAGGCCGCACGCGACGCTCTAAACGGACTCGACCCATCGGGCGGCGCAATATATTACTATAATCCTACGGTAGCCACAAGCAAATGGATTTTTTCACGCCCCGTTATTACTACTATAGGAAGGCATGTTTTTTGCAGTTAGATACAAAGTGTTGACGTTTTTTAAAAATTGTGTTACACTTCTTTAAAGGAGTGTGATACTATGAAAAAATTATTATGCTTAGTTATGGCGATTGTTATGCTTTTCAGCGTTTGTGGCTGCTTGGGCCGCTACGATAATGTCGATGATATTCGTGGTGAAATAACATCTGAAACTGAAAACTCAACTCTAAGCCAAGAGTCAGAAGATAGTCAACCTGAATTTTCGTTGGGCAAAACCTCCAACAATGTCTATACCAATGAATTCTTGGGATTGAGTTGTACACTGCCTTCAGAATGGAACTTTTACAGTGATGAGCAAATTTTAGAATTAAATAATATAACTAAGGAATATATAGACGAAGACGTTTCTTCTCAACTCGAAAAGGCAACAATTATTTATGATATGTATGCCCAAAATAATGTAGATAATAGTAATGTTAACGTAAATCTTGAACGACTTAATCCTGTCCAAGCGGTAACTCTTGATCTCAAAACAGCGTTAGTGGCTCAGACGGATGCTATTATATCAACCTATCAAAATATGGGTTATACTGATGTAGCGGTAAATTATGAAAATATTACCGTAGATGGCAAAAAATTTGATGCGTTAAGAATTGAAGCTAAAATACAAGGCTATGATTTTTATGGAATTGCTTTTGCTTTTATCAAGAATAGTTATCTTGCCAATGTCACCGTCACTTCTTTGCAGACAGATAAAACTAATACAATCTTGAAATGCTTTACACTTGAATAAAAAAATCCCACCTGAATTCAGGTGGGATTTTTTGTTCTATTCGTTTACAAAGTTTACAAACTTTGTAAATGCGTCCTGACCTTTTTGGTCGCGCTTAAATACGCCTGCGTCTTCAAGAACGCGGGAGAACACAATACCGATTTCGTCCTTGATAATCTTATCGATATTGTCGGCGTTTATATCGCCATATTTAGCCTTGATTTCATCGGCCCAATCGGCGTGCTTTTCGATGCTTTCTATAGATCGGATATCTGCGCCGTTTAGCATCGCTTCTTCAAGCTCTGCCATTTCGGTTTTAAGTCGGGCAGGAAGCACAGCCAAGCCCATAACTTCAATAAGACCGATATTTTCTTTCTTTATGTGATGAAGCTCAGCGTGTGGGTGGAAAACACCAAGCGGATGCTCATCAGAAGTGATATTGTTGCGAAGCACCAAATCAAGCTCGTACTTGTCGCCGCACATACGCGCAATAGGAGTTGCTGCATTGTGTGGTTCGCCATCGGTTTCGGCAAATATAAATACGCTCTCGTCGGTATAATTTTGCCAGGTGGTAAAAATTTTATCAGCAAGGTCAATAACACGCTCAGCACTGTCGGCTGTCAAACGAATTACCGACATAGGCCACTTAACAATTCCTGCTGTAACATCCTCGTATCCCTTGAATACTATAGGCTTTTCAATGGGTGCTTTTTCCATAGCAAAGGTGTATCGACCACCCTGAAAATGCTCGTGGCTTAAAATTGAACCGCCAACGATTGGCAAGCCTGCGTTTGAACCAATAAAATAATGTGGGAACATTTTTACAAAGTCAAACAACTTGCAAAAAGCCTTACGGTCTACAATCATAGGTGTATGCTCCGCATTAAATACGATACAATGCTCAGGATAGTAAACATATGGTGAATACTGCATAAACCAGTTTTCGTCAGTTAATTTGAGCGGAATTATGCGGTGATTTTGACGAGCAGGGAAGTTTACCCTTCCGGCATAGCCCTCGCACTCTTTACAAAGTAAGCACTTAGGATATCCGGATTGCGGCGCATTTTTGGCTGCCATAATTTCTTTAAGGCTCTTTTCAGGCTTTGAAAGGTTTATTGTAATATCAAGATCACCATACTCGGTAGAGGAAATCCATTTTATATCTTTTGCTATGCGATATGTACGGATATAGTCGCTATCTTTGGAAAGCTTGTGATAGTAATCGGTTGCAGCTTCCGGAGATACGTTGTATCGGCTAAAAAACTCAAACTCTACTTCTGACGGACGTGGCATCATAAGTCCCATAAGCTTAGTGTCGAACAAATCGCGCGAGGTAATATCGTCTTCGATAATCCCTTTTTCTACCGCATAATCAAGAATTGACAAAAGGGTAGATTCTAAATTAATATCGGTGAAATTTTCCTCACAGTCAAATTCGTCGAGCTGCAGTGCATCAATAAGCAGGTTGGTTACATATATTTGGTCGCGCTCGGTAAAAAGATTTTTTTCAAGACCGTAGCAGATAAGTTTTTTAAGTTCGTTTTGTATCATAGTATCACCTTATTGTATAGTTGGGTTACAGCTTGATTTATTGGCAATGCACACCCAAGAATTACCAGCATTTACCTTTATTTCGTTACCGTTTCCATCGGTAAATTTAAATCCGTTTGTGGAAGCGCCTTTTTCCCACTTAATAAATTGAACGGTACCGTTTGTGATATAGTATCCATCGCCACTTTGAAGCGCTACTTTGCGATGCTTACCGTCGGGATAGTTTGAGATAGAGGTTAATAAAATAAATACGTTTTTAACCTGTGTGGTCTCGCCGGAATAATAGTCGGTAAGTACGGTACCTCCTGCAAGACGGGTGTACAATCCTGATGCTGGATCGTATGTAAAGTTAGTAGTCATTGCAGGGAATGGAATCTTAACGCTTGTAGCGGCACCGCCGTCAAGCGTGAGTGCTTCGTCTGTAAAGTTTACCCAAGGAGCAACACTTGATACCTTGGTGTTAAATTTATCGTTTATATCACTCCAAAGGTCGTCGGCCAGTGCGTAAAGTGTATGTTCGCTGGAAAGTCCGTTTGCAATTCTTTTGGCTCCTTTTGAGTTGGTATCAATGCTTATATCGTCAATATCCTTAAGGTGTGGAGCACAATAGGTTGGGTCTTGACCGCAGTGAATATAAACTGCGTTGTGACCAAGCGCCAAATCAACATAAGGATAACGCGCCGAGCGAACGGTACCAATTTTGTCAAGGTCGGATATATCCTGATAAACCGCCATCAAGCGTGTGATGCCGCCCTCTACCTCGGTTTCATAAATAATGTCCGCGTCAGAAAGACCGGTCTGCCTGCTTTGCGCAATGTCAACATTGTTTACCATAATTGCAACAGGTCGCTGATTTGCTTTGGAAGTGTTTTCAAATTCGGCAACGCCTGTAAGAGGGTTGACATTAAGTTTTGGTGCTTCGTTTTCTATCACAGGCGGTTGGCTTTCGTAATTCGAAAGGTCGTCATAAACCACATCGTTATCGCAACCTACGGCAAATATCATAAGTACGGCAAATACTGCCGCTAAAATTCTTTTTAACATAAAAAGTCCCCCAAATAAAATCTTATATAACATTATAATATTTGAATGTATCATTTGCAAGGGTTTGAGAAGAAATTTTTATGGAAATTTTAATATATTTAGTATTGTGTATTTTACGAATATACTGTATAATGATATAGAATGAGAAAAAATGGGGTGATATGTTTTGAAAAAAATAGTGTATTTAGATAACAGTGCTACCACCAAACCGTGCGAAAGAGCTATACAAAACATTAACCTCGCGTTAAGCGATTATTGGGGCAACCCTTCAAGCCTTTACAGTATGGGATTTCAAGCACAAATGCTTGTAGACGATACGCGAAAAGCCCTGTCTGCTATGCTTCACTGCAGAGAGGACGAAATTTACTTTACCGGTAGCGGTACCGAAAGCAATAATACAGCACTTATTGGTGCGGCACATGCCCGTCAAAGACGCGGTAAAAGAATAGTAACAACCGCCATTGAGCATCCATCAGTTTTAGAAACTATAAAAAGGCTGGAGAACGATGGCTTTGAGGTTATTTATCTTAAACCGCAAGCAAACGGTATGGTTTGTGCCGAAGATATAAAGAATTCCGTAAATAAAGACACAATACTTGTCAGTATTATGCTTGTAAATAACGAAACGGGCGCCATTCAACCCATAAAGGCGGCGGCAGATGCTATAAAGGCGTCGGGTGCACCCGCACTGCTTCATTGTGATGGTGTTCAGGCGTTTGGTAAGATGCCTATAAATCTTAATGAATTAGGGGTTGATTTATTTACAGCAAGTGCCCATAAAATTCACGGACCTAAAGGTGTTGGCGTGCTTTATGTTAAAAAAGGCGTGACAATAAAGCCTCTGCTTACGGGCGGCGGACAAGAAAAGAATATGCGCTCCGGCACCGAGGCTGTACCGCTTATATATGGATTAAAGGGTGCAGTTGACAGTCTTGGTAATATAAGTGAAAATTTAAAAAAACAAAAAGAGCTTTTGTCTTATGCAAAAGATTGCTTGACAGACACAGGGCTTGTCACAATAAATTCTTCGGATGAATCGTTGCCTTATGTTTTAAATGTTTCGGTAGAGGGTTATCGTTCTGAAACGCTGCTCCATTTCCTTGAGGCAGAGGGAATTTACGTTTCATCGGGTAGCGCTTGCGCAAAGGGAGAAGGTAGTTATGTGCTGCGCGAAATGGGCTTATCTCGCAAAGCGGTTGATTCGGCGTTGCGCATAAGTTTTTCACGAGATAATACAAAAGAAGATATTGACGCACTAAAGAGTGCGCTAATATCTGCAACACAAAAATTAAGAAGGTCTATAAAATGAAAGAAATTATACTCATAAAAGACGGTGAGTTGGCACTTAAGGGACTTAATCGTCGCAGTTTTGAAGACAAGATGGTAGCTACCATTCGTCGCAGACTTAAGGGACTTGGCAAGGTTAGTGTAGAACGCGCACAATCTACCATTTATATAAAACCGATTGACGATGATTTTGACTTTGCCGAAGCGCTTGACCGTATGGGTCGTATATTTGGCATTGCGGCGTTTAGTCGTGCTTGTGTGTGCGAGAAAAATATGGATGACATTTTAGAAAAAGCACCTGCATATCTTGCAGATACGCTTCGCAATATCAAAACCTTTAAGGTTGAGGCCAAGCGCGCAGACAAGAGCTTTCCGCTTAAATCTCCCGAAATTTGTCGTGAGGTTGGGGGCGCACTTTTGCGTGCGTTTCCACATCTTCGTGTAGATGTTCACAACCCTGACGAAATTATTACCGTTGAGGTGCGTGACTATGCGGCATACATTCGCGGCGGTCAGATAAAGGGCGCAGGCGGATTGCCTGTAGGTACAGCGGGTCGTGCACAGGTGCTTATTTCGGGCGGTATTGACAGCCCCGTTGCAGCATACACAATGGCAAAGCGTGGCTTGGTGCTTAATGCTATTCACTTTGCTTCTCCACCATACACCAGTGTGCGTGCAGAACAAAAGGTTAAGGATCTTTTGGGCCGTGTTGCGCGCTACAGCGGTGTTATAAAGCTTGCAATAGTTCCTTTTACCGAAATTCAGGAAGAAATAGGCAAGCATTGTCCAGAGGATTATTTCACACTAATAATGCGACGTATGATGATGCGTATTGCTTGTCGTGTTTCTGAAGCTGATGGCTGTCTGGGTCTTGTTACGGGTGAAAGCTTGGGTCAGGTTGCAAGTCAAACCTTGCCTGCAATTGCATCTACGGATGAGGTTTGCACCATGCCTGTTCTTCGTCCCCTTATAGGTATGGACAAGGAAGAAATCATTGCAATATCTAAAAAGATAGATGCGTTTGATATTTCGATTTTGCCTTATGAGGATTGTTGTACAGTGTTTACACCAAAGCATCCCCACACAAAGCCTAAAAAGGGTCAATGCGAAGAAGCCGAGAAAAACCTCGATATTGAGCCGCTTATCGAGAGAGCTATAGCAGGAATAGAATATTCTTATATCGAATAAAATTATTAAGAGTAGGAAAATATGGCAGGAAAACATTCAAAAAATTTTTTTGATGCCGTCAAAGATGTGTGTACGGCACAAAACTTTTCTAAAATTTACAACCAAAACGGAATATCCTTACCGCTCAAAATAGTGACACTGATGCTAGTGTTATCACTCGTGGTGTCTGCTTTTTTAATAGGTTGTTTTTTTACTGCAGGCAATGCGCAAAGCAAGCTGCTTAAAGAGGCCGGCGATTATTTTGAAAGTATGGGTGGCAATAGTGCGATTAAAGCACTTTCAGAAAAAAACGAGGATATTAAGGGTTGGCTTAATATAAGCAATACCAACATAAGCTATGCCGTGTGTCAGGGCAAAGACGACGAGTACTATACTACCCATAATCAAAACGGTAAAAAAAGTCGTTACGGCGCACTGGCTTTGTCAACGTCTGACAGCTTTGACAGACGGGGCAACGACCGCAATATAGTGATTTTTGGTAACAATATGAAAGATGGTACAATGTTTGGCTCTTTAAAAAAGTACCGTAATCTTAATTTTTATAAGCAACACCCCGAAATAGAGCTTTATTACGGTGATACACAAGAAAAATATATTGTGTTTTCAATAATGCTTCTATCCTCTTACGAGGATGATGCAGGAAGCATTTACAACCCATCCAAAAGTCATTTTGCTGATAAAGCTGAGTTTAACATATGGTATAATGAAAGTCGTGCGCGCAGTCTTATAGACACCAAGGTGTCTGTAGAATATGGTGACGACATATTAACACTCGTTACTTCGGCAAACGATTTTGAAGGCGCTCGACTTGTTGTATTGGCTAAAAAAACAACCGATTGGGATGCGTCGCATACTGATGTAAGCGATGCTGTGGTAAACGCTCAAATCAAGTATCCTAAAATATGGTATACCGAACGCGGACTTAAATATCCGTATTAAATATATACAGAAAGGGAATATGAACAGTGCAGAATTTAAAGCTGGATATTATATATCATCAATCCCCGTCAGATTTTGAAATGGAATTTAATTTAAGAGCAAATAGCCCGGTTCGTTTGCTCACCGACAAAACCGACGACAAAAAAGCATTTGTAAAAGCGCTAGCGCGCGACGTTGCTCGTAGCCGTGTTATTATATGCTGTGGTCAGTTGTTTGGTAATGAGGGCCTTATAAACACAATAGCAAAGGCTATTGGTACGGGTACTGCTGTTTGTGATAGCAAAACATACGGTATAAACGGACAAGAAGATATACATATTATAAATGGCTCTACACCGCTTGTGACTCCTGACGGATATTTTGGCGGTTGCATAATTGAGAGCGGACCACAAACCATAATTTTGCTCACCGAAAACAAAAGCTTTAGAAAAGCAATTATGAAAAATCTTATTCATCCGTATCTTGTTGAAATAAGCTATATTGCGCCGCCTGTATCACCTCTTTCTTCCCCTGTTACAGAAGAAGCGCCTGTATATGAAACGGCGGTTTCAGAGAATGAAACTTACATTACCCAAGATGATGAATATGATGTTTTGCCGGAGTCGGTTATGCCTTTGAGCGAAACGCAGGATGCGCATAATATTGATTTTATAATGGACGGCGAAGAAGGTCCTTCGGAAGATACGCCTGCAGAAGTGGCTCCAATTGAAGAAATAGAATTTAGCGGTATGTATACCGAGGTCGAATCACCGGAAGAACGTAAATCAAGATATGATCAACCATACATAACATCGCAAAGCGACAGTATGTTTATTGCTGAGCGTGAGGATGATAAGCATAGCGTTATTCGTAAAAAGAACAATGCACGTACTATGGATATAACTATTGTTATACTAATAGCGGTGCTTTTATTGGCGGTTTTAGCGCTGGTGTATCTTGTTGTTTTAAGACCTGCTTCAATGGGTGTTTCTACCGGCGAATATATAAAAGAAATTTTTGGAATTGCAAGCAGCAACACTATGGTTTAAGGGAGATTTGTTATGCCTTTTTTAAGCACGACACTTGGTAAAATTATTATTACTTTCCTGTGGTCTATGGTGCCGGTAATTGAACTTCGTGGGGCAATACCAATCGGGGTTGGCTCTGGTCTTCCTTATTGGGTGGCGGTTACCACCTCGATTATAGGAAATCTTGTCCCCGTACCGTTTATTATTATTTTTATTAGAAAAATATTTGAGCTTATGCGTAAGTGGAGCACAAAGCTTGACGGAATTGTAACCCGACTCGAAAAACGCGCCGAGAGCAAGTCAGATGTGGTACAAAAATATGCTTTTTGGGGACTGTTTATTCTTGTAGCAATTCCATTACCCGGCACAGGTGCGTGGACAGGCGCATTGGTTGCTGCTATGCTCGATATGCGACTTAAGCGCGCATTTCCCGCGATTGCATTAGGCGTTTTAGGCGCCGCTGCAATTGTAACCTTCGTAACCTTTGGTGCGGATAAGTTGTTTTTCTAAAATATAGACGGTAAAAAGCCTTCGGGATTTATTCCCGAAGGCTTTTTAGCTTTATAAAAATATATTTATATTTGCTGTTTTGAAATCATAGAATGTATTAAAAACAATACATAAGGGTGATATTATGCGTGAAAAAACGCCACAGGATTATGCAAATGAACTACTAAAAATGTACCGTGAAAACGCCGCCGCAATAGCGCAAAGTGAAAATGCTGTTATAGATACCGCAATACAAGAGCTTACACCAACACCGCCCAGATTTGAGGACGGAACGGGTGGACTACAGCTAAACGTTACAACCTTTAACCACCTATATCCTGTAAAAAATGCGCTTGTTACAGTATTTACAGGTAGCGGACAAAACAAAACGGTTATTGAAACAGGTATTACCGATGAGAGCGGTAAAAGCGGAGTGTTCAATCCTAAAACACCGCCTGCCGCCGATTCACAGCAGGCCGAAAACGGTGGTGTAGCGCCATATGCAAAATATAACGTTTCGGTTAAAAGCGATGGATACGTCGAGCAAATTGCAATGAATGTTCCCGTTTTTTCGGGTGTTTTGTCGGTGCAGGGAATGGACCTACTACCCGTTACAGCCGCAGGAAAAAACACCGCTCCTCAAATAATAGAGGAAGGCAATGACTATAATTTATAGGAGGTATACATATGCCTGAGGCGTTGTACCCAGTAATTCCCCAAGATATAACCGTACACCTTGGCGCACCTACGTCGTCGGCGCAGAATGTTACGGTAAATTTTGTTGATTATATTAAGAACGTGGCGTCGAGCGAGATTTATCCCACTTGGCCGGAAGAGGCCTTGCGTGCCAATATTTATGCAATAATAAGCTTTGCACTTAATCGAATTTATACCGAGTGGTATCCCTCGCGCGGATATAATTTTGATATTACAAATTCAACCGCATTTGATCAAGCGTTTGTACCGGATAGAGAAATTTTTGAAAACATAAGTCTTATAGTAGATGACATTTTTAATGATTATGTAATAAGACAGGGTGAGATACAGCCGCTTTTTACTCAATTTTGTAATGGTACTACCTCGCGCTGTGATGGGCTTTCGCAATGGGGCTCGGTCGATCTTGCCAGAGCGGGACTCACGCCGTATCAGATCTTGCAAAACTATTACGGACAGAATATTGGCATTGTAGAAAATGCACCCATTGCCGATATAGAACAGTCTTACCCCGGTGTGCCGTTGCGCGTAGGGGACTCGGGAAATAATGTAAAAATTATTCAAACCGAGCTTAATCGCATAGCGCGCAATTACCCCGCAATACCCAGAATTGCCGAGGAAAACGGAATATTTGGTTTAGATACAGAGGCGGCAGTTCGAAAATTTCAAGAAATTTTTAATCTCTCCCAAACAGGCGAGGTTGATAAATCCACCTGGTATAGAATTAAACGGTACTACGTAGGTGTAAAGGGTCTTGCTGAGCTTGTGGGAGAGGGGGTAACAATAAGTGAAGCTCAAATTCCCTTTTCTACTCAGTTGCGTGAAGGCTCGCAGGGAATAGGTGTTAGAACGGTTCAGTATTATCTTAATATATTGGCATATTTTAATTCGGGTCTTGCATCCCCTCCGCTTGATGGTATTTTTGGTCCTGAGACTACAAATGCGGTTCGTGTTTTTCAGTCCTTTTACGGATTGCCTGTTACGGGTATTGTGAACACAGCTACGTGGAATGTGCTTAACCGTATTTATTCTGAAACGGTTGAATTTCTACCCGAAGGCTATTCGGGTGAATTTGCAAAGCTGTATCCTGGGTATCTTTTAAGCGAGGGTATGAGTGGGCAGAATGTTAGGGATTTGCAAAGTTATTTATCACTTATAGGGCAAAATATAGATGTTATACCTCAAATTCCTGTAACGGGGTATTTTGGTTCTCAAACACGAGAGGCGGTAACCGCATTTCAAAATGCTTTTGGTATAAATCCAACAGGTGCGGTGGGAGCTGTTACATGGAACACCATTGCCGAGCAGTATGATTTTTTTATAGGCAATAATTAATAATTACACCACTTTTGCAAAAGATAATATAAAAAGCTTTTGGAGTGACAAAATTGTCGGGTGGAGTAAACGATTATAAAGACACATATTTAAGCGGCAATATCGATATGGATATTGCCCTTTTTAAATCTATCTTTAGCCGTGATGCCGTACTGCGCACACGAGAGGTTTTGATAGGCGAAAATGTAAGATGCTGTCTTGTATTTATGGATGGTATGGTCAATTCTGCCCAACTGGGTGAAACGGTGGTAGAGGCGCTTTTAGAAACGGTTTTGCCGCAAGACACGGCCATTGATTGTGATTATATTGCAAAAAACGTTTTGTTTGCCAACGAGGTGAGCGAAACCAAAGCGTTGCCCGATATGCTCAGAGCCATTCTTTATGGAGATACATTGCTTATTAAAAACGGCAGCCAATCGGCACTTACAATAAACACAAAGGGCTGGCGCGCACGCGGTATAAAAGAGCCTGACAGTGAGCGTGTTTTACAAGGACCGCGAGAGGGCTTTGATGAAGCGGCAATGTTTAACCTTGCGATGATACGCCGTAAGCTGCTTACTCCCGACCTTTGTATAGAGATGATGAGAATAGGGCGTCGCAGTGATACGTTGGTTTTTGTGTGTTATTTGGGCTCGCTCGCTGACAAGGATATGCTAAAGGAGTTAAAGCAAAGACTTAAAAAAATAGATATTGACGGTATACTCGATAGTAATTATATTGCCGAAAATATTCGCGACAGTAAGTATAGCTTGTTTAAAACCATGGGCAGTACAGAGCGTCCCGATATAGTTGCGTCACGACTTCTTGAGGGTAGAATAGCCGTGGTGGTCGATGGTACTCCTGTAGTTCTTACGATACCATATTTGTTTTCAGAAAATTTTCAGTCGGATGAGGATTATTATATAAACTTTACGCTTGCATCCTTGGCGCGCGTTTTACGATGGCTGTGCTTTTTTATAACGGTTAGTGTACCGGGGGTTTTTGTGGCGCTTATAACCCACCATTTTGAACTGCTACCTACTCATTTTGCACTTACTGTGGCGCGACTGCGGGCGGGCGTGCCTATAGCGAGTGTTGTAGAGTGTATAGCGCTTGTTTTGGCTTTTGAGATTTTAAAAGAGGCAGGACTTAGAATGCCGCAAAATCTTGGCCACGCATTAAGTGTTGTAGGAGGTCTGGTTGTAGGACAAGCTGCCGTCGAAGCGGGAATTATAAGCGCACCAATACTTATTGCCGTAGCCTTTAGCGCTATAGCAGGGCTTATGGTACCTCGACTTACGGGAGCGGTGTTTTATTGGCGACTTTTTATCGTAATTTCTTGTGCACTCTTGGGAATTTATGGCTATCTTGCGGCAGTATCACTTTTTGCTATACGGGTGTTTGACATTAAATCCTTTGGCGTTGATTATACCGAAACGGTTAGAAATCCCAATTTTCAAACGCTTAAGGACACCTTTATACGAGCTCCGTGGCAGTTTATGAAAACCCGTCCTGCATTTAACAAAAATAAAACGCGAAAGGGCGGTTGATAATGAAAAAACCTTTTTTAATATTGCTTGTTGTTTTGATTTTTGCGTTTTGCAGAGACACCGGCTACCGTGAAATCGATCGTGGCTATCTTGTTACTGCGATAGGTGTATTGCAAGAAAATGATGAAACAACTGTTTTAATAGAGGCGATATCTTCGTCCGATGTCTCGGATAAAAAGAGCGAAAGAGTTGTATTAAGCGGTAGCGGAGGAAACACAAAAAAAGCGTATAACAATTTAAAAGCATCGCTTGTAAAGCCGCTTTATTTTGAACATTTGGGCACAGTAATTTTTGAAACAGATATGGGTGATGATTTAGACCTTTTAAAAGTTATACCAAATTTAAATTACGGAGTATATGTTGTGCGAACTGATAATGTCAAAACACTTTTTGAAAACGCTACGCCAAACGGAGTGCTTGGGTATGATGTTATAGGCCTTATTAAAAACTACAATAAAGAAATGGATGATAAGGTTTTGTGTCAGCTTTATGCGGTCAAAAAAAATGGTCGTTTAATAGCCATTAATTCAAAAGACAACAGACTTGTTGTTGAGGGTGGATGAGTTTATGAAAAACAAAAATTATGCTCTTCATATATTTGCGCTTGGTGTATTATTTATTTTTGGAAACACAATCATATCAATGCCGACAAATGTGTTTAATGTATATTTTTTAGGTTTTATGTGCTTAATATCGTATGCTTTAATCCTTTTGGCAAGATTAATGATATATTTGAGCCCCAAAAGCAAAATAATAATGTATGCTTTAAACATATCGGTTTTACTCCTATCGGTGTGGGGTGCGGTTACTACATTTGCCGACTTTATAACTTTTTTAAAGGCAGAGCAATTGCCGCAGGCGAGTGTCATGTTGCTGTCAACGGTGCTTATAGCTGTGACACTTGCGTTTGTATATAGTAGTGATTTAGCCGTTTACAAATACGGCCTGTTGGTTGCGCTCATAGCGGTGGTGTTTGTAGTAATATGCTTTGCCGGCGGAATAAGTGTATTTAACTTTTCGTCAGTTAAGTCGACATTAACTGCTCCACAGTTTTCAGTTATGTCTTTTATAAAATACTTTTTACCTGTTGCTGTACTGCCATTTTTTATAAATTACGGCAAGACATATGCTAAGTCGCTGAGATTGGGTATAGCGGCAGGGTTTACGGGGCTTTTGTTATGCGTAATGCAGGTAGCGCTTACTTTTGGCGATATAAGCAGAGTCGCATATCCGTATTTAAAGGCTGTAGGTGTGCTGTCCTCGGGTAGCCTGTTTACCCGCCTTGACGGTTTTATTTATTTTGTTTTTTTTGTGACATCTTTGATTAAAATTACAATTTGTACAAAGGTAGCTAGAAGTTATATCATACAAATAATTTTTCCCCGCCGAAAAGTCGGTGGGGATTGATTTTGTGTTCTTTAACTGATATAATGCAAAAGAAAAGAGGGATATTGAGCGTATGGAAAAGTTGGTGAAGATTTTTCTTTTTGGCAAAGAGTATCATGTGCCGGATAGCCTTACTATTATGACTGCCATGGAGTATGTGGGCTATAGGCTTGTTCGCGGTTGTGGATGCAGAAGCGGTTTTTGCGGTGCTTGTGCGGCCTTTTATCGTATAAACGATGAGGCGGCACAGGTGTGTCTTGCTTGTCAGACAAGCGTTCAAAACAATATGCACATCGCTTTTTTGCCTTCGTTTCCTGTTGAAAGACGTACATACGATATAGAAAAATTATCGCCTATAGAGTCGATTGTGTTACAACTTTATCCTGAAATAAATAACTGCATAGGGTGTAACGTCTGCACAAAAAATTGTCCACAGGGTATAAATGTTAAAGAGTATATTCTAAAAGCAAAAAGCGGTGATTATGAGGGCTGTGCCGACGAGTCTTTTGAATGTGTTATGTGTGGTGCATGCACCTTGAAATGCCCCGTAGGAATTGTGCAGCCGCAAGTAGCTATGCTTGCTCGAAGAATTAACGGCAGATATTTGTCACCAAAGAGCAAGCAGTTAGAAAAACGTGTTACTGAAATAAAAAACGGCGATTATTGCGAGCTTATTGAAACGCTTATGCAAAAGCCTATAGAGGAAATAAAGGAGCTATATAATAATCGGGAAATCAAGTAATGAGGAGGCGGACATATGTATCCTGAAAGCTTTAAAACTTCACTAGAGCTAGTACAAAAGAATCGTGAAAAAAATATTGCCTTTCAGCCGGAACGTATGTCATACGAGCAAAGGCAAAGGTTGATTACTGCTTTTCACCCTGACTATAACAAAGATGCATTCACCACGCTTAAAATTGGCGCTAACAAAGGCGAAAAGGTTCCTACCGAGCTTGCGCAAATGTTACAATCTCACAGTCGAATTGGTGCCTATAGTGTAGACTTGACAAAACCTGATTATGAAACTGATGTTTTAATTATAGGTGGCGGTGGTGCCGGTGCGGTGGCCGCCATTGAAGCAAGTGCGGCAGGTGCCGATGTAGTAATTGTTACCAAGCTAAGGCTTGGCGACTCAAACACAGGTATGGCCGAAGGAGGAATTCAGGCGGCGACTGGGGCAGACGATTCGCCTGTACTTCATTTTATAGATACCTATGGCGGCGGTCATTTTGCCGCGAAGCGTGAGCTTGTTTCAAGATTGGTTTGTGAGGCACCGGAGGCAATCTTATGGCTTAATGAGCTTGGAGTTGAATTTGATAAATATGCTGACGGTACAATGCTTACAACACATGGTGGCGGAACGGCACGCAGCCGTATGCACGCTGCTCGAGATCTTACCGGTTCTGAGATTATGCGCACACTTAGAGATGAGATTGCAAATCGTAAAATACCGGTAATTGAGTACACCTCGGCAATTGAACTCATTCTTGATCAAAACGGCAATGCCGCAGGCGCGGTACTTATGAATATGGAAAGCGGAAAACTGCTTGTTGCCAAGGCAAAAGCCGTGATTATTGCCACGGGTGGTGCCGGAAGAATGCATTACCAAGGCTTTCCCAGTTCTAACCACTACGGAGCTACTGCCGACGGCTTGGTACTGGGGTATAGGGCAGGCGCAAAACTGATTTATGCCGACAGTTTGCAATATCATCCTACAGGAGTTGCGTATCCCGAGCAAATTCTTGGTGCACTCGTTACTGAAAAGGCTCGCGCGCTTGGAGCTAAGCTGGTAAACAAAAACGGCGAGGTGTTTGTTCACCCGCTTGAAACCCGCGATACAACTACGGCGGCGATTATTTGCGAGTGCACAAAAAATAACAACGGTATTGCTACGTCGCGAGGCACGGGTGTATGGTTGGATACGCCGATGATTGAAAAAACACACGGCGACGGCACAATTGAAAAACGACTTCCCGCAATGCTTCGTATGTTAAAGCGACAGGGAATAGATATACGTAAACAGCCTGTTTTGGTTTATCCTACACTACATTATCAAAACGGCGGACTTGAAATTGACCAAAACTGTATGACCGCAAATATCCGCAATTTGTTTGTTGCAGGCGAGGCGGCAGGCGGTATACACGGTAAAAATCGCCTTATGGGTAATTCCTTGCTTGACATAATTGTTTTTGGTAGAAATGCAGGCAAAAATGCTGCTAAGATTGCACAGGAAATAAAGGTTGAAGCACTTACCCTATCGCACATAGAAAAATTTGAAAAAGAGATAATAGATTTGGAATTAGAAATCGACACTGTTTCACCAAAATTGCTACCAAATTATACTAATGAAAAACCTATATAATAAAAGCCATACTACGACGTAATCGTGGTATGGCTTTTATTTTGCTATATTTACCTTTACTGTTGCAGTACCAAGACTGTAATAGGTGTCAGGTTCGTAAGATAATATTTTAATTATTAATTCATCTCCGTGAGGAGAAGAATTAAGTTTTATATTTTTTAAGGTTTCGCCTTGTTTTAACAGCCCGCTTTCTCCATAACTTATCTTGCCATCAAGGCTTAAAATTTCAAATTTTAACCAAGCGGAGTTGTCAATGTCGGACGTAAAATAAATATCAACATAATTATTGTGTATTGCTACGACGCTAGACATCGAAACTTTAAAGCCGTCTTTTATTGTAAGTGATTTATATTCGGCATCTTGAGGAATATCATCAATATTCAAAACAACGGCATTGCTATCAAATGCGGGGGCTGAAAACTCGGGAGATATCTGCTTCTTGCTGCCCGATTGCGATACTATAACACAAGAGATTATAACACCTACAAGCACGACAGCAAGAACAGACAAAATTATTTTATGTGTTTTTTCCATAAAAATCTCCACACTAAAATTTAGCTTGCCCATAACTGACATATCCAAAGGACGGCAATAGCCGATATGACAGCTAAACGGGCACTACGGGCCGCAGGCACAGATAAAAGGTTGCCGCCAAATAGGTCGGCACATTACCCATGCCTGCACCTGCGCGCCCACTTGAGCTAAAAAATTATTTTGCAGAAATTTCTACAGTGATTGTACCGATTGTGAAATCGTCTTCAACAGTAGGAACACCTGCGATTGCAACACCGATGGTGTCTGAATCAGCAGTGTCATAGGTAAGGCCAACACCTGTATCAAGGTCGAAAGAAGCGTTTGAAAGGGTAGTGGTAACACCGTTAAGAGTTGCATTGTCGATTGAAGCTGCAACGCCTACTGCTTCATTAGAGTGGTTGATTACCTTAATGTTGGCAGTGGTCTTATCCCAGTTTGTGGTACCGTCGTTTGCTTCTGTGTAGGTGTGTGTTGAAGGATCCCAAGTGTTGTCATCTGTGCTGTCGAAAGTATATGTAAAGTCAAGTGAATCCCACTCTATATCTACAGAATATACCTTTGCAAGATTGTCGGCAGAAGTGCCATCAATTTTTACAACAACGTCGCCGGTTTCAGAGCCAGGAACTGTTGTAACATTTGCTGCAAATGCGTTGATGCTAAGAGTAGCAATCATTGCAATTGCAAGAACTATAGAAAGAATCTTTTTCATAGTTTTTCTCCTTTTTATTTTGTTTTTAAAATATATTATCAGCAAAGCTTAAGCCTTTGTCTTAAAGCTTGCAAGATAAACTTAATCTACTGTCTTACAGTAACCGCTACATCGGTTATGTCAGACTCTACAAGAGCGCGTTCGCCGGTTTGTGGATTGTAGTAAATTACTTTGTAAACACCCTCATATATGCCTTCGGTAAGTATGGCTGTGTCGGGCATTAAATCCATATCGCGCAGCATATTGCCCGCAGGTATTCGACCGGACTTTGCTATTAATATACGTTCGTTGTCTTTGGTTACGTATAACTCAATAGTTACATCGTGGTTAGACTTAGATGGGTTTTTAAACAATATATCAATATCGCTGTCTGTGAGGTCTATTTGAGCCTCTAGCGAATATATCATACTTACCGAGCCACCGCCTTCACTTATGTTGCTGTTTGGCGATCCCGAATTATCGTTCTCTATTTCCTCTATATTAGAGTCAATTTCGGGTAGGGGATGGTCGGGTTTAATAACAGGTACACTGTCGCCATTAAGCATAGACCACAACATATATCCGCCTATTACAATGCCGGCAACGAGTGCAAGCAGGAGTAATAAAAACGGAACACGACTTTTTATTACTGCGATGTAGTTATCCTCGCCAACACATACAAAACCTGCTTTACGATTTAAAATTGCGCTGTGTGATCCGTATTGTTTTACGGTAAATTGTTCGTCACCGATTATAAACCGGTCGGAATCTTTACTTGGCTTTTCTTTTTTTACTTCACCGATAATAGAATAATTTTTGCCATTATAATATTTTTTAAGAGCTTTTTTAGAAAAGCCTAAAAAGTCTTGACTTTTAATTTTTAATCTTTTGTTATATTCGGGAAGTAAAACAATATTATAATTTGCCATTAGTTAGCGCCTCCTATCGTTACGGTGCATGTGCCCGTTGTTTGTTGTGTGTCGCTTGAATAATCAATATCGTCCGGCATTATACCTTTTAGCCAGAGCCAATACTTAACGGTTTCGCCAATGGCAATATCACTGCTTGGTGCATCAAGTGGTGTACTGCTGCCATCAAGTGTAAAGTAGCCGTTTACCGACTCAAAGCCCATATTTGCAGTATACGAAACATCGGCACCAACTTTAATTGATGATCCGTCGGTGTTGGTAATAGAAATATAGTTTGTGTCAGCAACCTCTGGCGGAATGCTGTATTGATGTGTCTCATCATCCCATATAGCCTCATTATAGTCAAAGGTCAAATCGCCCCATTCTATAGTAACTGAAACTGTAAAGTCAGGATCGTAATAGTAGACATTTATTGTAACGTCTGCGTTTGGCATAGAACCGCTTACAACGTCCTTAATTAAAGCATAGTTTTCAATTGTAGGCGAAGTTACGCTATACGAATCGGCAAATTTGATGTTTGAGGAGTACGATGTAGCGGCGTTAGTGCCACGCAAAGTTTCATCTGCTATGCTTTCGTCGTATATATAATTAATGGTTAGGGTATGTGAGTTTCTGGTATATGTAACCAATACAACAATATCGCTTGAGCCTACAGTGCCGCTTACTGTCTGCAGATTTGCTGTGAAGCCCTCAATTACAGGAGACTCTATTGAATAGGTATCGCCGATGTGAAGATTTTCTTCTATATGTGATTGAGGCGTGCGATCGACTCCGTCACCAATGCCACCGTCAATTCCCTCATCCAATTGGTAGTTAACGGTAAGAGTATAGTCAATATATTTGTAGTACACTTTTACAAATATATTTTCGGTACCGACGGTGCCCGAAACAACCGATAGATCACTGCCATTCTTGTCAATATCCAGTTCGTAACCGGCAATAGCAGGCGATGTAACGCTATAGCTTGTGCCATAATCTTGAATAGATGTATAATCGGTTGCCAATGTTTCGCCGTTTGGACCTATGTATTCTATGGTAATCTTGTGTTGATCAATGGTGTAAACAACATTAACGATTCTGCTGCCCGCACCCATAACGCCTTTTACGTCAGGAGCAGGGGTATAGCCTTCAATGTAAGGGGAAACAATATCGTATTCGCTGCCGTACTCAATACGCGTTACAAATTTTGGCGCTGCCAATTCGCCCCCTATTTCAGAATAATAGTAATTTACCGTAAGGGTAAACTCCTGACCCTTCCATTTTGCTGTAAGTGTATGGTTTTGGGTAAGTGTAACAACAGTATCCTCTGTAATGATATTTCCTTCAGCATCTTGCCATCCCAAAAATTCAAATCCTGTGCGTAGCGGAGTTGGCAATGCGGCATATTGCTGTCCAATTGGCTTGGTAGGGTCAAAACCATAGATATTATTGTATGCTACGGTTTTACTTTCTTCGCCGCTTTGCAACGAACCTCCCGCAGAATCAAAGTTTACAGCGTATTGATTCGGATTGTATGTTACATAAACCGTAATACCATTATCTGCCTGCTCTCCGGTAACGGTGCCTGATACAACAGTTTGATTTGCTGTATAGCCATCAAAGATAGGAGATGCAATTTCGTAATAATCATTTACTTGAATGCTTTGGGTGTACGTAGGCGAGGCTTCTGTTTGAGAATCTCCATACACATAAACTATATTAAGTTGACCGCTGGTTTTGGTATATTCAACTGTCAACTCTATGTTTTCTGTGCCAACGGTGCCGTTTACAACCGTTTGCTTTGCAAGGTAGCCCGCAACATTTGGGCTAACGATGCTATAGTCGTTTTGGTAATAATAAGGGCCAACGTAATCATCGGTGATTTTGTTGTTTGTGCCTTCTTCGACATAATGTATAGTAACGGTATATACTATTGGCTCATAAAGACCAAGAACATATACATCTCCTGCAGGCATTTCGGTTATGATAGAGCCATCGGCTGTACCCCAGTTCCAAGAAAACTTATAACCGGTACGATCCACAACACCACTGTTAAGTTCGTTGTATTTCACAAGATCGTTAGGATTTATTGTTTCACCTGCAGCCCATTCGCCACCGTGACCGGTTTCTTGTATGATGATTCGTTCGGAAGTAACTGGGTCTTGATAGTTGTAAAAAATACCATAGGTCACAATTTTTGCGCTTGCAGAAATTGTGATATTGCCCGTGATAACGTCGGCTGGTATGGTAAGGACGCCCGTTTCGCTGCTATATGTATATGCAGAGTTAGAAAGGGTGCTGCCGTTTATTGTTACGGTTATGCTATCGGGAAGTAAATAACCGCCGTTGGCTTTTAGTGTGGCTGATAGACTATCGCCGTCGTGTACAGTGTTTGGACCTTGATAGCTCATATTCTGAAGGGCTGTATCAACGGTGTAGTCTACATAAACTGTGGCAGATTTAGTGTGGTTTACACCGTCTACACTATCTATAACAATAGCCTTTTGAGCTGCTGCCTTTGGTATGACTTGTTGGGTGAATTCATAGTTTGTGGTCTCGTGGGGAGAAACGGTTGTAGTTGAAGGATAAACCACGTCGACAAATTCAGCAAGCCACGCATCAGAACCGGTAGGTAGCGGAATAATATTTGTCGTGATGAGTTCGGACTGATTTACCGATTCGCCACAGGTTATAGTTTTATCAGTTGTAGCAAAATTGCTATCATCAAATGTATAGTTGATTGCAACGTTTGCGTAGTCTGAAACATTCTTTTTGTTAAGCCACAGCCCGTTACCGTTTTGTTCAACACGAAGACCGGTATCTGCGTTGCCGGACATACCGTACCAAACAAGCGGTACGTCATTACCACCTAAAAATTCAGTTTTAGGCGACAAGGTTAAAATAAAATCAATAGACGAGCTATGCGTAATATAGTTACCGGACACACCGTCCTTTGTTCCGGCAGTATATTTTGCAGTTGGATTATAGCTTGTATCGTAAGCACTCCAGCTTGTGCTTCCGTCAGCGTTTTGGGTTAATTTATATGTAACCTTTGCAATAGTTGTAGAACCTTTGGTGTAGGTTACTGTAACGCTACCGTCAGCATTGGCTGACTGATTTCTTGATGTATAGCCAAAAGCGGTTTCAAGATTAAGTGCAGTAATATCAAAATATTTTGAAACTGTACCGGATGCTACAAGACCGTAAAGTTTTTCAGCATCTGCCTGTGTTTCGGCAGTTTCAAGCAAGGTGATTGTTATTTGGCCGTTGAGATTGCTTCCTTTAGAACTACCAAGACTATTGGCATACGCCTTAGCGCCTTCGGTAAGGTATACACCCGAACCTACAGTATCCCAGCCTGAAGCAAGACGACTATCGCGATAGTTAGAGCCCGCAGTACCTGCAGTACCCGCAGTAGCTGTTATGGTGGAACCCCAAAAACTATATTCTGCTTGATATGATCCGTTAGTGCCCCTTGTGCCGTTGTATGCGGAGTCATCACTCAAGGTAGAGGAAATAGTGCTATTGCTGCCGCCGGTAGTACCATTTGCCGAACGGCTTTTTGTACCACTACTAGATGCTGATGCGGCAGAACCGCCCGCACCGCCGCCACCGCCGGCAATGATTAATACTGTTCCGTCACTGCTTTCAATTTTGCTGAATGTACCGCCGGCACCACCAGTGGTACGAGTTCCGTGTGCCTGACCAATTCCGGTATTGGCTGTATGTGAATCGGATGTATGACCGTTTCTTGAGTAGAAGTTAATTGCATTGTTACAAGCGGTTACGCTTTTGTTACATGAAATTGATGTTGTTACACCGCTGTTTGTGGTTTGACCGATAGTATACGTCAGTGTTTCGCCGGCAGAGAGATAAATGTATCCGCTAACATAACCGCCAGAACCACCTTGACCGCGCCTTGCTACTGCGTGAGCGGCTGTGGTTGTTTGTCCAGCGTGGGAAGCACCACTGCCCTGACCGTTGCCACCCCAGGTTTGTATATAATACCAGCCGTCAGTTGGTGCTACCCAAGAGCCTGCACCTACAGTAGTTGATGTGTATGATGAATCAGGGGCAAATATTTCATCGCCCTTTTGATTGACATTAGTGCTGAGCACATAATGCTCGCCATCGTAACTTAACAGTTTAGTAGCATCGATTTGAAGTCCGTTAAGTGTTCCGGCAGCATCTGCTTCAACGATGGTTATTGTCGCTGTGTCAGAAAAAACAGTTGTGGAAACAGGGTTACCGACAGTAGCTATGTTTGTTGTTTTTGGAGTAACAGTATACTGTACGGTGTAGGTAGTCGTAACAGTTGGCGATACACTACCCGTAATGGTAGAGCCGTTAAGCTTTACAGAGTAAGAACTAATAGATGAAATAAAGTTACTCCAATCCAATAGGCCGGCTTTAATGCTTGCAATATTATCGGTATAAAGTTCAGATACCAAGTAACTGTGCTCGGGATCATTGCTCATAAACGAATTGCCAATAGCCTCAAAACCCTTGAGTGCCACGTTTACGTAGTCGGTCGAGGTATCGGGATTTACAAGTATCATATCGTGGTTAATTGGGGTAAGACGAAATGTGTTATCAATAACTTGAACGTAGTTGCCTCCCGCAAAATTATCCTTTGCACGAAGAACAATCTCTACCTTGCAAGAATTTTCAAGATAACCCGCCTCGTCCGGAGCGATATTTGCATTTTTTATAACAACATCACCTGTCGCTGCATCAAAGGTAGCGGTACCATTTGAGGAGGTAACATTTAAAATATCGAAATATTTTGAAATACTTCCTTTGATTTCCACATCTTGCATATGTGTGGTGTCAACATTTTCAAGGCCCTCACCGAGATAGGTGATAACGCAAGAACCACCTACGTGGCTGTGGTTGTCATCGTTAAGATATTTTGATACATAATCGGGCAGATTTTGATATTGAACGCTGTCTGCTATAAATGATGAACCGCCGCCGCCACCACCTATATTGGTAGCAGAAAACCACGGGCTGGATTGAAAACCACCAGAGCCACCGCAAAAGCCTGCACCACCGGCACCGCCGCGGCACGCACCCATACCGCCACAACCGGCAGTAAGGTCGGCGTCATCATGGTATTCGTTTTGTATGCCGTCAGAGTATGTGCCGGTCCAGTCGTTAGGATTAAGCACAGCAGACCAACCATCCCAGCTTGTCGGCACTTTACCCGGAACGTTAGTGCCGCCCTTACCTACGTAATCGGTTTTTGTGCCCGAAGACTGTCCGTCACGGCCTGCAAAATATGTACCTGCAACACCGCTGTTATCCTCGGCTGTTAGATGACCCGAAAGACTGTTTGTGATATGACCGCCGTTGCCACCGTTTGGGCGATTGCCTGTGTTTTCGAGCATGTTACCTGCGGCGCCGCCACCGCCGCCACCACCGGCAATCATTATATAGTTGTTTAGGCGTTCGCCTTCTGTAAGAGAATAGTTGGTTTTGGTTTCATCAAATAAAAAGACTGCCGAGTAACCGCCGCCACCACCTACTTTATATATAGAGAATACTTCGTGGTCGCCGCCTTCGTTTGCACCGCCACCGTTGCTTTGAACTTCTGATTGCTCGCCGTCGGTACCGACAGTGAACAATAGAGTTTGACCTTTAGTAAGATATACATATCCGTAAACGTAACCTGCGTTACCACCAATACCGCCCTGATTTTCGCTAAAGGCAGTATTTGCATTTTCGCCATTTGCACCGTTACCGCCCCAAAGCTCAACAAGGTAGTATCCATCTTCTTCTATTACATAGTATCCGTCTTCAGAATATTCTTGTACTTTTGTACGATACTCGCTTTTTATGTATGAAGAGGCATCTAGAGAAAGCTTGAAGATACGATTATCCATATCTTCGATTTTCTTGTCTATATCAACATATACGTCTTCTTGTACGATGCTTGTGAGATTGCTAGCGCTTTTTGCTGCATTAATAACTGTAGGCACCACAAACAGTCCCTGTAACAATACAAGGATAGAAAGTAAAATTGACACCGTTTTTCTAAAAGGTTTAGATAATTTTAGTTTAAATAATAATTTCTTCATAAGTTTGTACACCGGTTTTTAGTAATATTATTTTAAGTGTGGCTCAAGTGCCGCATACAAAAACGAAAATATATTTTCTTCAGTTTCGCGATTGTTTGGAATTTCATCACGCAAAACCTTTACTGCCGAAGAGAAAATAACGTCTAGCATATAGTTAAACAGCAACCAAGTATCTGCATCATCTTTAAATAATTTTTTAATAAGCAAGATAACCTTATGATAAATTTTTTCTCTATAGTCGCTGTATTCTTTTATGTAGTATCTAGAATAATAATACCTTATAAAGAAAGAACATTTTTCTTTGTCGTTCAAAGTAAAATTCCAAATTTGTGAAAATATTTTACGAAAATTTTCCTTAATAGTGTTGGAAGAACCGACAGTTGTTTTAAAACATTTTAGTAAATGTGACGCAAATTGTTTGTCGATATACAAAAAGGACTCTTTAAATAATTCTTCCTTACCGCCAAAAATGCGATAAATATATACCTCGTTAAGACCGGCATTGGTTGCAAGCAGCTTTGTTGTAGCGCGATCAATACCAACTTCGGAAATTGTATGAATAGTGCTTTTGATAAGTTTTATTTGCATATCTTCTGTACGCATAAGAAACCCTCCACAATATGTAGTATTTACTACATTGATAGAAAATAAAAGCGAAGAAAAACGGCTTCACTTTGTAGCAATTACTACAACAAAGGCTTTATATAACGAAGCCGTAAACTTCGTCTTTTAATTCTATTAAAATGTATGTTTTACAGTAGTAAATCTATAAAATTAAGTATGGGAATTATACGCTAAAAAATGCGATTTGTCAATAAAAAATATGAGTTTCGTTGAATTACAAGTTAGTGCCAAATTATTGCTTGAAGTACAGCTTAATTGCAGGAAACAAAAGATTGAAAATAGCGTCAGCAGTTTCTTCACTGTCGATGATTTCTCCGCGCAACACCTTTATGGCTGATGAGAAAACAACATCAAGAATATGATTAAATAACCACCAGGTATCTGTTCCACGCGCAAAGATGGTATCGAAAATTTTTATAACATCAGTATAAATGATTTTGCGTTCGTCAGAAATTTGCTTTGTGTAACAACGAGAATAATAATACCTTATAAAAAATGAACATTTTTCTTTGTCGTCAATTGCATATTGCCATATAAGCTTAAATAAATTTCTAAAACGCGTTTCAATGTTGTTGCCCCGATTATACGCTACTGACAAATAATTGAGCAGATTAGAGGAAAAATCTTTGTCTACAAAATTAAAGGTCTCTCTAAACAGTTGCTCCTTTCCTCCAAATATACGGTAGATATATACCTCGTTTACGCCGGCACAAGCAGCAAGCTGTTTGGTGGTGGCGTTATCAATACCGAATTCTGAAATTGTATGTATAGTGCTTTCTATTAGGGCTTGCTTAATTGCGGTTTGTTCCATTGTGATCTCCTTTGGAATTTACTGTAGTATTTACTACAAAATTATAAAAAATAAAACTCCTTTTATTGTAGTGTTTACTACAGATGTGTAAAAAACAACCTCCCCACCGAAGTGTAGTATTTACTACGGGGGGGGGGTCAATATTTTTAATGTAACACTTACGTGTTCTTCATCGCACTAAAACGCAACGCTTTAACGCGATAATATGTGTTATTATACATCGTTGCAATCGATGTGTCAAGCGAATTTTTAAAAAAAATTTTAGAATTAAACATAATGTATTTTTTTATAAACGCATACATACAATTAATTAAGGTGATTTTGTATGAGAGAGTTTTCTGACGATAGGGCAATTATACTTGGGGAATATATAATAGATACCGGTGCTACGGTACGAGCCGCCGCAAAGGTTTTTAAGATAAGTAAGTCTACCGTGCATAAAGATGTAACTGAACGCCTTTATTACATAGATCGTGTACTTTACCGTCAGGTGAAAGAAGTGCTGGAAAAAAACAAGAGAGAGCGGCATATTCGCGGCGGGCTTGCAACCAGAAGAAAATATAGGGGTGGGTAGAAAAATACACCCAAAAAAGCGGCTTTCCTTTAAAGAAAGTCGCTTTGATTTTGTATAATTGCAATATGTTTTTCCACGATTTCTAAAACAAAAGCGGAACAATTTCTTTGTTTTATTTGCTTTTTTCTTGTTTTTGTTGGTTTTTTACTTGACAATGATGTGGTTTTGATGTAGAATATAAACAATTACTAAAGTGAGGTATTGTCTTATGCCATACACATATACAAAAAATATAGAAAAATCACCGAGAATCCAGCGTCTTATTGACCATCTTTACGCAAAGATGCCTGAGATAGAGGCTGACCGTGCTGTACTTATAACCGAAAGTTATAAGGCAACCGAGGGACAACCTATAGTTTTGCGTAGAGCAAAGGCTTTTGCGCATATACTTGAGAATTTGCCTATTACAATCAGACCTGAAGAATTGATTGTTGGCAGTAACTCAAAGGCTCCGCGTGGTTGTCAGGTATTTCCTGAATATTCTTACGAGTGGTTAGAAGCCGAATTTGACACTGTTGCTACACGTAGTGCCGACCCGTTTTATATATCTGAAGAAACTAAGTCGAGACTTCGTGAGGTTTACCCTTATTGGAAAGGAAAAACCACAAGCGAGTTGGCCACAGCTTATATGTCGCCTGAAGCACTTTGCGCTATAGAACATAATATATTTACTGTGGGTAACTACTTCTATAACGGTATCGGCCACTTTACTGTTGATTACGGCAAGGTTTTGGCTATTGGTTATAAAGGTATTATCGCTGAGGCGACCGACGCATTGAATGCGCTTGATGTTGCTGATGCTGATTACGCTTCACGCAGTGCGTTTTTACAAGCGGTAATAATTAGCTGTGATGCAGTTATAAATTATGCTGACCGCTACGCCACACTTGCTAAACAAATGGCGGCAAGCGAAGCGGATACGAGCCGCCGTGAAGAACTTTTGAGAATAGCTGCAAACTGCGCGCGTGTGCCACGCTATGGCGCAGAGTCTTTTTATGAGGCTTGCCAGTCATTCTGGTTTATACAAATGCTTTTGCAGGTTGAGTCAAGCGGTCACTCAATATCTCCTGGTAGATTTGACCAATATATGAATCCTTATTTTGAAAAGGATTTTAATGCAGGCAAAATAACACGCGAGTTTGCGCAAGAACTGGTAGACTGTATTTGGGTAAAGCTTAACGACCTTAACAAAGTTCGAGATGCGGCTTCTGCTGAAGGCTTTGCAGGTTACAGTCTGTTCCAAAACCTTATTGCAGGCGGACAAGATAAATACGGCAACGACGCTACAAATGATGTATCGTTTATGTGTATTAATGCAACACTTCACGTAATGCTTCCTATGCCTTCGTTCTCTGTTCGTGTATGGAATGGCAGTCCACACGAGTTTTTACTACGCGCGGCAGAGGTTACAAGAACCGGTGTAGGTCTTCCGGCCTATTATAATGACGAGGTTATCATTCCTTCGCTTATGAGTCGCGGTGTTACGCTTGAAGATGCACGCAACTACAACATAATAGGTTGTGTTGAGCCACAAGCTCCCGCTAAGACTGATGGTTGGCATGATGCGGCATTCTTTAATATGTGCCGCCCGCTTGAGCTTGTCTTTTCTAACGGTGTTGACAAGGGTGTACAGGTTGGCCTTCGCACCGGAGAATTGCATGAATTTACCACATTTGAAAAGTTTTATGATGCGTATAAGGCGCAGATGAACTATTTTATAAAATTGCTCGTAAATGCAGATAATGCCATCGATATGGCACATGCACGCCGCTGTCCATTGCCGTATCAGTCTTGTATGATAGAAGATTGTATCGGTAGAGGTAAAAGCTTGCAAGAGGGCGGCGCGGTTTATAACTTTACGGGGCCTCAGGGCTTTGGTATAGCAAATATGACCGATGCGCTTTTGGCGGTTAAGACGCTTGTTTATGATAAAAAAGTTCTAAAGCTTTGCGAGCTTAAAGCAGCGCTTGATAATAATTTTGGTCTTGATATGGACGCGGCTACCGCAGAAAAGCTTACCAAAACGGTTGCAAGTAAGCTTGTAGCTGATGGCAAAAGCTTGACCGAAGAGGATATTAAGTCAATATATATTGCGGTTTCAAAAAATCCCGCATCTGATGAAGATAAAAGACGTTATAGTGCTATACTTGAACAAATTCGGGAATTACCTAAATACGGTAATGACCTTGCCGATGTTGATGCTTTTGCACGAGACGTTGCTTATACATATACAAAGCCGCTTGAGCAGTACAAAAATCCACGTGGCGGTATGTTCCAAGCGGGTCTTTATCCTGTATCGGCTAATGTTCCTTTGGGTGCACAAACAGGTGCTACGCCAGACGGCAGAGCGGCATTTACTCCTATTGCTGACGGTGTAGGTCCTGCTGCAGGCAGAGATGTTAAAGGCCCTACTGCATCGGCAAACTCGGTGGCAAAACTTGACCATTTTATAGCATCAAATGGTACACTCTTTAATATGAAGTTCCATCCAAGCGCCCTGGCAGGACAAAGCGGACTTGAAAGCTTTGTAGCATTGGTACGCGGCTTCTTTGACCAAAAGGGTATGCATATGCAGTTTAATGTTGTAAGTCGTGAAACCTTGCGCGATGCACAGCAAAATCCCGAAAAATATAAATCTTTAGTTGTGCGTGTTGCTGGTTACAGCGCGCTGTTCACAACACTTTCACGCTCACTTCAGGATGATATTATAGCTCGTACCGAGCAGGGAGGTTTCTGATGCAAGACAATCTTTCTGTAAGGGGAAGAATCTTTGATATCCAGCGTTTCTCTACTCACGACGGACCCGGTATACGCACGATAGTATTTTTAAAAGGCTGTGCGCTTCGTTGCCGATGGTGTTGCAATCCCGAGTCACAATCCTATGAGATTGAGACTATGATGCAAAACGGTAAGCCGAAAGTAATGGGACGTGACGTGACGGTAGGGGAGATTTTGGGTGAGATTTTGCAAGATAGACCTTACTATAACCGTTCGGGTGGCGGTGTTACGCTTTCGGGTGGTGAAAGCTTGTTACAGCCTGATTTTGCCGTGGCTTTACTTAAAGCCTGTAAGGATAACGGTATAAACACTGCGATAGAGACAACTGGCTTTGCAAATGCAGAGGTTATAGAAAGATTCTTACCATATCTTGATACCGTGCTTATGGATATTAAGCACATAGACAGCGACAAGCATAAAGAGTTTACTACTCAGCCGAATGAGAGGATTCTTGAAAATGCTAAGATTATAGCAAGCAAGGCGCGCAAGCTTATTATTAGAGTTCCGGTAATACCTACCTTTAACGATACGGTAGCCGAAATTGCCGAAATTGCCGCATTTGCTGTCAGCTTGCCAAATGTGAACGAAATACATTTGCTGCCATATCACAATATGGGTCGCGACAAATATGCGGGGCTTGGTCGTGAATATGGTATGGGTGATTTAAAATCACCTACCAATGAATTAATGCAAGTTCTTAAGCAAACTGCCGAACAGTTTGGCTTAACAGTACAGATAGGAGGTTAGAGATGCAGTTTGATAACGATAAAGCTCGTATTATACAAGAGCTTGTCCCGGGAAAACAAATAACCCTGGCTCATATCATTGCAAACCCTGACGATATACTTTATAAAAAGTTGGGACTTAATCCTGCTGAAGAGCACAAGGGAGCTATTGGTATTCTTACCGTATCTCCAAGTGAAACTGCAATTATAGCGGGTGATATTGCAATCAAATCATCCGGAGCAACGTTGGGATTTGTTGACCGCTTTAGCGGTACGGTAATTCTTACCGGCACTGTGTCAGAGGTTGAAGCTTCACTGCTGGCCATAACCGACTACGTTCAAAATAAGCTTGGCTTTACAGTCTGCGAAGTGACAAAGACCTAATGAAAAAACTTATACTTATTGGTCGAAGCGGAGTTGGCAAAACAACGCTGACTCAAGCACTAAGGGGCGAAAAAACGCACTATCATAAAACGCAGTATATAAATTACGGCGATTTTTTGATTGATACGCCTGGCGAATATGCCGAGAATCACGATCTTGGTGCGGCACTTTGTCTTTATGCGTATGAAGCTGATATTGTAGCGCTCATGATTGCGGCGGACGAGCAGTACTCACTTTTTCCACCCAATATTACCTGTATGGTAAACCGCGAGGTTATAGGTATTGTTACAAAATGTGACAAGGCGGACCCCACTTGTGCTGAAAATTGGTTGCGTCTTTCGGGTTGCGAAACGGTGTATTATGTGGATTCTAAAACAGGAAAAGGTATAAATCAAGTGCTAGAGCACCTTGAAAACCACAAAAAACAAGAAAAATAACGTAAAAAACCAAAAATAATATCTTTTTTATGTTGACTTTACCGCATTTGTGTGGTATTATCATAATGTACTAAAAGCAAAATTTCAAAATTAAGGAGAAATTATCATGGTAAACGAGTATGAAATTAAGAAACAAATATGCGACATCGGTAAGCGTATTTACGACAAGGGAATGGTTGCTGCAAACGACGGTAACATTTCAGTAAAGCTTAACGATAACGAGTTCCTTTGCACACCTACAGGTGTTAGTAAGGGCTTTATGACCCCTGAATTCATTTGTAAGGTTGACCGCGACGGTAAGGTTATTCAGGCTAACAAGGGCTTCAAGCCTTCATCTGAAATCAAGATGCATATGCGTGTTTACAAAGAGCGTCCAGATGTTAATTCGGTAGTTCACGCTCATCCTATGTATGCAACAGGCTTTGCCATTGCAGGCATTCCGCTAACACAGCCAATTATGCCTGAAGCAGTTATTGCTCTTGGTTGCGTGCCGATTGCTGAATACGGCACACCTTCTACCGAGGAAATCCCTGACGCAGTTTCAAAGTACTTGCAGTCATTTGACGCAGTTCTTCTTGAAAATCACGGTGCACTTACATTCTCAGATTCACTTCTTGCTGCATATCACAAGATGGAATCAGTAGAGTTTTATGCAAAGCTTCTTTATATCTCTAAGCAATTAGGCGGCGCTAAAGAGCTTTCTGAGTCACAGGTACAGCGCCTTTATGAGATTCGTCGTCAGTTTGGTCTTAAGGGTAAGCATCCGGCAGACCTTTGCCCTAACGCAAAAGAGGGTAAGCCAAGCTGTCACGGTTGTGGTGGTAACTGCACATGCGGCAAGGGCGACGACGCTGATATGGTTGCTGAAATTACAAAGCGTGTACTCGCACAGCTTGGTAAAAACTGATGAACGAGCAGGCCATGCAATCCATTGTGCAGGCAGTGGTAAGCAAGATCAAAGCTTCAGATGATATAACACTAAGTGTGGCACAGGCGGTTGCCAAAAAGGTAAGGGCTCGTGCCGAACAATTAGGTGTTAAGGCGGTCGTTGCAATATCTAACAGAGCCGCACATCCGGTTCTGGTGGAGAGCATGGACGACGCATATATTGCCAGCTATGATATAGCTGTACAAAAGGCATTTACGGTGGTTTCGCTTAAAATGTCTACCAGCACGCTAAAGCCGTTGGCTCAACCGGGCGGTTCGCTTTATGGAATACAGTTTACTAATGGTGGTAAAATTGTAATTTTTGGTGGTGGTGAGCCACTTAAAAACAGTAAGGGCGAAATAATTGGCGGTATTGGTGTGAGCGGAGGTAGCGAGGAGCAAGACACAAAACTCGCAGCCTACGGCAAAGAAATTTTTGAGAAAGGGCAGTATCTATAATGGATATAAATTCTTCCAACATAGAGCAAATAGTACGTCAGGTGCTTGATAGTATGAACGGTGTAAGCGCACCGGCTCCACAAGTTAGTGGTGCAGTTCCTGCTACAGCGCACGTTGCAATGCTCACAGGACTTGAAAAGTTTGAAATCAAAGAATATCCGATGCCGGCAGTTGGCGACGACGATGTTTTGGTTAAGGTAGAGGGCTGTGGCGTTTGCGGTACTGATGCTCATGAATATAAACGTGACCCATTCGGTCTTATCCCTGTTGCACTCGGCCATGAGGGTACAGGCGAAATTGTAAAAATGGGTAAAAATGTAAAAGTGGACTCGGCCGGTAAACCTTTAAAGGTTGGAGATAAGGTTGTTACTTGTATGATATTTAAGGATAATCCTGATATTACAATGTACGACCTCAACAAGCAAAACGTTGGTGGTGCCGATGTTTACGGACTTCTTCCGGATGATGATGTTCATCTTAACGGTTGGTTCAGCGATTACATATTGGTTCGCGGTGGTTCGACCATATTTAACGTAAGCGACCTAGATCTTGATTCAAGAATACTTATTGAGCCCTGTGCTGTTTTAATTCACGCTGTAGAGCGCGCAAAAACAACTGGCATTTTAAGATTCAACAGCCGCGTTGTTGTGCAGGGTTGTGGACCTATTGGTCTTATCTGTATTGCAGTTCTTCGCACAATGGGTATCGAAAACATTGTAGCGGTAGATGGCGAAGAAAAGCGCCTCCAGTTTGCAAAAGAAATGGGTGCAACTGCTTCGGTTAACTTTAAAAACCATAAGGGCATCGAGGCTTTGGCCGATGGTGTTAAAGACGCCTTTGGCGGATATCTCGCTGATTTTGCATTCCAGTGTACAGGTTCACCTGTTGCGCACAGTAATATTTACAAGTTTATCCGTAATGGCGGTGGACTTTGTGAGCTTGGCTTCTTTATTAATGGTGGCGATGCTACAATTAATCCACACTTTGATATTTGTTCAAAAGAAATCACAACAGTTGGTTCTTGGGTATATACCCTTCGCGATTATGCAACCACATTTGATTTCTTAAAACGCGCAAAGGGAATCGGTCTTCCTATAGAGAAACTTATCACCCATAAATATCCTCTTGAACAAATTGACGAAGCATTCAAGACCAATCTTAAAATGGAAGGTCTTAAGATTGCAATCGTTAACAAGTAAGGAGAGCAATTATGGGTAAGGCTACAGGTATTTTAGAGGTGTTTGGTCTGGTAAGCGCTTTTGTGGCTTGTGATGCAGGCTGTAAGGCGGCAGATGTTACTGTTGAAAACTTTGACAAAAACAAGCCCGGCAACGCCGACGAATTAGAGGTTCCGCTTATTGTAGCAATTAAGTTTCGCGGTTCGGTTGATGCGGTTGAGGCTGCTATGGCGGCGGCAAAACAAGCTGCAGAGAATGTGACCGGCGTTGTTGCAAGTCATATTATTACCAGAACCGAGCAAGATACAGAACCTATGTTAAAGCTCAACGCTTTTGACAAAAATTAAATTTTATCATAAAAACATTTTTTGGAGGATACAAAAATGAAAGAAGCACTTGGCATGGTAGAAACTCGCGGTCTTACAGCTGCTATTGAAGCTGCTGACGCAATGGTAAAGGCTGCAGAGGTAACACTCATCGGCACTGAAAAAATCGGTTCAGGACTTGTATCTGTTATGGTACGCGGCGACGTTGGCGCAGTAAAGGCTGCTGTTGAAGCAGGTAGCGCAAATGCTTCACGTCTTGGCGAGCTTGTAGCAGTACATGTAATTCCACGTCCACACGCTGATGTAGAGAAAATTCTTCCTAAATTCTAATTAGTAAGAGGTAAAAACGATGAAGTCTATAGGACTTATAGAGGTTTCGGGTGTAACAGCCGCTATAGATTGCCTTGATATAATGTGCAAATCGGCAGATGTTGAGTTCGTAACCTGGGAACGCAAGCTCGGAGGTCGACTTGTAACGGTTGTGGTAGAAGGTCAGGTTTCGGCAGTAACCGCCGCAGTTGATAATGCTGTGGCAAATGCGATAAAGCGACCTGTTTCACACGCTGTTATTGCAAGCCCTCACGAAGAGGTACAGCGCCTATTGGCGCTTAGCGCATCCCGTATGAAAAAGAAAGAAGGAACTAAGTAATGGCCACTTCTAAATCTTCAAGCAGTAAATCTACTGCTACTAAAAAAACAACAGCTACCAAAACTACTGCGGCTAGTAAGCCTGCAGAAGTAAAGGTGGAAATAGAACCTAAGGTAAAGGAGGTAAAGAAAATGGCACTTGAAGCATTAGGTATGGTAGAAACCCGTGGTCTTGTAGCTGCAATTGAAGCTGCTGACGCAATGGTAAAGGCTGCAAACGTAGAGCTTATCGGCACAGAAAAGATCGGTTCAGGTCTTGTATCTGTAATGGTTCGCGGTGATGTTGGCGCAGTTAAGGCCGCTGTAGAGGCTGGTTCTTCTTCGGCCGGTTCTTTAGGTGAGGTTATCGCAACACACGTAATCCCAAGACCTCACAACGATGTGGAGAAAATTCTTCCATCGCTTAAATAATTTAGTTTTTAAATTTTATTTAAAATAAAAATTTTTTCAGGAGGAAACAAAAATGGCACTTGAAGCATTAGGTATGGTAGAAACCCGCGGTCTTGTAGCTGCAATTGAAGCTGCTGACGCAATGGTAAAGGCTGCAAACGTAGAGCTTATCGGCACAGAGAAGATCGGTTCAGGTCTTGTATCTGTAATGGTTCGTGGCGACGTAGGCGCAGTTAAGGCTGCTGTAGAAGCTGGTTCTTCATCAGCTGGTTCTTTGGGCGAAGTTATTGCAACACACGTAATCCCAAGACCACACAGCGATGTAGAGAAGATTCTTCCCTCATTAAAGTAAGAAACCATTTTTTACGGGGAGGAGTACTCTCCTCCCCAAAGCATCCTTTTTAAAAATCAATCAGAAGGGATTGTACATATAAATGTTAGTCGGAAAAGTAGTAGGAACTATCGTTTCTACCCGTAAAAACGAAAAGTTAGTAGGCTCTAAATTTATGGTTATTGAGCCAATTGAAAAACTTGGTGACCCAAGTAATAAAATTGTAGCAATAGATAACGTAGGTGCCGGCATTGGCGAGGTTGTACTCGTAGCAACAGGTTCTGCTGCAAGAATTGGTTGCGACCAAGAGAATGCTCCTGTGGATGCTGCAATTGTTGGTATTGTAGATAACGGAATCGGTTTACCGGAGTTATAATAAATGAAACTTACAGAACTTCAGGGCATTTTAAGAGATAATGGTATTGTAGGTGCAGGCGGTGCAGGTTTTCCAACCTATGCAAAGCTTAGTGAAAAGGCTGATACCATAATTCTAAACTGTGCTGAGTGTGAGCCGCTTTTAAAGCTACACCGTCAGGTGCTCGAAACACACGGCCAGGAAATTTTTGAAGCCCTCGATTTAATTTCGAAAACAGTAAACGCTAAAAGGATTTGCGTAGCTCTTAAAAAGTCTTATACCGAGGCTGCCAACGCTATTGCTCCCTTTATAGAGTTTTTTCCAAATATAGAAATATGTCGTCTTGACGATGTGTATCCTGCAGGTGATGAGGTTATTCTTACCTACGAGGTAACAGGTAGAATTGTACCACCGGGAGATATACCGCTGTCGGTTGGTGTAATGGTACTTAACGTAGAAACAGTATATAACCTTTACCGTGCTATGAACGGCAGACCCGTAACACGCAAGTATGTTACAATTGCGGGCGAGGTCGAAAACCCCGTTACTGTGCGTGTGCCAATAGGTGTCACTGTTGGCGAAATACTTGCCCTTGCAGGTAAAATCACAACGAGCGATCCTGCGTTTATAATAGGTGGTCCAATGATGGGCTCACTTGGAACTCGTGCAAATATAGTGACTAAAACTACAAATGCAGTTCTTGTGTTACCAAGTGACCATTCGCTTATAAGAAGGCGACAGGCAAAGACCTTTATAGATATGAAACGCGCTATGGCGGCTTGCTGTCAGTGTAGTTATTGCACAAGCCTATGCTCGCGTAATCTTTTAGGTCATCCTATTAATCCGTCAGAATTTATGCGTGTTGCATCAAATGGCATTACAAATGATGCAGCTCCGTATATAAACGCTATGTATTGCTCGGGTTGCGGACTTTGTGAGCAATACTCTTGCGTACAAAACTTGTCACCTCGTATGCTTTTGGCGGCCTGTAAGGCAGAAATGCGCAAAGCAGGAGTAAAGCCTCAACCTATTAAAGACAATTTGGCTATAAATCCAAATCGTCCGCTTAGGCAGGTACCGATGGAAAGGCTGACAAGTCGTATAGGTCTTAAAAAATACAATAAACCTGCCCCCATAATTGAGGCAGTTCCAAATTTTAAAAAGGTAACGGTACTTCTTAGTCAACACGTTGGAAGCCCCAGTGTTCCGATAGTGAAAAAAGGTGATATTGTTACCGAAAAACAGTTGATTGCTGTCGCCGGCGAGGGACTAAGTGTCGCCCTTCATTCTCCCGTAAATGGCAAGGTGACTGCGATAGGAAAAACAGCAATAATTATTGAAAAACAATAGGAGGCCATAAAGTGAAAAAAGCACTTGCAATGGTTGAATATAAAACCGTATCGTCGGGTATGCGTGCGGCAGATATAATGGTAAAAACCGCCGAGGTTGAAATCTTAGAGGCTACCACAGTATGTCCCGGTAAATATATGGTACTAATATCCGGTGAGCTTAGTGCTGTGCGTGCGTCGGTAGATGCGGCGGCAACAAAAATGCCCGATATGTTAATTGACAAATTTGTGCTTGGTAATCCGCACGAAAGTATCTTTACAGCGCTTTACGGCACCACCGATATTGGAAGTCCAAATGCGCTTGGCGTGCTTGAAACATTTTCATCCTGTGCGGCAATAGTGGCCGCTGATATAGCCGCAAAAACATCGCTTGTCGATCTTATAGAACTTCGCTTGTCGCGTGGTATGTGCGGTAAATCGTATCTGCTTCTTACAGGTGAAATTGCTGCCGTAGACGCGGCAATTGAACGTGCAAAGCAGGGTGCAGGAGCCGAGGGTATGTTCCTTGACAGTGCGGTTATTCCACATCCCGATGAAAAAATGTGGAGCAGCATTATTTAAATTTTAAGAAAGAGAGAACTGTTTAAATGCTCGCAATAGAACGACGTAACGCAATTCTTTCCAAACTATATTTAGATGGCAAGGTTATTGTTTCGGAACTAAGTACTGAATTCGAGGTTACCGAAGAAACAATACGCCGAGATCTTGAAAAATTGGACAAAGAGGGTCTGGTTAAAAAAAGCTATGGCGGCGCAGTGCTTGTTCAAAATTTCAATACCGATTTGCCACATAGCGTTCGTAAAAAAGCAAATGTTGAAGCAAAACAAAAGATTGCCGAAAAGGTAAGCACACTTTTTCACGATGGCGACTGTATTATGATAGACGCTAGTTCAACCGCTCTTTTGTTGCTTAACTACATTAAAAACTTAAAAAATATTACCCTTATCACCAACTCGGTTGAAGCACTTATAGAGCTTTCCGACAAGGATGATTGGAATGTTTTTTCAACGGGTGGCAAATTAAAAAGAGGTTCGCTGTCATTGGTTGGACCCTCGGCCGAAAAGACAATTCGTTCATATCATGTTGACTACGCCGTATGTTCGTCTAAGGGTATAGATATCCGTCGTGGAATTACCGACTCTAATGAAAAAGATTCCGAGATGAAGCAGGCAATATTTGATTCGGCCGAAACAAAAATTTTGGTGGTTGACTCAAGTAAGTTTGATAGAATTTCACTTATCAAGGTTGGTGACATCGGGGACGTTGATGTTATCGCAACCGATAGTGAGCCCAGTGCAAACTGGCAGGAATATTTAAAGACAAAAAACATTGATTTGATATATTAAAAGTATCTCAAGGAGTGATTATATATGGCAAGAAATCTTACCGAAGCTGAAATTCGCGAGGTTGTAAGTCAGGTGTTAAATCAGGTTGCAGCAGCGCCTACAGCCAGCTTTGACAGCACACAGTATGCAGGCAAAAAGTTTGTAGGTGTGTTTGACGATATGAACGATGCTATCGCCGCAGCTCAGGTAGCTTATAAGGCAGTACGTGCTATGTCGGTAGAAAAGAGAGAGCAGTTAATTACCGAAATTCGCCGTCTTACACGTGCTGAGGCACACATTATGGCGGAAATCGGTGTTAAAGAAACCGGTATGGGCAGAGTGGACCACAAAACAGCAAAGCATATGCTCGTAGCTGACAAAACTCCCGGTACCGAAGATATAGTATCTGCCGCAAAGACGGGCGACAACGGCCTTACACTTGTAGAAATGGCACCGTTTGGTGTTGTTGGTGCAATCACTCCAAGTACAAACCCTAGCGAAACAGTAATTTGTAACTCCATTGGTATGATTGCCGCAGGTAACGGCGTAGTGTTTAATCCACATCCAAACGCTATTGCTACCTCTAACTACGCAGTTGATCTTGTAAACCGCGCAAGTAAAGCGATGGGCGGACCAGAGATTTTGGTTTGCTCTATGAAAAAGCCAACACTTGAATCAGCCGCTATTATGCAGTCGCATCCACTTATCAGACTTTTAGTTTGCACAGGTGGTCCGGGTGTTGTAAAGGCTGTGCTTTCTTCGGGTAAAAAGGCAATAGGTGCTGGTGCAGGTAACCCACCTGTTATAGTTGACGATACTGCCGATATTGGGAAAGCAGGTAAAGATATAATCGATGGTTGCACATTCGACAACAATCTTCCTTGTATAGCTGAAAAAGAGGTATTTGCTTTTAGAAATATTGCTGATGAGCTTATATCTGTAATGCTTAAAAACGGCGCTTATATGATAGACTCAGCACAGGCGGCTAAGCTTGCTGAGATAGTTTTGGTTGACAAGACCGATAAAAAGGGCAATGTTCGCAAAATAGTTAATCGCGACTGTGTTGGCCGTGATGCAAAGGTAATTCTTTCAAAGCTCGGTATTACCGTCAGTGACGATATCCGTTGCATTATTTGTGAGACCGACTTTAACCACCCATTTGTTCAAGAAGAGCTTATGATGCCAATTCTTCCTATAGTTCGCGTAAACGATATTGACGAGGCAATTGATTTGGCTGTAAAGGCCGAGCACGGCAACCGCCATACAGCGCATATGCATTCTAAAAATGTTGATAACCTTTCTCGTTTTGCGCGCGAGGTTGAAACCACAATCTTTGTTAAAAATGCGCCTTCTTACGCTGGCATCGGCTTTGGTGGTGAAGGTCACGCAACCTTTACAATTGCAGGTCCTACAGGCGAGGGTATAACCTCTGCACGTAGCTTTACACGTCAGCGTCGTTGCGTAATGGCAGAAAGCTTTAGAATTATTTGATTTGAAAAGAGGCTTATAAAATGGCTTATGATGATAAAATAGTTGCCGAAATAGTGTCGCGTGTAATGGCGGGCCTTGGTGATAGCACAGCAAGTGGTAGTAACGACACAGTACCCGTTGGTGTATCTAACCGACACATTCACTTGTCAACTGCCGACCTTGAAACACTTTTTGGTGCAGGCTACCAGTTAACACCTATTAAAGATTTGTCACAGCCCGGTCAATTTGCTTGCAAGGAAACACTTACAATCGTTGGTCCATCACTTCGTCCTATTGAAAATGTACGAGTATTAGGTCCCGTGCGCAAGGCTTCTCAGGTAGAAATTTCACGTACCGATTCTTTTATGCTCAAGGTAAAGCCACCCGTGCGTGAATCGGGTGATATAGCAGGCTCTGCGCCTGTTACCATTATAGGACCAAAAGGTGTTGTAACACTTAAAGAGGGTTGCATAATCGCTAACCGACATATACATATGAGTCTTGAAGAGGGTGCACAGTTTGGTCTTAGCGACGGTCAATATGTTGACGTAGAGGTAAGTGGAGAACGCCGCACCAAGTTTTATGACGTACAGGTACGTGTTCATAAAGACTTCCGACTTGAAATGCACATCGACACCGACGATGCCAACTCCGCAGGCATAGGCAATGGTGCTAAAGTTAAAATAGTAAAATAAATTAAAGCAGCAAGGGATTTTTCCTTGCTGTTTTTGCTTTTACTGCATTGATTTTTGAATTTTACTATGGTAAAATAATACATATTACTTTAAAGGAGATGTTATTGTGAAAAAATCACTATCGTTTTTATTGGTGTTTATGCTTATTATATCGGCGGTTCCGCTTGGCGCGTTTACACTAGACGTCAGTGCGGCTACAACATATAACTCGGGTGTTTTTACATACACGGTAACCGATAATAAGGCAACAATAACAAAAGTTGACACCATTACAGGTGACGACGTAACGATACCATCTACCTTAGACGGTTATACTGTTACAGGCATAGGTGTTAGTGCGTTTTATGACTGCAACAAAATTACAAGCATTACAATTCCTGACAGCATTACAACCATAGGTGAGAGTGCATTTGACGGCTGTACCGGCCTTACAAGCATAACTGTATCGTCGGGTAATGCAAATTATTCATCTATAGATGGTGTTTTGTTTAACAAGGATACTACGGTGTTGGTACAATATCCAATTGGTAAAACAGCAACATCATACGTAATACCCGATAGTGTTACCGGCATAGGTATGGGCGCTTTTTACGGTTGCACATCACTTACCGAAATAAATATTTCAAGCAATGTTGAAAGCATAGGCGATTTCGCCTTTAGTAACACAGGCATTACAAGTATAAATATACCCGACAACGTAACAAATATGGGCAATTATACCTTTAACTCTTGTGAGAGCCTCGCAAGTATTGGCATAGGTAGCGGCGTTACAAGTATAGGCTATTATACCTTTGACGGTTGTAAAAAGCTTACAAGCGTAATTATTCCCATTGGAGTTACAAGTGTTGGTAATTTTGCTTTTCGTAATTGTTCGGCTCTTAAAGACGTTTGGTACCAAGGCAGTGAAGAAGCTCGCTCACAAATTACCATAGGCGGCGCCAATTCATATTTAACAAACGCTACCTGGCATTATGACACTTGTCTAAAGGCCGAAGGAAAGGTGCATATTTACGACGACGATTTTGATGCTACTTGTAATGTGTGCTCTGCCGAAAGAATTGCAAAAAAGCGTGGCGACGCAAATGGCGACGGTAATATAAATAACAAAGACTGTGCAATTATTATGCAGCACATTAACAACTGGAATGTTGAAATAGACCTTGTCGCCGCCGAGGTATATATTGACGGAAAGATCAATAATAAAGATTACGTAATGCTTATGCGTCAGATTAACGGCTGGGGTGAGGAACATGCCCCTTCTGATGATGTAGGCATACAATTACCTGTAGATAAGTGGTAATATAAAGGCGACTTACTAAATGGAGAGATAGTATGGGAAATAAATTAAAAATTTGGTTTGTTACACCTCAAATGACAATGCGTCCAAAGGAGTATAATCATTTTGGTGACAGAGAAAGCTATAGTATTTATCTTGCTCGCAATGCGACAGAGGGCTGTCAGATGTCGATTATATCACTCGAGGGCGCTCGTAAGAATATGAGCGTAGAGATAGTAAATGACTGCGACGCAGGCTTTACCGTAGAACTTTTGCGCGAGCATTACGTAAGCTGTGACGGCGCGCTTTTTCCCGACCCTGTAGTGCCAAACGACACTACCTTTGATTTGGAAGAAATGAAGAGCGTTACGTATCTTATAAATATTGTAACCAACCCCGATACAAAACCCGGCGGCTACGGCATTAAAGTAATTCTTCGTCAAGACGGTGAAATCTACGGCGAGTATGACATATGGGTAACGGTATGGAATTTTGCCATTGACCATAGCGCTTTAATGGAAACCGCCTTCGGTATGGAACGCAGCTTCCTTGAAAAAATTTGCAAGCCTGCTGACATAGATGAGTGTTATAAAAAGTACTATGACTTTATGTTAGAGCGCTATCATATCTGCGCAGGATTTTTGCCTTATGATATACTTGATGCTCGCGCTGACGAGTATATGAATAATCCTGCTGTTAAATCATTTCGTATACCGTACAACGCAAAACCCGAAACGGTTACGGCATATTACAACAAGCTAAAAACCAATCCCGAGTGGCTTAAAAAAGCATACTACTATGTTGTAGACGAGCCACAGTGTATGGCCGACTATGAAAGAATAGAAAAGGCTTACGAATTTATAGAAAAATATCATCCAAATCACGCGCAGGTAGTGCCGTTTTATATGAATCCGCGTGACGGTGAGGGTAAAAAAGCTATTGATTTGCTTTCTCGTCATTGCAAGGTATGGTGCCCTAAAATCAGTATGTTTAAAGATGACTATATGGGCAAATTTATGTTAGAGCGCGAAAAACTCGGCGACCGCACCTGGTGGTACTACTGTTGGGAACCGGGCTACCCATACAGCAATGTGTTTATTGATATGGATAATTTCTATCATCGTACAATCGCTTGGCAACAGTACCTTTACGGTATAAACGGTATGCTTTATTGGTCGGTCAACTGGTGGAAGCACGGCTCCCCTTGGGATGTTACAACCACCGTGCCCGAGCTTTCTAACTACTGCTTTGGTGATGGTTCGTTGCTTTATAACGGCGACGAGGTAGGTATTGACGGACCTGTAGGTTCTATTCGTATGGAGATACTGCGCTATAGTATAGAGGACCATTATATGTTCTCACTTGCCGAGAAGGCATTTGGCAGAGAGTACATAGTAAACGAAATCAGCAAGGTAACAAGCTGTGTTTACCGTTATACCGATATTCACTGGCTACTTGATGACATAAGACGCGATATAGGCAACAAGCTTAATGAATATTACGGCAACTGTTAAAAGGAGAATTGACTATGGCAAAAGAATTGTATATAACCTTTAACTCCATGGAGAAAAAAGTTTTACCCAAGGCATACTATCCGGGCTGGCCGCTTACAAGCTATACCGTAGGTGTGGCCAGAAACGCAACCGACGGCTGTCAGTTTTCGGTGCTTTCACAAGAGGGAGAACATAAAAATTTAAAAATCGAGGTAGTAGGCGACACCGATAAAGGTGTTGAAATTGAGCTGCTTCGTGAAGGATATGTAAGCTGTGAGGGCGCTTTGTATCCCGACCCTGTATTTGCTGATGACGGATGCTTTGATTTGGAAGAGTGGAAAAATGTTACCTATCTTATAAACGTTTCTACAAAGCCTGACACGGTACCCGGTAACTATGATTTTAAGGTTAACCTTTATGAAAACGGTGAGCTTTATAATTCATATAATCTTTGGGTGCGTGTATGGAATTTTGCTTTAAATCCTGAAAATATGATGGACACAACAATGGGTATTGATACCCGTTGGTTGTTCTTACAGCATAAAACCGATGACCGCGAGGGAGTATTTAAAAAATACTATGATATGCTGCTTGACCGCTATCATATATGCGGCAGATTTTTGCCGTATGACATATTAGACCCACGCGCCGACGCATATATGAGTGACCCCCGTGTTACAACCTTCCACGTTCCGTATCATTCAAATTTTCAGCCTGAATATACCGACGATGATGAAAAGGTAATTGCATATTACAATAAGCTAAAAACCAATCCCGAGTGGCTTAAAAAGGCAATGTTCTATGTTGTGGATGAGCCGCAACGAATGGAAGATTACGAGCGCATCCACGCAGTTTGTGAGAAACTTTCAAAGGTTTTCCCCGAATATCAGTTGGTAGTCCCATATTATATGGACCCGCGTGACGGGGAGGGTGTTCGCGCGGTAGATCTTATGGAAAAATACAACATTGTATGGTGTCCAAAGAGCAGTCTTTTCAGAGAAGATTGGTTAAAGGATTATATGGCTTCTCGTCGCGAATTGGGCGAGCGTACCTGGTGGTACTGCTGTTGGGAGCCACCGCTACCATACGCTAATTTGTTTATAGATATGGAAGGCTTTTATCACAGAGTACTATTCTGGCAACAGTATATGTACAATATAAAGGGCTTTCTTTATTGGCAGGCAACCCATTGGAATAATGGTAGCCCTTGGGATGTTACAAGCCCTGTGCCTGAGCTTTCTTACTACTGCTTTGGTGACGGCTCGTTGCTTTACAACGGCGACCGTATAGGTATTGACGGACCCGTAGGCTCATTGCGTTTAGAAATTGTGCGTTCTGCTATTGAGGATTATCATATGTTTGAAATAGCGGAAAAAATCTTTGGCAGAGAATATGTTGAAGAGCAAATAAGAAGAGTGAGCAAAAACGTTCGTGAATATTGTGATGATCATCGTATTCTTGGAAAATTGCGTTGGGAAATCGGCGAAAAGATAAGTGAATATTATAATAATAAATAATGTAAAACTCCGCTTTCATAAGGCGGAGTTTTATATTTTTAAAATATATTGTTTTTTGATATTTTATATGTTACAATAATTATGTATAATTATATCTATATGCGAATATAGGAGGATATTTATGAAAACCGATTATTCTATCTCGCTGGCAAGAATTATTAAGGAATTTTCGTTAGAAGTTCTAAATATGCCGCAAAGCGCTGATGATATTTTGATTTCATCTACCGAAACAAACAGACCTGGTCTTCATCTTGCGGGATATTACGAATTTTTTGACGCAAAAAGAATACAAATCTTGGGTATGAACGAAATAGGCTTTTTACAACGCTTTACAAAGGATAAGCGATATCAGTGCATCGATGAATTTTTTGTCAAAAAGCCGGCAGCAGTTGTCATTGCAAGAAATCTTGCTGGTGATGATATTTATGCTGAGCTTGCTAAAAAACACGAAGTGCCTCTTATGGTAACGGCAGATTCAACCTCTGATTTTGAGGCGGCACTTATTGCATTTTTAAATCTTCATTTAGCGCCTCGAATTACACGTCATGGTGTTTTGGTAGAGGTTTATGGCGAGGGTATATTACTGCTTGGTGAAAGCGGTGTTGGTAAGAGTGAAACAGCCATTGAGCTTGTAAAGCGCGGTCACCGTCTTATAGCTGATGATGCGGTAGAAATTCGCCGAGTATCAAGCAAATCTCTTGTGGGTACAGCACCCGATAATATTCGTCATTTTATTGAGCTTCGTGGCATAGGAATTATTAACGCAAGCCGTATTTTTGGTGTGGGTGCGGTAAAACTAACCGAGAAAATCGACCTTGTAATAAATATGGAGCCTTGGGATGTAAACAAGGCGTACGACCGTATGGGTCTTGAAAACCAGACTACCGAAATACTGGGTCTTAATATTCCTTCGCTTACAATTCCAGTAAAGCCTGGTAGAAATTTGGCGGTAATCATCGAGGTTGCTGCAATGAATAGTCGTCAGAAAAAGCTTGGTTACAATGCGGCCGAAGACCTTCTTAGTCGACTTGGTATGGAAAATGACTTTAAAAAGAGTGAAGAAACAACAGTAAAACCATTTTAAATTAGGAGAATAGTAATGTATAAATTAGGTATAGATTTAGGCGGCACTAATATAGTAGCAGGTGTCGTTGATGAAAAATATAGAATAATAGCAACTGCAAGCAAAAAAACAAATTTACCACGTCCAGCCGAAGAAATTGTTGATGATTTGGTAGCTACCGCTTACGAAGCAATTAAAAATGCCGAAATTACCATTGACGATATTGACGGCTTTGGCGTTGGATGTCCTGGCTCTATTGAGCACGAAACAGGCAATGTGCCATATTCTAACAATCTTGAATTTTACGATTTGCCGCTCGGTCAAATGCTTTTTGAAAAGACCGGTAAAAAGTTTTACGTAGAAAACGATGCCAATGCTGCAGCATACGGCGAGTATATTGCGGGTGCCGGTAAGGGTACTAAAAACTTTATTGCAATCACACTCGGCACCGGTGTTGGCGGCGGTATTATTATTGACGGCAAAATTTATTCCGGTTCTAACGGGGCCGGTGGCGAACTTGGTCACACTGTTATACAAATGGGCGGTCAGGCTTGCACCTGTGGTCGTTTTGGCTGTTGGGAAACCTATGCTTCGGCTACTGCGTTGGTTCGTCAGACAAAGCAGGCAATGATGCGCTACAAAAGCAGCAGAATGTGGGAAATATGCGACGGCGATATAAACAATGCCGGCGGCAGAACTGCCTTTAAGGCAAAACGACTTGGTGACCGTGTTGGCGCTATGGTTGTGGACGAATATATTCGTTATATTGCGGTTGGTGTTGCAAATGTACTTGACATTTTTCAACCCGATGTTATATGCATAGGCGGTGGCATTTCTAAAGAAGGCGAGTATCTTACCGACCCAATTAACGAGTATGTCGAGGGTGAAAATTACGCTCGTCATATGAAAACAAAAACAGTTATAAAAACTGCCGATCTTGGTAACGACGCAGGTATTATAGGTGCTGCATATCTTTGTAATCTTTACGAAAAATAAGGTGATTTTATGCAAATAGATAATCTGAAAAACAGATTAAATGAGTGTAAAATTGAATATAGTTTAAATGAGCCTATGAGCCGACATACCACCTTTAAGATAGGCGGTAATGCCGATGTGTTTGTTAAGGTTAGGTCCTATGATGAATTAAAATTGGTTGTTGCTTTTGCAAAGGAGTATGATACGCCATATTTTATATTGGGCAAGGGTTCTAATCTTTTGGTGTCAGATAAGGGTATTGAGGGGTTGGTAATCAGCCTTGACGGACTAGATAACATAAAAATCGAGGGTGAAACTCTGATTTGCGGTGCGGGTGCCAGCCTTCGTGCTGTGTGTCTTGAAGCGCAAAAATCGGCACTTGCAGGGCTTCAGTTTGCTTATGGCATACCGGGCACTATTGGTGGCGCTCTTTATATGAACGCAGGTGCATATGGCGGTGAAATGTCACAGGTTGTGGTATCCGCCACTGCTCTTGACAGTTTTGGTAATTTGCGTGAATTTTCTGTATCTGAAATGAATCTCGGGTACAGAACAAGTGTATTTAATAATAGTAATTTAATAATCACAAGCGTTACAATGAAACTGCGGTTTGGCGATGCTACGGCAATAAAAGCAGAAATGGATGATGTTTTTGCTCGCAGACGTGATAAGCAACCGCTTGAATATCCAAGCGCCGGCAGTACGTTTAAACGCCCTGATGGTTATTTTGCAGGAGCACTTATAGAGCAAAACAACCTAAAGGGTGTGTCGGTAGGCGATGCGCAGGTAAGCGAAAAGCACGCAGGCTTTGTCATAAACCGAGGTAATGCTACGTGCTGTGATGTGCTTGCGCTTATAGATAAAATAAAACACACGGTAAAAGCGGCTGACGGTGTCCTATTAGAACCAGAGGTTATATTTGTAGGAAGAAAGTAATTAAATGAAAATTGAATGTAGATCCTTTGGATTTAAAAACGGGGCAGACGCGCAAAGTGAGTTTGTTTTTGATGTGCGCTGTCTGCCTAATCCTTTTTACATAGACAGTTTAAAGTATAAAACCGGATTGGACAAGCCGGTGCGCGATTACATTCTTGCTGATGAGAGTGCACAGGAATATTTAAAAAAGGTTATCGACATACTTTTGTTTGTTATACCTATAAAAGAAAAATACGGTGTTGAAAAACTTACAGTATCGTTTGGTTGTACGGGTGGACATCATAGGTCGGTTACGTTTGCTGTGGAAGTAAGTGAGTTTTTAAAACAAAACGGTTATGATGCATATAGCTTTCACCGCGATATAAATATAGAGGATTAAATTATGTCATTTTGTTCAGATTTAAAGGCCGAGCTTAGTGAAATAAGGGTATCACGCTGCTGTATGCAGGCACTTACCTATGGATTGTTACTGTTTGGCAGGGCGTTTACATCAAAAAAAATATCTATGCAAAGCGAGAGTCAGTCCGTTACAGAGCTTTACTCTACAATGGTACAAAAAAGCTATGGAGCTGATGTGCGAGTTGTAAAGAACGAGGGTAAAAAAATCACCTATCGCGCAGAGGTGTCGGACGAAATTGATCGACTTAGGATATTGGCATCGGTGGATTTTGGAATGGTAGAGGGAAAAATAAGCCACGAGTTTTTTAATCGCGCGTGCTGTGAGGCAGCATTTGTTCGTGGCGCGTTTTTGTCTTGCGGTCAGATGAGCGACCCTGAAAAAGATTATAGAGTGGATTTTTCCGTAAAAAGTGAGGCTTTGGCCTATGAGTTACGTGATATTTTATCGCGTCACGAGGTAAAAGCCAACATTTCTACCAGAGGTAATGGTTTTGTTGTATATATAAAGCGTAGTGAGATGATAATAAATTTATTGGCGCTTATGGGTGCTTCAATGCGTAGTTTTGAACTTATAGAAACCACTATGATTAAAGAGGCAAACAACAAGACAAACCGTATGTTTAATTGCGACGGTGCAAACATAAATAAAACAATCGAAGCATCAATAAAGCAGCGTGCGGCGATTGAATATCTGATTAAACGAGATATGCTGTCATCGTTACCGGACGAGCTTATAGCCGCCGCAAATTTACGACTGAAATATCCCGAAAGCTCGCTTAAAGATTTGTGTAAAAATTCACCCGATAAGGTTACTGTTTCGGGAATTAATCATCGGCTTAAAAAAATATTAGAAATATACGAAGATATAATTTCAAGATAAAGGAAGTGAATACGGCGTGGCCTTTGTACATTTGCATTTGCATACTGAATATAGCTTGCTTGACGGCTGCTGCCGTATAAATAAGCTTATGGATGCCGTAGCGGAACGGGGTCAAACAGCGGTAGCGCTTACCGACCACGGTGTTATGTACGGTACTATTGATTTTTACAAAGCGGCAAAGAAAAGAGGCATAAAGCCAATAATAGGCTGTGAGGTATATGTTGCGCCGAGTAGCCGTTTTGAAAAACAAAAAATAGAGGGTGGCAATTACAGCCACCTTGTATTGCTTTGCGAAAATAACGAGGGCTACCAAAATCTTATCAAATTAGTATCTGCAGGATTTACCGAAGGCTTTTATACAAGACCACGTGTTGATCGCGAGCTTTTGGAAAAGCATCATACAGGACTTATAGCGCTGTCTGCCTGCCTTGCGGGCGAAATTCCACGAGCTATTATGAACGGTGAATACGAAAAAGCCAAAGAAACAGCCCTTTGGTATAAAAATATATTTGGTGAAGATAATTACTTTTTAGAAATACAGGACCACGGAATAAAGGAACAGGCAACCGTTAATGCTTATGTTCAAAGACTTTCACGAGAATTGAATATACCGCTTGTTGCTACAAACGATGTCCATTATATTGAAAAAGACGATAGCTTTATGCACAAGGTTTTACTGTGCGTACAAACAGGCAGTAAAATAGGCGATAAAAACAATCTCGAATTTCAAACAGAAGAGTTTTATTTAAAAACCGAGCAAGAAATGCGAAATGCGTTCCCAACATTACCTGATGCCATATCAAACACACAGAAAATAGCCGACAGATGCAATGTTGAGTTTGAATTTGGTAAGATTAAATTACCTTTTTTTGATACGGGTGGGGAAGACCATTATGAGTATTTTAGACGCAAATGCTATGATGGACTGTATAAAAATTATGGTAATAGCCCTGCAAAAGAAGTGACCGACAGGCTTGAATATGAATTGTCGGTTATTAATAAAATGGGGTATGTTGATTATTATCTTATAGTTTGGGATTTTATAAACTATGCAAAAACACATAATATACCCGTAGGTCCCGGGCGTGGTTCCGGTGCGGGTAGTCTTGCGGCATATTGTATTGGTATTACAGGTGTCGACCCAATTAAATACAACCTGCTTTTTGAGCGCTTTTTAAATCCAGAGCGTGTTTCTATGCCTGATTTTGACGTAGATTTTTGTTATGTGAATCGTCAAAAGGTTATAGATTACGTAATAGAAAAATACGGTGACGATCACGTTGCCCAAATAGTAACTTTTGGTACTATGGCGGCGCGGGCAGCTGTGCGCGATGTTGGTCGCGCTATGGACATACCGTATGCCACCTGTGATAAAACGGCAAAGTTGATACCGCAGTCACCAGGTATGACGCTTGAGCGAGCACTTGCAGGCTCAAAAGAACTTAAAAATCTTTATGATGGCGACACACTTATAAAAGATTTGATTGATATGGCAATCAAGCTGGAGGGTATGCCTCGTCACGCTTCGACACATGCGGCAGGAGTGGTTATATCTGACCGTCCTGTTAGCGACTATGTTCCGCTCGCCACAAATGATGAATCGGTAGTGACGCAGTACACTATGACTGCACTCGACGAGTTGGGCCTTCTTAAAATGGACTTTTTGGGGTTGCGCAACCTTACCGTAATTGAGGACACACAAAATGACATAAGAAAGAAAAATCCTCAGTTTGATATAGAAAAAATTCCGCTTGATGATGCGGCTACCTTTAAAATGATGGGCGACGGTTATACCGATGGCGTATTTCAGTTCGAATCGGATGGAATGAAAAATGTAATGCGTAAATTTCGCCCCGAAACGATAGAGGACTTGATTGCGATTATTTCTCTTTACCGACCTGGACCGATGGATTCTATACCTAGATATATTCATAACCGTCATAATCCTAGCGATGTAAAATACGACACTCCACTACTCGAGCCCATACTCAACGTAACTTACGGTTGTATTGTTTATCAAGAGCAGGTGATGCAGATATTTCGCAGTCTTGCAGGGTATTCGCTGGGTCGTGCAGATATTGTGCGTCGTGCAATGTCAAAGAAAAAGCACGATGTTTTAGCCCGCGAACGCAACGCTTTTATCTATGGTGAAAAGGATGAAAACGGCAACGTAATATGTGAAGGTGCGGTAAATCGCGGTGTCAGCGAGTCGGTAGCAGAAAAGCTTTTTGATGAGATTTCGGCTTTTAGCTCATATGCATTTAACAAATCTCATGCAGCGGCTTACGCTGTTGTAGCGTATCGAACAGCATATTTAAAGTGCCACTATCCTACCGAATATTTTGCGGCGCTTCTTACCAGCGTTCTTGATAGTGCGGGTAAAATATCGCAATATACTACCGAGTGCAAGCGTATGGGTATAAAAATTTTACCGCCGTCGGTAAACGACAGCTATGAGAATTTTACAGCAAGCGATAAAAATATCCGTTTTGGATTATTGGCCATAAAAAACCTTGGTTCAAATCTCATAAATCAACTTATAGCTGAGCGTAAAAATGGGAAATATACCTCTATGTATGATTTTTGTTCCCGTAACTATAGTCATAACTTTAATCGTCGTGCACTTGAAGGACTTATAAAAAGCGGCGCTATGGACACTTTAGAGGATAACCGACGCAAAATGCTATACAATATTGATAAGGTTTTGTCGGTTGTTGAGGAAACCGAGCGTTTTTCTTCTAAAAATCAAATGGATTTATTTGACAGTAGTAGCGATAATATGAGCTTTGAACTTACACATATCGAAGAGATGCCTCGCGCCGAGTTGCTTGCCATGGAAAAAGCAGCGACAGGTATGTATTTGACGGGGCATCCTATGAATAGCTATCGTACCTTTGCAAAAAACGCAAGATTTATTCCTATTGCTGACATAATTTCTAAAAAAATCACCGACGGCAGACGGATAAGTATTGTTGGCGTATTGGGTGATATTAAACTTAAGCAGTTAAAAAATAAAAATACTATTGCCTATACTACAATTGAGGATACGTCAGGCGTTATAGATGTTATTGTATTTTCGGCCACTCTTGCGAACTATAGACCAATTATGGTACCGGGTAGTATTGTTATAATTAATGGTAAAGTAAGTGAGCGAGAAGACCGTGACGCCGAGCTTGTATGTGAATCGGTAGAGGTTGTTCCCGAAAGTGCGCAAAGAACCGAACCTTCAACAACACTATATTTAAAAATACCAAGTATGAATTCGCCTATTTTTAACGATGTTTGTGATATATTGTCGAAACACAAGGGTGGGCAGGATGTAATAATCGTTTGTGAGGATACAAACAAACGCATTATGGCACCTGACAGATTAAAGGTAGAGTCGTCAATAGCACTTACCGATTCGTTATCAAAGCTTTTGGGAGAAAGCAATGTAAAACTAGTCACTAAGTAAAAAAACAGTTGCAGTTTCAAAACTAATGGTGTATAATACTTTGGCAATATTTTGGAGATGATATACAAAATGAAAACTATAGGTGTTTTAACAAGCGGGGGCGACGCTCCCGGTATGAACGCTGCGGTACGTGCCGTAGTTAGAACTGCAATTTCACTTGGGATGACAGTAAAAGGTATAAGACGCGGATACGCAGGTCTTATCGAAAATGATATTTTTGATATGGATTCACGTTCGGTTTGTGACATTATAAATCGTGGTGGTACGGTGCTTTATACTGCTCGCTGCCCTAAGTTTAGAACAGAAGAGGGCGTATTAGAAGCAGTTGAAAATTGCAAAAAGCACGGAATAGAGGGTCTTGTGGTAATCGGCGGCGACGGCTCGTTTAAAGGCGCTTTGCAGCTTTCGCGCCACGGAGTACCATGTATTGGTGTGCCGGGCACAATAGATAACGATATCGGTTGTACAGAGTATACAATAGGCTTTGATACCGCTATGAATACTGCTGTTGAAATGATAGACAAAATTCGTGACACTGCACAGTCTCACGAACGCTGTAGTGTTATTGAGGTTATGGGTAGACACGCGGGATATATAGCCGTGCAAACGGGTATTGCCGTAGGCGCTACCGCAATTATGATACCCGAAGTTCCTGTTGGCATGGACAGTATAATTCGCAAGATTAAAACTGCACAACGAAACGGCAAAAAGCATTTTATTGTAATTGTAGCTGAAGGCGTTGGCGGTGTAGAAGATATCGCAAAGCAAATTATGGCGGCCACCGATATTGATTCGCGTGCAACAATACTAGGTCACGTTCAGCGCGGCGGTAACCCAACCCTTCGAGATAGGCTTCGTGCTACTCAAATGGGATATGAAGCAGTTCAACTGCTTAACAAGGGTAAAGGAAACCGTGTGGTTGCTTATCAGGGTAGCAGTGTTGTTAGTTACGAAATAGAAGAAGCGCTCACAATTACAAAGGAGCTTGACCAGCAAATGCTTAAGATTGCACTTGAAACAGCAATATAAAATTAAAAATCCCGACTTTTAAAGTCGGGATTTTTGTTATCTTTTTTTATTTTCATCATAAGGAACGTATTTAATTTTTCTCTTTTTAGAACTTTTGCTGTTTAGTTTTATAATTGCAAGTATAAACACAAGTATGCCGGCGGCAATTATAATGTAAACCACCTTCATATAAGACGAGGTGAAGAAATTTTTAACGGCGCGAATGGCTGTAAGCATAGCACTTTTTTCTATATTTTCGTTAGCGATAAGATTAACGGATCCTATTACTTGCTCGGCATAGATGATGTCTGCTGTACCAAGCACCTGTCCTTTTTTTATAGGTGCATCAACCCTTTGGTCAATAGGATGCGGCACAATACTAATGGTAGAGTCGTCGGCGTCTTTAGGTAAAACAGTGGTAAATCCCTTTTCTACATAAAGTGATACATAGTCGGTATCAAGTGATAAATCAACACCAATCTCGGCTATAGGGTTTGAGGTATCGGCCACCTTTTTGAATTCAAAGTTTTTAAACGCCCAACGGTAAAGATCTGAACTTTCAGTGAAGTGCTTTTTTTCATTTGGTGGGCAACCAAATACAAGACACATATAGTTATATCCGTTGTAGCTTGCCGTGCTTACGAGACAGCGTCCTGCCTCATCGGTGTAGCCTGTTTTAACACCTTTTGCGTAGGTGTAGTAATAGTTGGTTGTATTGTCTTGTAAAAAGTTTGTGGTTGAAAGCACTCTCTTGCCTGATAAACTTGCGTTTACAGTATGACGTGTGCTTTCACAAACCTCTTTGAAGGTGTCGTTTTGCAAAGCAAATTTTGTGAGTACGTATGTGTCACGTGCGGTGGTGTAGTTTTGCTCGTGGTGAAGACCTATTGGATTTTCATAATGCGTACCGGTAAGACCAAGTTCGTTAGCACGCGTGTTCATCATATTTACAAAATTGTCAACACTTCCACCATAGTAGGTAGCCGCGAGCAGTGAGCAGTCGCCGTAAGATGACATAAGAACCATATACACAAGATCAAGCTGAGTGATTTCTTCGCCCGCTTTAAGTAATGACACACTACTTCCAGTACCGCTTATAAGGTCGAGAGCCTCTTCAGTCATAGCTATTTTAGCTTCGGGATTATATTTTTCACTTTCTAAAATAAGTAAAGTAGTCATAATTTTTGTAATAGAGGCAGGGTACACCTTTTGATCGGCATTTTTCTCGAATAATACCTCATCTGTATCAAGTGATACAAGCATTGCCGCGTTAGCAGTGATTGTAAGTCCTGATGGCTCGTAGGCATTTACGGTAAGAACGGGTGAAAATATTAAACAAATTATTAAAAATGCAGAAAAAACCTTTTTAAGCATAGAAATCTCCTTAAAAATATGTTATGATATTATTATACAGCATAAGTTATTAAAAATAAAGTGATATTTTTATAAAAAAATATTAATCAGGCGGTGAGAAAATGGTTTATATAACCGGTGATATGCACGGTGACCTTGAAAGACTTTATGATAAAGAGTTTCGTAAGCTTCGTCGAGGAGATATTCTTATTGTGTGTGGAGATTTTGGTTATATTTTCAACGGCTCAAAGCAGGAAAAAGAGGTTATTAAATTTTTTGCAAAGCGTAAATTTATTACGGCTTTTGTCGAAGGCACACACGATAACCTTGACATAATAAACCGCTGTCGCGAAACCGTTTGGAAAGGCGGCAAGGTGCATAGAATAAAAGGCAATCTGCTACACCTTACACGCGGACAAATTTTTAACATAGAGGGCAATAGATATTTTACGTTTGGTGGCGGCGAGAGCACCGACAAGGATATGCGTGTAGCGCAAGGGTTTTGGTGGCGAGAAGAAGAACCCACTCCCGCCGAAATGGCCGATGGTGCCCGAGTGCTTGATGAGGCCGGCTGTAAGGTTGACTATATAATTACCCACGAGCCTCCGTCACGTGTAAAAAGTGCAATGCTATTGCGACGCGGAGATAATGATAGCGTTAACAAACTTAACGGATATCTTGAAGAAATCGGTCGCTCGTGCGATTATCGACATTGGTATTTTGGCTCACTTCACGAAGATCGTGTTATTACTGAGCATCATACCTGTGTGTTTAAAAAACTGTTACCAATAGCAGATGACGGTAAAAACTTGTAATTTTGATTGTTTTATGATATAATACACTAATCATATTATGTTTATGGAGGTCGTTATGATAGATATCGACAGACTGTGTCCCGGTTGTATGAATGACAACAGTGGAGAAAAAATATGTAGTATATGCGGAACAGATATGTCATACCAAAATGACAGTTCTTGTCTTCCGGTAAAATTTATGCTTTCAGAACGATATGTTATAGGTAAGGTGTTGGGCATTAATGCTGAGGGTATAACATATATTGCGTGGGATACCGCATCTGAAAAAGCAGTACATATAAAAGAGTACTTCCCTAAGGGCATTTCAACACGTAATCCCGATAAAACAGTATCGGTAGTTGAGGGTAATGAGTTTTATTATAACGAGGGTCTAATGGACTTTATCGAGATAAATAAAAAGCTTATCGCTACCGAACTTCAATCTATAATATCGGTTTTGACTGTTTTTGAAGAAAACGGTACAGTTTATGCCGCAACACCTATAGTGTCGGGTATTACTTTAAACAGTTTTCTCGAAAAAAATGGCGGTAGCCTTCGTTGGGAACAGGCCCGCCCATTGTTTTTACCGCTTATAGATACACTTAACGGACTTCATTATGAAGGAATTATACATGGCGGTATTTCGCCCGAAACTATTATAGTTGGGCGTGATGGTAAACTAAGATTTTCGGGTATTTGTATTCCACGTTTGCGTATGGCAAATTCGAACGGCTTTGCCGAGCTTTACAGTGGTTATGCTGCCGCTGAGCAGTATGGTAAACTTGAGGAAAAACTCAGCGAGGCGTCAGACGTTTACGCCCTTAGTGCCGTGCTGTTTCGTGTTATAATCGGTACGGTTCCGCCTTCTGCTGAGGCAAGACTTGCTCAAGACACTTTGTCCATTCCGGCTCGCTTTGCCGATGAGTTACCGCGTCAGGTGTTGGTTGCAATGGCAAATGGTATGCAAATAAACGTTCAAAACCGAACTAAAAATATCGATACCTTTAAAAACGAATTGGTGTATGGCGAAACACAAGAAAATATTCGTCGCACCGCAAATAATCGCACTGCAAATAAGCCTACCAAAGAAACAGATAATAAGCCATCTTCAAAATCTAAGGGTGGTAGTGTAAAATACGCCGCAATTTCTGCAGGCGTTACAGCGGCTTTGTTTTTGGTAATAGCAATTGTATTGTGCATTGTTTTTAAGGACGAAATTTTTGGCACAAATGAACCGATATTTAACAATTCTGAAATTGCCTCTATGCCCGATGTGGATTCTATTGGTGAGGTTGATCCGGGCGCCGCTGAGTCGGTGATTTTGTACGAGGTTCCAAACCTTGCAGGCAAGTATTTTTATCAGCTTGAAGATGAGGAAGATTACGAGCGTTTTAAGTTTGTTATAAAGGGCAAAGAGTTTTCTGACAAGTATGAACGCGGTATGATTTGTGACCAATCGGTAGCGGCAGGTGCCTCTGTTCAAAACGAAACTGAAATTCAAGTTACAATTAGCCTTGGACCTAAAGAGCTTACTGTTGCTAACGTAGTAGGTCTTGATGAAATGAGTGCAAAACTGGAGTTGTTAAAACAGGGCTTTTTATATGAGAATATCATAGTTGAAGAAATGTATGACTCTGAGTCAGCACCGGGAGTAGTATTGCGACAAACACCTGAGTACAACGAAACGGTTAATGCCGAAATTATTGTTACCATATACATTAACTCTTACGAGGGTGATATTGTAGAACCCGGAAGTGATGACGAGAATGACTATGGTGGATTTAACGATTTATTTAACTGATTTTAAAACGCGTGAGGTGTAGCGATTGGTTACAATTTTGCTTGCCGTTTATAATGGCGAAAAATATTTAAAAGAGCAGATTGAATCGCTGCTTAATCAAACTGTAAATGATATAAAAATTGTTATTCGCGATGATGGCTCGAGCGATAATTCTGTTGGTATTATAAATGATTTTTGCACTCGTTTTCCCGATAAAATATCTGTAATTACAGGCGAGCCTACCGGTAGCGCAAAGCAAAACTTTGCTATGCTTTTATCGTCTTGTGATGATGATTATATTATGTTTTGCGACCAGGATGATGTGTGGTATCCTGACAAGGTAGAAAAAACACTTAGTGTTATGAAAAGGGTAGAGTCCGGTAACAAAGATTTACCTGTTTTGATTCACACAAATTTAGCTGTTGTAGACCACGAACTTAATCTTATTTCGGATTCTTTTTTTGATTTTCAAAAGTTGTGCTTTGAAATGCCGTTATCGCAGTTACTGGTTCAAAACAACGTAACCGGATGCACGGTTATGATAAATCGTGCGTTGAAAAACAAGTGCGGTGATATACCAAGCGAGTGTATAATGCACGACTGGTGGCTTTCCCTTGTGGCGACTGCTTTTGGCAGAGTCGAGTGTATAAAAGAAGCAACAATGCGATATCGTCAGCATTCGGGAAATCAGGTTGGCGCAAAGGCGTCTTATGGATTGGCTTTTATAAAAAGAAAACTTGCCACCTTGGGAGAGGTGCGTAAAAACTATAATGCAACCTATGCACAGGCAAAAGCTTTTCTTAAAAATTTTGGCAAGGATCTTGAGCCTAATCAATATGAATTGTTGAAAAAATATTGTGAAATTCCAAATATGTGCAAGTTTAAAAAAATTAAAACCATAAATAAATATGGCTTTAAAAAATGTACACGACTTCGTTTAATAGGGCAGTACATTTTGATGTAGAAAGGGAATATTATGAAGAGTTTAAGAAACATATTATCTATAGTGTTGTGCGTTTGTTTGATGTTTTGTATAGTAGGCTGCGGCGACGAGTACGACAACTTTGACCCTGTGGGTGTTCGTGTAGTAGAATCAATTGGCGGTTCGCAGTACGAAACTGTTATAGATGATGCTAAGACGGCTAAAAAAATGTGGAAGGTTTTTGATACACTTTATATAGATGATACTACCCGTGCAGAAATGGGCACAGCGTACATTTATATGTGTTTTTATAACGAGGATCAATCCACGCTTGGAATTTTTACAATCTATGAAAATGGTGCGTGCTGTTTGGGTGAAGATTTTGAAACATTTTATACCGTAGATGACGGAGAGAATGTTTATTTAGAGTTGTGTGATATTTACACAGAGTACGAATCTAACAAAACTGATAATGAATCTAAGTAATAAAAATCCCCTCATCGTTACGATGAGGGGATTTTTTTAAAGTATTATAAGTTCTTTTGGACTTTTTGTAAGATTTTCACATCCGTTTTCTGTAACACAAACCATATCTTCTATTCTTACGCCGAATTTGTTTTCGATGTATATACCGGGCTCTACAGTTACAACGTTGCCGGCTTGTAAAACAGCAGTGTTGTTAGGGCTTAGGTTCGGTGCTTCGTGAACATCTATACCAACACTATGACCTAGTGCGTGGCCAAAGCAACCCTTATACCCCGCATTGTAAATTATATCTCGGGCAACTTTATCAATATCGCCGCAAACGACTCCAGCTTTAATGTTTTCTATAGCGGAAAGTTGTGCCTTAAGCGTTGTATCATAAACAAATTTTTGTTCGTCTGTGACCGAGCCTATTGCTACGGTGCGTGTCATATCACTGCAATAACCGTTTACAATTGCGCCGAAGTCCATAGTTATAAAATCACCGTTTTCTATTTTTTTGTCTGTTGGTACACCGTGCGGTAGGGAAGAGTTATTACCTGACACAACAATAAAATCAAACGACACACCACTAGCACCAAGACTGCGCATAAAAAATTCCATATCAAGCATAATTTCTCGCTCGGTTTTTCCAACCGAAATACGAGGTAAAATATAGTCAAACGTTTGCTCGGTAAGTGACTGAGCTTGGCATATAAAATTAAGCTCTTTTTCAGATTTGACAGCACGCATTATATTTAACGAGGTATCTAAAATATTATCATCAGAGATTTTTATATCTTCGAACAAATTACTTAAATATTTGTGTTGGCCAATGCTTGTGTTGGCTGTTTCAACAAAGATTGTTTTAATGTTCTCTTCTTTGCAAAATTCAAAAATACCCTTGTCGCCTTTGTCATAAAGCACAACCTCGCAGCTAGTGACAGTATGCTTTGCTTTTTCAAAATATCGAAAATCTATAAAAAACACTGCTTTTGTTCTGGTTACCAAAACTGTGCCCGCGCTGGAATTAAATTCTGTTAGATAAAAGCGATTAGAGCCGCTTGTAATCCAGAAGGCTTCGGTGTCTTTTAAACTTTGTTGTAAGTTTAAAATGCGATTTTTTGTCATTTTATCACCTTAAAAATTTATTTACATAAAATAGTAATTTGTTTTATAATTTTAAAATATAATATAATTAACGGAGAAATCCGTGCTATGTACATAAACCGATGTTGCGGCAACAGCCGTAAATAAGCCGACGGTAAGTGTACGACTACGGCATAGTGTTTAAAATTACTTGGGCGCAATCCAAAGGCGGATTGCGCCCAAGACCATTTTAAAGAGCTTTTTTAATTGCGGCAAGTAATTCGCTATATTCTTCAAATGCTTGAAGCTGGGGGTAATCTTTTTTGATTTGCTCGGTAGACTTAAATAAAAAGCCTGCCTTACTATTTAAAATCATACCAAGGTCGTTAAAGCTGTCGCCTGCGGCAATGGTTTCAAATCCGCAAGACTGTAAGGCCTTAACTGTTGTAAGCTTTGACTTTTCACAGCGCATTTTATAGCCTGTAATTTCACCGCTTGGCGCAACCTCTAATGTGTTACAAAAAATAGTTGGCATACCAAGTTTTTTCATAAGAGGTGCTGCAAACTGCTCGAATGTGTCGCTTAAAATTATAACCTGTGTCAAACTGCGAAGCTCATCTAAAAATTCTTTAGCTCCGTCCATAACGTCAATTTTTTCGATAACAGCTTGAATTTCATTAAGACCTAAATTATGCTGCTTTAAAATATCAAGACGGTATTTCATAAGCTTGTCGTAATCGGGCTCATCACGTGTGGTGCGCTTAAGTTCGGGAATGCCCACCTCGTTTGCAAAAGCAATCCAAATTTCAGGGACTAATACGCCCTCCATATCTAAACATACTACGTTCATTTTTTACCTCGCTGAAAATTTATAAAATTTATAATAAATATGATGGCAAATCGTGATCCTTTACACAAAGAACACGGAATTTTTCTTGGTGAATATCTTGCACCTTAGCAACAGGCTTTAGTTTTGAAAGTTCGGTATAAATACGGTTGGCCTCGGATTTATTTTCTACATTTATAACCAAAGCGCAAATTTCTGGAATTTTTAATTCCTTCGCGGCAAAATATCTACGGTAACCGTCAATCAGCCAAACGTCACCCTTGGGCGTGGTTGCCACCAAAACGGGACATAAAATTCCGCGCTTTGAAATGCTCGATTTTACATCTTCGGTATTTTCGGGTGTTTGAGCAACAGTTAAAATGCCTATGCTGTCAAGCGGAAATTTTGTTATAGTGTTACTAGAGGTAACGGTTTGTGTTTTTGTAGCGGTAGCGTTTACCGCGCGAGCAATACTGCTTTTACCTACTGACAAGGGAAACGACCTCCTGCGTTAGTGCTTTATATTCTTTGGCGCTTCGAGCCGACGGCTTATATACTGCTACTGGCAGGGAAGCGTCTTGCGCCCATTCGATAGAGCTGTCGGTACGTATATAGTTTTGGAACGTATGTACACCGTCGGTATTTTGCAAAGCCTCAACCGTTTGCTTAAAGTAGTTTTTGCGTGTGTCAACCTTTGTAACGGCAACGCCGAGCAATGAAATATCGGGGTTTATTTGTTTTACGGTTGCAAAAAACTCAAACATATTTGCAAGACCAAACAATCCCCAAGGGCTTGCTTCTACAGGGATTATAAGATAATCCGCAGCGCAAAGCATATTCATAACCCAACCGCCCAAGGTTGGTGGCGCATCCATTAAAATAAAATCATATTCGCCACTGTCTTTAACTGCTTTAAGGCTGTTTTTTAATATAAATTCGCGCTGCCATTTTGAAAACAGGTCGAATTCGATATTGCTCATCAAAGAGGATGAAAGCACAGCATCAAGATTTTGGTATTTGGTTGAAGTTATGTAGTTTTTAATATCATCACCACGGGTAACGGCGGTGTATATGTTATTACCATTTTGAGCGCACTCTAAAACCTCGTCTTCTGAAAAGAGAGAAAGTGACAAATTCATTTGCATATCACCATCAATCAAGAGTACCTTGTAGCCCATTTTAGAGAGCTCGAAGCCCACATTACAGCAGGTGGTAGATTTACCGCTGCCACCCTTATTGTTGGCAAAACAAATTGTTGTAGTTTTCAAGGCAAAACACCTTCCCTTATAAACTATATATACACAATATATTATAATTTTAATGATAAGTAATGTCAATATTTATATACCGCATTTTGTGGCGTTTTTAAGCTAAGACATACTTTTTGTTATATATATTGTTGGTAAAATTATGATTGAAGCAAAACATAGTTGTAAAACCCGCTTGTGAGTTTATCACAAACGGGTTTTTAATTTATTGTATTAATTGTAAAAAAATCGGTAAAGATATTATCAGTATAAAACAAAGGAGTTTTAATTATGAAAAAATTTATAGCTTTATTTTTATGCTCTATATGCATTCTGTCACTGTTTACGGGCTGCGGCGAGCGTAGCAGGGCCGATATTTACTTTTTGAATTTTAAGCCCGAATCGGCAAGTGTTTACAAAGAGCTTGCTCAAAAATATGAGGAAGAAACAGGTGTTGCCGTTAAGGTGGTAACTGCTGCGGCTAATACCTATGAGCAAACACTAAAATCAGAAATTGCAAAATCAAATGCACCAACTATTTTTCAGGTTAATGGTCCTATAGGCTACCAATCGTGGAAGGATTACTGTCTTAATATTGAAAACAGCGATTTTGCAAAATTATTAACCGATGATTCACTGGCTATACGTGACGCAGGTGGAAACGGTATATATGCGGTTCCGTATGTTGTTGAAGGCTACGGAATAATTTATAACGATGCAATAATGAAAAAATATTTCGCTTTAAACGACAAGAAAGTCAATATTGATAACGCAGGCCAAATCACTAACTTTGAAACGCTTAAAGCGGTGGTAGAGGATATGACCGCAAAAAAACCTGTTTTAGGTATAGACGGCGTTTTTGCATCAACCTCTCTGGCAAGCGGTGAGGATTGGCGTTGGCAAACACATCTGCTTAACGTACCGCTTTATTATGAATTGCGTGATAGCGAGGATTATGATGACCCAACACTAGCGGGACTTAATGCAAAAGAAATAGCCTTTAGATATTCAAAAAATTTCCGTAATTTGTTTGATCTTTATATAAATAATTCAATAACCGAAAAGGGCATATTAGGCTCAAAATCTACAAGCGACTCTATGGCGGAATTTGCACTAGGACGTGTTGCAATGGTGCAAAACGGTAACTGGGCGTGGTCGCAAATTAAGGATGTTAAAGGTAATACGGTAAAAGAAGAAGACATCAAGTTTTTGCCTCTTTATACAGGGGTAGCCGGCGAAGAAAATCAGGGACTTTGTATAGGTACAGAGAACTATCTTGCTATAAATAAAAACGCCGACAAGGATGCTCAAAAAAAATCACTAGACTTTTTATATTGGCTTTTTAGCAGTAAAACCGGTAAGGATTATGTAACCAACAAACTCGATTTTATTACACCGTTTAACAGCTTTACCGAGCAGGAATTGCCAAGCGACCCACTTGCGCGTGAGGTTGTGCGATATATGAACGACAGCACAAAACAAACAATTCCGTGGATATTTACGTCTTTCCCAAGCGATGTGTTTAAAACCGAAGTTGGCGGGGCATTGCTTGAGTATGTTCAAGGCAATAAATCATATGGAGATGTTGACGAAACAGTAAAATCAAAGTGGAAGAGTGAAAGAAAGTGAAAAAAGGCTCAAAAAGATGGGCAATAGTGTTTGTGGCGCCTACTTTTATAGCATTTTGCATAGCGTTTTTAATTCCATTTATGTTGGGACTTTACCTGTCTTTTTGCGAGTTCAGAACGGTAAGTGATGCGAGTTTCGTTGGCTTTCAAAATTATGTGCGTGCGTTTGGTGAGAACACAGATTTTTTAAATGCACTAACATTTACCGTAAAATTTGCTTTTGCATCGGTAATAGTTATAAATGTTGTGGCATTTTTGCTAGCGTTAATGCTTACGCGCGGTATAAAGGGCACCAATCTTTTTAGAACGGTGTTCTTTATGCCAAATCTTATAGGCGGTATTGTGCTTGGATATATATGGCAGCTTATAATTAACGGTATTTTGTATAACTATGGTTATTCAATAACCTCGAACGCAACATTTGGATATTGGGGTTTGGTGGTGCTTAGCAGTTGGCAAATGATAGGCTATATGATGGTGCTTTATATTGCAGGAATTCAGAATATACCTACCGCTATACTTGAAGCGGCCCGCGTTGACGGAGCTTCGCCCATAAGAACGCTGCGCAGCATTATAATACCGTCGGTAATGCCATCGATTACTATTTGCTTATTTCTTACTATCACAAATTCTTTTAAGCTTTTTGACCAAAATTTAGCGCTTACTGCAGGCGCACCTTCTAAGCAAACGCAGATGGTGGCACTCGATATTTATAACACCTTTTACGGTAGGGTAGGTTACGAGGGAATAGGGCAGGCAAAGGCGGTAGTTTTCTTTATACTTGTAGCTGTGATAGCGCTGTTGCAATTGTATTTTACAAGAAGCAAAGAGGTAGAAAACTGATGAAAAAATTAAAGTTTTTAAACATTTTTATATTCATCTTTTTGTTTGCGCTGAGTCTTGTATTTTTAATACCGGTGATTACTGTTTTATCAAACTCTTTCAAAGATAAATTTTCTATAAGTCAGTCACCTTTTGTACTGCCGGATTCTACTACGTTTTCGGGGGTAGAAAACTATATAAACGGTATTGCTGACACGGGGTTTGTTTCGGCGTTTTTTTGGTCGCTGTTTATTACTGTTTCTTCGGTTGCGATAATTGTATTGTTTACCTCTATGACAGCGTGGTATATAATAAGGGTTAAATCAAGATTTAATAGCATTTTGTATTACCTATTCGTTTTTTCTATGATTGTACCGTTTCAAATGGTTATGTTCACTATGTCAAAAATCGCAAATATACTGCGTCTTGATAATCCCTTTGGATTGATTTTTATATATTTGGGCTTTGGCGCGGGACTCTCGGTATTTATCTTTTCGGGTTTTGTAAAATCAATACCGATTAGTCTTGAGGAGGCTGCCATAATAGACGGCTGTAACCGGCTACAGACCTTTTGGCACGTAGTGTTTCCAATTCTAAAGCCTACTGCCATAACTGTAGCAATTTTAAATACTATGTGGGTTTGGAACGATTATTTGCTGCCTTATCTAGTAATTGGAAGCGATTATAAAACAATACCTATTGCCGTGCAGTATTTAAAGGGCGGATATGGCTCGGTAGATATGGGGGCAATGATGGCTATGCTGGTGCTTAGTATTTTGCCCGTAATCATATTTTATTTAAGCTGTCAAAAATATATTATAAAAGGGGTAGCCGCGGGTGCTGTCAAGGGATAAAGCAGAAAAAAGATATAGTGGCGTGCTGTTGGCGGTTTCGTCGCTACCATCAAACTACGGTATAGGTAGCTTTGGGGTGAAGGCGTATGAGTTTATCTCTTTTTTACGTGATAGCAAGCAGCGATTTTGGCAAATATTACCGCTTTGCCCTGTGGGAGAAGGCAGTTCGCCGTATAAGTCGAGCAGCACCTTTGCGGGAGAAATTCTTTATATTGATATAGATTTTTTAGTGCGTGACGGATTGCTTAAAAGGGAAGATATACCCGAATATGATTTTCAACAAAATGTAGATTACAACGCTGTTAGCAGTTTCAAAATTCCACTGCTTAAAAGGGCGGCGTCAAACTTTGATTTGAATAATAGAAATTACAAAAGTTTTTTAAAGATAAGCGAATTTTGGCTTAATGACTATGCGCTTTTTGAAACAGCCCTAGACATCTACCATGCAAAAACCATAGCCGATTTGCCCGAAGGGATAAAATACCGACTGCCCCATTCAATAAATGAATTTATGGCACAGTATCAAAACGAAATAAATTTTTACAAAATCACACAGTATTTCTTTTATTGTCAGTATTACGAATTAAAGCGATACGCCAATCAAAACGGTGTGAAAATTATAGGTGATATTCCGTTTTATGTAGCACCTGACAGCGCAGACGTGTGGGGAAATCCCGACGATTTTTTGCTGGATAGCAATTTTAGAGCTACTGCCGTAGCGGGTGTGTCGCCCGATATTTTCTCGTCAGAAGGTCAGTTGTGGGGAAACCCTATATATAACTGGCAAAATATGAGAGAAAACGAATATCGCTGGTGGCTGTCAAGGTTGAGATTTTGCATTAATATGTATGACATTGTTCGTATAGACCATTTTCGTGCGTTTGCAAACTATTATCAAATACCAAGTGGTAAAAGCGCAATCGAGGGAATGTGGGTTAAGGGCGAGGGAACGCGTTTTTGGGACAAGGTTCAACAAGTTTTGGGTGACATAAATATAATTGCCGAGGATTTGGGCGGCGAAGACGACCCTATGGTAATGGATTTATTAAAGTATACCGATTTCCCCAATATGAAGATTTTGCAGTTTGGCTTTACAGGGGATACTGAAAACACATTTTTGCCACAAAACTACCCATACAACTGCGTGTGCTATACAGGTACACACGACAACGACACGTCACTTGGCTGGTATAATAAAGCAACAACTAAAGAACGCGTGATTTTTAATACGCTTATTCGTAACAATGCAAACTGCGTGTCGCACGATATGATACGAGCACTGTCAAAGTCAAATTCAATGCTTTGTATTATACCTATGCAGGATTTACTTTGTCTTGATTCGTCAGCACGAATGAACACTCCGGGCACCATAGGCGGTAATTGGGTGTGGAGAATGAGCGATGACGATATAAACAACGAGAATGCAAAGCTGCTCAAAAAGTTAACAAAAGAGAGAAATTGACGGCCATTCAAACAGAATTACCGTCAATTTCTTTGTGAATTATAACTTTGTCCAATCGAATTTTCTACCGCATTTTTCACAGCGTTCTTGAGCAAAATATACATAATTTCCACACGTACAAGCATAAGGTTGGTTTGTGTTGCTTTTGGAATGACCGAGTATTAAAGTTTGTGCTTGCTCGGGTGACTCTATGGCAAGCTTTACCAAACCGTTTGAATTTTGGTATTACATTTCTCTACCGCAATTAGGGCAATGGTTTCCATATACTATTTCGCCGCAAACGCATTTTTTTGATTTTTGTTGAGGTGCGGTTTGAGGTGTGTGTGGTTTGGAAGCGGGTTTGGTTTCGCCACAATTTTTACAAGTAAGATATGAATTAGATGTTCTGCAACCACATTTTTCGCACTTCCAGGTTTTTGTTTCGTCATATTCGTGCGAGATGTTATATGGTGAAAGCCCCCAAACATTATCCGAGAAACTGCTATCCTTGCAAAGCTGATAAATTATCATAATTGGTCCTGCAATCGGTATTAACCATGTAAACCAAAATGCGCCACTTTTACCAACGTCATGCAATCGTCTAACGCATAAAGCTATGCCGGGAATCAAATGAACAATAGACCATATGGTGCCTAAAAGCGCATAATTTGACGGTAAAAGCATCACAACAACAGTTATCAACATATTATAAAGATAAACCCACCAATATTCGCTTCTTACGGCGCGACCATTAAAATTGGCATAGTTAATATACATATTTTTTATTGCTTGTATAAAACCAATGCTTATCGGCGGTCTGTTCTGATTGTTTTCTTGATAAATTTTATCCTGCTTATTAAAATGTAATGTGGCGGATTGTGTGCCACCTGAATTTTGAGTCTTGCCGCAATTAGGGCAAAAGATTGTGTCTGTGTCAATAGTGGTTCCGCAGTATTTGCAAAACATAATAAACTCCTCCTCAATTGACATTCACCGAATGTCATAATTTTAAATATTATAGCATATAATTTCTTCGTTGACAAGCACCAAATGTCAAAATTAAGGAGAATTTCATGTTTATAAATAAATCTTACGACGGGTTGAATAATGTTTGCGGAAAAAACATCGCAAAATTGCGTATAGCATTAAAAGTTTCACAAAGGCAACTGGCGGACAAGATGCAACTGGTTGGAATTGATATTGATAAGAATGCTATTCAGCGTATAGAATGTGGGAAACGTTTTGTTACCGATATAGAGATTATTGCTTTTGCAAGAATATTTAATGTCACTTATAACGAGTTGTTGGGCGATATGCAAATATAATTGAGGTGCTGAAAATCTTCCACACCTCAATTATATTTGCATTTTTGTTGTTATGCCTCAATGGTTTTTGCTATAATTAAAAATCTTTCACTTTTACTACAATTATTAAGATTATCAAATACTATAACAAAATCTTTTTTTGATTTCTATTTAATTGTATCTTATCTTGATTAGTTGAACAAGATTGAAATTTTTTAAAATTTATGATATAATTTAAAAAAGGGGATGAAAAATATGGCTGATAATAAAAAAGAGATTTTCCGTACTATAAAATTCACCTTATGTTCGGTAAGCGCCGCCGTTATTCAAATGGGAAGCTTCGCACTGCTTAATGAATTGTTAGAATTAAAATATTGGATTTCATATCTTATTTCACTTATATTATCGGTTCTTTGGAACTTTACATTAAATCGCAAATTTACCTTTCAATCCGCAGGCAATATACCTGTAGCAATGATAAAGACTTTACTGTTTTACGTGGTGTTCACACCGCTTTCTACCTGGTGGACCAAGGTGTTTACCGAGGACTTGCTTGTAAATGCATATATAGTCGAAATAGGTACAATGCTTATCAATTTTGCAAGCGAATATTTGTATCAGCGATTTTTCGTTTTCGGCAAGACTATAGATACTGCCAAAAAAGAATAAAAACATTATGTGTAAAAGCACTGTATATCTTATGTGACGTACAGTGCTTTTTTGTGCAATAAAATAATTGACTTTTTTGCACTCTTGCAGTAGAATTGTCAAGGTTTTGCGCCAAAATATGCTGTAAAGGGGTGACGGGGCTTGAGCACAAGAGTAATATCACAAAAATTGCATTTGCCGCAAATAAATTTTTTGCCGAAGGTAATACGGTTTGTAAAAAGTAATGCTGTTATGTGTATAGCGCTTATGGCGGCAGTTGTTACAAGTGTTATAGTTCCTGTTGACCGTGAATATTTAGGTTATATTGACCTTAAAACAATTTCTTGCCTTTATAGCGTTTTGGCAGTTGTGTGCGCGCTTAAAAACATTAGGTTTTTCTATACGCTGGCGCAAAAAATTGTAGAGCTTTTTAAAAACATACGACTTTGTGTGCTGGCACTTGTGTATATTACTTTTATAGGCTCTATGCTTATTGCTAACGATATGGCGCTACTAACATTTTTGCCGCTCGGTTACTTTGTTTTAAGCAGTACGTGCAAGCAAAAGTATATGGCATTTACCTTTATTATGCAAAATATAGCAGCTAATTTAGGTGGAATGTTAACACCCTTTGGTAACCCGCAAAACCTTTATTTATACACTAAATTCAATATTCCAAACGGTGAATTTATGTCTATTATGGCACCACCGTTTATAGTGTCTATAATTTTGATTACCCTTTGTTGTATTGTGTTTGTAAAGCCCGAACCGCTTGAAATAAAGGGTGAAACGGTTAAATTGCCAATAGGAAAAACTGTGCTTTATCTTGCGCTTTTTGTGCTTAGTATTGCGATAGTATTTAGAACAATACCGTATTATATCGGCGTTATTGCAATAACCGCAGTTTTGCTGTTTGCAGACAAATCGGCGCTTAAAAAGGTGGATTATCCGCTGCTGCTCACCTTTGTGTTTTTCTTTATATTTGCAGGTAATATGGCTCGGATTAATACCGTACAAAATGTGTTTTCGCACTTTTTAGAAAAAGATACAATGCTATTTAGTGTGGCGTCTTGTCAGGTTATCAGCAATGTGCCTTCAGCAATACTGCTTTCACAGTTTACGGGTAACTATGCCGATTTGCTTGTTGGCGTAAACATTGGCGGCGCGGGCACACTTATTGCGTCGCTTGCAAGCTTGATTACGTTCCGTGAATATACCAAGCATAACCCCGACGGTACATTTGGTTACATAAAAAAATTCACCGCATTTAATTTTGGCATACTTTTAATTTTAATCGCTTTTATGTTTATTTTAAGAAACTGTTAATTTTGCGTTGCAAAATTGACAGTTTTTTGAATTTATGCTAAAATAACTAAAAGCAATTTGAAAGGAATAAAAATGAACTATTCAGAAATTACCCCATACATAAAAAAGCTTGCAGAAAAATCATGCAGCAGTAACAATATTCAATATGATATGTATATGAAACACAATGTAAAACGCGGACTGCGCGACCTTGATGGTAAGGGTGTAGTATCGGGTCTTACCGAAGTTTCTTGCATAAACTCACGTAAAATTGACGAAAACGGTAACGAGGTTATGTGCCGCGGCGAGCTTTATTATCGCGGTATAAATATTTTTGATTTGGTAAAAGGCTTTTCAGAGGGCGGTCAGCCGGGCTTTGAAGAGGCAGTGTATTTGCTGCTGTCAGGTAATTTGCCTACCCAAAGTGAGCTTTTAGAATTTTGTGAGCAGCTTTCAAATTATCGTTCACTACCGCCATCATTTGTGCGTGATATGATACTTAAAGCACCAAGTAAAGATATGATGAATATACTTTCGCGCTGTGTGTTGGCGCTTTACAGCTATGACGAAAACCCCGACGATATTTCTGTGCCAAATGTAATGCGTCAGTGCCTGCAGCTTATAGCGCAGTTTCCGCTGTTGGCAGTTTATGCATACCATTCTTATCAGCATTATCACAAGGGCGAAAGCTTGTTTATACATTACCCTAAAAAAGAATATAATACGGCAGAAAATTTGCTCTACATTTTGCGTGAGGATGGTTGCTTTACTGAAACCGAGGCAAAACTGCTCGACTTAGCGCTCGTGCTTCATGCTGAACATGGCGGCGGTAACAATTCCACCTTTACAACCCACGTTGTAACATCTTCGGGCACCGATACCTATGCCGCAGTTTCGGCAGCTCTCGGTTCGCTTAAAGGACCTCGTCACGGCGGCGCAAATATTAAGGTTGTGCAGATGTTTGACGATATGAAGGCAAACATAGATATTACCAACGAAACGCAAATAAGAGGTTATCTTGAGAATTTGCTTGATAAAAAAGCATTTGATAACGCAGGACTTATCTATGGTATGGGTCATGCGGTTTATTCGCTATCTGATCCTCGTGCCGAGATTTTGCGTGAGTACGCAAAAAAACTGTCTGAAGAAAAAGGTATGATGGACGAGTACCGTCTTTACCGCACGGTAGAGAAAATGGCACCCGAAATTATTGCCGAAAAGCGCAAGATATATAAGGGCGTTAGTGCAAACGTTGACTTTTATTCGGGAATGGTATATAGAATGTTGGGTCTGCCGAATGAGCTTTATACACCGCTATTTGCTGTGGCTCGTATTGCGGGTTGGTCGGCTCACCGTATAGAAGAGATACAAAACGCGGGCAAAATCATCCGTCCTGCGTATATAAACGTTAAAGACGAGGTAAAATATATACCGATTAATGAAAGATAGGTGTATGCTTTGAGCGTCTTTAAAAGGATATACGATGTGGTTTGTCAGATACCTAAAGGCAAGGTTGCTACCTACGGGCAAATAGCCCGCGTAGCCGGCAATCCGCGTTGGGCAAGAGTAGTGGGCTATGCGCTACACAACAATCCCGCACCCGGTGTAATACCCTGCCACCGCGTTGTAAACCGCGAAGGCAAGGTGGCAGACAGTTTTGCTTTTGGCGGCGGCGACATACAACGCCAAATGCTCGAAAGAGAAGGCGTTGTTTTTGAAACTGACGGGCATATTGATTTAAACAGGTACGGATGGCAAAGTAGTAAGTTATAAAAAAGGGGTTATAAAGGATGAAAAAAATCAAACGCCTAATTATATTTTTATTGTCAATAGCTGTGATTTTGTCTGCTTTTTTGCCGACAACAGCTTCTGCGGCAAACGGTAGATATCGTATTGAAGAGGCAAAATTGGAAGTAACCATTCCCGCGACTTATACCGTTATTACAAGAAATACACCGAGCAACGCTGAAATTTTTACAAGGTTAGGTTTGTCATATTCTGCGTTTATGAGCAATATGAAATCGGGTAGTATTTATCTGGATGCTGTCTCCGATTCGCATAGTGAAGAGATTGTTTTTACCTGCCAAGAAAACATAATAAGTGATTTTTCTCTTTTGAGTGATACATTACTTAATACTTTGGCGACAACTACTATAAATGAAATGGAAAAGCTTGGTATAAGTGTGATTAAATACGATATATATCACCATTCTCAAGCAAAATTTTTAAGAATATATTGGTCTGATTCAGCCAATTTCAGATATGGTCTGCAGTATTATACCGTGCGCGACAACACTGCAATGAATTTTACACTTCAATCATATGAAGGTAGTATCAATTCAAGACAAGAATCGGTTATGAAAACGGTTGTAGATAGTGTTGAATATGATACGGCGTCACCCGTTGTATCAGAGGGCGAAGATACCGACTCATTCGTATATACCGATAGTGATATTGGTATAAAGTTTACTGTTCCGGCCAACTGGAAACAAGACGAATTTACTGAAGATAGGGAATATCTAAGCGCTAAATTTGTTTCTACTAAAGAAGACGGCTGCACAATTATATTTGCCGCTGTGGATGCTTGGGCGGAACTGTCCCCATCTGAAAAAATCGGTTTATCAAGAGCAGACGTCGATAATTCTATATTTACCAAAGCGGATATAGCGGAAATGTTTAGTACCACAGAGGACGATATATCCTTATTGATGTACAATGGTGTAGAATATTATAAGTGTACGCGTACTGCTGATAAAGAGGTGTACGGGCTATCACTTGATATTACAATGACACAATTATTGTGTGTGGATAACGGTTGGATGTATGCATTCCAGTTTAATGGAAAAGAGGACCACAAGCTATATTCTGATTTTGAAGAACTTGTCAGAAGTGTAAAATACCCGACTAGTCAGACAACCACGGTTTATGATGACGAAGGCGAAGATGAAAATGAAAATGAAAATAAATTATCCTATACCGGCAACAAAATAGATAATCAAAGTGTGAACAGCCTTATTATAGTGGTATTAATACTGTTGATTGTGTTATTAATAATAGTGGTTTTCTTTATTTTTAAAAAGAAAAATGGTAAAACTTCACAGGCAGTAAAACATTGTATGAAATGTGGACAACAATTGCCAGTAGATAGCGATTTTTGTCATATGTGCGGTACAAAGGTAGAAAAAGGGGAATAACTATGAAAGTATTGATTTGGATAGTATGCTACTTTGTTATCGCTTTAATAACAACAGCTTTGAAAGAAAATGGTGTAATACTGGGCGGTATACCAACGGTAATTTTGTGGTTATTAGTATTTTTCCCAGCGCGAAGACTCTGCAAGTTTTGGGACGAACATAAGGCAAGCCCACGCTCAAAAACTACTATGCAAAGCACGCGCTTTTGTAAAGAATGCGGACAAAGGCTTTTAGATAACAGTAAATTTTGTAGTAAGTGCGGTGCTGATACATCTAATGACGATATCATAGAACAAGGAAACGAAAAATTTTGTTCAGTATGCGGTGCCGATGTTTCACACGACAAAGAGTACTGTCATATTTGTTACAAGAAATTAAACGAAACAGATATAAAAAATTAACTAAAAAGGAAAAACGAGGCACTGTAAAGTGCCTCGTTAAATTTATGCATGATAAAGTTTTTTTGTTTGGTATTTTGGTTCACAGGTAAGATTTACACCAAGCTTTTTAAAGGTTTGTTCGTCAATGCGAGAAAGAATTACGCTTGAATGAACCTCAAGACCTTTAAGCTTATCTACCTGCTCAAGCGCTATTTTTGCCTTTTCGTCGGTAGCGGCGCAAATGGAGAGTGCTATTAAAATTTCGTCAATATGCATTCTGGGGTTGTGGTTACCAAGCACGTTTGTTTTCATATCCTGAATAGGCTCGATAACACTAGGGGATAGCAAAAGTACATCGTCTGATATGCCACCAAGCTCTTTGAGCACGTTTAGCAGCATCGCCGAGCTTGCACCCAAAAGTGACGAGGTTTTGCCCGTGATGATTTTGCCGTCCTCTAATTGTATTGCAGCGGAGGGACTACCCGTAAGCTCTGCTTTGTCGAGTGCCGCTTTAACTACCGGTCGGTCTTTTGTGGAGATGCCTAATTGATTCATAAGAAGCTCGATTTTTGTGACCTCGCTCTTTTCACCAAGACCTTGTCTTACGTTACAGGCTGCCGAGTAATAGCGGCGTATAATTTCCTGTTTAGCGGCGTCACCTACAATATTATCGTTACTAATGGCGCAACCCGCCATATTAACGCCCATATCGGTAGGACTCTTATAAGGTGACTCGCCCAAAATGCGCTCCATTATAGCATTAAGCACGGGGAAAATTTCAACATCACGGTTGTAGTTAACTGTGGTTTGACCGTAGGCTTCAAGATGAAACGGATCTATCATATTAACGTCGCTAAGGTCGGCGGTTGCCGCTTCATAAGCCACGTTTACGGGGTGCTTTAGCGGAATGTTCCATATAGGGAAGGTTTCAAACTTTGCGTAACCTGCCTTAATACCGCGCTTGTGATCTTGATAAAGCTGGGACAGGCAGGTTGCCATTTTGCCGCTACCGGGACCGGGGGCGGTTACCACAACGAGATGTCTTTCGGTTTCAATATAATCGTTTTTGCCAAAACCGTCGTCACTAACAATTAGCGGAATATCTGACGGATAGTCTTTTATAGGGTAGTGACGGTAGGTTTTTATGCCCAAGGCTTTAAGTCGGTTTTCAAACGCTATTGCAAGCGGCTGGCCCGTAAAGCAGGTGATTACCACACTGCCTACAAAAAGACCAATATCGCGGAATGCGTCAATAAGACGTAGTGTGTCGAGGTCATAGGTAATACCCAAATCGCCGCGACGTTTGTTTTTTTCTATGGCATCGGCGTTAATAACAATAACAATTTCTGCTTCGTCCTTAAGCTCTAAAAGCATTTTAACCTTTGAGTCGGGGCGAAAACCGGGTAGTACGCGGGAAGCGTGATAATCGTCAAAAAGCTTGCCGCCAAACTCCATATAAAGCTTACCGCCAAACATATCGATTCTATCGCGTATATTCTGCGACTGAAGTGCTATATATCTGTCATTATCAAAGCCGATTTTTGCCACAAGAAAACCTCCTCAAAGGAAAAATAAAATACACAAATAGTATATCAAAATATGCTTTATCTTGCAAGTGAATTTTTTGTATTTATTAATAATTTATTTCTTGCTTTAAATATCGTTTTATAGTATAATATTATAGATTATCTAATACAGAGGTTTTTTAGGTGAATTTTGATATAAAAACAAATTCTTATTTGCCCGAGCAATGCGGTTATGCCGCTCGTGTGAAAGCGCTACTTACAGAGCGTGAGGTAGTAAATCCAAAGGCGCATATTGTAACCTTTGGCTGTCAGCAAAATGTGAGCGATTCCGAAAGAATTAAGGGTATGCTTTGTCTTTGCGGCTACAGTCTTACCGAAAATATTGAAGAAGCTGATTTTATACTTTTTAATACCTGCGCCGTTCGCGGACATGCTGAGGACCGTGTTTACGGCAACGTGGGCGCAACAAAAAAATTAAAGCAACAAAACAAAAATTTGATAGTGGCTGTTTGCGGCTGTATGGCGCAGCAGCAATCGGTTGCGGACAAGTTTTATAAAAGTTATCCTTACGTTGATATTGTGTTCGGCACACAGCAATACCACCGCTTGCCCGAATTTATCTATCGCAGAATGACTACTAAGCGTGTATATGAATTAGGCCTTGACAATAAAGAAATTGTAGAGAATATACCCGTTTGTCGTGACGGAACGCTTAAAGGTTGGCTGCCCATAATGTATGGCTGCAATAATTTTTGCACCTACTGTATAGTGCCTTACGTTCGCGGTCGTGAGCGTTCACGCGCGCCGGAAGAAATCATAAAAGAAGCAACCGAGATGGTACAAAGCGGATTTAAAGAAATAATGCTCCTCGGTCAAAACGTAAATTCTTATGGGTTGGGCGAGAGTCACGGCATTAATTTTGCTAAACTGCTTCGAATGATAAACGATATCGAGGGCGATTTTAGAATACGCTTTATGACCTCGCACCCCAAGGATTGCACCGAGGAATTACTTGATACTATACGCGACTGTAAAAAGGTAGAGCGACATATTCATCTGCCGTTTCAAAGCGGTAGCAGTAAAATTTTAAAACAAATGAATCGTCGCTATGACCGAGAGGGCTATTTGCGACTTATAAAAGCGGCGCGCTCTCGTATGCCCGACGTTGAGTTTACAAGTGATATTATAGTAGGCTTTCCAGGTGAAACCTATGAGGACTTTTGCGAAACGCTTTCACTTGTAAAAGAGGTTAAGTTTACGTCACTCTTTACTTTTATCTATTCTCCACGTGAGGGTACACCGGCAGCTATAATGCCCGACCCCATAACTCGTGAAGAAAAGGGCAGATGGTTTAACGAACTGCTGATAGCACAAGACGAAATATCTGAGCAGCTTAACAATTCTCTTATTGGCAAAAAGATGCGAATTCTTTGCGAAGAATATTTAGGCGACGGATTATATTCGGGAAAAAGCGAATACTATTCGAGTGTTACCTTTAGCGGTACACCCGATATGTTTGGTAATTTTGTTACCGTGCGTGTTGACGAGTACAAAAACAACACGCTTTACGGAACTGTTATAAATTAAAACATAAATTTTGAAAGGATTTTAATTATGGGAATTATTGAAGCAACAAGAAATTTAGGAGTAGAAATTCAAAAGGACGAGCGTTTTATTCGCTTTATAAAAGCTAAACTTGCAAACGATAATGATGAAACCTTGCAAAACCAAATCGGCGAATTTAATACAATTAGAATGAATTTAGACCGCGAAATGAACGCCGAAACACAAGACGAAAACAAAATAAAAGAACTCAACGAAAAGCTCCGCGAGATTTACACCGCAGTTATGTCAAGCAAAACTATGCTTGAATACAACACAGCAAAGGCCGAAGTTGACGCTATGCTTAATGACATTAACAGCATTATTATGCAGTGCGTTGAGGGTGAGGACCCAATGACAGCAGAGCCGCATACCGCTTGCACAGGCTCTTGCTCAACCTGTGGTGGTTGTCACTAAAACACTCAAGGGACAACAGCTCGCAAAGTCTGCGACTTTGACTGCACCGTTTTCCCTTAATATACCCTTTCAGTCTTGAAAAGTGCCTTGCGACACTTTTCGCTTTAAGATGAGTTTTTGCGAGGCAAAGCCCCACAAAAACACGGGGATGTATCGGGACAACAGCTCGCAAAATCATTTAATTTTTAACCAAAGGGGATGAAACTATGGCTGAACTGTCACCAATGATGCGACAGTATATGGAAATAAAAGAGGCAAATCAAGACTGCATTATCTTTTACCGATTGGGCGACTTCTATGAAATGTTCTTTGACGATGCTATAAAAGGCTCGGAGGAACTTGAACTCACTCTTACAGGCAGAGACTGTGGTCTGGATGAACGCGCCCCTATGTGTGGAGTGCCCTTTCACAGTGCTGAAGGTTATATTGCCCGTTTGGTTGAAAAAGGATACAAGGTTGCTATTTGCGAGCAGGTCGAGGACCCTGCAACTGCCAAGGGAATAGTAAAACGTGATATTGTTCGTATTGTTACCCCAGGTACAGTTATCGAGGGCGAAATGCTTGATGAGGGTCGCAATAACTATCTTGCGTCAGTCTATGAAAAAAACAATAAAATAGGTGTTTGCTTTGCAGATGCATCAACGGGCGAGGCGCACGTAACCGAGCTTTCGGGCGAGGATATGTATACAGAGCTTCAAAATGAGATTATGCGTTTTGCACCCAGCGAGATTTTGATTGATACAAAGCTTAAAGATAAGATTTCTGCATTTTTAGAAGAAAAAAACACTGCGGCAATATCTATTCGCGATGATATTCATTTTGATACAACCGCTACCGAGGCGCTTCTTTGTCAAAACTTTGGCATCATTAGTCCTGAAAATATAGGAATTGAAAATGGCAGTGTTTCACAAAGTGTTTTGGGCGCAGTAATTGATTATCTACAAGAAAACGGCAAAACGGGTACCATTGCCATTAAAAATGTAAATATTTATACCTCGGCACAGTTTATGGGACTTGATGTTACAGCCGTTCGCAATCTTGAGCTATGTGAGACAATGCGCACCAAGTCAAAGCGTGGTTCGCTGCTCGGCGTGCTCGACAAAACAAAAACTGCTATGGGCAAACGCCTTATGCGATCGTATGTCTTACAGCCACTGCTTAGCATACCCGAAATAACACTGCGTCAAAATGCGGTGGAGGAATTAGCCAATGATACGGTAATGCGCTGTGAAGCACAGGAGTATATGAGTGGCATACGCGATATTGAGCGTATGATGACCAAAATAGTTTATGGCACTGCAACGGCTAAAGAGCTTTTGGGTCTTGCGGCTACGGCGCACCGTTTTCCTTACATAAAGCAGTTATTGGCATCAGCAAATTGCAAAATGCTAAAGTCAATCTATAACGATATTGACACACTTGACGAAATAGTGGCGCTAATTGATGCTGCCATTAGCGAGGATGCGCCTGCTACCGTTCGAGAAGGTAAGATAATCAAAAAAGGCTATAACGAGCAGGTTGATATGCTACGCGATGATATGGATGGCGGCACCTCACGTCTTGCCGATATAGAGGCTCGCGAACGTGAACGTACCGGCATTAAAAACTTGCGTGTGCGTTATAACAAGGTGTTTGGTTACTACATCGAGGTTACAAATTCTTTTCTTGATAAAGTGCCTGCCGACTATATTCGCAAACAAACGCTTACCAACGCCGAACGTTTTATAACCGATGAATTAAAACAACTCGAAAACCGTTTGCTTACCGCAAAGGACCGAGCTTTCCAGCTTGAATATGAAATATTTAACTCTATCCGTGAAACAGTAGCCGCCGCGGCAAATCGTGTGCGTACTACCGCCGCGGCAATTGCCCGCCTTGACACAATGTGTTCTATGGCGCAGGTGGCGATAGAAAACAACTACTGCAGACCGCTTATAAATAATAATGGCGTTATCAGCATAAAGGGTGGCAGACACCCCGTTGTTGAAAAACTGCTTAAAACACCGTTTGTTTCTAACGATACGTATCTTGATAATTCGACCGACCGTTGTGCTATTATTACAGGGCCTAATATGGCGGGTAAATCTACCTATATGCGTCAGGTAGCAATTATTACACTTATGGCGCAAATTGGTTCCTTTGTACCGGCACAAATGGCCGAAATTGGCGTGGTAGATGCTATATTTACCCGGGTTGGCGCGTCGGACGACCTCGCAAGCGGACAGTCAACCTTTATGGTAGAGATGAGTGAGATGGCTCACATACTTAAAAACGCTACCAAAAACAGCTTACTTATTATCGATGAAATCGGTCGCGGCACCTCTACCTTTGACGGTATGTCAATAGCGCGCGCTGTGCTCGAATTTGTTGCCGATAAGAAAAAGCTTGGTGCAAAATCACTCTTTGCAACGCATTATCACGAGCTTACCGAAATGGAAAACGAGCTTGACGGCATAAAGAATTATAATATCGCGGTTAAAAAACGCGGCGATGATATAATCTTTTTGCGCCGTATAGTACCGGGTGGCGCCGATGACAGCTACGGTATAGAGGTTGCAAAATTAGGAGGCATACCCGACTCGGTAATTCGCCGCGCTAAACAAATACTGAAACAAACGCTCGAAAGCGGAATAGTTACTTATAAAACGGTAGAATCAAATACCGATCAGATGTCACTTGAAATGCAGGGTGCTACCGATATTTTGCGCGAACTGCAGGCAATAGATGTCAATACTTTGACGCCGATCGAGGCTATGGGTGTTCTTTTTGATATTGCCAACAAAGCAAAGTCAATCTAAATTTAAAGAGGTGAAACAAAAATGCCCAAAATTAATGTACTGCCAAAATCCATTGCCGAGCTTATTGCTGCGGGTGAGGTTGTAGAGCGCCCCGCTTCAATAGTAAAAGAAGCGGTCGAAAACTCAATAGATGCAGGCGCCACACACATAACGATTGAAATTCAGCGTGGTGGTATAACCTATATTCGCATAACCGATAACGGTTGCGGTATAGCAAATGACGATGTGCCAAAGGCATTTTTGCGTCACGCTACAAGTAAAATTGAAAAAGCCGTAGACCTTGACAGTATTTCGACACTCGGCTTCCGTGGAGAAGCCTTGGCGGCTACAAGCGCTGTGTCCCGTGTAGAAATGTTTACCAAAACTATCGACGAGGACTTTGGTACCCACTATAAAATAGAAGGTGGGGAAGAGGTTTTATACGAAGAGGTTGGTTGCCCCGATGGCACCACACTTATAGTACGCGACCTGTTTTACAACACCCCTGCTCGTATGAAATTTCTTAAAAAAGATGTGTCGGAGGGAACAACCGTATCGGCTATTATAGAGCGTCAGGCACTTTCACACCATGAAATTGCTTTTAAGCTAATACGTGACGGCAAGCAAACGCTTGCAACCTCGGGTGACGGAAAGCTATCATCGGCGGTTTATAGTGTTTTGGGCCGTGAAATTTCAAACACACTCATTCCGGTTAATTTAACACTTGACGGCGTAAAGGTTACAGGGCTTGTTTGTAAGCCGGTTTCTTGTCGTGCGTCACGCGCGTATCAGTTTACCTTTTTAAACGGTCGATATGTGCAATCGGGTACTATTACTGCCGCTACAGAGCAAGCCTATAAAAACAGTGCAATGGTGGGCAAGTTTCCTGTATTTGTGCTAGGGGTAGAAATACCTTTTGAAACGGTTGACGTTAACGTGCATCCGGCAAAAACGCAGGTGCGATTTAGTGATGAAAAGCGTGTATTTACTGCAGTTTATAACGCTGTAAAAAATGCTATTCTTTCGGGCGACACCCGACCCGAAATTGCCGTAACACCACCAAAAAATAACACATTTTTACATATGACTGCCGAGCAGTACCGTCAAACAGCGGTTAAATTGCCCGTTCAGGAAACAAAGCCGCAACCTAAGGTTGAGGTAGAGCCCGAGCCAAAGGCTGAGCCTGTTAGACTAAAGGCTGATAATACTCCGTTTTTCCTACGTGATGAGTTTAAACCCAACGTACCCGAAAAGAAAACGGTTGTTGATATAGTAAAAGAAGAACCGGTTCAAGAAGTTTTAAAATCAGAGCCGATAAGGCATGAAGTTAAGGTGGAAGAAAAAGAGTATTCTCCAAAAGAGGAAATTAAACTTATAGGCGAAGCCTTTAATACATATATTGTAGCGCAAAAGGGCGACAGCATATTTATGATAGACAAGCACGCAGCCCATGAAAGAATTTTATTTAACAAGCTTAAAGAAAATCACGTAATAGAAAGTCAGTCGTTACTTGTTCCCGTAACAGTAAAGCTTATCGGGGATGAATATACCGCTATGATAAACAATGTATCACTTCTATCTGAATATGGCTTTGAGGTGGAGGACTTCGGCAACGAATCGGTTTTGGTGCGTGCAATACCTTCTATGCTTTCTAAAGAGGATGCTGAAGGCATCATTGTCGAAGCGGCCCATAGCCTTGTGCAAAAAGGTAACGTTGATCTTGAACGTATAGACGATATACTTCATACCGTCGCTTGCAAGGCGGCAATAAAGGCAGGTTATATAACCTCTGATATAGAAAGATTAAATCTTGCTATAAAGGTGCTTAGCGACAATGATATTATGTACTGTCCACACGGCAGACCTGTTGCGTTTGAAATTAAGAAGTATAACCTTGAAAAATATTTTGGAAGAATACAATGAAAAAACAAAAAATAATTTGTGTGGTAGGTCCTACCGCTTCGGGTAAAACAGGTCTTGGAATAGAGCTTGCCAAATATTTTGACGGCGAGGTAATATCGGCAGACTCTATGCAGATTTACTGCGATATGCATATTGCCTCTGCGGCGCCCGACGATAGCGAAACCGAGGGTGTCCCTCATCATCTTGTAGAGTTTTTGCCCTATGGAAGCAGCTATACTGTTGCCGATTACGTAAAAGCGGCACGTCAAAAGATAAGTGAAATTGCCTCTCGTGGTAAGATGCCAATAATTGTTGGCGGCACGGGACTGTATATAAATTCGCTTGTCAATAACGTAGAGTTTATTGAAAGTGAGACCGACTATGAACTACGTGAGCGTATAACCAAAGAATTTGACCGTATCGGTGGCACCGAGATGCTAAGCAGACTTTGTGAAATTGATCCTGATGCTGCAGGCAAGTTGCACCCGAACGATAAAAAAAGAATTATTCGTGCTTTTGAAATTTACGAGAGTACCGGTAATACAAAATCGTTTAACGACGAGCAATCTATAAAAAACGAATCGCCTTATGATGCTTGCTTGATCGGCATCACATATCGTGACCGTGAAAAGCTTTACGAGCGCATAAATTTGCGTGTTGACATAATGTTGCAAAACGGTTTGCTAAAAGAGGCTAAATCCGCTTACGATAAAAATCTTGGTGGCGGTGCCGTTCAGGCAATAGGGCACAAAGAGTTTTTTGATTATTTTGATGGCCTTATAACATTTGAAGAGGCAACCGAAAATCTTAAGCGTGCAACACGTCGTTATGCCAAACGACAGCTTACGTGGTTTAATAAAGATATACGAATTAATTGGATATATAAAGATGAAGTAGAAGATGCTGTTGCGTCGTCGATAAAAATAGCAAAGGAAGAGGTAAGTTATGTTTAACAGCAAAGCATTAAGAGTAATACTTTGTATAGTAGCGGTTGTTTTCTTTGGCAACCAGATATATTCCTTTGCATATAAACCAATTACAACCGTCACGGCCGAGTATCAAACTGTAACACAGGGTTTTAATATAAGCGGAATAGTAATTCGTGAAGAAAAGGTTATTAACAGCAACAAATCCGGTGCCTTGCATTTTGTTTTGGCAAACGGCGAGCGTGTGGCAAAACACGGCACGATTGCAAATATTTACTCTAATGCTGATGCATCGGTTATTGTAAACAGAATTGAGCAGTTAAACTTTCGTATTAAAGATATTGAAGAAATGCAGAGTTATAATGATGTTGAAGCTGCCGACATAAAACTCGCAAACAATAAGGTTAACAATTCGCTTAATACAATGTTGCGCGGAATAGCGGCAGGCGATTTTTCAAGTTTTGAGGCTGATTCGTCAGAGCTTCTTACTAATATCAGCCGCAGGCAGATGATAACAGGTGAGCAAACTGATTTTTCGGCGAGACTTGATGACTTAAAGGCCGAGCGAGATAGCCTTAGTGCATCACTACCGCAACCCGTAGGAAATATTACCACTGACCGTTCGGGATATTTTGTATCTAATGTAGACGGTTACGAAAATGTACTCTCGTGCGATAATATTGAAAGCATTACTCCTGAATATATTGATACACTAAAGGCTGAAACAGTTGAAAAAACGGCCGTTGGTAAAATAGTATCTGGATACACTTGGTATATAGCCGCAAAGGTAGATATAAGCGAATCAGTTAAATATAAAACAGGTGACGAGCTCACCTTGAAAACCACCATTAAATCTACACCGGAGTTAAAAGTGGTGCTCGAAAAAATTAATACATCCAACAGTGAAAATTCGGCAGTTATGATTTTTTCTTGCCAACAAATGAACAGTGAATTGGCTGTAATGCGTAAGGGTAGCTTTACCATAATAAACAGCACCTACTCTGGACTTAAAATTCCTACAAAGGCATTGCGTGTTCAAGACGGAAAAACAGGTGTTTTTGTTCGATCTGGTATGACGGTTAAGTTTGTGGGGGTTAATGTTGTTCATCGTACTGATGAATATATTATTTGTGAGCAGGAAGTAAGTAATGATTCTGTGCTTCGTTTGTATGACGATGTAGTTGTTAAAGGAAAGAGGCTATATGATGGCAAAATCATCGAATAATATCTTTGATGAAAATTACGATGCAATTCTTAAAAACATATCTCGTGCTGCTAAAAAATCCGGCAGAGATTGTGAGGATATAATCTTGCTCGCCGCTACCAAGACAGTGGACGTTGAGGTTATAAATCATGCTATAGAGTCGGGCATTAAATATATAGGTGAAAATCGGGTGCAGGAATTTTTATCAAAGTATGAAGATTATTTACCGGTAAACCGTCATTTTATCGGTCACCTTCAAACAAACAAGGTTAAGGATATAATCGATAAGGTGTCGCTTATACATTCGGTAGATTCATATCGTTTGGCCGAAGAAATATCAAAACAGGCAGTAAAGCGTAATATATCAGTAGACGTTTTGATCGAAATAAATATTGGCGATGAGCAAAGCAAATCGGGATTTACGTACGACGAAGCAATAGATGCTGTAACCAAAATTTGTAAACTTGAGGGAATTCGAGTCAAAGGACTTATGGCAATACCGCCAATTTGTAACGAACCACAGCAAAATCGACCATATTTTGCAAAAATGAAGAAACTGTTTATTGACATTGCATCTCAAAAAATAGATAATAGTAGTATGGATATTTTGTCTATGGGTATGTCAGATGACTATGAGATTGCTATCGAGGAGGGAGCCACAATGGTTCGACTCGGCACAGCGCTTTTTGGTAGACGAAATTATAATATATAATAAAACAAAGGAAGTGTATTTATGAGTATCTGGGATAAAATTAAAGACATTATGGTTATTCCTGACGAAGATGATTATGATGAGGAAGCGCCAAAGGAAGTTGAGCGTCCATCGCGCGAAAAGGCAATTGACGACGTGTCATATACACCTAAAAAAGAAGCGCCCGCAAGACTTATAAAGTCAAAAACAGTAAATTACACAGGTGGTAATAGCGGTATGCAGGTAGTACTTGTAAAACCAAATCATTTTGAAGAAGTAAAGAGTATTGTTGATTATTTGAATGAGGGCAAAACTGTTGTGCTCAATCTTGAAGAGACACCTACAGATGTACAACGTCGTATTGTAGACTTTTTAAGCGGTGCGGCGTATGCCATTGGTGGCAATATGCGCAAGGTTGCAAAATGCACCTTTATGGTGGCTTCTCGTGGCGTTGATGTTATGGGTGAGCTTATGGCAGACGATTACGACGAGGGTAAAATTTACTTTTAATGGATATCAAGCTTTTGCCGGCAAGAGTTAATGATTTAAAAGAGATTGTCCGTAGATCTAATTTACCTAAATATATGGGTTTTTTAAATCCTGAGGAAACGTCGATTGCAATAAAGTGCTTTAACCAAGGTGAAGAGTATAAATTGTTTGGTGGTTATGAAGGTGCCGAACGCGTTGTGCTTGGGGTATTACCTGATTGGTGTGAAACACCCATCTTTCCTATTAAAGCGATAAGCTTTAAATATCGAGAGTGTGATAGATTATCACACAGGGATTTTTTAGGTGCATTAATGGCACTTGGCATTACGCGCGAAACAATAGGTGATATACTTGTTGAAAATGGCCGCGCAGTAGTATTTGCAACAGACGAAGCCACAAAATATATTCTCACCCAGCTTAACAAGGTTGGCAATGTTGGTGTCGTGCTAAATGAGGGTTATACCGAACCGTTGCCAAGTCTTGGAATAAAGCAAGAATTTAGTGTAACCGTCGCATCTACCAGAATCGACTGTGTAGTAGCGGCAATATGTAATATGTCGCGAAACGTTGCGACAGAAAAAATTACAGACGGGTTGGTTTCGGTTAATTCAATTTGTGTTACAAAACCCACATTAACCATTCGTGAGGGAGATAAAATATCAATACGCCAAAAGGGTAGATTTGAAATAATATCTCATAATGGTTATTCAAAATCGGGCAGAATCATTTTGAAATACAATAAATATGTGTAGGGAGAAAAAATTATGTTAAGTGCAAACGAAATAAGAAATGTTCGCTTTTCAACAGCGATGGGCGGCTACAAAAAAGAGGAGGTTGACGTTCTTCTTGACAAAGTTGAAGCTGATTACGAGCTTTTCGAGCGCACATTGCGTGAAATGAACAATAAAATTAACGAGCTTAAGGGTCAACTTGAAGACAGTCAAAACGCAACAGGTAGTATCCAAAATGTACTTATAAGCGCGCAAAAATTTGCCGACCAAATAGTTGAAGAGGCAAAGCAAAAGAGTGCAGAAATTATTGCCTCTGCTGAAGCAAGTATAGAAAAAATCACCGCTCAGGAAAAAGAACTTACATCTGCATTTGACAAAAAAGCAGGCGAGCGCAAGGATGCACTTCAGAGCGATATTGAAAAAATTATTTCCAATGCCGAACAAAAACAGGCAGCGGTTGAAACTGCTACACAGGATTGCATAGACCGTCAACAGCAGTTGTTTAATAAGATGAAAAAAGAAATCGCAAGCTTTAAGGCAGAAGTTACTGCTAAGTATAAGGAGCATCTTGAGCTGCTTTCAAGTCTTCCTGATACAGTACCGAATGATCCTGTTGAAATAGCTGCTACGGTTTCAGAGTCGTTTGAAGGTGTTCCTACAGTTGAAGAGTATGTAGAAAATCCACAGCCGATCGAAACTATTCAAGAAACCTTCAAACCCGAAGTAGAAGAATTTGCCAACGAAAAGCAAGACAATCAACCAATGTCTACCGGCTTTGTTATTAATGCCGACGGATTTGACATTGACGATGAAGAAGATATTTAAGTTTATTTTTTAGGAGTGCTTAAAAGTTGATAACATATATTTTAGCGGCAATTACGGGTGTTTTAATACTGCTTGCCGATCAATTCACTAAGCTCTATGTTCAAAGCCATTTTGAAATGGCAAAGTCCTACGAATTTTTACCGGGACTCATCGACATAACATATATTCATAACGACGGTGGCGCTTGGGGAATGCTTGGCGGCTATACATGGCTGCTACTTTCTGTAACTATTGTGGTTATGCTTGTTTGCATTGCGTTGTTACTTAAATACGGCGCAAAGGATAAGCTGATGTTTTGGGCGATAATTCTTGTTTTGTCCGGCGGTATTGGTAATATGATTGATCGCATATTCCGTGGAGGCAAGGTAATAGATTTTTTGCATTTTGAATTTTGGCCAACATTCCCTGTATTCAACGTTGCGGATTGCGCCATAGTTATAGGTGCTGCGCTTTTGATGCTGTACTTTTTTAAGGGAATTATTGATGAGGAAAAACAAAAACGCGCCGCTGTAGTCGAAGTGACACAAAAAGATGAAAACGTATAATTACATTTATGACGACGGTGAAAACCGCCGTCTTGATGTGTTTTTAGCCGAAAATACCAATATAACCCGCTCTTATGCGACAACACTTATCGAAGACGGAAACGTGTTGGTTAACAATAAAAAAGTTGCTAAAAACACAAAACTTAAGATGGGTGATAACATAGATGTTACCATCCCTGACCCACAAGAATATACGGTCGAGCCCGAAAATATACCGCTTGATATTGTGTATGAGGACGAGCATCTATTGGTGGTTAACAAGCCAAAGGATATGGTGGTGCACCCAGCCGCAGGTAACTATAGTGGTACACTTGTAAATGCTATACTCTATCATTGTGGTGATTCGTTATCGGGAATTAACGGTGTTATGCGACCGGGAATTTTGCATCGAATAGATAAAAACACAAGTGGTCTTTTACTTGTGGCAAAAAATGATAATGCACACCTCTTTTTAGCCGAGCAAATCAAGGAACACTCGCTTACACGCGAGTACGAGGCTGTGGTTTACGGCAATTTAAAAAATGATAGCGGCACGGTTAATGCCCCAATAGCGCGTCATCCTATAAAACGTAAGCAAATGGCAATAGTATCAGGCGGAAAAGAAGCGATAACCCACTATAAAGTTCTTGAGCGTTTTGGTGATTTTACTCACGTAAGTTTAAAACTCGAAACGGGTAGAACTCATCAAATAAGGGTGCATATGGCGTCGCTCGGTCACGCAGTTGCAGGTGACGACGTTTACGGACCACAAAAGGTAATAACAAAATTAGGTGGTCAGTGTTTGCATGCTCGCAAAATAGGATTCGTTCATCCGGCGACACACGAGTATATGGAATTTACAAGTGATTTGCCGCAGTATTTTACAAAATTTTTAAACGAATGCAGAGGAAAAATAAAGTAAAATGGGAATTTTCGATGGTTGCCTGCTTGCTTGTGATATAGACGGCACACTACTTATTAACGACTGTATACCACAGCAAAATATTGAAAAAATTAAATATTTTGTAAGCGAGGGCGGTAACTTTGCACTTGCAACCGGCAGAACTGCGGGCGCGGTGTCTGCAGTTACAAGGCAGATAGATTGTATAGGTCCCTCTATTGTGGCTAACGGTAGTATGATATTTGATTTTATTAATGACACAGCCTTGTATAGTGTGTCTGTACCGGAAGATGATAAACACATTGTAAAGGCAGTAATCGACGGGTGCGAAACCGTAGGTGTCGAGGCTCATAGCGGGAAAAAGGTTTTGGCAATTAATTCAAACCAAGAATCAATTGACCATCAGGAATATGAGGATTTAGATGTTATACAAATAAGCTATAAAGATGCTCTTAAATATGAATGGAACAAGGTAATATATCTTTTTGCTAATGAGCACGAGTCTAAAACCGTAAAACAGATAGTTTCGCAGTTTGAGCATAATTCACAGTTTGTTGATACATCGGCTGTTATTTACGGCAGAAGAAGATATTATTACGAGCACGTGCCATGTGGTGTTTCAAAAGCGACAACGCTTAAAACTCTTTGTGAAATGCTTAAAATTAAAAAAGGCTGTTGTTATGCAATAGGCGATTATTACAACGACCTTGAAATGATTAAGGCTGCCGACATTGGCGCTGCGCTTGCTGACTCGCCCGACGAGGTTAAAGCGGTTGCCGATAAGGTAGTATGTGACGTACAAAACGGCGCTGTTGCCGATTTTATAGATTATCTTACCGAAAGGAAACTAAACAATGGAAGCAAATTTTAAAAAACAGTTAGAAGAAATTGCTTGTAAAGTGCGCATAGGTATAATTGAAGGCGTACATGCGGCAAAGGCGGGTCACCCGGGCGGCTCACTATCTATTGCAGAGATACTTACATATCTCTATTTTAAAGAGATGAACATCGACCCTAAAGACCCTAAAAATCCCAAGCGTGACCGATTTGTTCTTTCAAAAGGACATGCTGCACCTGCTCTTTATGCTACACTTGCACTTCGTGGATTTTTCCCGGTTGATGAGCTTATTACACTCCGTCAGATAGGTTCTCGCTTGCAGGGACATCCTGATATGAAAAATATTCCCGGTGTTGATATGTCAACCGGCTCTCTCGGTCAAGGAATTTCGACCGCTGTTGGTATGGCGCTTTCAAGTAAGCATTTCGGTGATAATTATAACGTTTATACAATACTTGGCGACGGCGAAATAGAGGAAGGTCAGGTTTGGGAGGCTGCAATGTTTGCTGCCAACAAAAAACTTTCTAATCTTACTGCATTTATTGACCTTAACAATTTGCAGATTGACGGTACTATTGATGAAGTAAACAGTGCAAAGCCTGTAGATAAAAAGTTTGAAGCGTTCGGTTGGCACGTAATTACCATTGACGGTCACGATTACGACGCTATTGAAGCGGCTCTCGCAGAGGCAAAAACTGTTGATAAGCCTGTAGCAATTATTGCTAATACCATAAAGGGTAAGGGCGTATCTTATATGGAAAATGCAGTTAACTGGCACGGTGCCGCTCCTAATGACGAGCTTTATGCCGTTGCTATGGAAGAACTTACAGCAGCACTTGCTGCATTTAATTAAGGAGGTGGCTCGATATGGCAGATATTAAAACAGTTGCAACACGTGTAGGCTTTGGCGAAACTTTGGTAGAGCTTGGCGCAGAACGTGATGATTTTATTGTAATGGATGCTGACCTTGCAGCCGCTACACAAACAGGTAAATTTAAAAAGGCATATCCCGACCGCTTTTACAACTGCGGTATTGCCGAGCAAAATATGGTAAGCATTGCGGCAGGTATTGCGGCTACTGGTAAAAAGGTAGTAGTAAGCTCGTTTGCTATGTTTGCGGCAGGTCGTGCTTTTGAGCAGGTTCGCAACTCGGTAGGTTACCCACATCTTAACGTTATTATCGGCGCTACACACGCAGGTATTTCGGTTGGTGAAGACGGCGCTACACACCAGTGTAACGAGGACATCGCCCTTATGCGTACAATCCCCGGTATGACCATTATTAATCCTGCCGATGATACTGAGGCTCGTATGGCCGTTCGTGCGGCATTCGAGTGTGACGGTCCTGTTTATATGCGATTTGGCCGTCTTGCAGTGCCGGTTGTATTTGACGAAAGCTACAACTTCCAGATTGGTAAGGGTGTCGAGCTTCGCGAGGGTAATGACGTTACCATTATTGCAACAGGTCTTATGGTTAAAGAAGCACTCGAGGCTTATGACCTTCTTAAAGTTGAGGGTATTAACGCTCGCATTATCAATATGGCTACAATCAAGCCAATAGACCGTGATATTATAATCAAAGCGGCAAAAGAGACCGGCGCTATCGTTACAGCCGAAGAGCATTCAGTAATTGGTGGTTTAGGCTCTGCTGTAAGCGAGGTCGTTTGCGAAACAGTACCCGTACCGGTTGTAAAGCTTGGTGTATATGACCAGTTTGGTCACTCGGGTCCCGCTGTAAAACTGCTTGACGAATTTGGCCTTCGCGCTGTAAACATTGTAGAAAAAGCAAAGGCTGCAATAGCGCTTAAAAAGTAATGTACAATTAAAATAACAAAAGCACCTGCTAAAACATAAGCAGGTGCTTTTGCTTTTATGAATAAACGTTGGATGTTCATTTTATACGTTTTTATTTTTGAAAAATTCGGGCATTTGCGCAAGCACTATTGCTGCAAAAACAAGCAAGCAGCCGATAATTTCATTTCCCTTTAACGCATTGCCCGTAATTACCCAACCGCCAAGTGCGGCAAATACACTTTCAAGGCTCATTGAGATAGAGGCAATTGCGGGTTCGGCATATTTTTGACCAACGATTTGTAATGTGTATGCAATACCGCTTGACACAATACCCATATATAAAATTTCGGGTATTACTGAAGCAATCTTTTGAATGTTTATTAAATCAAGTTCAAATACAAGTGCCAATATTCCCGAAATTATTGCGGCGAAAACAAACTGAAACGCTGAAAGCCGCACACCGCCTATGGCATCGCAATATTTATCAATTACAATAATATGTAGTGAAAAGGTAAATGTGCAGGCGAGAACTAATATATCGGCGAGGTAAAAACCTCCCGTGCCTTCAAAAAGGCACAGCATATAAAATCCGCCAATTGCTACAAGCGCCGAAATCCATACTATTATTGGCACTTTTTTCTTTACAAAAACCGATAGTATAGGAACTACTATAACGTAAAGCGCGGTAATAAATCCTGAACGTGCCTCTACAGGTGCACCGTCAGGGTAGGCGGCAATGCCAAACTGTTGAAAATTGGTAGAAACGGCAAGTGCCAAGCCGCACAAGACGCCGCCTGTAAGCAATAGTTTTTTGTTCATTGATTTTGGAACTATCACATAATCTTTGTTTTTTATGGACATTACAGCCATAAATCCAAACAAGAACAGCGCGCCTATAATTGAACGAAGACAGTTAAAGGTAAAGGGAGGTATTTTATCTGCGGCTCGGTTTTGAACCACAAAGGCAAGTCCCCAAAGCAGTGCCGCAAGGCAGAGTATAAGACTACCCTTTAAATTGCTTTTTTTAGTCATTGTTTAACTTGTCCTTTCTCATCGTGAGGGAAATACGTTTTTTGTTGGGTTCGACATTAAGCACCCAAACGGTTACGATATCGCCAACCTTTAGCACTTCGGACGGGTGCTTAATAAAGCGGTTGGTGATTTGAGAAATATGAACAAGCCCATCTTGATGAACACCAATATCAACAAATGCGCCAAAGTCAATAACATTACGTACAGTACCCGTAAGCTCCATCCCGGGCTTTAGGTCTTCCATACTCATAATATCTTGACGGAGCATAGGCTTTGGTAACTCGTCACGTGGGTCGCGACCTGGTTTTTCAAGTTCTTTTGCAATATCTATGAGTGTTGGCACACCAATACCAAGTTCTTCGGCTAAAGAATCTGCGCCACGAGTTTCAAGTTGTTCGGTAATACCGTTGATTTTACGCTCGGCAACGTCCTTTTCGCTAAAACCGCAAAGCTTTAAAAGGCGGGTTGCGGCATCGTAGCTTTCGGGGTGAACACTTGTGTTATCAAGCGGTTTTTTGCCGCCGATTATACGCAAAAATCCTGCACATTGCTCAAATGCTTTTGGTCCTAATTTGGCAACTTTTTTAAGCTGTGCGCGGTCGGTAAATACACCGTTTTCTTCACGATAAGCTACTATGTTTTTGGCTATTGCGCTATTAATGCCCGACACACGTGAAAGCAGTTGAACCGACGCTGTATTAAGGTCAACACCAACAGAGTTTACGCAGTATTCGACAACGCCGTCAAGGCTTGTTGCAAGTTCACGCTCGGGCATATCGTGTTGATACTGACCAACGCCAATAGCCTTGGGTTCTATTTTTACAAGCTCGGCGAGTGGGTCTTGCATACGTCGAGCAATAGACACGGCGCTTCTAAGCGCTACGTCAAACTGTGGAAATTCTTCGGCCGCAAGCTTAGAAGCCGAGTACACACTAGCACCCGCTTCGCTTACTACCATATAGTTAAGTCCGTCGTCAATTTCTTTAATAACCTCTGCCGCAAAGCACTCGGTTTCGTGACTTGCAGTGCCATTGCCTATTGCAAAGGTACGAACATTGTGCTTTTTAACAAGGTTTTTAATTGTTGCTTTTGCCTCATCAATTTTGTTGTGAGGGGGTACGGGGTAGATAACGCCTGTGTCAAGCACTTTACCTGTGCCGTCAACAACAGCAACCTTACAGCCTGTACGGTAACCGGGGTCAAGACCTATGGTTACAGTATCTTTTACCGGTGGTTGCATAAGTAATTGCTGTAGGTTTTGTGAAAATACTTTTATCGCATCAGCGCTTGCCTTATCGGTAAGCGCATTTCTCATTTCACGTTCGATAGAGGGGAATATAAGACGAGTGTATGCGTCCTCAGCCGCCGCCTTTACAACCTCGGTACAAGGTGAGCCTTCTTTTATGTGGTCACGACTGATTATGAACATCGCTTTATCGCGGTCAAAATCTACCGATACCTTTAAAAATTCTTCTTTTTCTCCACGGTTTATTGCAAGTACTCGGTGGTTGGCGATTTTGGAAAGCGGTTCCTCAAACTCTTTATACATTTCGTAAACGTCAAGCTCTTCACCGGCGGCTTTTACAACCAGCTTGCCGTGCGCCATACATACAAAACGCATACGTTTGCGTATATCGGCATCGTCACTTATCATTTCGGCAATGATGTCCATTGCACCTTGCAAAGCGTCTTCTGCGGTTTCTACGCCCAATTCTTCGTTAACAAAATCAGCAGCCAAAACAATAGGCTCGGCGCTGTCTGGTGCTTGGGCATATACTAAATCAGCGAGGGGAGAAAGCCCCTTTTCTTTTGCCACTGATGCGCGAGTCTTACGCTTTTTCTTATAAGGACGATAAAGATCGTCAAGCTCGGTAAGCGTTACGGCGGCGTCGATAGCTGCGGATAGCTCTTCGGTTAAAGCGCCTTGTTCTTCTATTGCGGCCTTATATTTTTCGGCGGTTTCCTGCAGGTTACGTAAATAAGCCAGTCTTTCAGAAAGCGTACGTAAAATTTGGTCGTCAAGACTGCCTGTAACTTCCTTGCGGTAACGGGCGATGAAAGGCACGGTGTTGCCTTCGTCAAGCAGTTTTACTGCGGCTTCAACCTGCCACAATTTTAAATTTAATTCACTTGTTAATTTTTCTAATACGTTCATTTTAAAACTCCATTTTTGAAATATGACACATTATACCATAAAATGTAGTATTTAGTAAATAATAATATTGCTTTTTTTATATAAAAATTGTATAATACTTGTGTATGTAAAAAATATGGAGGATGTAAATGTTACAGCTTAAAAATATTTCTTTTTCTGCCGAAACAGAGGATGGCGCAAAAGAAATTTTAAAAGATATTACAATGGATATTACCGACGGCTTTTTGGCAATTACCGGTCCAAATGGTGGCGGCAAATCTACACTTGCTAAAATTATTGCGGGTATCATAAAACCAACGAGCGGCAAGATTTTGCTTGACGGCGAGGATATAACCGACCTTTCAATTACCGAGCGCGCAAAGAAAGGGGTTAGTTTCGCTTTTCAACAGCCTGTTCGTTTTAAGGGTATTACCGTAAATGACCTTATTCGTTTGGCGTCTGGTAAAGAAATAAGTATGTCAGAGGCTTGCGATTATTTGTCACAGGTGGGTCTTTGCGCACGCGATTATATCAACCGTGAGGTCAATGCGTCACTTTCAGGCGGTGAGCTTAAAAGAATAGAAATTGCTACCGTTTTAGCACGTGGCACTGTAGTTTCACTTTTTGATGAACCAGAAGCAGGCATCGACCTATGGAGCTTTGGTAACCTTATAAACGTTTTTGAAAAAATGCACGAAACACTTGGTGGATCTATCATTATCATTTCCCACCAAGAGCGTATACTCAATATTGCGGACAAGGTTGCAGTGCTGTCTGCAGGCGAGCTTAAGTCTTATGGCGAGCGCGATGATGTTTTGCCTGAACTACTCGGCAAAACAAACAGCGTTTGTCCTGTGCTTACTAACAATATGAAGGGGGCGCAGTAATGAACAATATAGAGAAAGATTTGCTTAAAATTATTGCCGATATGGACGGCGCAGTAAGCGGCGCATTCAACATTCGCGCAAACGGCTCTTTGGCTGAACGCCACGTGACCGAAAGTGTTGATATTCGCAACAAGGCTGACAAAGACGGTATTGATATTATCATTCGCCCCGGTACTAAGGGCGAGACAATACACATTCCGGTTATTATTAGCGAAAGCGGCGTAAACGATTTGGTTTACAACGATTTTATAATTGGCGACGATTGTGATGTTACCATTATGGCAGGCTGTGGTATCCATAACTGCGGTAGCGAAGAATCTCGTCACGACGGTATACACTCTTTCTTTGTGGGTAAAAATGCCAAGGTTAAGTATATAGAGCGTCACTATGGTGACGGCGACGGAACGGGTGGCAAAAATATGAATCCGACCACCGTTGTAAATATTGCCGAAGGCGGTTATATGGAAATGGAAACCAGCCAGATTAAAGGCATTGATAACACCAACCGTGTAACCCGCGCAACACTTGACCGCGACGCGACGCTTATAATTCGTGAAAAGCTTATGACTCATGGTACACAGCGCGCCGACACAGATTTTTCTGTAGATATGAATGGCGAAAACTCAAGTGCTAATGTTGTTTCGCGTTCGGTTGCAACCGATGACTCAGTTCAGGTTTATCGCTCAAATATTAACGGCAACAACAAGTGCCACGGTCATACCGAGTGTGATGCGATTATTATGGGTAACGCCAAGGTAAGCGCTATACCCGAGATTAATGCTAACCACATTGATGCGTCACTTATTCACGAGGCGGCAATTGGTAAAATTGCTGGTGAACAGCTAATAAAGCTTATGACACTGGGCCTTAGCGAAAAACAGGCCGAAGAAGAAATCGTAAACGGCTTTTTAAAATAAAAGTTGTTGATTATTTGAACAAAAAATGATATCATAAATTAGTTGAAGGGGGATTGTTATGAACGCCGATATTATGGTATCTGCTTCTATTGTAACTTACAATGATATAAATCGTGCTCCCGACACCGTAAAAAGCGTTGCGGAAAACACAAAAAAATACCCCTTAAACCTTTATGTGATAGATAATGCGTCTACCGACGGTACGGCTGAACTGATTGAAGAATCCGGACAAGCTGTGGTTATAAAAAATGCAAAAAATATCGGGTTTGGTGCAGCTCACAATAGGGTGCTCGATCAAGAGCTTGGTAAATATCATTTTGTCATAAATCCGGATATAACTATAAATTCCGACGTGATTTCGGATATGGTAGATTATTTTGAATCTAATCCCGATGTGGTTATGGCAATGCCTAAAATTTTAAACCAAGATGGCAGCGAGCAAAAGCTTCCAAAAGAACGCCCAAGTTTTAAAAGATTGTTTTTGGGTAGGTTGTCGGATAAGATAAGAAGCGAGTACGTTTGGGCAGACAGAGAAATTAACGAGCCTATTGAAATTAATTTTTGCACAGGCTGTTTCTTTTGTATAAGAACTGATATATTCAAAAAACTTTTAGGCTTTGACGATAGGTATTTTATGTATCTTGAAGATGCCGACCTGGCTCTCAAAGCAAAATCCAAAGGCAAAGTAATGATGCTACCGCAGTTTGCGGTTACACACGCTTGGGAACGTGAAAGCTCAAAAAGTTTAAAATATTTAATTATTCATATTATTTCTTGCTTTAAATTTTTATTTAAGTGGAGGGGTAAACATAAATGAAAATAATGATTACAGGCTGTAACGGACAACTTGGTAACGAGTTGCAGTCAATTTTAAAAACAGGTAAGAGTGAAATTGGTCCTGCTCCTAGTGGGGTTATGGGTGCCGAAATTTTGCCGGTAGATATTGATACACTCGACATTTCTGATATGGCGGCTGTAAGTGAATACGTATCTGCTAACAAGCCTGATGTAATTGTTAACTGCGCGGCTATGACCAACGTTGACGGTTGTGAAACAGCTTATGACGTTGCATTTAAGGTAAATGCGCTAGGTGTTAAAAATTTGGCTGTATGCGCTGAAAAAATCGGCGCAAAGCTTGTTCACGTATCTACCGATTACGTGTTTGCGGGTAATGGTAAAAAACCATACTGCGAGTGGGACAAGGTAGACCCACAAAGTGTTTACGGCGCATCAAAAGCACTTGGCGAAAAGTACGCTTTAAGTTTTTGTAAACGCTCATTTGTAGTGCGCACATCTTGGTTGTACGGTTATATTGGTAAAAACTTTGTTAAGACCGTGCGTCGAGTAATAAAGGCTAACGGCGGTATTGGTGTTGTGTGTGACCAACGGGGCAATCCAACCAACGCAAACGATTTAGCACATCATCTTCTCAAACTTGCCGTTACTGAAGAATATGGTATTTATCACTGCACGGGTGAAGGCGAATGCTCTTGGTATGATTTTGCGGTAAAAATTGCTGAATATTCCGGACTTGGTGACACAGTAACACCTTGCACTACCGAAGAATACAATGCAAAATTCAACGTACCAACCAAGCGACCCGAATATTCATCCCTTCGCAATTTGGCACTTGAGTGCACAGTTGGCAATGAAATGCGCGATTGGGAAATCGCTTTAAAAGAATATATTTCAAAGGTGGAGGACTAAACTTATGAAAACTTATTTAGTAACAGGCGGCGCAGGTTTTATCGGTTCAAACTTTGTTATCTATATGCTTAACAAATACGATGATATTAAAATCATCAACGTTGATAAGCTTACATACGCCGGCAATCTTGAAAATCTCAAGAGCGTAGAAAACGATCCACGCTATAGTTTTGTTCAGGCTGACATCTGCGATAGAGAAGCAATCTCAAAGATTTTTGCAGAAAACGACGTTGACTACGTTGTAAACTTTGCAGCAGAAAGCCACGTTGACCGCTCTATCACAAATCCTGAAATTTTTGTTAAAACAAACGTTGAGGGTACTGTTAATATGCTTCAGTGCGCTAAGGTTGCTTGGACTATTGGTGATGACCAGTACAAAGAGGGCGTAAAATACTTACAGGTATCTACCGACGAGGTTTACGGTTCTTTGGGTGAGACAGGCTACTTTATGGAGACTACTCCTCTCGACCCACACTCACCGTATTCATCATCAAAGGCATCTGCTGACTTCTTTGTAAAAGCATTTGGTGATACTTATAAATTCCCAATTAACATCACCCGCTGCTCAAACAACTACGGTCCATTCCAGTTCCCTGAAAAGCTTATTCCGCTTATTATGAATAACACTTTACAGCACAAGGACCTTCCTGTATATGGTGACGGTATGCAAATTCGTGACTGGCTTTATGTTGAAGATCATTGTAAAGCTATTGATATGGTTATCACAGGCGGTAGACTTGGTGAGGTTTACAACGTTGGCGGTCATAACGAGCGCCCAAACATTTTCATTGTTAAATCAATTATCGAATATATTAAAGAAAACGTTGACGAGACCGTTGGCGAGCATATGATTAAGCACGTTACCGACCGTAAGGGTCACGACCGTCGTTACGGTATTGATCCTCAAAAGATTAAGGACGAGCTTGGTTGGTACCCCGAAACCTGCTTTGAGGTTGGTATAAAGAAAACACTTAAGTGGTATCTTGACAACAAAGAGTGGTTCGACAATGTGACAAGCGGCGCTTATCAGAAGTATTATGATACAATGTACAGCGGAAAAGAGGAGCTTTAATGGGTAAGTTTAATTTTATTAAAACCTCTATTGATGGCGTTATAATTGTAGAGCCTACAGCTTACGGTGATAGCCGCGGATATTTTATGGAAACATATCAAAAAGAGGATTTTAAGGCTGGCGGCATTGATATAGACTTTGTTCAAGATAATCAGTCAATGTCAACCAAGGGCGTACTTCGAGGCCTACATTTTCAGATAAACTACCCTCAAACTAAGCTTGTGCGTTGTGTTCGTGGCGAGGTGTTCGACGTATGTGTCGACTTGCGTGAAGGCTCCGAGACTTTCGGTAAGTGGGAAGGCGTTATTCTCTCTGCTGAAAATAAACGTCAGTTCTTGGTACCAAAGGGCTTTGCACACGGCTTTGTAGTGCTTTCTGACGAGGCTGAATTCTGCTACAAGGTTGACGACTATTATCATCCAAATGATGAGGGCGGCCTTATGTGGAACGACCCCGAAATTGGTATTGAGTGGCCAATACCCGCCGATGTGGAAGTTTTGCTTTCTGACAAAGATAAAATTCATCCACCATTCAGCGAGTACAAGAAAAATAAATAATTAAAATAATAACCTCTCTTTAAACGGTTAAACTAATCGTAAAGGGAGGTTTATTTTATGCAAAAAGGAACAGGAATGTCGTTTATAAAAGGTATGGGTGCAGGAATGCTTGCAGGCGCCACAGCGGTGGTTGTAGGTAAAATGGTAGTTAAGGATAAGCACAACGTATCAAAAGGCTCTGCCAAGGTTGTAAAAGCGGTAGGCGAGATAGTAGACGGAGTACAAACAATGTTTAAATAAAATACACGCGGTCTTAATAGACCGCGTGTATTTTGTTATTTAATGGTTTTAATTTTTAGGACCTAAGGTTACATCCCAACTGTTTAGATATTGCATAAGCAGTGCGTAGTCCTTGTTGTTGGTTTTACAGTCATTGTTCACGTCTGCAAGAGTAGTATCGATAGAAATTTCCCAGCCGTTAATATACTGCATAAGTAGTGCCAAATCCTTATTATTTACTTGACCATCATTGTTAGTATCACCAATGCCGTAAGAAACTGTTATCGTAATAAAATAGTTTCTACTGCCGGAATCCCAACCACCAATTTTTCCAATTTCGCCATTAATAGATGCTGTTGGAACATTTGAAATAATATTACCACTGGTAGGAGTAAAGGTTACTCCCACGGTATATGTTTTTCCACCTATAAATTTATCGGTAGCTTGTAAAACAGGAGCCGAGGCGTAATCAAATACATTATCGCAATCGTACCAACCAAGTATTGAAACTGTATAGGTTGTATCGTTGGTTGTAACAGTAGTCGAACTTGCGGTAGCGCCTGCTTCAATACCGCTTATTGTTGCTGTTATAGAAGATATTTCATTAGGAATGTCTTTCCAAACAGCTTTGACGGTAATATCGCCCGAAAGCCAAGGAGATTGACCAGGGGTAATATCATTAACTTGTTCTGGATTACTGTTATAGTACCAATGCCATTTGTCAAACTCTTTACCATCGGGGGCGGTAAAGCCACACTCGGGGAAAATGTAAGTTGTAGCAAAACCACTATCATTTACAGTTAAGTTTTCTGATACCATTGTACCACTGCCGCCGTTAGCATCGTAGGTAACGGTGTAGGTAATAACAGGTATATCTTTCCAAACAGCCACGACGGTGATATCGCCTGAAAGCCAAGGAGATTGTCCGGGCGTAATCTCATTTACTTGTTCTGGATTACTGTTATAGTACCAATGCCATTTGTCAAACTCTTTACCGTCGGGCGCGGTAAAATCACACTTTGGGAAAATATAACTTGTTGCAAAGCCACTTTCGTTTACTGTTAATTTTTCTGTCGTCATAGAGCCGCTACCACCGTTAGCATCATAAGTCACGGTGTAGGTGGTGGCTTTGCGCGCTACAATATAAGGGCTGAAGCTATTTGAGGTAAATATCATAGTAGCAGATTCACCGTCTATTTGTACTGTAACGCTCTCGACCTCTTCGGCCGTTCCGTCCGCCAATATGTGATACAAGCTGGCTTCGCCACTTTGAAGTGCCAATGCTTCTTCCATACTTACAGGCACACTTATCGTCAGCTCTTCTCCCGCATCATACCACTGATTAAGGGTGTAGGGGTATCCTGCTTCGTCGAAAACATTAATATTATAAAAAGCAATTACGTTATCTGCACCAACGGCATTCGTTGTGTTAACTATAAATGAATGGGTAGGTGTTTCTTCAATCTCAATCTTTTCAACAACGACGTTTACTATTATTTCAGTGCTTTCGATAGTAAGCTGACTTTCAGATTCAACGGTAACCTCAAATTCGGGAACAGAGGGTTCGTCGCAAATACATACATTGCTTATATCATAACTCATTTGATCAAAATTACACGGCAACATTTCATCAGTAACTGTGCAAAGGCCGCATACTGTGCAGGCATGCATACAGGGGGCAATAAGCCTTGACATATAATCTGCTTTTGTAATATCAACCACATACTGTTTGCCGTCGGCAAAGGTGAGCGTTACGGCGCAGCCAATAAACATTTGACTGTTACCGCCGAGTTCTCTGGGTTTTGCACCAATAAAGCTATTGATAAAACCTTTATTCTTTTCATTTAGAATGTCATTTAGCGTTATGTAGTTTTTATCACCCGAATCAACTGTTCCGTAAGCAATACCAAAAACAGTGCCGCTGGGTGCTGTTTCGGTTAAGACATCAGATTCCTTAGATTCGTCTTTCCCAAAGTAGCCGTACCATGTGTCGCCTTCATCACTGTCATAGCCTTCTTTTATGAACTCGTAATACCAGTTATATTCTGTCTTTACAGGTTCATAACAGCCCTCATACGCAGGAACTATGTTTGCAGTAAGGGGTGTTGTTGTAGATATTGCAGAAAGGGTATCATATTCTGAAGCCGACTCATAGATGTGCTTGTCATACAAACCGTGAGAGATGGCTTCAAAACTGAGTTCGGTGTAGTTGGTACTTCCCCAAGAGCCTTTATATTCCACTTCACAAGAAATTCTTAATTCAAACTCCAAGTCGTTTATGGTAACGTTGCCTAAAGTTTCGTCCTGTTTTTTAAGTGCTTCATAGATTTCTTTTACCGTTCCGTCGAGTGAAAGGTTAAGAATATCACCGTCTATGGTCATTGTGAGGAATTCACTGAGCTCGTCGTAATAAGAAGAAATGTTCCATTCACCGCAACCTTCGTTATATTCGCCATCCAAGCCGTATGGTGCAAGGCTATAATTGGCTTTGCTTGAAAATTGAAAGTTGTAGTTGTTAAACAAAACTCTTGCTTGAACATAAAAAATTGAACCGTTGTTGATGTTAACAGAAGCCTTGTAGTGATCACGTTCTCCATTATATTCGGTATCCAAATAGTTGTTATAGACATCAATAGCATCGTTGATATCGATGCTAAAGGATTGGTTAAATGCCAATTCACCTGCGCCTTCAGAGTCAATTTCATTCCACAGATCACAGACATCACTTGTAAAATCGTGCTCAAGCTTAAAGTATGTATCGGGATGGTTGGTAATGTTGAGACAATATGATCCTTCGGCAAATGCCGTTAGCGTGGTTATCGGTATCATACCAATGACCATAACAAGTGCTAAAAGCACGCTTAAAATCTTGCTTAATTTTTTCATATAATTACCTCATTTAAATTAGAATGCATTTTAAAAACTACGATTTAGGGCCTAAGGTTACATCCCAGTCGTTGAGATATTGCATAAGCAGTGCGTAGTCTTTGTTATCAACGCTTCCGTCAACATTGGTATCGGCGACTGACAGGTTGATTGTAACACTCCAACCGTTAAGGTATTGCATAAGTAATGCGTAGTCCTTGTTATCAATACTACCGTCACCGTTGGTGTCACCGTAGTTGGCGGCAGGTGCTGTGGCACCTTGAGCAAAGGTATAATAGATATAAACCGCATTGGCACTGCCGTAAACCATATCCCAAGCATCGTTTTCAATAACAAGCTTACCGTTTATATATGCAGATATTGGAGATGTAAAATTACTTGTGTTTGAACCGTTAAGTTGTGCCGGAATAATCTTTATTTCAATCCTGTATTTTTCACCCTGAACAAATTTGTCGGTTGGTAATAGCATATTACCTTGGCTATCGTACCAAATAATTCCACCCGTTCCACCATAATTTAGATCTAATTGGTACCATTCGGGATAGGATGTATTTGCTGTATAATCAGGATACTCTCCTGCTCGAGGCACGCTTAAACCGTTTACCATTACAGTTGAAATCTTTTTGCCTTCGCAGATAAAAGTGGATGAAATGGTTTGTTGAGTACGACTATCACTGTTGTTATTAACACCTTCGGCAGCAAAACCATTTATAGAAGCAGTAAACTCAATATCAAGCCATTTACTCAATTTAAACTCATAGCCATCATCGGTTTTTAGATAAACCCGAACTTGATAACTATGGCCGGGGATAAAGGTTTCGTTCTCATATACCCAGTCTCCGTCAGTTACGTCAAACCAACCGATACCGTTTTTAATGTAGTGAGGTTTTTGTTGTGGTTTATTCCAATAATCGTCTAACTGTTCGTTTTTGGAAAAATTGATGGAATAACCGCTACCTCGAACAGTTGCCGTATATGTTGGCTTTTCACCTGCCACAGGGACGGTTACGTTTTCAATGATGATATTTTCAATAATACTGTCATTACACTCGCCAAAAACATATTCTACGGTTACATATTTGGCAGGATCTTTTCCGTAGGTTTTTTCCACCGTTGCATAATTACCGTTGACCTTAGCCCAAAAATTTGGTGTGGAATTATAAGTCGGAAACTCGTATTTTGAACCGACTTGCATTTCGGTAATGAACTTATAGTGTTTTCCTGCAACGAATGGAGTCGTCTTATCAATTATCTTCCAATTATTCACACCGTCATCCGAAACAAGCCAGAAACGATATTGGGTATAGTCGCTGCTACCGCCCATTGCAAAATAGGCAACGCTGTCTGTGCCTACGGTATAGCTTGGCAGTTGACCTTCTTTAGGGGCTGTAACTGTTAGATTGATTTCCTGAAAATCCTTTTGCCTATCACAAATATCGCAGAAATAATCTTTGTTATTATCTGTGTGCTGACGGAGTCTGGTGATTTTTCCACATGCATCGCCAACGCACTGCAAAATATGTCCACTGTATTTTCTTCTTGCAGACGGATATGGATTTTCGTGGGATTGATATTGTTTATAATATTGATAATTGTGCTTT
>SVOH01000023.1 GCA_015066515.1 Oscillospiraceae bacterium | reverse complement strand
ATTCTTGTTCTCGTTTGTATGGCAGTGGAACGATTATTTCTACTCAATGATTTTAATGCCCGGTATGGATGTATTCACCACGGTATTCAGCAAGGTGGGTGAGGCAATAACTCGCAGTGATGGTGCGATGCGCGACACGATGCAAATGATGCTTTATGACAGCGCAGCGATGATATTGCACATTATTCCTCTTGTTGTATTATATATTTTCACGCAAAAGTTCTTTGTCCAAAGTATTGAAAGGAGTGGTATAGTTGGATAAAAGACATGTAAAATTTTCAGCAAATATTTTTCTAAAGGTTTTGTGTATGGTGCTGGTGGCAGTACTATGCATGGGCTCAGCGGCAGGTTGCCGAAAGGTTAACCCATCAACTGATTTGAGCAGTTCGGGTTCTACAGGTGTGGTTGGTTCAATCGATACTGATGTGACCAGCAGTGACGAAAGCACACCCACTGATGCGACTGAATCTACTGATTCAACTCCGTCAGGTGACAGCAATTCAAGCACAACAACCCCAAGCGGTGACGGCGGCACACAGACACCGCCGACTGTAGCACCAACCGATGAAGATGTTGACACAAGTGTTGTCACAGATCTTAAGGGACGCACCATCAGAATATTCTCTTACGGATATACAAAAGAATGGGCAACCAACACTGCAGTAGGTCGTTTGCAAGAGCAAACCTTTGACAAGGTAGAAAAAGAGCTTAACTGTAAAATTGAGATTTTAAGCGGTCCTGCAGACACCGATTTTGATCCGATTTTCACATCTATCCTTGCGGGTGACCCAATTGTTGACATTGTTAACACAGCAGGTCCTCACACATTAGCAAAGCCAATTACTACAAATCTTTATATGGATCTTGACCAGTTTGAAGTATTTAACTGGAAAGAGTCCAAATGGGATAACGACACAATGGAAATTGCCGAATTTGGCGGCAAACAGTATGTTGCGTTCATTGACCTTATAGGTGATAGCGCAGCGCTAATGAACAATGCTATGTTCTTTAACAAGCGCCTTGTAAAAGAAGCAGGCTACAACCCTGATGATATTTACAAGTGGCAAGAAAACGGCACATGGACTTGGGCAAAATTCAAGGAAGTGGCTTCTAAAATTTCTAAACTTGATCCCGGCAATGTTTACGGTGTAGGCGGTAACGGCGCAGTTCTTTATGAAAACTTGGTAGTTTCTAACGGAACAGACTACTTCCTTAGAAGTGGAGACAGCGTTGTATTTAACGGCGGCAATTCGGCCGCTATGGAAGCTATGAAATTCTATCTTGAGCTGCATCAAGAAGGAATTATGAGTGATGATGATACCAGTGCAAATGCAACTCAGTTTATTGCTGGTAAAATCGGTTTCTTGCCCGATGTATTAGAGCGTTTGCAGTATTCAGACACATACGGTAAAATGAAGGATGACTATGGTGTAGTAATGATACCGAAGGGTCCTCAGGCAAAAGATTATGTTTCACTCTTTAACTGGTACGGTGGTTACGCTATTCCTACAGGAACTAAAAATGCCAACGAGGTTGCTGCTGTGCTCAACGCTATTTGCGATTCTCCTTACGGCAGCACAGCAGCCGCAAACAAGGCAGCAATCGTAGCGCAGGAAACCTATGTTCGTGATGAGCAGTCATTGGCAGTATTTGATATGGTTAAAACCCGTACATTTACCTCTGCACAGTGGCTTGGCGAGCCCGTTCGTACACAGTGGTTAGCTTTACTTCCTGACCTTAAGGCAGGCAAGCTTACCGTTGCAAATGCCGTTTCAGAGCATAAAGACGAATATGCTGATATGCTTAAAAACACTTGGGCATTTAAGTTTTAATATTTTTTGAGGAGGAATTATTCTTGAAACGAATATTATCAATCCTATTGGCAATATCGTTGGTTGCAGGAATGCTGTGCGGTAACCTTACAGCTATGGCTACAACCGACAGCGTTACAGTTGAGAAGGTAGATTTTTACGATTATACTGAAAGTTGGGGCAGAAGTGCTTTTCAAATTATGATCGATTTGTCAAAAGACTTCACAACATCTGCAGCTGGTAGTTATATTACCGCAGATTATGCTGATTATATAACTATTAACGGCATAAATATGGCGGATAGAAATAACAATCCCGCTGATTATGGCGTTCAGGCTGACTACTGTTATCCAAACGGTTCTATAGCCGTTCAACCATACCCTACTACCGATGTAATTACACTCACAATGCAGGGCGGTGGTATCGGTAACATTGATGTTACAGCATCAAACACAATCGTTATTTCAAAGGATATGCCAATGGCAGACGGTACTACATTGGGCAGAAATATTGCTTTAAGTTATGACCCCGCAACAAACGCTTGGAGCGAAGGCGTTACTGTTGAAAAGGTTGATTTTTATGATTATACTGAGGCTTGGGGCAGAAGTGCTTTTCAGATTATGATTGATTTGTCAAAAGACTTCACAACATCTGCAGCAGGTAGCTATATAACAGCTGATTATGCTGATTATATTACTATCAATGGCGTAAATATGGCTGATAGAAATAACAATCCTGCCGATTTCGGTGTTCAGGCTGATTATTGTTATCCTAACGGCTCTATTGCTGTGCAGCCATATCCTACCACTGATGTGATTACCCTTACAATGCAGGGCGGTGGCGAAGGAAATATTAATCCGAGCGCATCAAACATAATTATTCTTGATGCTGCTTTGCCTATGGCAGACGGCACAACACTCGGCCGTGAAATCGTTTTGATTTTTGACCCCGAAACACAAACTTGGGCAGAGGGTGAAAAACCTTCGGATGTTACTGCTGCGGTAACTCAGTTTGCCGATTATACTGAGGCTTGGGGCAGAAGTGCATTCCAAATTTATATTGATTTTTCTAAAGATTTCACAACTGCAGCTCAGTATGCTTATATCACCGAAGATTATGTTTCGTACATAACCGTTAACGGTGTAAATATGGCGGATCGTAACAATAGTCCTGCTGACTTAGGTGTACAGGCTGATTACTGCTATCCAAACGGTGCGGTTTCTGTTCAATCGGATACACCTGACGTGATGATTCTTCAGATGCAGGGTGGCGGTAACGGCAACCTTGATTTTAGCGCAGTTAACTATATTACATTTAGCAAGCTTATGCCAATGGCAGACGGCAGCTATTTAGGCCGTGATATAACATTGGTATTTGACCCTGAAACACAAACTTGGGCAGAGGGCGAGATTCCTGTGAGCGATGCAACTGCCGAAGTTATTGGCTTCTTTGACCAAACAGCAGCCTGGGGCAAGAGTGCATATCAGCTTTTCGTTAAGCTTTCTGATGCTTATACCGACGCTGCTCAGTATTCATATCTTACCGCTGATTTTGCACAATATATAACAATCAACGGCGCTAATATGGCAGACCGTAATGCAAATCCTGCAAAATACCGCGTAGATTCAGACTTCCACTATGATAATGGTCCTATTGCCGTGCAAAATGACACAGGCGACATTATGATATTTACAATGCAAGGCGGCGGCGAGGGTATGCTTGACGCCTCTGCAGTAAATGCTATTACCATCAGCCAATTCCTACCTCTTTTAAACGGCGGAACCTTGGGTCGTGACATTACCTTGGTATATGACCCCACAACACAGCTTTGGGTAGAGGGTGAGGCACCCGATTTTGACCTTGACCTTGACGATGGAAGCGGCGATGAAGAAGAGGAAGGACCACCTCAGATAACCGATCCTATAAACGTAAATGTTCTTTCTACCGACGTTAACGACTTTAGTTCATCACGCGGTATGCCTGATGAAACCTTCTTCCAAATTAATATCGTATTTGAAGAAGCATTCACTAATGAGGCGGTTTGGTCTTACTTTACCGAAACACTCGGTCAGTATATTGAAATCAACGGCGTTAATATGAAAGACCGTTATGAAAACCCTGCTGATTATAACATAGGTGAAATCCCAGAGGATTTCTATGGCGGCAAGGGTGTAGCTATTCAAAACGGCTCAAAGAGTCAGCTTACTATATTGCTTATAGGTGGCGGCGACGGTAATATTGACCTTAGCGAAAAGAACACCTTGGTTATTAAAGCAGGCTTCCCGTTTGTTAACGGAATTTTGGAAAACGACATCGTTATGGAATCTATTCCTACCGAAAACACCTACAGCAGCTGGAATGTTACCAGCAGTGGTGGTAAGTCATACAAGCTTTTAGACAACGAATGGGTACGTGATGAGAAAAACCTTATCACTAATTTCTACAGTATGTATCAGCCTGAGGTTGTTTATGTAAAAGAATGGGATGACGGTGAAAACTATCCTTATCTTATGTACTTCTTCGGTTGGGCATGCAACCAAGAAAATGATGCAATGGGTACCTATCCCGGTTATCCGGGTGGCGATGCTATCTTTATGGCACGCGCAAAATCGGTTGATGGTCCTTGGGAGGTTTATGCCGTAGACCGCGAAACCGGTGAAAATTATTGGGATACCGAGCAAAAGCCAATAACCTGGGAGCCTGTTGTTACCTGTCAGGATAAGTGGTATGACAACTGGCACGTTGGTGATCCTTCGGTTGTTTATGAGGACGGCAAGTTCTATATGGCTTACTCTGCAATGGGTACTGACCAAGATGGCATCTTCAACACCAAGGAAAATGATACCGATGGTCAAGCTTCTTGTATTATGGGAGCTACCTCTACCGACGGTATTAACTGGACACAAACCGATGAGCCGTTGCTTATCTGGCAGAATGAAAAAGGCTTTGACGAAGTAAACGACATCAACAACTACTTAGGCGGATATCAGCGCCCAAGCCTTATGCTAGAAGACGGCAAGTGGCGTATGTGGTTCGACCTCAGATACAACGAATACGGCTATGCTGAATGTGAAGGTGACTTTACAAAGTCAGAGGATTGGACCGAGGTTTACGGCGGTGACAACCGTTTCGTTGATGAAAACGGTATGCTCTTTAATATCGTTGATATGGATGTAATCAAGGTTGACGATACATATTATATGTATGGTGACCCATATATGAACTGGTACGGTATTGTTGATGATGAGGTTCCTTATTATCCATCTGATCCAAGCAACTGGTCCAATAGACAAATTGTTGAATTTGTTTCACAAGACGGTATTACTTGGAAGCTTAGCGGTTACTTCCGTCCCGACTCAGATACCGATGCAAACCAGATTCCACAAATTTTCTTTGATGAAAAGGGTAACCGTTTGTGCTTGTTCTATGCAACACAGCGCGGTATGCAAGGTGACGGCAGCTATGACTGGCGTTGGAACAACATCCGTATGATGTATAAACGTCTTGGCTCATCAGCTATTGATCGTACCGAAAGCGAAGAAATAACCGTTACAATTAAGGACGGCATTGCTGATCTTAGTAAAGATTTAGGTCTTGAAGCAGGAAAAGCAATGGAGGTTACCTTGCAATTCTCGGATTCAATCACTACTGCCGCTGACGGCACAATAATTACCGACGAATTAAGTAGCTTTATTACTATTAACGGTATTACCTTGGATCGTCGTATGGAAGGCGACCGCAAACTTAAAATGGATACTATCCCCGATGAAATTTTTGATGGCTACAATGTAGTTATCACAAGTGAAAACGGCGGCAAAACAATTAAAGTATTGCTTTTAGGCGGCGGCGTAGGAAATCTTGTAGCTGCTGCTGCAAATACAATTTTAATCAGCGCAGATCTTCCGATCAAAAATGGTAACGTTCTTGGTAAAGGGGCTAACTTCTACTATAATTCTGCTACAGATAAGTGGGAGGCTACAGAGGTTTCAAATAAGACCGAAACCGAAACCGAAACCAAGAGTCCTGATACATCAGATTCTACAATGCCTTTTGCAGTTGCTGCAGCAAGCGTTATAGCATCTGCTGCCGTAATCTTCACAGGCAAAAAGAAAATAGCAAAAAATAGTAAAGCCTAAAATGTTAATTAGCAGGCAGCATTTTAGCTGCCTGCTAAGTTTTATTTGAAAGAATAGGTATAACAATGACAAACAAAATACAAATTTTTTGTGAGTATCAAAGTGCGCCGCTCGGCATACAAAATTCTAATCCGCGCTTTAGTTGGCGTATAAATGATACGACTGCCGGTATGCAAAGGGCATATAGACTTACGGTATTTACCGAAGACGGCAATATGTATTGGGACAGCGGTGAGGTTCAAAGCTGTCGTTCAGTCTGCGTAATATACGAAGGCCCATTGTTAAAAGAAAAAACTCGATACAATTGGCAGGTTACCGTAACCGATGTAAACGGCATACAATATGTATCAGAACCGTCGTGGTTTGAAACTGCAATTTTTGAGGAAAAAACCTGGCGAGGACAATGGATAGGCGAATCATCTCACACATACGGTCAGTCCCCACGTTTTAGACGTGAATTTACTCTATCTGAAGATACAAACCGCGCTCGGCTTTATATAAGTGGTTTGGGTTATTATATTGCTTACCTTAACGGACAAAGAATTGGTGATAGGCAGTTAGAGCCCGGAATGACCGATTATCGTTATCGCGTGTTGTATAGCGTTTATGACGTTACCGATTTGTTAAAAAAGGGTAAAAATGTTTTGGCTGTAGAGCTTGGCGAGGGTTGGTACGGTCATCAGCATGAGTGTATACAGCGTTTTATGGGGCATCAGCCACTTTGGAATAATACCCCTAAGCTGCGTTATGATTTGGATATTTTATCTAATGATAATGAAGAAATAAATATATGCAGTATGGCAGATGCTGACCGTTATGGGCTTGGTCCAATTATTGAAAACAGCATATATGACGGCGAAAAATATGATGCGAGTCTTGATGTGCCTGATTGGAATATTGGGGAAGAGCCAAATGGCTTTTCGCCGTCGGTCGCTGTTGAAGCGCCAACCGGTAAAATGGTGGCACAGCAATGCCCGCCAATCAAAATTGCCGAAAAATTTTTGCCGCAGTCAATAACTAAAATTGATGAAAATCATACACTTTATGATTTCGGGCAAAACATTTCAGGTTGGGTACATATGCGTTGCACAGGTGCACGTGGTTCAAGTATAACCTTTAAATATTCTGAGGTAGCAACCGATAATCGTGCTGACCAAAGAAATTTGCGTTCGGCTAAATCTGCTGACACTTATATTTTGTCGGGTAACGGTGAAGAAGAATATCAAACTCGATTTACATATCACGGCTTCCGCTTTGTTGAGGCAGTGGTCGAGGGTGACGTAAACATTGATTTTATTGAAGCTCAGATGGTATGCTCTAAGGTAAATGCCACAGGCGGTTTTTCTTGTGACAACAAGGTTATAAACGACACGCAAACAGCAATGGTTTGGACAGAACGCGACAATATGCATAGCATACCAACCGATTGTCCGCAAAGAGATGAACGTCAGGCATGGCTTAATGATGTTACAGCAAGATGCTCTGCTGCGCTTTATAATTTTGACATTTTGCCGTTTTATGAAAAATGGCTCGATGATATATTAGATGCACAGGACGAAAGCGGTGCAATTCCTGATACCGCTCCTATGGTATACGGTATGCGTCCCGCAGTGCATGTTTCAAGTGTATTCATTTTATTACCGTTGTTACTATATCGTCAATACGGTGATTACACAATTATGAAACGTCTGTATCCCGCTATGAAAAAGTATCTTGAGCGCAAAGCAGCCGATAGAGGTGAAGACGGTCTTTTAGGCGGTTTATATTACGGCGAGTGGGCGCCGCCCGCTTCAGAATGTATGGATGACGGTGCTTGGAGTGCCACACCCGCTAATATTCCACCTGGGCTTGTTGCTACAAGCTTTATTTACGCCGACTGCAACTGGATGAAAGAAATCGCAACAATATTGGGATATACCGATGATATACCCGAATACGAGCGTATTGCTGACGAGGTTTATAACGCGGTGAATAGTAAATATCTAAAAGACGGATATTATGATAAGGGTGTACAAACAAGTCAAATTGTTCCGCTTTGCTTTGAAATGGTTCCTGAACAGGACATTGAGTCAACATTTTCTACTCTAATAAAAGATTTAGAAAAGAGAAATTATTTGTTGACAACGGGTAATCAGGCATCAAAGCTTTTATTTGATGTGTTGTCACGTTACGGTAGAAACGATATAGCTTTTCGCGTAGCAACAGCAACAGAATATCCAAGCCTTGGCTATATGCTTAAAAACGATGCTACAACCCTTTGGGAAAGATGGGAATATTTAATAGGCGACGGCATGAATTCACACAATCATCCAATGCTTGGTTCGTACTCTTTTTGGTTTTATAGCGACATTGGTGGAATTAGACGTGACGAATGTTTGTGTGACAGCGAGATAAAAATATCACCTGATATTACTTTGCCTATAACTTCCGCACAAGCATCTACACTATGTGGTAAGGGCCAGATTAAAACTGCTTGGCAAAAGAGCGAAAACCGAGTTGAGTTGCAAATTTCTGTGCCGTGGAACACAGAGGCTGTGTTGTCATTACCGCGATTTGCTTCTACAACACAAGGATGGCAATTCGCATCAGATTGCACTCAAAAGCGTCTTTCAAGCGGAGAATATAAACTTGTTTTTGACGGAGCAAACTTTATAGAGGAGGCGCTTTGATGGAATACATTACCGAACAGTTACAAACAAAGGTGTCGGGAGAGTATGATGTGGTGGTTGTAGGCGCAGGACCTGCGGGTGTGTGCGCTGCAATTTCAGCCGCGCGCAACGGTGCTAAAACCTTACTCGTAGAGCGTTACGGCTTTTTAGGTGGTATGTGGAGTGCCGGTCTTATAATCCCACTGTTTGATTATGAAAATAAATCGTATGTCGTTACCGAAATCGTTAACGAGATCAAAAACAGGAACGGTTGGGGTGGCTTTTGCAATATTGCATTTGACTTCGAGGTAATGAAGCAGGTATTAGACGAGCTCATCACCGATAGTGGCTGTCACTTGCTACTTCATACGTTTTTTGCGGGCGCATATGTTGAAGACGATACTGTAAAAGGCATATTTGTGCAAAACAAAAGCGGTCGCAGTCTTATTCGCGCAAAGATTGTTATTGATTGCACAGGTGACGGTGACGTTGCTGCTGATGCAGGTGTTCCGTTTACGGTTGGTCGCGGCAAGGATAATCTTTGTCAACCTGCCACCTGTATGTTTATGCTCTCTGGTGTGAATTTTGTGCAACAGACACCATATCACGTGCACGATTTAGTGGTTGAGGCATCCGAAAAATGTGGGGTTCCGTTCCCGTTTTCTTACAAACGTCCGTTTGTATTGCCAATACCAAACTCTGATCGCTGTATTGTAATGTGGAGCCATATAAGAGGTACAGTTCCAATGGACGCCGAAGGCTTTAGCGAAACCGAAATGGCTTCGCGCAGAGAGATACATCAAATTGTGGACTATCTGCAAAAATATGTTCCCACCTTTAAGGATGCGCAGCTTGTGTCCATTGCGGCGCAAACAGGTGTGCGAGAGAGTCGTCATATACACGGTAAATATACCTTGACTTGCGAAGACTGTGTAACAGGTGCTAAATTTGATGATGCTATTTGCGATGCAAGTTTTTCGATCGATTTACACATACCTGATACCAACGAGCAGGACAATATCAAGGTAGAGGAGCCATATCAAATTCCATATCGTTGCTTACTGCCTATTAACCGAGATGGCTTGTTGGTTGCAGGCAGATGTCTTTCGGGCACTTATGAAAGCAGTGGCTCATACCGCGTTACAGGCAACTGTATGGCAACAGGTCAAGCGGCGGGTGTTGCCGCGGCATTGGCTACAAAATATTCAATATCCGTGTGTCAGGTTGAGCCCCAAGAAATACGTGATATAATTGGTATGAAATAATCTAAAAGGAGAAATTATTATGAAATTAGTTAAAGATAAAAAATTAGTTGTAGGCGCAGACTTTGCAGGTTACCCATTAAAAGAAGCAGTTGTTGCTCACTTAAAGGCAAAGGGCTGGGATATTTTAGATATGGGCGTTAAAGCCGACAGTGATCCTGATGATACCGATTTAATGTTCCACCGTGTAGGCTTGCGCGTAGGCGCTATGATTTCTGAGGGTGAATACGAGCGCGCACTTCTTTTTTGTGGCACAGGTATGGGTATTCACATCGCAGCAAGCAAATGCCCTCACGTTCACGCAGGTGTTGTAGAGAGCGTTCCTGCCGCATTGCGTGCTATTACGGGCAACGGTGTTAACGTGCTTACAATGGGTGCTTTTTATGTTGCTCCCGCAATGGGTTGCGATATTGCCGACGCTTATCTTAATGCTGAGCTCGGTAGCGGTTACGAATGGTGGCACAATTTTTACGAGTTCCACAAGCTCGCTATTGACGAATTAGAAGCATTTGATTATGAAGAATATAAGAAAAACGGATTTAAGGTTAACAAGCTTGGCGATTTCCCATTAAAGCTTGAAACAAAACCCGAATAATCAATTTGATGAACGAAAATATTTTTGACCGATTTTTGTCAGCGGAGCCGCACGTCGAATATCATCCCGATTATAATCCGCACAGCAATCCTTCTGCCGATAAAAATGAATGGTCTAATATAATGGCTCTTACCTATGATTCGGCTACAATTAATGGACAAAAAACCAAGGTATTTGCCTATATAGGATTTCCTGACGGAGCATCACAATTAAACAAGGTTCCTGCCGTTGTGTTAGTTCACGGCGGCACGGGACACCCCTATGCTGAATGGATAAAATTGTGGAATGACCGTGGGTATGCCGCAATTGCAATGGATAATACGGGATATTTTCCGTCAGAAAAAGGCAAGGGTATTGCGGGTCGCGAGTTAGAGGGGCAGGGCTTATGGCATTACGGTCTTTATGGTGATTTCTTGCAAGATGGTTATGTTAACGCGCCCGATAACGATAAGGTCCAAACCGCAGCTGAGCCACTTGAGAAGCAGTGGCTATATCACGCAATTGCGGATACAATAATCGCGCATAAAATATTAGCTAACGACGAACGTGTTGATAGTAAAAAAATTGGTATAAGCGGTATTTCGTGGGGCGGTGTAATCACATCGCTTGCCATAGGTTATGACACCGATTATGCTTTTGCAATATCGATTTACGGTTCGGCATATTTAGATGAAGGTCACGGCTGGATGGGACCAATTTTTTCCGAACAAAATGCCAAAAGGTTATGGTCGGCAGCCGACAGGCTACACAATGTTAAATTTCCGATTTGTTGGCTTTGCTGGGCAGAGGATGCACCTTTCTCCTTAAACTCAAACAGCAAATCATATATTGCCACAATGAAGTCGGGTTCGGTGCTTAACACCAAAGTCAATTGGGGGCATTGTCATAGTTGGGGTTGGAATGTACCCGACAGCTATATCTTTGCCGATGCTGCAATTGGCAGGCGCCAATCGATTACCACTATCAAGAAAGAACCACTTTTGCAAAAAGTGGCTGATGGCAGCTATAAAATAGTGTTAGATGTTTTACCCGATATCGACACTGTTTCTTTAAAGGCTGAGGCACACTATATTACTGCCGATTTGTCATATAGCAGAAAAGGCGCTGGTGAACAGGCAACAATTGACCAAATTTGGCAAATTAAAGATTGCAGTGTTAGCGATAATAAAAATGTTACTGCTTTTCTTCCCAAAGAGGCTGTTGAGTTTTTCGTTTCTATTAAAACCGAAACGAATAAAGATATTTATCAAATCAGTTCTGAGTTAATCAATTTGAAAAATAATAAAATTTAGGTTATATTAATTGTGTAAAGAAATTTACAGTGAGGTGTTAGTTTTTGGATAACGTTTTATTTTCGCATTTAGAAAAGGTGCAACCGGTGTTGTTTTTGGGTGACTTTACCGAATGTGAAAAAGATTGGGGATATCACAATATTCGTCCAAGCTACAATAAATTTTACTATGTTACCGAAGGCGAGGCATATATAAATATCGAAGGAAAAGAATATGTCGCTCGTCCGGGACAACTGTTTTTGTTGCCTTGTAACTCCAAGCAAACATACTATCATACCGAGGCAAAGCATTTGGTTAAATACTGGATTCACTGTTCCTTTAACTGTGGTGAAAAAGATTTGTTAGAAATGTTGCAGCTTCCGCACTATATTGAGGTCACTTCACCCGAATATGTTGAGAAGTTATTTGAAAAACTGTTGGAAGGCTTGAATGATACATCAGTAACAGGAAAGCTTTATCAAAAAAGCTGTTTGTTAGAATTGCTTGCATATTACTTTGATCATGTTGAAGAAATTCGCAAGGATTATTTCCGCGATGAGCGTATAATGAGCGTTCTGAAATATATTGACCAAAATTATCAAAGACGTCTTACTATACAAGAACTCAGTGATGTGGTGCATCTTCATCCTAACTATTTTATTAATTTATTTCACGATGTTGTAGATATGACACCTATGGAATATGTTAATAATGTGCGCATTAATCGCGCAAAAGAGTTGATGCAAAAGGCAGTTCACAAAATTCCAATTAACGAAGTTGCAAGTCAAATAGGATTTACCGATGTGCACTATTTCTCGCGACTATTTAAGAAAAAGACAGGCTACACACCAACCGAATATATGGACACATTGTTTTATTAATTATTATTTTATGATTAAAATTCTATTTAAATGATTTAGAAGCACTATTTTGTTATATAATAATCCCACCCAAGCCAATTAAGGCTTAGGTGGGATTATTACTTCAAACGCAAACACGTTCTTCACAATGTGTAAAGTTCGTATTTGCTTCCTTTGGTGATCCATCGGGGAATCGAACCCCGGACACCATGATTAAAAGTCATGTGCTCTGCCAGCTGAGCTAATGAATCATACTGCTTTTTGACAGCCTAAACATTATAACAATATTATGCCGTTATGTCAAGAAAAAAATCGTAATTTTTTGTATTTTTTTAAATTTTTTCCTTTTTGTGTTTTGTATATCGAAATATTATGTTTTCACCGCTTGTAACAGTAATAAATATACTGTTTTAGGGGGTGTAAAATGAATATAGCAATATTATGGGCGTTCATTGCCACAATTGGTACATGGTTACTTACCGCTTTGGGCGCGGCGACAGTTTTGTTTTTAAAGGCGCCAAAACAAAGCGTTTTGAATTTAATGTTAGGTTTTTCGTCAGGCGTTATGATTGCAGCGTCGTTTTGGTCACTGCTGCAGCCTGCAATAGAGCGGGCGGAACTAACTCTTAAAACACCGTCTTATATAGTTGTTACCGGCGGTTTTATATTTGGTGCTATCTTTATTTGGTTATCGGATAAAGCCGTGTCATATGCCTTTAAAAAGGCAAATTTGGATAATATTAACGCACACAGCAAAATAAATCGCGCTATAATGCTTATCTTATCGATAACCTTGCATAATATACCCGAAGGTTTAGCTGTTGGCGTAGCATTTGGTCTACTTAAACAAAATTATACAAGCAGTGCGCTTATGGGTGCTATTTCAATAGCGATAGGTATAGGACTGCAAAACTTTCCCGAGGGGGCTGCTGTCTCACTGCCACTCAGAAGGGAAGGGTGCTCACGCAAAAAGAGCTTCTTTTATGGGCAGTTATCGGCTATTGTAGAGCCTATAGCCGGTGTTGTTGGCGCTGTGCTCGTGTCAACTATAGAAACAATTTTACCGTTTGCATTATCATTTGCTGCGGGTGCAATGATTATAGTAGCAGTACACGAGCTTATACCAGAGTGTCAACAAAATAAATCCGATCAACCATATACGGCTACTATGGGTATTATAACAGGATTTGCAGTAATGATGCTGCTTGATGTAATGTTAGGATAATATCACACTCAACATAAAAACTTGTTAAATTTTTAACAATAGACAATAATGGTATTAATAGATTGGATGTAAGTTTTAAAAGTTATTTTCATACTGTAGATGTAAAAACGTAGGGTGATATATTAAAACGGATATAAGGATATAATTGTTTTCAGTGTTAAAAGAATTCACCATTTAATTATTGTAATGTCGATATTCCGTTAGCTCATTAATAGTGAAAAAAATCATTGAAGCGTGCTAAAAAATTGAATAATTATATGTGTAGGCGAAAAAACACGCTGATTCTCATCGAATAGAAATTTTTCTGACATACAATGTATCGTTTAGAAAAAAGTTATTCGATGAGTTTTTTTATGAAAATAAAATTACACAAAAATTTCATCGAATAAGGAAAACCAAAACAAAATAAATAAAAAATATTTAGAATAAAACATTGAAGTGTATTGAAAAATGTAAAAATAGTATTTATATAATAATATATATATATATATACCATTAGCAAAATAGCTCAAATCGACCTAATTCGAATAAAACTTCATTAAAGACATTGTTTGCACCTTTAAAACCACTACCCCGAATTATACAAAATATTCATTTTGTATAATTGGCAATTAGATTTAAAGCGCTATTCTCTTTTATACAAATACGTTGTTTTTATTTGATTGGGTGTTCATTTAATAATAAAAAGCACAAATCGATTAAATGAAATGTGCTTTTATTTTGCGAGCGGATGAAATTTCGCGTATGATTGAACATATTTACTTTTAATAAGCTGAGCATAAATTTGAGTTGAAGATATATCAGCATGGCCTAACATATCCTTTATATCTTTTAGCTGTGCCCCGTTCTCTAGCAAGTGTGCCGCAAACGAGTGACGCAATGTGTGAGGTGTAATGTCTTTTTTAATTCCAGCTTTATCGGCATAGTGTTTAATTATCTTCCAAAAGCCCTGACGTGACATAGGTTGTCCGTTCATATTTGTGAATAATCTTTCCTCATCACTATTTTGTACAAGTGCTGGACGTGCTACCATACAATATTCTGCAAGGTGTTTGTTTGCTGCAGGATAAAGCGGTACTATTCTTTCGTGTTTACTGTTATGCATATGTATAATGCCTATTTGCAGGTTTACGTCACTGATTGTAAGATCAATAAGTTCTGATACTTTTATGCCGGTTGCATAAAGTAACTCAAGCATTGCCTTATCACGCATACTCTTATAATCATTGCCTTTAGGTTGTGACAGTAAATGCATTATCTCTTTTGAATCAAGGATATCTGGAATTTTACGTGCTGTTTTAGGCCCTTTTACATCTTTTGTTGGATCTGTGGTGATTACACCTTGATTTAAAAGAAAACTAAAATATGAGTGTAAAGATGCAACAATTCGTGTTTTTGTTGCATCAGACTTACCTATAAACGTTAAATATTCGATATACTTTGTAATATACGTTTCAGTGATTTTATCCACACTTTTAGCGCCGTTTTGTGAACAATATAGTATAAACTGATTAACGTCACGTAAATAAGCGTCAAGCGTGTTCTTTGAACATTTTTTGGTGTTTTCAAGATATGTTTTAAAAAGCTCTAAACAACCGTTTCCCATATTGTTCACCTCCCCTTTACTAAAAGTTAAAATATTTTAGAAATAAAACATTTAATATAATTTCTATAAAAGAACAAATAATTATAACTCCCAAAACAATTAAATATTTACTACAGTAATTTTTGAAAACAAAATATAGATTTGCAGCACGACACTTTGGTAGTACAAGTTTTGCAATATTTAAAGAAAAATCAATAGCATATTTTGCCGCAAAAAAACAACAAATTATAAATATAGATAATGGTGGTATAAAAACAATAGCATTAAAAGCTATTCCAGTAAGACCATATGATGAATATAAAAAAGATGTTATACAACCGATAAAAATACCCTGCCATATTGTGATAAATGGAGTCACGACAATACCAAGCATTGAAGCACCAGATATAAAATACAATATCAAAACAATTAAATAATGCAAAAAACAGGATATAAATTTTTGAAAAAATGTATTTTGTGTATGTATGTTTATGGTTTTATTAAAAAGCGATTCAATATATTGTGTTAACCAGGTAGTACGCGATAATACCGTCGCACCTATAGTTACACCAATAATAAATAAAGTACAAAGAATAATAAAAATTTTATTTTGGGTTACATAATCCAGTAGTTTAAACCGTTTTAAACTTACTATAATTCCCTTTTTCATATTACCATCTCCTTATGACAGTATATGAAGTAAATGGACAAGATATGCGACGCTATATTTAGAATTTCTAAAAGCAAAACAACAATATATAGTGTTGTTTATGTGTTTATGTAAACCATAATCAAATTTTTGGGTGCAAAAAACACACCGCTTTTCGAGGTGCAATATAGTTATACAACAAATAATGCGTTATGTCAATTACAAAATTGTAACCTTTTAAAACTTTATGTAAACTAATTATGTAAACCATACTAAATGTATTGTGTGGTTGTTTATGTAAACCACAATTTATTGTAAAATACCCCTTTTAAAAAATTTTTTTTGTGGTATAATTATTTTAATGAATTAACGAGGTGTATATAATGAAAAAGACAGTTGTAATTACAGGCGCATCAAAAGGAATAGGCGCTGCTATGGCAATTTTGTTTGCAAGAAAGGGTTATAATGTTGTAATTGGATATAACGATTCATATCAGCTTGCCAAGATGCTCTCCTCTTCCCTCTCTTCACAAGGGTACAGTGTTATGCCTTTTAAGGTTAATGTAACAAATAAATTAGAAACAGATTTACTTATTAAAGAAACAGTATACAAGTTTGGCTCTGTTGATGTGCTTATTAATAATGCAGGTGTGGCTTTTAGCGGTCTTATCACCGACACCGAAGAGTTTGATTCTGACCGTGTGTTTGATATAGATTTAAAAGGTGTGTTTAACTGTTGCCGTTCGGTAACACCAACTATGGTTAATCAAAAAAGCGGTAAGATTATAAATATTTCTTCTATGTGGGGTCAGGTTGGCGCATCGTGTGAGGTAGCTTATTCCGCTGCTAAAGCCGGTGTAATTGGTCTTACCAAAGCACTTGCAAAGGAGCTTGCTCCAAGTGGTATTACCGTAAACTGTATTGCGCCCGGTCTTATTGAAACTACAATGAATTCCAATATAAGTGTTGAGGATTTAAACGCTTTTGTAGAAGATATTCCCCTTGGCCGCATGGGAACTGCGGAAGATGTTGCTGAAACAGCACTGTTTTTAGCATCAGAGAGCGCTGACTACATAACCGGTCAGGTGCTCGGTGTAAACGGCGGATATGTAATGTAGTTATTATTAACAGGGGTTTAATTATGAAACTTGTATTTAAGCAAAAAATGTTTTCTTGGTTTGATAGTTATAATGTTTATGATGGATATGACGATAGTATTATTTTATACACTATAAAAGGTCAGCTTTCGTGGGGACATTGTTTTAAAATATTTGATTGTAATGGTTTGGAACTTGCAACTGTTAAGAAAAAATTATTTACAATTTTCCCAGAATTTGAATTATATTTTAAAGATCAATATATAGGCCATATTGTTCGAGAGTTTTCTTTTTTTAAGCCCAAATACAATATAGACTTTAACGGCTGGCATGTTGAGGGTAATTTTTTTGAATGGGATTATCAAATTATTGATTCAAACGGTGCCGAAGTTGCTACTGTATCAAAAGAACTGTTTAATTGGACCGATACATATTCCATAGACGTTTATAATCCGCAAGACGCGTTAAACGCACTAATGTTAGTCCTTGCTATTGATGCAGAAAAGTGCTCGAGAGGAGATTAATATAGTGGGTAATAAAATTATTGTTTGTGGTTTAAATGGAGCCGGTAAAACAACACTTGGCAATGCATTATCTGTCAAATTGGGTTATAAATTTTTAGATATTGAGGACTATTATTTTCAGAAACAAAATACTAACTATATCTATGACAATCCTAGAACTACAGAAGAAGTTCAAAAAATGCTGTTAAATGATTTTAATAAATTTGACAATTTTGTATTTGTCGCAGTTAAAGGAAATTACAACAATGAAATTTCTGATTCATTTACTCATGCAGTTTTCATTAGTGTTTCAAAAGAAATAAGAATAAAAAGAGTAAAAGAACGTTCATATAATAAATTTGGCAATAGGGTTTTATATGGCGGTGATCTGTATTATAAAGAGAAATCTTTTATAGATATGGTTAATAATCGTTCCGATAATTATACACTTGACTGGTTAAATACAGTAAATATTCCAGTTGTTAAAGTTGATGGAACAATGCCTATAGATGAAAACGTTTCAATAATACAAAAAGCACTACTGCTCAAATAATATAATTCAAGGAGGCATCTTATATGCAAAATATTACTATCAGAAAATTTGAAATAGAAGATGCCGAAGCTGTGTCGGCATTAATTGCAAATACAATGCGTACTACTAATGTTAAAGATTACACTGCCGAAGTAATCGAAAACACAATAGGCCGCCTAACTCCCGAAAACATAATACAGCGCGCCGGTTGGATGCACTTTTATGTTGTATGTGAGGGTGACACAATAATCGGTTGTGGTGCTATTGGCTCTTATTGGGGCAAGCTGGATGAAAGCAGTCTTTTTAATATATTTGTTTTACCCGAGTATCAAGGTAAAGGTGTAGGGAGAAAAATTGTTGAAACGTTAGAACAAGACGAATTCTTTTTGCGTGCTAAGAGAATTGAGATCCCCTCCTCTATTACTGCAAGTGAGTTTTATAGAAAACTTGGCTATAATTACAAAAACGGCATTAAAATAATTGATGAAGAATACCATATACCAATGGAAAAATTTAGATAAGTTACAGGCATAAAAAAGGCTCCCTCGTCAGAGGGAGCTGTCATTTTGTAAAAATGACTGAGGGAGAGATTTATTAGTGACACTCTCCTTACACAGCAAGCGGTCCCCCTTCCTCGTCAGAGGAAGGCGTTTTAATTATTTTTTCCACGCATTGACATAATAACCGATACATAGGTGTCCCATTGTTTTTCGCCACAGTTATATTGTTCAATACGTATATTGAATTTAGAGTTTGTAAGGCGTTTCATTTCATCTACTTCTTCTTTAGTGAAATGCTCAGGCATAGTATGTAATACGGACTCAATACCATCTAATGTAGTTAATCGATTAGCATTAATTATTTCGTGCGCTAATGTGCTTGAAAGTTTAGGATTATCAGGTGTTAGATCGATTGTTGCATATCCGGTACAAATATCTTTAAAGCCGTATTTTTGCATTACGATAGGCATTTCCATTTCGCTCATGGGATATTGACACACAGAATACTTTTCGGTTGAATTGTCGTATTTTTGTACTTTCTTCCAAAATTCTTTTTCATATTCATTTAAATCTAAACATTTGGGGTAGATATTGATACCTTTGCGTGCAGAAAGTACAAGGCAGATACCGTTGGGTTTTAACACTCGTAGCTGCTCACCATAAAATTTTGACGGTTCAATATGTTCTGCTACTGTATTTGATATTGTAACATCAAATATGTTGTTGTCAAAGGGTAGATTTGTAGCATCTGCCTCGATAAATTCAACACCTTTTTCGTTTTCATTTGCAAATCTTATAAATTCACTGTCACGGTCGATAGCAGTAACTTCAGCATTGGGATACCAGCGATGAAGAGCGCCTGCAAGCGCACCAGGACCACACCCAATTTCAAGAATTTTCAATTTCTTGCTTTCATCTAAATCAAACAGTGCTTTGTACTTTTGTGCAAACATATCGTTAAATCGTAGCTTACGAGTATAATAAAGTGTATTTGTACCCTGAACATATTTTGACCAGATATTATTCATTATTAACTCCTGTAGAATTATTCCGCTATTTCAGCAATAGTTACACCGTTTTCTCCTTCACCGAAGAGTCCTACGCGGAAGGTCTTTATATTGCGGTGGTGACGTAGGTGCGACTGCACGTTCTTACGAAGCGTTCCTGTACCTTTTCCGTGGATTATAGTAATTGTACCTATTCCTGCCAAAACAGCCTCATCAATGTATTTATCAAGCTCTAACAGCGCTTCGTCGGTAGCTAGACCGCGAATATCAATTTCTCCGCTTATATTACGGTCGGCACGTGACGTAATTCCGGATACCTTTCGTGTCTTAGGTGCTTCGGTAGACGGTGCATTTGATTTTTTTAGTCTGCAATCGTCAAAGCCCACCCACATTTTCATTGAACCCGACATAACGTATAGTTGTTTTTTGTTTTCTTCTACTTTAACAACGGTTGCATCGCGGTTAAAGCTTGTAAGAATTACAATATCACCTACATTAGGTGCTTTTTTAAGGCCTTCACCCGTGTTATTATCAACAACGGGATTTGCTTCGTCCTCCATTTGAGTTAATGAATTCTTATAGTCTCGACGTGCCTTATCTACGTTTTGTGCAGCGTTTTGTGCGTTGAGCTGCTTTTTCATTTCTTCAAGCTCATTTAATAGCTGACTTGATTTATAACGTGTATTCTCAATTATGGCAGAGGCCTTTTCGCGTGCTTCGTTCATAAGTTTGTCTTGCTTTAGTTTAAACTCGTGCTCGGCTTGTTCGCTACGCTTTTTGGCTTCGTTTATTTGAGCGCGCATTTTAGACATTTCGCGGCGATCGCGTTCGGCATCCTGTCGTGCCTTTTCAAGACTTGCTACAACATTTTCAAAACGTAGGTCATCTTCGGTAAGTTGGTCACTTGCAAGTGAAATAATGCTGTCACTAAGACCTAAACGTTTTGAAATGGCAAAAGCGTTTGAGCGACCTGGTTGACCTATAATGAGATTATAAGTAGGTTTAAGAGTCGCTACATCAAACTCACAGCTTGCGTTCTCTACCCTGTCAGCATCAAGTGCATAGGCCTTAAGCTCGGGATAGTGAGTAGTTGTTACTGTTTTAACACCTTTTTTGGCTAACATCATAAGTATAGCTTTAGCAAGTGCGGCGCCTTCTACGGGGTCTGTACCTGCGCAAAGCTCATCAAATAATACAAGTGAATTACTGTCGCAATCCTCAAGTATAGAAATAATATTTACCATATGTGAAGAAAAGGTTGAAAGCGACTGTTCTATGCTTTGCTCGTCGCCAATGTCAGCGTAAATTTTGTTAAAAATAGCAATTTCGCTGTTATCATCACACGGTATCATAAGACCGCACATAGCCATAAGGCACATAAGACCAGATGTTTTAAGCGCTACTGTTTTACCGCCTGTGTTAGGGCCTGTGATTATAAGTGTGTCATACTCCCCACCCAGTGTTATCGTAATTGGCACTACAGCCTTTTGATTTATAAGAGGATGACGAGCACGTTTAAGGTAAACAAAGCCCTTGTCGTTAATTTTAGGCACAATTGCGCCCATTTTATAGGCAAGCTTTGCTTTTGCAAATATTAAATCAAGCTCAACGAGTGCTTGATAAGACTGTTTAATACTATCGGCAAATTCTGCGCAGCTGGCAGAAAGCTCGGCCAAGATGCGATTGATTTCGTCAATTTCTTTAGATTTTAAAACTCTAATTTCATTATTAACCTCAACAACTGACATAGGTTCTATAAATAGTGTAGCTCCACTTGAAGATGTATCGTGAATAATGCCCGAAATTTCGCCCTTATGCTCGGCTTTTAGAGGCACTACAAATCTACCGTCACGCTGTGTAATAATAGCATCCTGAAGGTATTTTGACATTTGTCCGCGGACAATCTTATCAAGATTTTCGCGAATTTTTGCGCTTTTAGATGTTATTTTACGACGAATATCTGCAAGTGTGGTTGAAGCAGTATCGGCGATTTCATCTTCACCTTTAATGCAAAATGTTATTTTTTCTTCTAAAAATTTATTTGGAACAAGTGCACCAAAAAGATACTCAATTGCAGTTTCACGTTCGGCTGACGAATTATCACGCCAGACCTTTACAGAACGAATAACGCGCAACACATTAGCTATTTTAATAAGTTCGCCAGGAGTTAGCGTTGCTCCCAAAGCCGCGCGCGACAAGCTTCCCGATATATTGACAGTGCCACCAAATGATGGTGAAGTAAATTTAGATATAAGCAAATAAGCCGATTCGGTTTCGGCTAAATTACGTTTTACAATATTTATATCGGTATCAGGAACAATGTTAAGTGCGTTGTTATACGCATCTTCGCTTGCACACTCACCTGCTAATTTTTGTAAAACGGTTTGCAGTTCAAGTGTTTTTGCATGTTTTAATATATCATATTTCATATAATTCCTCGTAAGAAATCCAAAGTTGTAAATCGGTGTTCGGTTTGATATGTAACATATCGTTCGGTTAAAATTGAAAGTTCTTTTGCGGCGCTTTCAGGTATTTCAAAAGAATATAGCTGCTCAAATTTTGAATAAACAATATGCCGCATTGCTTGTAATACAGTCAGTGTGATAGATACACAATTATCTTTGCGACAGTCGTTGCAGTATAGCGTGCCGTCATCTAATTTAAAATACATAACGGCATCTTCAAATTCGCCGCAACCGTCACACGCTACAAGGTTTGGCGCGTAACCTGCAATCACAGCGACACGAAGTTCGGTAATTGCCTTTATTAATTCAGGGCTTCGTTTATTTTCGGTTAAAAAATGTAAGGAATTTAAAACAAGACGCAAAAATTCTTCTGATTCATTTTCAACGGGACGAAAAATATTGCAAAGCTCACAAAAATATTGTGCAACGGTAAGGGTTACAATATCGCTGCCAGCGCCAAAAAACATTTTGTTGACCGAGGCTTCAAGCACGGTATATGTATCGCCTTTTGATTCGAGATTAAAGTTAGAAAAGCTAAGCAAGCTAGTAGCCGAGCCACGTTTGCTTTTAAAACTTTTAACCCCTCTTACAAAGGCAGTAATTACTCCCCTATCACGCGTGATTATGGTTATCATTCGGTCGTTATCCCTTATAGTCGTTTCCTTTATCACAAGACCATCGGTCGTAATACGCAGTATCCTCACCTCGATATATTTCTTGCTCGTTTGTTTTGTTTTTATAGTTTAAATAATCTTTTGGATTACCTGTAATTAAAAATTTTAGCCACGCTTTATTATCGCTCATAATATCAACCTCCGTTAAATTTATTGTACGGTAAATAATTGATATTATGGTAGGTAATTTTAGTTAATTTAGGTTATCTAAACCAAATGTATGTATAAGTCCCTGTCGGTTACGCCAATCCTCTTTAACCTTTACCCAAAGCTTTACTGATGCTTTTATGCCAAAGAAATTTTCAATATCTTTTCGCGCGTATGTACCAATACGCTTAAGCATATCGCCACCCTTGCCGATTATAATTCCTTTGTGTGAATCTTTTTCACAGTAAATTACCGCATCAACGTGTAATACTGGTTCACCGTTAACTGTATCGGTTTCATAAAATTTTTCAAGGTCAACTGCAACTCCGTGAGGCACTTCTTTTGATAGACAGCGAAGCAGTTTTTCGCGTATCATTTCGGCAACCATAACCTTTTCGGGTTGGTCGGTAAAATCGTCACTTGCAAAGAAATGTGGCGACGGTTTTGCGAATTTATTGATTTCTTTCAGCAAAATTTCAACACCGTCACCGCTTTTTGCCGAAAGCGGAATAACAGTTTCAAAGTCATAAAGGCGTGAATAAGCGGTAATAATTCCGAATAAATCTTCTTTATCTTTGAGCAAATCAATTTTATTGATTACCAAAATACATTTTAATTTTTTAGCCTTTACAGTTTCTATTAAGGCAAGCTCTGCAGGCGGTAAATTATCGAAATCAAGCTTAAAGTCCGGGCAAGCGTCAACAACTAATACAGCAGCGTCAACATCACTCATACCGTCTTTGACAGCCTTTATCATACTGTCACCAAGTAAATTATGCGGTTTGTGAAAACCGGGTGTATCAATAAATACAAGCTGTGTTTCACCGTTTGTTATAACGCCCATAATTTTAGTTCGTGTAGTTTGTGGCTTGTCCGACACTATTGCAACCTTTTGCCCAACTATTTTATTGAGCAATGAAGACTTACCAACGTTTGGTCGGCCAATAATTGTAATAAAAGCAGATTTTTGTTCCATAATTACACCTTAGTAATAGCAAGTCCAAGATTTGTAAGGATTGCTTCTTCTTTTTCGCGCATTTTTGCCTTTTCTATTCCCTCATCAACGTGGTCGTAACCAAGTAAATGAAGCATTGAGTGTACCGTTAAATATGCAATCTCGCGGCGAAGACCGTGACCGTATAATTCACCTTGAGCAACAGCGTGTTCGACCGAGATTACAATATCACCAAGCATTTTATTGTTTGTTTCAGGATTTGTATCATAAGCACCGTTTTCGCCCAAAGGAAAAGATAACACGTCGGTAGATTTATCTATGTTACGGTACTCGTTGTTATATTCTTTTATTTGCTCGTCATCAACAAAGGTAACCTCTACTTCAGCATCATCGCAAAATCCCTCTTCAACCAAGGTAGCTATACACGACTTACGAACAAGCAGTTTTGTTCCTACGGGAAGTTTTATTTTGTTCTGAGAACTAGTTATATTAACCTTTACTTTCATTTGCTTCACCATTTCTTTCATATGCATTTATAATTTCTTGAACGAGTCTATGACGTACTACATCCTTTGCAGTTAGCTTTGTAATTGCTATATCGTCAATGCCTTTAAGTATTTGAACAGCCTGTTTAAGACCTGATTTTTTATCACCCGGTAAATCTATTTGGGTAATATCACCTGTTACAACAGCTTTAGAATTAAAACCAAGACGTGTTAAAAACATTTTCATTTGTTCTTGGGTAGTATTTTGTGCTTCATCAAGAATAATAAAACTATCATCGAGTGTTCGACCTCGCATATAAGCAAGCGGTGCCACCTCAATATCGCCGCGCTCCTGACAACGCTGAAAATTTTCTGCACCCAGCATATCGTATAGAGCATCATAAAGGGGCCTAAGATACGGATCAACTTTTTGTTGCAAATCGCCAGGCAAAAAGCCCAACTTTTCCCCCGCCTCTACAGCAGGACGAGTAAGTATAATTCTGTTAACCTGTTTTGCTCTAAATGCATTTACAGCAAGTGCCACAGCAAGATATGTTTTACCGGTTCCCGCAGGGCCAACACCGATTGTTATTGTATTTTTACGAATTGCTTCAATGTATTTACGTTGCCCAAGTGTTTTGGGCTTTATAGGTTTACCTTTGGCGGTAACACAAATACAATCAGCATTTGTAAGCCGAGAAATTTTATCATCGTCACCGTCTGCAACCATATTTATAACGTAATCAATATTTTGTGCAGTTAAATTTTCACCCTTATTTATTATTTCAAGTAGGCATTTAATTGCACGCGAAGCATTTGTTACGTCAATTGTTTCGCCAATTAATTTAATTTGACCCGAATGTGAAGATATAACAACGTTATAATGATTTTCGAGCCGCTTAATATTTTCATCTAAATTGCCAAAAAGATTAACAAGCTGCTCAACACGTTCAATATCAATTAGTAATTCCATCATCTTTTCTCCCAAGATATATATACTGTAGTATTATACACCAAAACAGTACAAAAAGTCAATTTTCTTTACTTAACAATATCTTGTTTTGTTCGGCTATATTTTCTTCACATATATATGTAATTTTTAATAACATTCCTGTTTTTGTATAATTAATTTCTTTATCTATTGATTTATATTTAATTAAATTAAAATCTTCTATTTGGGTTTTTATATTGTTTTCTAATTTTTGTTCTAATTCTTTTTCATCGTATGTCATTGTTGTTTTTTCTAATATTTTATACTGTTCTTTTGCAATTTTAATTGGTAATTTTTTGTTAAATAAACATAAATTTTTTACACTGCTGAAACAATTAAAATCATTATTTACTTTACCAAGAAACAAAGGAATTTTAAAATTCAAAAAGTTTAACGTATATCTTGTAATAATCTCACCATTTTCAAAAGATATATTTTGAATATAATCTTCTTGTGCTGAGAAAGTTCTTTTGGTTTCGGCAATTATTTCGCCACTGGAGTAAACAAATTGCGTGCTTGACATATTTTCGATTATGCCCGATACAAGTATATCTCCTCTAGAAACCGTATCCCCCACCTTAACAAGAGAATTACCGGATCTTACATTAATTTTTTTAATTTTACCTTCTATTTTTGCCTTTAAATTCGATGGATTTTCCCTATCTTTTTTATCAGAATTTGTTACTTCGCTTACATTTACCGTTAAGACACATCCTTCTGTGTTTAACGAACACCATGCAATCCTTTTTTCAATAAGCTGTAGTCTTTGTGAATCATATTTATTGTTAATTTTTGTCTTTTTGATTCCTTCATAAATCCCAATTTCTTTACAAGAATTTAAAATTTCTTGTGTAGCTATACCATTGTTACCCTCAACGTTTATAATCCAAATATAGTTAGAAAGATAAAGCAATATCATTATATAAATAATGCTACCAACTATAAAGCCATATCGTTTCTTATATTTTTTTAATTTAAATATTAGTCCAACTTTTTTAATTATTTTTATTTTACAATTTAAACCGTGCCTAATTTTAGAAATCTTATAAAAATTTTTTACTGATATACAGCCATATATCTTACCCTTACTGTAATTTAAATTCCACAAATATATATTATTGGCTGTAGCACGATTTAATATTTGCTCATATCCATCACCGGAAATCTCAATTAAAATATAGCCAAGAAAAAAATGCCACAAACGATTCACGAAATCACCTATACACAAAACTCTATAGAAATTATATTACCTTTTATCATAATTTTTTCATCTTCAAAAGATGAAATTATAAATTCAGTTCCAGATAAAACTAAAAAACCCTTTTTTATTTTCAATTTTATATAATTTTCTTGATAATCAACAATTCCTTTACAATTTTCTATTATTATATTTTTATTAGAAAAAATTTCTGTATGTATGCCTTCCATAATGTCCTTGCTTATAAATTCGTTATATTCTGCAATCAGATTTATTTTATTTTTTTTATTACTTTTGAATTTATATCTAGACAATATATTTCTATCCTTTCTAAAACAACTAATTTATGATATGAAAATATTATTATAATAATTCAAAAAAGCATATAAATTATTGGTGATAATTTTATGAAATTAAATTCAAAAATTTTTGTTTTATTTTTTTCAATTATGCTAATATGTTTAATAATTATTTTCCCCGAAACATCAAAAAACGGTATATATGGAGGTTTAATACTCTCAGCAAATGTCGTTATTCCATCACTCTTTCCTTTTTTGGTATGTGTTTTAATGATTGCCAAAAATGGTATAACGATAAATAATTATTACATTAATACTTTATTGTATAAAACTTTAGGTTATGATTTTGAAATGTTCTATGTTTTTATTTTGTCCTTACTAGGCGGTTATCCTGTTGGAGCTAAACTCATAAATGAATTAGTTATTAATAAAAATATCAACGAAAAAGCAGCAAACATTATGATTACATATTGTGTAAATGCGGGACCATCATTCATAGTTGTAATAGTAGGTGGTTCATTTAAATCAAAACAACTTGGGATAGTTTTACTTGTATCGCATATCTTATCATCTTTTATACTTGCGCTTTTATGTTCTAAAGAATTAAAAAACAACTCTAAAATTAAATCAAACAGCAAATCAAGTAATAAATCATTTTCAATATGTTTTGTTGAAAGCACGAAAGATGCAGTTGAAAGTATTATAAATATTTGTGGATTTATAATTATGTTTTCTTCAATAAATTCTTATATTGACTACTTCTTTTCAGGTATAAAGGCATTAAAAATTTTATCATATTTTACCGAAGTAACATCATCGGTTATTAAATGCAATAACATATATTTTGCTTCTTTTTTATTGGGCTTTTCCGGTATTTCAATATGGTGTCAAATATTTGCTGTAGCCAAGAATTTCAACATATATAAAATTAGATTTTTACTATCAAGACTAACACACGGAATTTTAAGTGTAATAATAACAAAAATCTTACTTAAAATATTTGAAATAAAAATTCCTACATTTACCAATAATACAAATTATAATATCAAATACCTTTATTCGAATGTGGTTTTATTAAATTCAATGATAATAATGATAATATCTTTTTTAATGTTTTTATATTTAAAAAATAATAGTAGAAAATTTATTAATGATGTGATATAATGTGCAAACGGGGTGATTAAAATGGCGTTAAAGGGTTTTAGTAACAAATTGCAAAAGTCGTGTCTTTGGTGTATTCATGGTAAAAAATCAGAATACTCAGATGAAATTTTTTGTAAAAAGCACGGTGTAACCACACGCGCCGACGTATGTCGCCAATATAAATACGATCCTCTAAAACGCACACCGCAAAGAATAAAGCCTGCAGGTGAATTTACCAAGGACGATTTTTCACTTTAAGCCTACGTAAAAACAAATGAAAGGAGATTCGGCGTATGGAAAATACAAAGACAATAGCAACCAATAAAAAGGCTTTTCACGAGTATTTTGTGCTTGAAAGCTATGAAGCCGGTATCTCACTTTCGGGTACCGAGGTAAAGTCGATACGTGCCGGTGGTGTAAATTTAAAAGACTCTTGGGTTAGTGTTGATGATGGTGAAATGATAATCAAGCAGATGCATATTAGCCCTTATGACCACGGTAATATATTTAACAAAGAGCCAAAGCGTGACCGCAAGCTACTTATGCATAAGCGTGAAATAATGCGTCTTTTTGGTACGGTTAAGCAGCAGGGACTCACCCTTATTCCCCTATCACTTTATTTTAAGGGTTCGCTGGTCAAAGTACAGTTAGGTCTTTGCAAAGGTAAACAGCTACACGACAAGCGAGCAACCGCCGCAAAACGTGATGCTAACCGCACAATAGACCGCGCACTTAAAGAACAAAATCGATAATTACTTTTTCACTATTACCTATTACTTCTTACTTCAAAATATGGGGGCGTAAAGGTTTCGACAGGGATTTTGAACTATTGGAAGCGAGCAGCGGTGCGGAACCGCTTTAAAATCCGCAATTTAAAATTAACTGACAACAATAAAGTTGCACTTGCTGCCTAATTAGGCGGCCGTCCAACCAAAGAGTACCGCGACTTTGGAAGGGCGTCATCTAGCGGTAAATGTGAACAGCGGCTTGTTCCGGTCGCTGTCATAAAGTAGGAACTACTGAATTTAACGGTTTGATTTTTGTCTGTTATATGAGGGAATTTTAAACAATAATCTGCGCTCGGAGATGCCGATAGGAATAGATTTTTGGACGGGGGTTCGACTCCCCCCGCCTCCACCATAACACGCATAGACGAACTCTTTACATCGTAAAGAACGTCTTTGCCTTTACAGAAGAAATACCACCTAAGCCTTAATCGGCTTAGGTGGTATTTCTTATCTTAATCTATAGTTGCAATAATTCGATTGCATAACTTGTCTATGATATCATCTTCAGAATCCCACATTATAGTATTTTTCTGCGCAATATCAAAATGCAGCACCGTACCCTTTTTGCACAATTGAATAACTGGCTTTCCTAATCCCATCGCATATCCTTCTTCGAAGTATGCCCCATTATTTTGATGGGTTAAGTCTACAACTACAAATTTACTGTCTCGTATCTGCTTTAATAATTCTGGTGTAATCAGGTCATTGTGCTGTACTTCATCAATAAAAACAGGAGCATACTCGGCCTTCTTAACTCCTGCTCGTATTGCCTCTCGGAGCTTGTTTGTATCGTCCCCAAATTTCATAGCAATCAGAACATTTTTACTGTTTGAAGTATTCTTCTGTAATTCGTCTACTCTGGCATATCCTTTTGGCATCAATGATAAATCAGCCCATTCTTCTTCGTTCGGGCCGTCATTATATTGAATATACTCGCATTTCACAAGATAATCTAAAAAATATTTTATTTCAGCTTCACAATCATCCTCTTTACGTTCTACCCATTTTCCGTAACCTGTGGCAGAGTAATCCTTAGACTGTTCCTTTTGATCCACAAATAGCATTCCAAGCATTTCTTTGTAACTCAATGTTATCTGTTGTCCCATGTGTGGTGTGCGAGTGTTTATATAAAGAAGGATGTAATCAACACGTTCTGAAAATGTCTTAGGATACCAATTTTCGATTAATTCAGCGTCCATATGTACCGGATGTCCATGAGTGTTGTTGCCTTCTTGAAATTCTTTTTTGTATTTATCACAGGTTTCCTTATCAAGGGTAGTATGATACCGATATTCGATCACATTCTCATACGGAAAACGATGATAAAGCAAATATGACGCAAGATGGTTTTCATTTATATCCGAAATGCCATCAAACCACCCTAATTCAAATCGGCCACACAAAGGACACTCATAAAAAATACGGTTTCTTTCGTGGTCGGCACTACTTGTAGCATTAGATCCACAAGCATAACATTTACAGGTTTTATTCACTAATTTCACCTTTGCTTTCATCTATAATTTCTTTAATGACCTGCGCTTTCCATACTCTGCCTAATTGCGCATCGTTTCTACTTTCGCTATTAGCACCTATTCTTCCAGAGTATATACCTATAAATTTAGTAAAGTGACGGCTAATCTTTTGCTCCTTTTGATTAAAGATTGTAACAGGTCTATTTTCGAACAATACAACCGGTGATCCCGACATCCCCTGCCTCGTGGCTGTGTCGGCAAAAAAATAAGGAAATCCATTTATATCAATTTCGGGTTCACTAGCTACACTTGCTTTTTTCCAAATAGGTGTATAACCATAATCATCAGCAAAAGGAAATCCGATTATGTATATTTCCGATGCAATATCACAAGTTACACCTTCATTAAATGGCTCTTCTGCGTCTTCAATAGAAAGACAACAAAAATCATCATCTATATTACAGGGAAGCACCGCAACATCAATCATTCTATCATCTTTTCTTTTATCGTACCAAAGGGCATTGTCATCTTCGTCGCGTATAGCCACATCAACATAATACAAATTTGAATATTCTAGTGTATTGTCTTTTGCTTTCGGCAAATAAACTCTTAACTTGTTCGGGATGGCACATGTATCACTCAAACTCAACAAAGTGTCAGCATTTTGTCCGCTTACTACATGCCAATTTGTTATTAAATATAATTGATCATCAATTTTAGTAAAAAAGCATGTGGCATTAGATAATTTTATATCGTTTCTCATTACATCTATATAATAGGATGCTAGAGAATATTGGTTTACTTCAATTGCCATAAATATCCCCTACTTGTTTTTTATTTAATTATACTACATATTACGATAATTTTCAATAATTTGAAAAGTAACGTCCTCGAATTATCAAGACTCAATAAAACTCTTCGGATATACTTGAATGAATGGATAAAAAGCGTGAGGCGCTGCCAACCCCTTAGCTGCACCTCTCTTAAAAAGGACTATAATTATTTTATCTGCTCAGACACCTCTTGTCAAATCTTAGAAGCGATTTTTGAGAAACTATTTTTTGGCGGAATCAAACAAGAAATTCATTTTATCATTAGCAATAATTTACTCACCACAAGTAAAAACTCGCCATCCGAAGATGACGAGTTTTTTGAATAAGTATACTTATTTTACTGTGTACTGAACCCACTTTTTAACATTAGAAATGGTATCGGAAGCACTAACCTCTGTAGATGATTCTTTTGCTTCAATCTTCTGATAATAGTAGGTGTATACCTTTGAGCGATCTGCATAACGGTATTCCGTATGAGTCACTGCAGCGACATAATTGGAACCGCTATAGAACCAATAGGAGTCGCCCGAATGAGAGAACATACTACTGTTATAAGGACCATAAAGACCAAGAGATGAAGCAAAACCG
>SVOH01000037.1 GCA_015066515.1 Oscillospiraceae bacterium | reverse complement strand
CACCATTTAGTCAGTCATCTTAACGGTGAGGGTCCACCCGTTCCCATTCCGAACACGATAGTTAAGCTCACTCGTGCCCACAATACTTGGCTGGAGACGGCCCGGGAAGATAGGTAATGGCTGACACCAAAATCTACGACACAGGACAGCGATGCCCTGTGTCGCGGATATTTGGGCCTTTAGCTCAGTTGGTTAGAGCAACCGGCTCATAACCGGTCGGTCCGGGGTTCGAGTCCCTGAAGGCCCACCAAAGTCGGTTACGACAAACAAATGCGCTACTGGCAACAGCGGCGCATTTGTTTTTTTGCCGCTATCGTAGAATTTTGTCTACATCATAATATACGGTATAGCTCAGCAGGACGATGAGCCGAGCGCCGTATTATATATAGGGGTATAGCTCAGCAGGTAGAGCAGCGGTCTCCAAAACCGCGTGTCGTGGGTTCGATTCCTACTGCCCCTGCCACAAAAGCATCGACTTTTAGTCGGTGCTTTTGCATTTATATTACGGACGTATACTCTATTATTTAATATAATAATTTGATAATTGAACCTTTTGATGGTTTGCTTCGACTATATATACGGTATCGATATCAAACTTGTTGTAAAGGAGTGAGGATGTGAAAGATTTTGAAATGCTGTTGCAGGACAATATGCTTCCGCTTCAACGTTATGTTAATTACAAAATAGCCAACAGTTATGACGCGGAGGATGTGTTACAAGATGTATGTCTGGCTGCTATGGTGAAGTTCGAAACATTAAAAAACATCTCTGCTTTCAAGGCGTGGCTTTTAAGTATTGCCAACAATAAAATAAAAGATTATTACCGCAAAAAAGCAAAGGCTTTGCAGATCCCTATCGAGTCTGTTTCCGAATCTGCATTAGTCGTTGGTAGGATGGGCATTACGGAGCAAAGCGTTGTAAGTGACACCTTGGAATTACTGGGAAACAAGGAACAGCAGATGCTTTATTTGTATTATTTTAAAAATCTTACGCAGGAAGACATTGCACGCCAATTATCGGTGCCGCTGGGTACTGTAAAAAGCCGCCTGCACTATGCAAAGCAAAAATTCAGACAAAATTATCCAAATACTATTACCTGTAAAGGAGAAGAAAATATGATAAAAATTCCCGATATTTTACCTGAATATAAAATTGCCGAAACCGATCTTGCTCCCTTTTCAGTTGTCTGTAAAGAATTGCAGGGTTGGCCTATCATCCCGCGTGTGGGGGAAAACTGTACTTGGGGGATTTATGATATGCCTTCAAGAAAACGCACGGAGTATACCGAAATGAAAGTTGTTGGCAAGGCGCAGATCCATGGCATTGAAGGTGTCGAAATATCTGCCATCCAGTACAGTGAGGAGAATCGTTCCCGCATAGCTTCGGTGAATAAGAAGGAACGCCGTTTTGTTGCACAGCTAACCGATACCCATTGCCGATATCTTGCTGAAAGTCATTACGAAAACGGTGTGCAAAAGCTATACACTTTTCTTGATGGGGATGAGTTCGTTAACAACTGGGGCTTTGGTGAAGATAATTGCGGTAAAGAAATCATCGTTTATGCCAAAGGATTGTTGTCTCGCAATGGTAACATAGTAGAAGGCTGCACTGATAAAGAAGTTGTTGATGTAGTGGGGAGATTTGAGATAACGATTAACGATAAAATTTACGATACCGTTTGTGTAATGGATATCCAAAGCTTTAATGACGGTATTGCTTCTGAAGAGTATTTTGATAAAAACGGAAGGTTGATATTATGGCGCAGATTTAACAAAAACGATTGGGCTTATGAGCGTTATGGAAAGCTGTGGACAGAAATGTTGCCTGACAATGAAAGGCTTATTATTAACGGTGAAACTTATGTGCATTGGTATGATTGTGTAACAGACTATATTTTTTAAATTTTTGCCCCGCTTCGGCGGGGCTTATCTTAATAATACCGCAAGAAATTCTGTTTGTGTTCGGCAATGATGTGTCCATTGACATGGAAATAGTTTTTTGTTAAAATTATACTCGATGTGGACGTATATTGTTAAAACAGAAATTAGGGCAGATTTACAAATTTGTGCTGTGACGGGTTTTGTATTTTGAAAAGGGGGAGAAATATGCTGGCACTGTTATCTAACGGAATTACAAGCGTCCAATTAAAAGAGGCTATTGAAAAATACGTTGTTGGTAAGAAAAAAGCGGCAGTTGTTGTAACTGCCGACAATGAATATAAAACAAAAAACTATCATATCCCTCGCGTAATAAACGAGTTGACATTGTACGGCTTAGAGGTCGAGCTTTTTGATCTTGATGAGCAAAGCCCGCAAGAATTGCTCGGTTATGACGTTGTAGAGTTTATCGGCGGCAACCCGTATTATTTGCTTAACGCTGTAAGAAACTGTAATGCATATAGTATTTTAGAACGGATTGCTAAAGAAAAGGTGTTAATCGGCTGGAGCGCAGGAGCTTTGGTTATGACCTCATCGATCGCTGTAATAGACGCTTTTGAACCACAAATGAATTTTGTGGATTTGACAGATTTGAAAGGTTTGCGCTTGGCAGACGTACACATTATTCCTCATTACGGTAAATTTCTCCACCGTTACGAAGCCTTTGAAGAAAAGCTAAGGCGTTACGAAGCTGACAATAATTGTACATTGGTAAGACTTAACGATGGTGACGGAATACTTTTTGACAAAGGAGACAGCGTCTTAATAAAAACAAATGTATAGCATCAAAGAAACCAACCGCCAAAGAGTTGAATTTTCCTTGGTGGTATTTCTTTGTCTATTGCAGACCAACCATTGACACCTATATTTTGAGAATGCATTGGTTAGTCCGCTGAGGCATGTGGCATCTTTTTTGATGTAGTACATTTCGGTTGTTTGCGAGGTGCTCTGCCCGAGGATGCTGTCATTTTTGGTTTACTTACTTTTTTGAAAAAAGAGAGTTGCTTTTTCGGCTGCTTGTTCAATCGGAAGAATAGTGTTGGACAAAGCAATGGTGGATAAATGATAAATCTAAAGGACTGATTGCAATCAATCGTTTGTTGAACTACGGTTGCTTTTGTGGTATACTTCAAGTAACTGCAAGTGAAAAGGGAAGGTCAATTATGAAGATTGCGATTTGTGACGATTGTTTAAGCGATGCAGAAGAATTAAAAGCCTTGCTTAGGTCGCATAATAAGTACAAAAACGGTGATATAGATGTTTACACGAAAAGCAAAGAACTGCTGTCTGTTACGGAAAACGATAAGAGCTATGATATTGTCTTTTTAGATGTAGATATGCCTGGACTTAACGGTTTGGAATTAGGGTGCGAGTTGCGAAAAAATAACCGTACTATGCTCATTGTGTTTGTTTCCGCCTATTCAAAATACGCAGTAAGAGCCTTTGATTGTGAAGCCTTTTCCTATTTAATCAAGCCTGTTGAAAGTAACAACAAAACGCTTTCTATTCTTGACAGGCTTTTTGAAAAGTATATAAAGCACACTTGTTATCACACGATAAAAATCAATACCGAGTATAAAAGAATTCTTATATATGATATTCGATACGTTGAGTACTACAACAAGCACGTTGTATATCACATGGAAAATGGGACATACGAAACTAAAGAAAGTCTGTCGGAGGTGTATGAGGTGCTAAAGGATTATGGCTTTTATCAAATCCACCAAGGATATATAGTAAATTTTGATAAAATAGCAGAATTTGCAAAGTATGATGTTATATTGGATGACGGCAAGATTCTACCTATGAGTATGCGCCGTAAAACTGATGTAATGCTTGCGTATTCCGATTATGCGGAGGTGCATTACAGATAATGAAGCCCGAGCATTTGCTGGTAATAGGCGATTCCCTTTTGACGGTTGTTATTGCATTTTTGTTTTTCTCTTCATTTAAGCAAAGAGCTACACCTAAAAAATATGTAATTATTGCTCGAATTGTTAGTTTTTGTATAGTGCTAATTGCGAAATTTGTATTTGGTGCTGATCCGTTTTCATATTTGATGGTTTTTTCTGCCTGTGTAGTTTTGTCATTTCCTTATTTTTTAAACCTATTACACGGAGTTTTTTATTCGTGTATATTCACAGTGCTGATATTAGTTGTAGAAACTACCGCTTCCGTTTTATTGAAAACCAGCTTTGGAGACGCTGAAAGGATTTCGTTTTTTACGGTTTTAGCGTCAAAAGCTTTACTGTTTTTGATAATACACATTATTTACGTGTTAAAGTACAAACCTTTTTCAAGGGAGGCAGATAAAAAGTATTTAATTGTTATGGCATTTCCCATAGCTTCTGTTTTAGCGATTATAACCCAAAACGCTTTGGTTCTACAAAACGAGCACTGGGCTCCTGTTATTGTAGGACTGGTGTTGATAAGTGATTTTGCTTTGCTTTTTGCAACGATGGTGGTTTTTGAATACACCAATTCTTTATACGATCTTGCAATGCACAAAAGTAAAATTGAACATGCAAACAAAATTATTGAGATACAAGCCATGCAGTATCGAAGCATGATGGAAAATAGCTTTCAAACCAACAAAATCAAACACGACCTTAGGAACTTTTGCATAGGAATTGCCGCCGAATTAAAGCAAGGTAACACCGAGACCGCAATAGAAAAACTTTGCAGTGTGTATGGAGAGGACTCGCCGCTGAAGGACAATTCCGACAGCGCGGTAGAATTTATACTTTCGGCTAAGGCGGAAAAAGCGGCAGCTGTTGGTGTAAAGCTTATATGGGAATGTGTAACGCCTCAAGGTATAAAGGTGTCTGACGTGGATTTGGCAATTATTTTAGGGAATGCCATAGACAATGCAGTTGAAGCTGCGGAAAAAACACCGAACAAAGGAACCGTTGAGGTTTTCATCCTGCCCAGAAACAATTTGTTGGTTATAAAGATTAAAAATCCTGTAAACGGCTTTGTTGACGTTAATGATTTATCAAGCACTAAAGCCGACAAGGCATCTCACGGATTTGGTATAATAAGTATGAAGCAGTTGGTGGAAAAGTACGACGGAGAAATTGTATTCACTTTAGATGAGGGAGTGTTTACCACCAGAATTATTATGAAAAATTCATTGCCAAAATCATAAACGCTAAGCAAGAAAGCACGAGCTGCATGGGATACTCAATGCTTGTGCTTTTTTGTATAAAAATGTTCTAATAACGCAAATAGTCATTTAGTTTTATCGAACGTTCTTGCGGTGTTGACAAAGCAATCGGTGTTGGTTATATTGGAATTATAGATGAGCTATTTTTTAAACAAATTAAAACGAGAAGGAGAGGATTCCATTGTGCAATTGACTATTAG
>SVOH01000022.1 GCA_015066515.1 Oscillospiraceae bacterium | reverse complement strand
GGCTTGTCGAAACGCTAAAAAGCGATTCGACAAACTACAATTATTATAAGACATTAAGAGGATGGATAAAAGTTCATCCTCTATGTATATTACTTTTTCGCCATTCTATAACCATTCCAATGATAATAGGTGAAATCAGGCGCTACCTGCGCGATAACAACTCGATAAGGGTTAGTCGCTCTATAAAGGATACCGCCTATCGTGCAATGCAGGTAAAAGAAACGCTTACAGCAAAAAACCAAAAAGAACCAACCGTTAGTGAAATTGCAGACGAACTGGGACTGCCGCGTGAAGATGTTGTAATAGCGCTTGAAAGTATAGTTGACCCCGTGTCACTTTACGAGCCTGTATTTTCCGATGGTGGTGATACAATATATGTGCTTGATCAAGTTGGTGATAAAAACGATGATAAAAACTGGCTTGACGAAATATGTATAAAAGAGGCCATAAAAAATCTCTCTGACCGAGAAAAAAAGATTTTAAGTCTGCGCTTTATGCAAGGTAAAACGCAAATGGAAGTATCAGAAGAAATAGGCATTTCACAAGCACAGGTATCCAGACTTGAAAAATTTGCGCTTAAAAAGATAAAACAATAAATAAAGGGCAGGTCACCCCTGCCTTTTATTTGTTATTATAATATGAATCAAAATATGAGCCGTATATAGAACCTGAAATACCATCACTACGATCACACAAAAGCGTTTTTGGACTAATCCAATTCAACTTTTCAATAATAGTATCTATAGAATTGGTTTCATATGACCAACACAGTTTTGCATCCTTATATGTAAAAACATCATATGTATCAGATTGCATAATCATTTCAGGAATTCCATCATCATTTATATCATAATATGCAAACCTTACATCGTATGGATTGGTCTTATTACTCATCATTTCACCAATATAAAAACGGTTCAAATAATAACTTCTACTGATATGTTTTTTATTTTCTGGATTATCTGCCGTAATAAACCCGTTCAAAAAGCCCATATATCCACTTATATAAGCCTGATTTTGTATAGTATCGGTAAAATTGGAATAATAATTTTTTTGTATGCAACGATTCCATTTATCAGAATTCAGATCCCAATAAGAACCTTCTTTAAAATATTCCGCAGCATTGCTATCGTTTGAATCTAATGACAAATAATCCCCGCAATATGTCGTAAATTCTTTTGTTGTATTTGTTCCGTGACGTTCTTCAACTTTTACAACACCTGTCATTTCATCAACCACACAACAAAGACTTGATAACAAGTAAAAATCCTTTCCCATATCATCATAGCGATGTATATAATAATCAAAAACAGTGGCACATTTTCGGTGAGAAAGTATGCACTTGTTTTTATAATCAAGCGAAAAATTACTCATATACCAAAAAGATTTTTTAACAAACTGCTTTTCATCAACATCCCACACATATACCGAAAAAGATTGATCTCCCGTACCGTCCATATGATACGGCATAATCAAGTCATAATTGCCATCAAAAGTTATATCAATAGCATATATTGCATTTTCTGTAAAGTTTTCGTAATGGTCTATTGATAAATTATTAATTAGTTCACCGGTCTTGGTATTTGTTACAATAAAATATTGTGCATTGGTCTCATCTTCGGTATCAAAATACACCTTAGCAGTGTATTCCTTGTTTCCATTTTTAAAAGTAGCAGAATCTCTTGTCAAAACAACATCTTCAGGAGAAGTAAATTGTGATACATTATTCTTATCTTTGGAATAGATTTCATTGTTATCGATATTGCCTATTATACGATTAAAGAAATTCTCATACAATTCCGAATAATTTATCTTACTGCCTGTTTCAGCATCAATATTTATATCTTCGTTTCCGCCCATAGCAGACACACGCTCTTTTGGGGTAGTAATAAAGCAAAATGAAATAATTATACTAACCACAACTGATATTGTAACAAAATTCTTTGCGGGTCTTCTATAGTTTAAAACAGCTTTGATGCGGTCTTTAACCCCTACCTCTCCAAACGCAACTGGACATGTTACAACTGCTTTGTGATGAACACTACAGTCAAGCAACGCCATTGAATAACTCTTTTTATATTCGTCATCCATATCGCGTATAACCTTTTCATCACAAGCACTTTCAATATCACGGCACAATAAGATATACGCCGCCCATATTATAGGATTAAACCAATGAAAAGTAAGTAATAAAATACCCATCGGTTTCCAAATATAATCACACCTTTTTATATGAGCACTTTCGTGGCTTATAACATATTCAAGATGCTCCGTCGACATATTTGACGGAATATATATATTTGGAGAAAAAACGCCAAAAATAAACGGTGTATCAATACTGTCACAGTAATACACATTATCGCGATAAAGAATAGTTGCCTTCACCTTTAAAGAAAGTCTAATATAAGATATAACGCTATAAGTCAGCATCAGCAACATTCCGCAAATCCAGGTTACCGACAACAGCCAAAACAAAGAAATCTCTTTGCTTGCTCTATGTTGTACAACACTACCGTTTGGTATATTGTTATCTACTGTCGGTGCAACATTTGTGGTGTCCGTACGCGACTGTGTTGAGTCTTCGAGCATTGCCGATTCATTGCTCTGCGTATCGAAATTCTCCGTCGCGGGTGTAGTGTTGGTAACGGTTGTGTCGTTGTCAACATTAACAGTATTTGACTTGAATTCTATAATAACGTCAGAGGATTCCGAAACGGTTAATATTTCGCGTTGTGGCAAAAGACTTATACTGCTTTCGATAGAAAACGGAAAAATAAGCCTTAATGCCACAATTCCCCATAATATGCACATTATCCATTTGGGAGCTTTTTTAAACAATAAGCGAAAAACAATTACTGCCACCACAAGATAGCTCGCTGTGACGCTGGTGTTAAGAATTTTTAAAAAAATATCAGTCACTTACTGATTATCTCCTTTAAAATCTTTAATCATTTTTTCAAGTTCTTTAATTTCTTTGTCCGAAATCTTTTTTCTGGTGGTAAAGGCGGCAATAAATGCAGGAAGTGAACCGCTAAAGTTTTCATCAACAAATTGTTCGCTCTGCATTGCGTAAAATTCCTCTTTACCAATAAGAACGGTAACGGTGCTGTTTTCGGTCTTAAAAATACCGCGATCACACAGTTTTTTAAGCACGGTGTAGGTTGTGGTACGCGCCCAATCAAGCTCTTTTTTACAAAGCGTTACCAACTCTCTTGTACTAAGAGGTGCGTTTTGCCAAACAATATCGGCAAAGCGAGATTCTACCATTCCTAATCTTGCAATAGACATAATATCATTCCTTTAATTAATATATTTTTTAAATTTACATACCCAATAGCCATGTTTTTAACACGGATATAATTAAGCTAACAATAATATTGCCAACTATAGGCGCAATAATGGTGGTTCCGCCCTTGCGCATATCGGGAGCGGGCTTGGATATTTCTCTTTTTATGTGCTGTTTATATACAGCGTTTGCAAAGAGCCACAATACTATACGATAGGCAAATAATATGGGTAAAACTATCATAACTGCCGAAAACGCATCTGCCATAGCTACGGCAAAAACTATACCAATAACCACAAACGCAGCTATATAGGCAATTATAGCCTCAATATACATCTTGCGATAAAGAAGCCACAACTGACCAAAGAAAAAAGCGCCAAAATTTGCACTTGTAAATATCTTTTTACCATCGTTTTTTCTAAAATCTTTTATAAAATTGTCAGCGCCCTCGCCAATAAACTCTTCCCATTTTGCAAGCTCAATGCCCTCTATAGGAGCACCGTATGTGTCGACGGTTTTTACAATAGGCTCACCGCAGCTTTTACAATAGCTGTCAGACTCCTTGCATTTTTTACCGCAGTTAGAACACCTTATTTCATTCGACATAAATACATCCCCTTTCATAAAAATTCTACACCAAATAGACATATTTGTCAAGAAAAAAAGAGCAGGTTCACCCTGCTCTTTTATAAATCAATATTAACCTTGCGGTATATATAAATTATCGATTATATATAACATTTCTTCTTCCGTTGTGGTTGTTAGCTCAATCATTGTCAGATAATAATCATTTTTGATGCAAATAATCGTTTGATATACATTAACCCCATCTAAAGTGCCTGACATTGCGGCAGAATGAAACAGTTTACCGTCTATTGTGAGATCCTTGCGTTCTACAACCATATTGGAAAAACCACTTTGCACTAAGCTTTCTTTAGAAGTTTCTACAACTGTATTCATATATTCGTTCAAATCCAATTGTGCAAAACTGCCACTGCCCAAATCGCTCATCGTAAGCGCCATAGCTACCGATTTACCATCTTCCTTAGCTGCTATCATATCGATTATTAAAAAGGAATTTGAGATATGTTCATTTATTTCCTGTTCGGTTGCAGAAGAAGAAATACCGTTATATTCAAGAATTTCAGCCTCGGTAAGCATTGACCAATCTTCACCAAGTGTGCAGCCTATATTCCAAAACAAGCTTTCATAGGTATTACCGTTAAAAGTGCCAAATTTAAATAAATCTTCAACAGGAATATTTGGTGTTATCACTTCATCGGAAGGGCTTTCTGTTGAAGAGGTAGGCACCTGCGGCACAGACGGCAATTCAGGGATAATATCATCAACCTTATCCTTAACGTCTTCTATGGTACTATTAACTGTTTCGTTTACAACCGGATTGGTCGGAGTGGGTTGCGAAGATGACGGGACAGTCGGTGCTGTAATCGTAGGCTCGGAACTTACAGTCTCTGTTGTTGATGTGATTTCTTGCGTAGTATCCGAAACATCATCTTCTGACGATACATCTGATACAGTATCAGAAATTTCACTTGTAGTTATAATACTTGAAGCAAATCCTTGACTGCTAAATACCACGTCGTTTTTACGACAAGCCGACAACGAAAATACAACTGCAATCAAAAGTAAAAATACAAATATTTTTTTCATAAATAACACCTCTTTTATAGTCTAGCACCAATAGACTAAATTGTCAAGATAAAAAGAGCAGGTTGCCCCACTCTTTTTATAACTACCACAAATCATATATGCTGTCACGACTTGAATAATACTCAAGACACACCTTATCAAACTGTGGGTTTTTATCTAAAAATGCGTAAAGCACATTGTATGCGCGACTTTGGGGTAGGCTAAAGTAGGAAAAGCTCTTGTATTTTTGACGCTGCTTTAGCGCCTTGGTATCAAAGCCCTCGGCAAAGTGCATATTAACAAAATAATCTTCCATATACGCTTTGGCAAGATAGTGTTTAGCATCATTTGCTACATCTTTATTCTTACTGCAAGCCAGTTTTGCTAAATAAGGCACACCCTCATCTCCAAGATTATACATTGCCTCTACGTCGATTTTATCGGTGGCAGAGGATTTATAGGCGTTATAATTATATTTGGCACAAACACTATTTACATTAACAGTACCAAGCACCAAAATGATTATACCCGCAGTAACAAGTGTTGTTTTTACAATGTTTATATTGTTTAAATATATTCTTAATATTACTGCCAAAAATGTTACAGCCAAAAACACCATAAATGCGCTTGTGGTAATGCGTAATATTGTCATACCGTACTCACTTATGTAAAGCACCATTTTGGATATTGCGGTTGCAATAATCATAAGTGTAAATACAGCTATAAATGTTGTTATTACCCTTATACCAACACTCACCTTGCCGTCTTGCTTTTTGGCAAACAGTAGACTTAAAAATACAAGAACCAGATTTATAACCGCTATTATACACATTTCAAAAAAGCCTTTGCGCGCGTATTCGGAATAGGTTATATCCTGATTTGGTAAAAAGCCCTTAAATGCGCTAAAGAAATATGCAAGCTGCGAGAATAAATAAAGCAAATAGCAGGCCGCAATTGCCGACAAAAACGAAACCATACAAACGGTGTCTATGCTATAACTCTTTGCTTGCTTTGCGGGTGACGTTCTGCTAAATTTAAGTGAAAAACCGTATGCTATAACAAAAAGTGAAAGCACCGCGCCAAACACAGCCTTTAAAATAGTAAGAAAGCCGTTGCCCGAGCCGTTAAAAATGTTACTCATCATACCGCTAAAAGCATCGTCAGACTTTATGAGCAACGGCACCACAACAAAAAGCACAGGTATTGCACAAAGTAGGCCAAGCATTACCTTACCAACCGACTTTTTACTACCCTCATAGCCCGACAAAAGTGATTTTACCGATACTCCTATATTACCCATCGTAGAAAGAGCACTACCAATAATACCAAATGTTGCACGGTTACCTGCCGTTTTACCAAAAGCCAAACCATAAGTACCAACTACCAGCAGCATAAAGCTGATAACAACTCCAAAAAATTTCACGCTGCCGTTTGTGGTAGTTATAAATACCGCAGAATTACCAAGTGATAAAGCAATGCAAAGTAGTGGAAATATGCTTATATTTTTACATTTTATAAAATATACCGTAAACACCGATATAAACATCACCATCGATATTAAGTATCCAAATGAGAAGCCACCAAAAATACCGAAAACACTCAAAAAAATACTTGCCACCAACATACAAATTGCAAAAAGATTATCACCTTTTGTTAGCTCAAAAAGCGGCTTTGGCTTCGGTTGATGTGGCGACCAAATTTCTTCTTGATTTTCTAATTGTTCTTCATCAGTTGCTTGCTCGTTTAAAATATTGTTATTATCCTCCACAATAATCACTACTCCTTGTCGTTGTATTTAATTATATCTCCCGGTTGACAATCAAGCACCTTACATATTGCATCAAGTGTTGAAAAACGTATTGCCTTTGCCTTGCCTGTTTTAAGTATAGAAAGATTGGCTTGTGTAATACCTATTTTTTCAGAAAGCTCAAGCGAGGTCATTTTACGCATAGCGAGTATTACGTCTAAATCAATTTCAATCATATTATAAATATTCCTTTCAGATAAAAAGCGTAAACATAGTTTGAAAGAAAATTGTTCACAGTGCCATTTTGCAGTGAGCGGTGCTGTATATTCTATACTGCCCCGAGCCCAAAATGGTGCTGTGGGCAATTTTACTCAAACTTATATAGTTAATTCGTTTTCTTCACTTATAGCTACCGCGTTTTGCATTACATTTTTAACCACGCGTAGCATAAGTCCAACAAATGCGGCGGCTACCGCCACAAATAAAAACGGTACGTAAAATACGCCGCCTATAAGTGTTATTAGCGATACTGCAAAGCAGCACCACGAAATTCGGCGAAGATATTTTACATTACTATCTATAAAAATGTATTGCTTTTTTATGTTGAAAAGCAGCTTTAAAAGGCTGTAAAGAGTAATATATGCAAATACAGCACAAGGATAAAAACAGGCAGCAAAAAGAGTTGACATATTGTGCATAGCCACTCCATTTTCTGACCAACCGCGATAAACCGTAAACCAGAACTTTACAAACCAAGGGCCAAAAAACAGCGCCGCTGTAAGTATGCCTACAAATATAAAGCACACTACTATTGACAATGTTACTGAGCGTTTTCTATTCCACATAAAAATTACCTCCAAAACCATTTTCTAACTGCAATATAACACAAAAATTATCGTTTGTCAATAATTTTGTTATCGAAAAACGATAATTTATTATTAAATGGCAAAAAAACAGGCGACCAACAGGTCGCCTTGATACAGTATTAATCAAATCTTTCGCTTCAGTTTAGTTGCAACAATTATGCCAGCCATAATCGCAATTTCCACTGCCGGAATTATAATAAAACTCCAACCACAAAAGTCGTTAAAATTAAAAATAGCGTAAAGAGCAAACATTAATATTGTTATAATTCTATCAACTAAAATCAAGCGCTCAAACAAATAACTTTTATTAATTCTTATTAAAGCAATTACCCATGTAACAAGGAATATCAATCCAATAATCAAATAAATAAAAAATGTTTCTGGTAGATTAGAAAACCAGCCTGTCATAATTGCAATGTAAATAGAAAATACAGGTGTGTGAAAACCAAATAAAAAGTACCAATACGGTACCATAACAACCCCATACAATACCACACCAACAATTGAAAAAACCGACCACAAAGTTGCAAATAACAGCCTTTTATTTTTGATTTTAACAAAAGCATTTTTTATTGCAAAATATATTTTGGTTGCGGACCATCCAAAAAGACGAAAAAATAAACTTGTAATCAAAATAATAATAAATAAAACTACTGCAAACAAAAGGATAGATAACACAACGTTCATAATTTATCCCCTTTCTTTAAAATATATCTTGAATTCCAACTACAGTCTATAATCAAGAGACAAAAATGTCAAGTTACAAATTTGTAATGTCCGTTTACAGTAAGCACGCACATTATTTTTTCGCTCTCACCTATTACTTTATATAAAAATCCCCCGAGTATTCTCGGGGGATTTTTATATATTAAAGGGGTATAAATCGGTAATCTTATAGATAGCAAGCCGCTACCGCCGAAAAGCAGGATATCCTATTGTTCACCCCTGCTTTATTGTATGCTGAATTATTCGATTGGTGACTTGCGAACAAACAAAACACCCAATGTATTTGCGCCGCAGTGTGATGATACTGTACAGCCGGCACGGGTCAAGAACACCTCTTTAAAGATGCCCTTCGACTTAACCTGCTCTACAACAGCATTTACAATATCAATATCACAGCCTGCATGGGTTACAAACACACGACTTGTGTCAATGTCAGCCACATTTTGAAGTCGCTCGTCAACATATTCTGTAAGCACACGACCATATACGCCACGATATTTTTTACCAACGCCCATGCTACCGTTTTTAACCTCGATACAAGGCTTAAGCTTAAGCAAATTTGCGCCAAGCATAGCAAGAGCCGAGCAACGACCACCCTTGTGCAAGTATTCAAGACTGTCAATAACAAATGATGCGTCAACGCAAGGCTTTAATTTTTCGATTTCTGCCACTATATCCTCAGCCTTCATACCGCTTTGAGCCATTTCAGCCGCAGCAACCACCAAAAGACCGCTACCTGTTGAGAGATTTTGGGCATCTATAACATATACATTTTCAAAATCCTCTGCCGCCATACAGGTGTTGTTGTAGGTAGAAGACATTGTAGAACTGATTGTAAAGTGAATTACAGCATCGCCGTCTTTAGTAAGGTCGGTAAAATAATCAATACACTCGCCAACATTTGCGGCGGTGGTCTTTGGCAACTCGCCGGTTTTAGCGTGGTGTGCGTAAATATCGTCTGGTGTAATATCTACACCGTCACGGTAAACCTCGGTGCCTAAAGTAATGCCAAGAGGTATAATTTTTACACCGTATCTCTCTTTAAGTTCTGCACTTAAATCACAGGTGCTATCACTTGATATAATAATCTTAGCCATATTTATCCTCCAAAATTTTTATTTCATCAAGATTATAACACTAAATTATAAATAAAACAATAATTTTATTTATAAATAATACAATATTCACATTCATTCAGAACAATTTCGTCGTTAGTTACTGCTTTGCCAAATGCTTTTTTGCATTCCTTAAATTCTTGAGGCACGGCTAAACAAATGGCATCCTCGCCGCGATTTACAGCAATAAATACCATTGATTTATCGCTTTTTCGCGTATAGGCGATTGCATTTTCATTTGCCAAAACAGTATAAAAATCGCCGTCAATAAAGGCTTTACAATTTTTACGAATTTTTCCTAATTCCTTATAAAAACTTAAAAGCTCCTCATTTTCTTTTCCCCAAGGATATGTTGCACGACAAAATGGGTCGCCATAGCCTTCTACCCCTGCTTCATCACCATAAAACAGCGACGGTACACCAGGCAGTGTATACTGAATAACAGCCGCTGCCTTTAATCGCTTTATACCCTGATTATACTCATATTCGGAAAGCTTTTGCTGTGACTGCCAAGCGCGGTCACCTATAAAGCTGTCACTTCTTCCAAGCATAGTAAGCACTCTTGCGGTATCGTGGGTGCCAAGATGGTTCATAAGCGTATCTACCGAACATTTTGGATAGTTTTCGAGTACTGTATGCACCGTTTCGCTAAGCACATTACCGCCACCATGCTTTACAAACTCAATTATCGCATTGGCAAAGGGATAATTCATAACGCTATCTAACTGTGATCCACGCAAAAACTTACGGCGCGCACCATAACTTATTTTATTGCTGGCGTCCTCCCAAACCTCACCCAAAATATAGGCATCACTTTTTTCGGTCTTTACAGCCGTACGCAATTTATCTAAGAATTTATCTGGCAATTCGTCGGCAACGTCAAGTCGCCAGCCACCAATACCAAGACGCAAATACTTTCGCAAAATACCGTTTTCACCTGTGATATAGTCGGTATAGCTATCGTTGTCCTCATTGGTTTCGGGCAGCGTTTTTACGCCCCACCAAGCGTCATATCCGTTTGGATAATCATAAAATTTAAACCACTCGCGATATATAGAATTATAATCGCGATATGCACCGCCATCGCCATAACGTCCTGTACGGTTAAAGTAAACACTATCGTCGCCCGTGTGTGAAAATACACCGTCAAGAATTATCTTAATGCCCTGCTTTTCAGCCTTTTCACAAAGACTTACAAGGTCATTTTCATCACCTAAAAGCATATCAACATTTTCGTAATTTGCAGTATTATAACGGTGATTTGAATGAGCCTCAAATATTGGGTTAAGATACACGCAGGTAACGCCCAATTCTTTAAGGTAAGGTAATTTTTGCTCTATGCCCGCAAGGTCACCACCGTAGTAATCGTTACCCAAAGAACATAGTCCGTTATTTTGACGATATTCCGGTATTCTGTTCCAATCGCCACATATAAAACGATCTTGCGGAACATCTGATTTTTTACTTCCTGAGTTATAAAAACGATCAGGAAAAATTTGATAAATAAGACCGCCCTTTAGCCAATCAGGTGTAGTAAAGTTTTCATCGTAAACGGTTAGTTGAAAACGTTCACCCTGTGTTTGTGACACAATTCCTAAGCTGTTTTCACTCTTTATTACAAAGAATTCACCATATGCACTGGTATAACGAAAATCGTACCAATATAGTCCTTGTGGAAACTTTACATCGCAGTCAAAAAACTGATAGTCATAAAGCCACTCGTTTGTGGGCGACATTTTTACCTCGCAAAGCGAATTATCACTGTCATTTACAATACGCAAAAACGCATCGTACACACACGCGTCTTTATGCAAGAGTAGCCGTAGCCGCAAACTTTCGTTTGCGGGTACGGCTCCAAGATAAGAACGATATAAATTGTTTCGCGAATCAAAGGGATAGTAATTCACACCCATCATCCTTAAAAATTACTTAACTTTGTCAAGTCCCCAAATATTCTTTGCGTAATCGTTTATTGAACGGTCGGCTGCAAATATACCCGAAGCAGCAATGTTGGTAAGTGACATCTTATTCCAAATTTCAGGCTTATTATAAAGCTCCATAGCTTTTTTATGCGCTTCACAGTAATCTGCATAATCCGCAAGCGCCATATAAGTGTCAACATTTTTAAGAGTATTATAAATATTATCAAACTGCTTGCCGTCAATACCACGGCCTATAAAATCTAGTGCGTGGCGCAAATCAGCATTGTTGTTATAATACTGCATTGGGCTGTAGCCTGTTTTTTGAATTTTTAATACTTCGGGTGTTTGCATACCAAAAATAATAATATTGTCGTCACCCACAGCTGAATGAATTTCAACATTTGCGCCGTCCTCGGTACCTAAGGTAACAGCACCGTTCATCATAAACTTCATATTACCGGTACCCGAAGCCTCGGTAGAAGCGAGTGAAATCTGCTCACTGATTTCGGCAGCTGGAATCATAAGCTCTGCCAGCGTTACACGATAATCCTCAAGGAACAACACCTTTAGCTTGTCGTTTACGGCACGGTCATTATTAATAACTACCGACAACTTGTAAATCATTTGAATAATCTCTTTTGCAAAGAGGTAACCTGGCGCCGCTTTTGCACCAAAAATATAAGTCTTTGGTGTAAATGGAGCGTTTGGATTATTTTTAAGATAAAGATAATCGGTGATTATATGAAGTGCATTCATATGCTGCCGCTTATACTCGTGCAAACGCTTAACCTGCATATCAACTACGGAATTCGGGTCAATATCAATGCCCATATTTTGTTTTACGTAGTTTGCAAGGCGCACTTTATTGCTGTATTTGATTTCCGCAAGACGATTAAGAACAGTTTTATCATCGGCAAAAGCCATCAGTTTTTCAAGCTGTGATGCGTCCTTTATAAAGCCATCACCGATAAGCTCGGTAATAAACGCTGTAAGCTCAGGATTTGCCTGACACAACCATCTACGGTGAGCAATACCGTTGGTAACATTGGTAAACTTATCGGGTGCCATCTTATAGTAATCATTAAAGAGCTGGTCTTTAATAATATCGCTATGAAGCTTTGATACACCGTTTACAGTGTGTGATGCCGCTACACATAAATTTGCCATACGAACTACACCGCCCGAAATAATAGCAGTGCGCTCGGCAAGTGCGAAGTCACCGGTTTTTGAGATAACTTCTTCACGGTATCTGCGGTCAATTTCTTGAACTATTTGATAAATACGCGGCATTCTGTCTTTAAACAAGTTTATCTGCCAACACTCAAGCGCTTCAGCCATAATAGTGTGATTAGTGTAAGCCACTGTACGTGTTACCAAATCCCAAGCCTTTTCCCATGAGTAACCGCACTCGTCAAGAAGCAAACGCATAAGCTCTGGTATTGCGAGTGTTGGATGCGTATCATTAATGTGAATTGCAACCTTGTCAGGCAAATTCTCAAGTGTGTTATACTTGCGCATATGACGGTTAAGTATATCTTGAACTGATGCAGAAACAAGAAAATACTGCTGACGAAGACGAAGAGATTTACCCTCGGGGTGTTTGTCTTCGGGATAAAGAATTTTAGAAATAGCCTCTGCTGATGCGCGCTGTTCAATAGCTCTAACATAATCGCCTTGACTAAATGCCGACATATCAAAATCCTGACATTCAGCGCTCCAAAGACGTAATACGTTTACAGTTTTACCGTCTTTTCCGGCGCATTTAAGGTCGTATGGCATTGCGCGAACATTGTGATAATCTTTGTGCTCAACGTGGTGATAGTTATTATCCCACCAGTCATCGATATAACCGTCAAAATGAACGTCTACAGCAGAGTGTGGGCGTGGTTCAAGCCACACTTCACCGCCCGGAAGCCAAAAATCAGGCATTTCAGTCTGCCAACCGTCAACCAATTTTTGACGGAAAATACCTAGCTCATACTTAATGCAATAACCCATCGCAGAATAACTGCTGCTTGAAAGTCCATCTAGGAAACATGCAGCAAGTCTACCTAAGCCGCCATTACCCAGACCTGCGTCAGGTTCAAGCTCAAAAAGGTTATCAAGATTTACCTTGTAGCTTTTAAGTGCTTTACGCATTGTCTCGGTAAGGTCAAGGTTATAAAGGTTATTCTTAAGTGAACGACCCATCAAAAACTCCATACTCAAATAGTATATAGTTTTACTTTCTTGCTCATCAACCGCTTTTTTAAACTCTGCCTTGCGCTCACTCATAATATCAAGTAGCACAAGTACCGTTGCCTTGTAAAAAATATCATCCGATGCCTGATCGGGTGTTACACCAAAGTTGTGAGAGAGTTTTTTCTCTAACATATCCTTAAGTGCTGTAATTGTATATTTTGTCATAATAACATCTCCATAAAAAGATATTTTTTTAATTTTATTATTTACTTTATTATAATACAATATTCGAATTCTTTTTTCAAGTGTTACTAAAAACAATATTCAGGTGCTTTTTTGTATAATATGCACAAAGTCAACCTCTTAATCGCGATATCTTAAAAAATATTTTATACATTTTTGCTATAAATTTGTGTTTTTTCAAACACAACATATGTACGCATTAACAAAATATGTAATTTTTTTGTTGAATATTAAAGATAAAATGTGGTATTATTTTAAAAAAACTAAGGTCTTGAAAAAATGAATTTTAAAAAAATCGAACTTGGCGATAAAGAAAAGCTTGAAGCCTTTTTTAAAAGTGCACAAGAACTCACATGTGAAATAGCCTTTATAAATTTACTTATATGGCAACCACTTTATAACAACTACTACTGTATTGAAGACGATACATTGTATTTAAAAACCTGTTCCAATAACAACGAGTCTTACAGCGTACCCTTTGGCAATGTGGCCAAAGGACTGGAAAAAATTATAAAATCAGAAAATAATTTTCCAAACATTTGGGCTCAAGAGGGTGAACGTTTTCAAACTTTTAAAAGGCTTTACGGTGAATATTATGACTTTCATGAAATTCCCAGCGAGTTTGATTATATTTACAACTCGAGCGACCTTATTAATTTGTCAGGCAAGAAATATCATTCCAAGCGAAATCACATTTCCTCTTTTTCAAAGCAATTTAATTGGCATTATGAAGACATAGCAAGTAATAATATCGAAAAAGTTAGGGAATGTGCTAGAATATGGTACCGTCAACACAACGATGATACCGATGTGGGACTAACAAGTGAAATGCACGGCATTGATTTTATGCTTAAAAATATGGATACTCTTGACGTTACGGGCGGTGCAATTATTGTTGACAACAGGGTTGTAGCCTTCACCCTTGGTTCACCTATTAATAACAACATTTACGACATTCATATCGAAAAAGCAATATTAGGGTACGAAACTGCCTACACCGTTATCAATCGTGAATTTGCATCACACAATCTTAATGATTACAGATATATTAACCGCGAAAACGATTTGGGAATTGATGGACTTCGTAAATCAAAGCTTTCTTATAAGCCTGAAATAATATTACCAAAATATCTATGTACCAAAAAGGAAAGTATATGACCATTTTCGAACAATGTAAAAAATTATATAATGATGCTTTTGGCGAGGATAAAGAGTTTGATTCTATGCTGTTTGACTCATTTTTTGACAATGTTGAAACACTTGAAATAGATGATGTTGTAGCAGCAATGTATTTTAAAATACCCTGTGTTTTAAATTTTAAAGGCACTAAATTTAAGGCGTATTACATTTACGCCGTAACCACACATAAAGACTTTCGTCACAAGGGTCTTATGAGTAAATTATTTAGTGAAACACAAAATGAAGAAGCTTTTTATTTTTTAAAGCCATCAAGTGAAGGTGTCATTGCATTTTATAATCAGGCAGGCTTTAAGCAAATCACAGGCACACGACAAACTTGCGATGCTGTAATTGAGGTTTGCGATAAATTTAAAAAGCTATCACTTATTTGTGACAAACCACAAAACACCTACCCTATTATGATTAAGGGAACACCTGATAACATCAATAAATTAACATTTGAATATACACTTGAATAAGGAGTTTTGAATATGGCTAAAAAAACCTATATCATTTGCAATGCGCACTTAGATCCTATTTGGCAATGGGAATGGGAGGAAGGCGCCGCCGAAGCGCTCTCTACATTTCGCATAGCGGCAGATTTTTGCGAGCAATACGAAGATTATATTTTTTGTCACAACGAGGTCTTATTATATGATTGGATAGAACAATTTGATCCACCACTTTTTGCCCGTATACAAGACCTTGTAAAGCGCGGCAAATGGCATATTATGGGCGGTTGGCACGTACAGCCCGACTGCAATATGCCCTCTGGCGAAAGCTTTGTTCGTCAAATGCTCACCGGTAGAAAATACTTTTTAGAAAAGTTTGGTAAAGCACCACACGTTGCTATTAACTTTGACTCTTTCGGTCACAGCCGCGGTCTTGTTCAAATTATGGCAAAAAGCGGTTATAAGGGCTACGTACATATGCGCCCGCAACCACAGCACCTAACAATGCCGGCCAACGACTATACTTGGGTAGGCTACGACGGTTCAAAGGTGGTTGGTATGCGTCCTCACGGTTGGTACAGTACGCCAAAGGGTCACGCTGCAGAATACATAAATGCAACCGTTAATCAGTGCCCAGACGGTGACATAAATATGCGACTTTGGGGTATCGGTAACCACGGCGGCGGTCCTTCTAAAAAAGACCTTGACGACCTTATTATTCTTAAAAAAGAATTAAAAGAAAAGGGCGTCGACCTTGTTCACTCCACACCCGAAGAGTATCTTGCCGAAACAATAAAGCATCACGACTTGCCTGAGGTTCACCATAGTCTTTGGTGCTGGGCGGTAGGCTGCTACACCTCACAAATCCGTGTAAAACAAAAGCACAGGGCGGCTGAAAACGCATACTACCTTACCGAGATTATGTGCTCGCACGCAGCGAACGAAGGCCTTATGGAGTATCCATTTAAAGAACTTTCGGACGCTATGTATGATATTATGACGGTAGAGTTTCACGATGTTTTACCCGGCTCTTCTATTCAACCTGCTGAAGAAATGGGTATTCGTATGATGGACCACGCTATTGAAATTTTGACACGACTTAAAGCAAAGGCATTTTTTGCACTTGCATCGGGCCAGAAAAAAGCTGACAGTGATAAAATTCCCGTTTTTGTTTACAACCCATACCCCTACGAAATTACCGAGGATATTGTTTGTGAATTTAACCTTTGGGACCAAGACCGCAACCTTTATTTTATGAAACCTGTGGTTTACGACAAAGACGGTAATATTGTTCCATCGCAATGCGAAAAAGAATATAGCACTATTCCTATTAACTGGAGAAAACGCGTAGTTATAAGAGCTACCCTTGCTCCTATGACGCTTAACCGTTTTGACTGCGCTTTCGAAACCTACCCAGAGCGTCCGACACTTAACGCTACACAAGAAAACGGCTACTTTATTCTTAACCGCGGCGGTACAAAAATCAAAATCAACACCGCTACAGGTCTTGTTGACGAATACATTAAGGACGGTAAAAACTACGTACAAAGCGGTGCATTTGGTCTTGAGGTATTTAACGATGACTTTGACCCGTGGGGTATGAATGTAACCGCATTTAAAGAAAAACTTGGCGAATTCAGTCTTTTAACTCCTGCTAAGGCAAAAGAATTCTTGTATCTGGAAAACGAAATTCCGTCGGTTCATATTATTGAAGATGGTGACGTACAAACAATTATCGAAGCGGTTTTTGGCTACAAAAATTCTTATGCTGTGGTAAAATATATACTTGGTGAAAACGGCGAATTAAAGCTTGACGTACGTGTGAATTGGGGCGAAAAGCAGCGTATGCTGCGCCTAAATATTCCTACCGCACTTAAAGATAGTGTTTGTATTGGCGAACAGCCTTATGGTGAAGAACAACTTAAAGACGAGTTAGAAGAAAACGTATCTCAAAAATTCATCTATGTATCGGACAACAATGACACTCTTGTTGCAATAAACAACGGTATCTACGGTTCTTGCTTTGACAGTAAATCGGGAACATTAAAATACACACTATTGCGTTCAGCATCTTACTGTGCGCATCCTGTGGACGACCGTGTTGTTATGCCGCAAGACCGATATATGCCGTACATTGAACAGGGCGAACGTGATTTTAGCTTTTTGTTTAGCGTTGGTAAAAGCAATATCGTTAGACCTCTTGCCGCAAGAAAAGCTCAGCACTTTAATATGAAGCCTATGACACTTTCATTCTACCCAACAGGAATTGGAACAATACCAAAATCACCACTTAAGCTTTCTAATACCGATTGTGTTACAATAAATGCATTTAAAAAAGCCGATAATGGCGAAGGTTATATTATAAGACTCTTTAATCCAACCGAAAAGTCACAGAATTGCATCTTGCATTTTTATGATGCACAAATGGAAATACAATTTGGTAAATACGAAATAAAAACCATACGCTTTGACGGTAAAAGTTTTACCGAAACAAACCTTATGGAAGGTCTTGTTTAAAACCATACAAAAAGAACCCACTTGCAAGTGGGTTCTTTTATAATTTTTATTAGGTTATAAATTAGTACGCAACGCCCTGTGCAATCATAGCGTCTGCAACCTTTTCAAAGCCGGCAATGTTTGCGCCTGCGATAAGGTCACCTTCCATACCGTACTTCTTAGCGGCATCCCAAGAATTCTTGTAGATGTCAGCCATAATCTGATGAAGCTTAGCGTCAACCTCTTGGGCAGTCCAGCTATAGCGCATTGAGTTCTGGCTCATTTCAAGACCAGATACTGCAACGCCACCGGCATTTACTGCCTTAGATGGAGCAATAACTACACCTGCAGCCTTAAGAACCTTGATAGCCTCGTCGGTAGAAGGCATATTAGCAACCTCAGCATAGTACTTAACGCCGTTTGCTACGATATTCTTAGCATCTTCTTCGCCAACCTCGTTCTGAGTAGCGCAAGGCATAACAACGTCAACCTTTTGCTCCCAAGGACGCTTGCCAGCAAAGAAAGGAACACCAAACTTGTCAGCATAATCCTGTACCTTATCGCGACCTGATGCACGCATTTCAAGCATAAAGTTAAGCTTTTCTTCGGTTACAACACCGTCAGCGTCATAAACGTAACCGTCAGGACCTGAAATGGTAACAACCTTACCGCCAAGCTCTGCAACCTTCATTGCAGTACCCCAAGCAACGTTACCGAAGCCTGAAATTGCAAAGGTCTTGCCCTTAACCTCTTCGCCAAAAGTCTTAAGCATTTCCTGCACATAGTAAACAGCGCCAAAGCCTGTAGCTTCAGGACGGATAAGTGAACCGCCAAATGAACGGCCCTTACCGGTAAGAACGCCGGTAAACTCGTTGCGAAGACGCTTGTACTGACCGTAAAGGTAACCTACCTCACGAGCGCCTACACCGATATCACCTGCAGGAACGTCGGTATCAGCACCAATGTGCTTTGAAAGCTCGGTCATAAAGCTCTGGCAGAATCTCATAATTTCACCGTCACTACGGCCGCGTGGGTCAAAGTCTGAACCACCCTTACCGCCGCCCATAGGAAGACCTGTAAGACTGTTTTTAAATGTCTGCTCAAAACCTAAGAACTTCATAATAGAAGCATTAACTGTTGGATGGAAACGAAGACCGCCCTTGTATGGACCAATGGCAGAGTTAAACTGTACACGGAAACCGCGGTTTACCTGAACCTGACCGTTATCATCAACCCAAGAAACGCGGAAAGTGATCATACGCTCGGGTTCTACCATACGCTCGATAACGCCGTGCTTTTCAAATTTTGAGTCCTGCGCTACAACAGGTTCAAGTGACTCAAGCACGTCACGTACCGCCTGCAAAAATTCGGGCTCATTGCCGTTACGTTTTTCGGTATCGGCATAAACTTTGTTTAAATATTCTGACTTAAACATAATATCTACCTCCACACTTTAAAGTGTTAAAATAATATACTATATACTACTACTATTTTTTTTTACAGTCAATAAAAAATTTTGTAAATTTTCGAATTTTTTGCAATTTAACGGCATTTTTCTTGACAAAAGGACAAAAAATAGTTATTATGTATTAATGTAAAGCGTTGATAAGGACAGTAACCTTGTGTTGTATCTTTTAAGAGAGTGACTTCGTCGGCTGAAAGGGTCATAAGATGCTGTAAGGCGAACACCACCTTTGAGTGCTGTGGGGTAACAACCACAGACGTATCCGCTGCGTTAAAGCGTTAAAAGTGCCGTAAAGCAATTTGCGGAATGTGGGTGGAACCACGGAGAGTATTTTACACTTCGTCCCTGTATTTTACAGGTGGCGAAGTTTTTTTATATTATTATGAAAGAGGATAGATTTTTATGAAGATCATTTACAAAGATGGTACTGTTGCGGAAGCCGAAGCTTCACAAGAGCTTGAAGTGCTACGTCACTCTGCAGCGCACATTATGGCGCAGGCTGTAAAGCGCCTTTACCCACATGCCGATTTTGGCTATGGCCCTGCAACCGAAAAGGGATTTTACTATGATATAGACCTTGGTGACACTAAGCTTTCAGACGAAGATTTGGCTGCTATTGAGGCAGAAATGAAAAAAATCACAAAAGAGAATTTGCCTATTCGCCCTTACGTTTTATCTCGTGAAGAGGCTATCGCACATATGCAAGAATTGGGCGAAAAATATAAGGTTGAGCATATCGGTGATTTGCCCGAAGATGCTGAAATCAGTTTCTTTAAGCAGGGCGATTATGTAGATATGTGTACAGGCCCTCACCTTTGCTACACAAAAGCACTTAAGGCATTTAAAATTACCGGTCAGTCGGGCGCTTACTGGAAAAACGACAAAAACAACAAAATGCTTACCCGTATTTACGGTACAGCATTTAAAACTCAAGAAGAGCTTGACGCATACTTAAAAATGGTTGAAGAGGCAGAACGCCGTGACCATAATAAGCTTGGTCGTGAGCTTGGTTTCTTTACAACCGTTGACTCAATCGGTCAAGGCTTACCAATCCTTTTACCAAAGGGCTCACGTGTAATTCAGTTATTACAGCGTTGGGTTGAAGACGTTGAGCAAGAGCACGGCTATTTGCTTACCAAGACACCACTTATGGCAAAGCGTGACCTTTACCGTATTTCAGGTCACTGGGATCACTACCTTGACGGTATGTTTGTTTTGGGCGACCCACACGACGAAGAAAAAGAATGCTTGGCAATGCGTCCTATGACCTGCCCGTTCCAATATCAAGTATTCCTTAACGCAGCGCGCAGCTATCGCGATTTGCCAATGCGTTTAGGCGAGACCTCTACCCTATTTAGAAATGAAGATTCGGGCGAAATGCACGGCCTAATCCGTGTACGTCAGTTCACCATTTCCGAAGGTCACTTGGTGCTTCGCCCCGACCAGTTAGAACAAGAATTTGCCGACTGCCTAAGCCTATGCAAATACTTCCTTGGTACTGTGGGTCTATTGGAAGACTGCACCTTCCGTTTCTCGCAGTGGGATCCTAACAATACCGACAAATATGAGGGTACTGCAGAACAGTGGAACGCCGCACAGGCTACTATGGAAAAGATACTTGAACACTTGGGCGTTGAGTATGAAATTGGTATTGACGAGGCCGCTTTCTACGGACCAAAGCTTGATATTCAGTATAAGAACGTATTTGGCAAAGAGGACACTATCGTTACAATTCAGATAGATATGCTCTTGGCTGAAAAGTTTGGTATGTACTATACCGACGCTGACGGTCAGAAGAAGCTGCCATATATCATTCACCGCACAAGCCTTGGTTGCTATGAGCGTACACTTGCATACTTAATTGAAAAATATGCCGGTGCACTGCCAACCTGGATTTCACCCGAGCAGGTTCGTATTCTTACAATTACCGACCGCGCAAACGACTACGCTGAAGAAATTCGTGCACAGCTTGCCGCTAAAAAATACCGCGTAACTGTAGACGACAGCCAAAACACACTTAAATACAAAATCAGAAACGCACAGCTTGAAAAGGTGCCGTATATGATTATTTTAGGCGATAAAGATATTGAAAACAAAACGGTATCTGTTCGTCACCGTTCGGGCGAAGACCTTGGTGCTATTAGTATGGAGCAGTTCCAAACAATTCTCGCCGATGTTGTAGACAACAAACTTAAAAAGTAATATAAAATTAATGGCTTGGATATTTTCTCCAAGCCATTAATTTTACTCTTTTTCTTTTTTTATTGCCTTTACGTCTGATTTGGTGTAAAGGAATGATGATATAACCATCATAGCAATGCATATGCCGATTAAAACATCTGAAACTATTTCCGGAATATTAAACCACACAATATGTACAAACATCATTGAATAAATGAGCACAGTATTAAGCTTTCCGTGCCATTTAGCCGCCACTACAAAGCCGGCCTTTTCAAGAGTTATCATATTCATTATTGCAGCGAGCGATTCTTTTATGATTAGAATAATCAGCGGTATCAGCATAAGCGGAAAACGCGTTACCAGACAAAACAGCATCGCAATTTGAGTAAGCTTATCTGCTACCGGGTCAAAAGCCTTGCCGAAGTCACTTATCATATCAAATTTTCGAGCAATAAAACCATCTACAATATCGCTAAGTCCAGATATTATAAAAATCACCGTTGTCCATAGATAATTCTTTTCAAAACAATACAACCACACAATTATGGGTATTAAACACAGTCTACCAAACGACATTATGTTTGGTATAGTAATTATTTTGTTTTTATATCTATTAGTATTTTGGGTAACCGTAAAAGTTCATCTCCTGTAAAAAATTATACCATTGGTACGACAAAAACACCTTCACCGTACTCAAACTCGAAGCGGTATTTACCTTCTTCGTCAAGCTCTACAATTTTGGGCGTACCGTCAAAGCCTTTCCCACCGTACAGTGCCAGTCGGCTACAATCCTTGAAGGTTACGGTAACAACGTTGTTTTTCGCATCTTTTTGCGCATAGTTTACAAGCATATATGCTTCACCATACTTTTCACTTACAAAACGACTTATAACCAAGTCCGTAGAAGAAAGTACGTGTTCAAAATGCTTGGTGTCTTTAAATTCATTTTCAAGCAACAATTTCGACATATCCATATTACTGCTGAAACCTACGGGGTTTGACCCTATAACACTGTCCCACTTATAAGAGAGAATTACGTCGGCATAAGACTGTATTTCCTTGTGTATATCCTTTACGTATCCGTAAAGAGCGCTGGGTTTATTGTTGGGATCAAGTATACAATAATTATATGTGTACTGTATTGTAGGAACGGTATAACAATAATATTTCAGTGTTTTAGCACCAAAGGCAAGAGCCATATTAACCTGAAATCTCATATCAGCTTCGGTAAGATCTTTTGCAAATTCAAGACCTGCACTTGACTGCATAATGATTGATACGTCTGCATTATATTTTTTTGCGGTTTCGGCTATTGCCTCATAGGTAATAACCCAATCGTCCCAACGTGGATATTCTCTGTGCTCTTCGTTTGGGAATGGGTAAAAGTCAACCTCCATAAGAGAATTATCAAATCTGCTTAAAATATTTTCGCCATAATAAGCAAGCATCTCATCGTAAGAACCAAAACCGTACGCAGTTGGACTTGCGTGTCTGGGTGTTATGGTCATAAAATACTGTGCATCGGGGTAAACCTTTTTAAAATCTTCTATAAGAGTTTCAGACTTGTATTTATCGATGTGCTCCTTGCTGGGTTCATCCTTTATTTTAACAGCTTTTATTATATCCTTATAATCATTATAGTAGTCATAATTACTGAATGGAGTGCCGTCAAAATAATCATCACCCTCAATTTCGAGAACGTACCAATTGTCTCCGTAACCTAAAATTGCGTCAAGGCCTACTTTTTTGCAAAGTTTTAAGGCTTCCATAGTGCGATTAGAGCCTATGTAATACTGATTGTCAGACGTTCTCGGCAGTTCATCGTGATTTGAAAACGACAACGCCGTAAAGCCTGCATCTTTATACAGCTTAAACCCTTCTTCAGATACATCTCTTGGTGCCCAAAGTCCACTAATGATAAATTCGTGATCCTCATACTGCGGTAATTCGGTTTTAGTATCAGCATTTTGCGGTTTGGGTGGCTGTGACTCGGGCTGCGATTGGCCGCACCCTGTCAAAGATAACGTCAAAACCAAAGATAAAACAAACACAATAATTTTTTTACTCATATTTTCTCCTTTTAAACAACAGGTACTACAAATGCGCCCTCGCCGTATTCAAATTCAAATCGGCACTTGCCTTCCTCATCAAGCTCTACGATTTTTGGTGTGCCGTCAAAACCGTTGCCACCGTATACTGCCACCTTTTTACAATCCTTAAAGGTTGCAGTAACAACGTTGTTTTTCGCATCTCTTTGAGCATAATTTACAAACATATATGCCTCACCATATTTCTCACTTGTAAAACGGCTGATTGCAACGTCGGTAGATGATATTGTTTTATCAAAGTGCTTAGCATTTTCAAATTCGCGGTCTAACATCTGCATCATATCCGTATTGCTGCTAAAGCCTACAGGATTTCGTGCGATAATGCTGTCCCAGTCATAAGCGAGTATTACGCTGGAAAACGACTGTATTTCTTTGTGAATATCCTGCAACCAATAGTACATTTCATTAGGTGTACTGTCTTGGTTTAAAATACAATGCTCGTACATATAATTGACCGTGCCATCTTCATTATATGACCTAGGCACTTCATAGCAATAATACTGTATGTGGTCAAAACCAAATGCGAGCGCAACATTTACCTGCAAACGCATATCGCCTTCTGTAAGCACCGAAGCAAATTCATTAGTAACGCTGCTTTGTATAATTGCGGTTTTGTATGCATCGTGCTTTTTAGCGAGGTTAGCGATAATCTCATGACCTAAAAGCCAATCCTGATGGCGAGCATACTTGTTTTTTTCTTCGTTACGGAAGGGATAACAGTCAACCGAAATAAACTTTTTGTCAAAATGAGTCATTATCTCTTTTTCATAGGTATCGACAAGCTCATCGTAATTGGCAAAATCCCAGTATGTTCCGCCTGCATATCTTGGCGAAAGGTTTACTATGTAATAAGCATCGGGATAAACCTTTTGAAAATCATCCATCATAGCCTTGCTGTTATATCTACCGTCATAATGATCCTTTGAAGGCTCGTCAACAATGCTTATGCCTGTAATTATATCTTTATACTCGCCATATAGGTCATGCTGACTAAACGGTGTTTCGTTATAATAGTCCTCGTTTTGTTCCGACCAAGTAGCCAGCCAATCTCCATATTGCAAAATAGCTTTAAGCCCTGTCTTACGACAAAGCTCAAGCGCTTTCATAGTACGGTCAGAACCAAGATAAAACTGATTTTCGCTGTTTTTTTCAAGTGAATGATTTATCATCGCAAAGGTGGTAAAGCCAACATCCTTATATTGCTTAAAGGTTTCTTCAGTCAATTCGTATGGCGCCCAAAATCCTGATATTTCAAATGACTTTTCAGGATATTTGGGTAATCCGTCTGATTTACAGCCTACCGCTGATAAAATCATAACGACCGATAGGAATAAAACTATTAATTTTCTTACCATAGCACAATACTCCTTGTTGTAATTTTATTTATTATACTGCTAAATTTTGCTAAATTCAACCTAATTTTCAAAAACAAAAAAACTCCTCTTTTAAAGAGGAGTTTTTAACTATTTAAGCGGTACTATAAACGCACCTTCACCATACTCAAATTCAAGAGTAAATTGCCCTTCTTTATCGGTTTTTACAATTTGGGGCTCGTCTCCCTTTGAAGCGTTATATATAGCAACCGACTTGCAATCTCTGAATTTTGCTGTAACGGTACTGCTTTTTCTATCAGCAAAATTCACAAACATATATCCCTCACCATATTCTTTGTTTGTAAATCTACTAACAAGTGTCTCTTGGGTCGATGTGGCTGACACAAAATGTTTTGAATTTTTAAAAGTTTTAACATTAAAGTCTTCATCATAAACCAAGGTTGCAACTCGGCCGACATAATCCTCTGTACCTAAAACTCCAATTGATTCATCCCAATCATACGCAAGTATTACATTAGAAATGTTTTTTAATTCATTGTGCAACTTCTGTAAGTGATAATAAATCGGACTCGGAGTATTATCCCTGTTAAGTATACAGTAATCATACATATATACCATTTGGCCATCACTGATTGAACCCGGAACGGAGTAGCAATAATATTGAAGTGTATCTGCGCCAAACGCCAAAGCAGAATTTATCTCCCAGCGCAAATCTCCCTCACTAAGCTCCATTTCAAATTCTTTGTTACCCGTGTCAGCACCGCCAACACTTGACTGAAGAATATATCCAGGCTTTACGCCGTACTTCTTTGCCGAATTTGCTATGTATTCATAATTCAAAGCCAATGTACCGTCGTCTTGTTTAGAACCTTGATGGAACGGATACACGTCAACCGATACAAAAGGATTTTCAAACGGTTCCATAAATGTTTTTTCATAAAGCTCCATCATTTCATCGTAAGAAGCAAATCCTCGACTCGAACTCGCTGTATATGGTATTAGATTTACTATAAATTTAGCGTTAGGATAAACCTTTTGGAAATCATTAATAAGAGTTTTATCTCCATACAACGGAAAATGCCGATCTTTATACGGCTCATCACAAATATGCACACCTGTAATAATGTCCTTGTAATCACTGTAAAGATCGTACTTGCTAAAAGGAGTATTACCATTATAGTTCTTGTCACCGCTTACACGTTCGGCCATCCAATCGTTATAATTTAAAATAGCCTTAAGACCCACCTTGCGGCAAACCTCGAGCGCCTTCATTGTGCGCTGAGAGCCAAGATAAAATTGCTCCTCGCTTGTGTTGCCGAGCGAATGATTTATCATTGCAAGAGTAGTAAAGCCAACGTTTTTATACGTTTTAAAACTTTCCTCCGTTATTTCATACGGCGCCCAAAAGCCCGATATTTCAAATTCGCGGTTTGCAAATTGCGGCAATTTTCCCTCTGCCAAGGTTGACAAATTACCTGTATACGGTTTTAAAGCGTCTTGCTCGTTTTCAGAAGAAGCGTTATTAGAATTTGAAGACCCATTTCCGCTTGATGAATTATTCTGAGTGTTAGAATTATCCTGTTGTGATGGTGATGAGTTTTTATCGGTACCTTCTATTATTTCAACGGTGCCCCATGAAAGCTCTGAATTTTCACCCGAGCTATATGCACTCTGTTCATTTATTTTTCTACATGACACAAGCGATAATACCATTATCATTGCAAGTATAAAGCATAAAAATTTCTTCATATTTTCACCCTCATATTATACAATTGGTGTAACAAACACACCCTCACCGTACTGAAGTTCCAGTTTTAATTTGCCATTTTCGTCAAGTGAGACTATATCGGGTGTACCGCTATAATCCACTCCACCGTAAATCGCAACTTGGTCGCAGTCCTTAAATATGACCTCTATAGAATTTTTTTGATCACGCTTAGCAAAGTTTACAAGCATATAGCCTTCACCATATTGCTCTGATTCAAATCTACTAACCAATAAATCCTTTGTAGCCGTTGATGATACGTAATGCTTTGCATCTTTAAACTCTTTTTTGTTTGTATATGTTTCGTCGTAAATATGTGAGCTTAATCGGTAACTGGATTCTTCGCTACCCTCTATGCCCAAAGAATCATCCCAGTCATACGACAAAATCACACTTGCAAAATTTTGTATTTCTTTGTTTACTTTTTGAACGTAATAATAGACATCACTTGGTGTATTATCACTGTTTAACATACAGTAATTATATCTGTGTTCCTTTTCGCCATTATCATTTAAAGAATATGGACTTGAATAACAATAATACTGAATTTCATCCGCACCAAAGGCAACCGCCGCATTCACCTGCCAACGCATATCGCCCTCGGTGAGTGTATCTTCAAATTCTGAACCTGTGCTTGCTTGTAAAATAAATGCTTTAGTAGCGTCATATTTCTTTGCACATTCAGCAATCATCTGATAATTTTGTGCAAGATACAAATGTGTGTCAGGAACCTTAATATGAAACGGATAAACATCTACCGAAATGTACGGTTTATCAAACGGCTTCATAAAATTTTCTTCAAACTGGTTAAGCATATCATCATAATCGACGTAGCCATAGCTTTTTACGCCTGCCGAAAGTGGTAGCAGGTTTGCAATATAAAGAGCATTTGGATAAATCTTTTTAAAATCTTCTATAAGTGTTTGATTACCATATATTGGCAAGTGAATAGTCTTTGGCTCGTCAACTATATGCACACCGGTTATTATATCTTTATAGTCACCATAAATATCAAATTTGCTAAACGGCGTTTCACCATAATAATCACTACCCTCTCCTTCGCAAGAGGCGGCTACCCAATCATTGTAACTAATTATAGCCTTAAGTCCAACCTTTTTACAGTTTTCAAGTGTAGTCATGGTGCGTTCAGAGCCTAGATAAAACTGTTCCTTGCTAGTTCTTTCCCCCGCGTGATTTACCATAAGAAGTGTGTTTAGTCCGGCCTCTTTATATTGTTTTAAGCCTTCTTCACTTATATCATACGGCGCCCAAAAGCCCGCTATACCAAACTCTTTTTGGGAGTATTTCGGTAATTGAGTCTCGCTATTACCGCCCTTGCAGGCTACAAGTCCCGTTAATAATAACAACATCAACAAAAAACTTAATATTCTCTTCAACATATCAATAAGCCCCTTATACAAGCGGTGTCACAAAAACACCCTCACCGTAATTAAGTTCAAGATTTAGCTGACCGTTTTCATCAAGTGGTACAATCCTTGGCGTACCTGAGTAATCTTTTCCACCGTAAATTGCTACAGCACCGCAATCCTTAAAGGTTGCTGTTAACTTATTGTTATTGCTTTCGGCTCTTGCAAAGTTTACAAACATATACCCTTCGCCATACTCGTTGCTTGTAAAGTGGCTTAAAACTAAATCCAGAGTAGCTGTTGCCGAAACATAATGCTTTGTATTTTCAAGAGCACGCCGCTCAAAATTTGTGTCATATTCTATACTGCACACACGGAAGGTCTGATCCTCGGTGCCCGATATACCTATAGCCTGTTTCCAGTCGTAAGCTAAAATCGCACTTGCAAATTTTTGAATTTCTTGGTTTACGGTCTTTACATCATAGTATAATTGATTGGGAGTTTTTTGATCCCGCTCAAGCATACAATGGCTATATAAATAACTTTCGATCTCGCTACCGTCTTCACTATAACTAGTTGGTACCGAATAACAATAATACTGTAAATTATCGGCGCCAAAGGCAAGAGCAGTATACACCTGTAAACGCATATCACCCTCGCTTAAGCTTTCTAAAAACTCATTACCTGTGCTTGACTGTAAAATAAAGCTTGTTTCAGCGTTATATTTTTGAGCGCATTTAGCTATTTCATTATAATTGTAAAGCATCATCATTTCTGGGTTCTTAGAATTTGAAAACGGGTACACATCCACGCAAATATACGGATTTTCAAATTTTGACATAATTGTTTCTCCGTAAATCTTTAGCATTTCATCATAATCCACAAAATCCCTGCTTGTCACTGCCGTTGCAGGAATGAGGTTTATCATATATTTTGTATTTGGAAAAACCTTCTTGAAGTCTTCTATCAACTCGTCTTTGGCTAAACTTGCCATTGTTTCTTTGTTGGGTTCGTCGTTTATATGTACACCTTTTATTATATCCTTATATTCACCGTACTGGTCATAGGTGCTAAAGGGTTTCTTATCAAAATATTCGTCGCCTTCGTTGTGGCGGTTAAACCAAGACGCACCATACGCTATGTAAGCGTCGATACCTACTTTTTTACAAAGCTTAAGCGCCTCTAATGTACGCTTTGAGCCTATATAATACTGATTTTCACTGCTACGTGGCATCTCGTCATGATTGGTAAATGAAACAACATTAAAACCTGCGTCTTTATAAAGTTTAAAAGCTTGCTCACTCATCTCGTGCGGTGCCCACAAACCACAAATTTCAAATTCTTGGCTGGGATATTGGGGCAGATCCTTTTTCGATGGTTTGCCACATGAGCACAAGGTGCAACAAACAATACAAACCAAACAACTACAAATTATTTTTTTTAGATTTTTCATTTTATTCACCTTGCTAAAAATTATTTTATAGTAAAATTTTAACACATTATGTGATTATAATCAAGAAAAACAAGGACCTTTACATAGAAAAGTCCTTGTTTAAACATATTATTTCGTTAATGGTGTTACAAACACACCTTCACCATATTCGAGTTTAAGTTCAAACTTGCCGTTTTCGTCAAGTTCTACTATCTCAGGAGTACCCTCAAAACCTATGCCGCCATAGATAGCAACTGACTTGCAATTTTTAAATGTAGCAGTTATTGTATTGCTGTCACCACGCTCTGCCCAGTTGAGGAATAAATATGCTTCGCCGTATTCTTTACTTGTGAAACGGCTTATTAACATATCATGTGTACTGGTAGCATCTTCATAGATTTCGCAATCATTCAATCTAATAGGTTTCCACGTTGTATGGTCAAGTTCAATTTGACTCATTCTAAAGGTTTGGTCATCTACACCTGTTACACCAACCGTCTGAGCCCAGTCATAAGCGAGAATAACACTTGCAAAAGACTGTATTTCTTTATGTATTTTTTGTAAGCTATAATAAACATCACTTGGTGTATCGTCACGATTTAATATACAATTATCGTACATAAACACTTCGTTTCCGTCTTCATCAAAGCTCTTTGGAACAGAATAGCAATAATATTGTAAACTATCGGTGCCATATGCTAAGGCATTATATACCTCCCAGCGAAGATCACTTTCGCTAAGCTCCATTTCAAATTCTTTTCTGCCCTCGTCTGCTCCGCCTACGCTTGACTGCAAAATGAAAGTAGGCTTTACACCGTATTTTTTAGCAGAGTTTGCAATGTACTGATAGTTAAGAAGCAACGTTCCGTCATCTTGTTTGTTGTCCTGATGGAACGGATAAACGTCTACCGATACCATTGGTTTTTCAAACGGATCCATAAATGTTTTCTCATAAAGTTCCATCATTTCATCGTAGCTTTCAAATCCACGACTTGCATATGCTGTATAAGGGATAAGATTTACTATATACTTAGCATCAGGATATATCTTTTTAAAATCATCTATAAGGGTTTTATTACCATAGAGTTCAAAATGATTTTGATTGTTCCAATTTTTCAAGTAAGGCTCATCACATATGTGTATGCCTGTGATTATATCCTTGTAATCGCCATAAATGTCAAACTTACTAAATGGCGTGTCACCGTAAAAATCTTCGCCCTCTTCTTCACAGCGAGGAACCATCCAGTCATTGTAATTAAGTATTGCTTTAAGACCAACTTTTTTACAAATTTCAAGTGATTTCATTGTGCGGTCCGAACCCAAATAAAACTGCTCTTCACTTGTACCGCCAAGCGAATGATTTATCATTGCAAGGTGTGTAAAGCCAACATCTTTATACTGCTTAAAAGCTTCTTCAGTTATTTCATAAGGCGCCCAAAAGCCCGAAATTTCAAACTGCTTTTCAGCATATTTAGGTAATTTTGATGCCTTATCACATCCAAATAAACCTATTGCCATAACAATACATAAAGCCAACGCTACAATTCTTTTAATCATAAATAGACCTCCTAATCAAGTGAATACTTCTTTTCGTATATATTGTATTCTTCCACAAAATTACCAACAGCGTCGGTTTTTACATTTCTTAAATATTTATGGGTATCAAGCTTTGGTGAATCCCGTTGAATTGTATAAACAGCGATATTTGAACAATGGTCAGAAACACGCTCTATATTGGTAAGCAAGTCAGAGAATACAAATCCCATTTGAACTGTACATTCACCCTTTTGAAGTCTGTCTATATGACGCGCCTTAAGGTCATCTTTAAGTTTATCTATTACCTGCTCGATAGGCTCTACTTGAGCTGCCTTTTCAAAGTCGTCGTGTACATAAGAATCGATTGTAATATCTACGATTTCTCTAAGCGCCTGAATTGTAACTCCTAACTCACGCTTTGCATCATTTGAAAATACAATATTCTTTTCTTTTATTTCAAGAGCAGTTCCGCAAAGATTAAGTGCATGGTCGCTTATACGCTCAAAGTCACTAAGCGAATGTAGCATACGCGATACCGCGTGCGAATCGTCTTCGGTAAGATTGTTACTGCTAAGGCGCACAAGATAAGTGCCCAGCTTGTCCTCATATTTATCGGTAAGTGTTTCTATATCTTTTACAAACTTGGCTTTTGACTCATCATAGCCAGCAATAATATCAAGCGATGACATTATTGCCTGACGAGTATAATCTGCCATCTCGTTTGAAAGACGGCGGCACTCGCTAATTGCAAGCGGTGTATTGTTAAATATACGCTCGTCCAAGAAAGCCGTGTGCTGTTTTTCTTCCTTGTCTTCTGGTACAAGTTTTGCACAAAAACCAATGAGAATTTTTTTTATGGGGAATAAAACAACAGTAGTTACAACATTAAACAGCGTATGAACTATTGCAACGCCAACCATACCAATTTCGGCACCAAGCAATGCTACACCAAGCGCTTTCATAATGTACATTATGATCATACAAATTCCCGAACCAAACACGTTTACAAAGAAATGCATTATTACAACGCGCTTTGCATTTTTATTGGTACCAACGCTTGAAATAAGCGCAGTAACACACGTACCGATATTTGCACCAAGCACAAGCGGTATTGCCATCTGCCAAGTAATACCACCCGAGAGGGCCAAAGCCTGAACGATACCGATTGTCGCAGCCGATGACTGAATGACACCTGTAAATATAGTGGATACCAGCAGTGCAATTATAGGGCTTGAAAGACTTGCTAAAAATTTATCAAATCCCGGTATTTCTCGAACAGATACCATTGAAGCACTCATTAACTCCATACCAAACATAAGCACTGCAAAGCCAATGAATATAATACCAAGATTATGCTTTTTTTCGGATTTGGTAAACATTCGGATTACTATACCTATAAATGCAAGTATGGGCGAAAAGGTCATTGGTTGTAACAGTGTCATTACAAAACTGTCCTTACTGATACCGGCAAGACTAAGTATCCACGCAGTAAGGGTAGTACCTACGTTTGAACCCATTATCATACCAAACGTATTACCAAACTGAACAATACCGGAGTTAACAAGACCTACAAGCATTACAGTAAATGCTGATGATGACTGAATAGCAACGGTTATACCTGCACCCAAGAAAAATCCCAAAAAGTCATTTGCGGTAACCTTTTTCATAGTGCGCTCTAATCCGCCGCCCGCCATTGTTTCAAGTCCGCTTGACATTACATTCATTCCGTACATAAAAAATGCCAAACCGCCAACAAGCATTGCAAACATTATGAGTATTTGTGTTGCACCGGTGGATTCTATTAATATTTCCATACTGAAAGTGTCCCCCAAATATTATTCAGCAAAATTAGAATTTTATTTTTTCAGCAATATATGATTTAAGTTCGCTAATCGGAATACGAACCTGTTCCATACTGTCACGTTCACGAACTGTAACGCAACCATCCTCTTCACTTTCAAAGTCATAGGTAATGCAGAAAGGTGTACCGATTTCGTCCTCACGACGATAACGTTTACCAATCGAGCCTGCATCATCAAAGTCAATCATAAATTCTTTTGCCAAATCATTCTTGATTTCCATAGCCTTGTCTGAAAGCTTTTTAGAAAGTGGAAGAATTGCTGCTTTAAATGGAGCAATTGCGGGATGAAGTCTAAGTACTACACGCTTGTCGCCTTTTTCGTCAACCTCTTCATCATAAGCATTGCAAAGGAATGCAAGCGTTACGCGGTCGGCACCCAAAGATGGCTCAATAACATATGGCACATATTTTTCATTTGTTTCGGGATCAAAATATTCCATAGGCTCGCCCGAATGTTCAGCATGCTGCGAAAGGTCATAGTCAGTACGGTCAGCAACGCCCCAAAGCTCGCCCCAACCAAATGGGAACAAGAACTCAAAATCGGTGGTAGCCTTAGAATAGAAGCAAAGCTCATCTTTATCGTGGTCGCGAAGACGAAGTGAATTCTCGTCCATACCAAGATTTATAAGCCAATCGCGGCAGAAGCTACGCCAATAATCAAACCACTCAAGGTCAGTACCCGGCTTACAGAAGAATTCAAGCTCCATCTGTTCAAATTCACGAATACGGAAAATAAAG
>SVOH01000021.1 GCA_015066515.1 Oscillospiraceae bacterium | reverse complement strand
ACTGAACTACACAATTACGCGCAAGCATTGATTGGGGGTAATTCATAATGGCTACGGCAGATTTAGTTACTCAACTTAAACAAGACTTTGATGATGTTTATGCGGCAGGGAAAGCAGCAGGCAGTAATAGTTACTATGACAGCTTTTGGGATACTTTTCAAGACTACGGTAATCGCCGTGCTTATCGTAATGCTTTTCAGGATTACGGTTTCGGCTGGAAAGATAATACTACCTATAATCCCAAATATCCAATAATACTATCATCTAATGGCTTTGGGGCAAATAATACCTTTGCAAACTCAACGGGAATAACCGATACAAAGGTCGATATTATTTGTGAGGGTAGTGTTGATTTAGTTTCAACATTCTCTGCAGCAAGAACTTTAAAAACCATTAAAAAGTTAGTTGTAAACGAGGGTGTTAAATATTCAGGTACATTTTCAAGCTGCACCTCACTTGAAAACATAACTTTTGAGGGTGTTATAGCAAATTCATTAAGTTTCGCTAACTCGTCACTTTTAACGGTAGAAAGTATAAATAATATTATTGGTTGTCTTAAAGACTTAACAGGCGGTACAGCACAAACACTTACTGTGCATAAATCGGTGTGCGAAAAACTTACCGACGAGCAAAAGGCAACCATAACCGCAAAAAATTGGGAATTGGTTTATTAAGGGGGAAATAAAATGAAAAAGGAAACAATTAAGCAAATTATATTAACCGCAGACGAAGGTATGTACCTTACAAACGGTGAAACATACGGTAAAACCGTTGTGTTGCCGGAAAGTGCAGACCAGAGTGTATGGTATGAAATTACAGAGGCTGAATATGAAAAAATTTTAAAAGAACAGGAGAGCGATTAAAATGGTAGAAATTGCCGTTGCATTAATTACTCTTGCAGGTGTAATTATTACGGTTGCGGTTGGTAATAAAAAGACTTCAAAGGATATTAAATCGCAGACCGATTTAACAATCTATCGTATAGACCAGTTAGAAAAGAAGGTAGAAAAGCACAATCAAGTGGTTGAGCGGGTATATATTCTTGAACGTAAAGAAGAAGTAGAGGAAGAAAAGATAAAGGTCATCAATCATAGAATTGATGACCTTGAAAAATATCATAATTAAGGAGGTAAATATATTATGGTAAAGAAATTGTTTATAATTCCGGGTCACGGCGCAGGTGATAGTGGCGCGGTTGGTAACGGGTACCAAGAAGCAGAGCGAGTACGTGCGCTTGCTGCAAAAATTAAAGAATACGGTGGTGATAAGGTAATACTTAGTGATTTCAATTTGAACTCATACAAGACTGATATTTTCAGCAACGGAGTAATACCAAAAGATTGCCTTGTGCTTGAACTGCATTTGGATAGTAGTACAAATAAGAGCGCTCGTGGCGGTCACGTTATTATCAATGCCAAGTTTAAAGCCGATGAATATGACCAAGCTCTTGCTAAGATGATATCAGCTATGTTCCCGGGTAGAGCTAAAACAATTGTAGAACGTACCGACCTTGCAAACGTTAATCGCGCGGCACAAAAGGGATATAACTATAGGCTGATGGAATGCGGTTTTATTTCAAATGCTGAAGATATTAGCAAGTTTAATGCCAAAATGGACGAGCTTGCAAAGAATATTTTGGGTTGCTTTAAAATAAGTGTGAAGCAATCGGCGACAGCACCCACCGTTAGCAAGCCTGCATCGGCACCTACAAAGGAAAAAATATCTGTTACATATCAGGTATGGGATGATGTCGGCAATGCATGGTTGCCAGAAGTTACAGATCTTACCGATTATGCCGGTATTTTCGGTCACGATGTATGCGCTGTGTTTGCGAAGCTTACTAAAGGCAATATCTTTTACAAGGTACATACAAAGGGCGGCCGTTGGCTACCTGAGGTTAAAAACCGTGAGGATTATGCGGGTATATTTAACAAGCCAATTGACGCGCTTATGATGCGTACCGATACAGGTAGAACAATTAAGTATGCGGTACATCTGCGTCGTAGCAACCGTTGGTTACCGTTTGTAACGGGCTATAACGAAAAAGACAGCAATAACGGCTTTGCGGGAATACTCGGTCAAGAGATTGACGCGATTAAAATTTATATCGTGTAGGGGATGGGTTGCATCCCCTAGCGTAAAATTAATTTTGGGAGGTAAAACAAATGAAAAATAAGTTTATAAATTGGCTTAAAGTAGCAGGTGTTAAGGTTGCTAAAACAATGGCCGAAACTGCACTTGCGGTAATCGGTACAAATACAATCGGTATAACGCAGGTTGATTGGCTTGGTGTGCTAAGCGCATGCGCGTTGTCGGGTGTGGTAACAATACTCTTTAACATTAAGAGTTTACCTGAAAGTGCTATTTGAAATTTAATAATATAACATCACGTGTCAGCATAAAATACAATGGGGTGTTGTTATGGTATTTAAGTTTAATTTGAGAAAATTTTTAATTAGTATTGCAATTCCGCTTGGAGCGGGTGGTTTGTCGGCACTACTGACAAGCGGGAATATGGATATATATTCTCGGATAATAAATCCGCCTCTGTCGCCACCGGGTTGGTTGTTTCCGATTGTTTGGTCGATATTATACTCTCTGATGGGTGTATCGCTTTACATTGTCTGGAACAGTGATGCTGATAGCATAGAAAAAAGGCGGGCGTTTAGCATTTTTGGAATACAGCTATTTTTAAATTTTATCTGGTCGCCCATCTTTTTTAATGAGCAAAGGTTTTTGTTGGCATTTATTGTACTTATATTATTGTGGTTATTCGTGCTTATAATGATAATATCTTTTTATAAAATCTCTAAGGCGGCGGGACTTTTACAAATACCATATCTCGTATGGCTAACATTTGCGGGATATTTGAACCTGGCGATATATTTATTGAATTAAAAAAGGCGGTAATTCCCAATTGGGAATTACCGCCCGCTTTTGTGTACTTATTCTTTAAGTTCGGATGTGCAGTGAGCACAACGTGTAGCTTCGATAGCAATTTCGCTCTTGCAGAATGGACAAATCTTGGTGGTGGGAGCAGCAGGAACATCTTCCTCTTTCTTTTTGCCAAGCTTGTGAAGATTGTTAATACCCTTTACAAAAAGGAATATGACAATCGCCATAATAATGAAATTGATTACAGCAGTAATAAAGGAACCATATGCAAAAACTGTAGCGCCGGCTTCCTTGGCCGCAGTAAGCGAAGCGTAGGTAGTGCCTGCGTCAACACCCTCGGCAAGCCTTAAGACAACAAATTGGTCGGTAAAGTTAATACCGCCTGTTGCAAGACCGACAAATGGCATAATAAGATCATCTACCAATGACTTTACAATTGCCTGAAATGCGCCACCTATGATAACGCCGACAGCTAGGTCGATTACGTTGCCGCGCAGGGCAAAGGCCTTGAACTCATTTAAAAATTTTTTCATAAAAACACCTCAAATATTTGATTTAATTTTATTATAGCATATTTTGCTGTATTGACAAGTGTTTTTTGAGAATTCCAATTACGTTTGGTTAAAAATTGTGGTGTCGATTGTTGTCATCTTAAGAGGTTTGTTGCGATTGAAAAAGATGATAAAGCGACAAAAAAGTGTATATTATGCAGGAAAAATATGGTAATATTTTGCCACAATATAAAAAAGGAGATGTTTTTAAATGAAAACAAAACTAAACGTGCTGATTGCTGACGATTCGGGAGAATTTGGGCAGGATTGTGCAAGAGTACTTAAAAATTACGGGATGGATGTCATTTTATGCGAAAAGGATGGATCTAGAGTATTGAGCGAGGTAGACAAGCATAAAATTGACATAATACTTGCCGATGTTTTTATGAAAAATCTAGATGCGTTGGGGCTACTTGCGGCTTTAAAAGAAAAGGATGGCGCCAACAAGCCGCTTGTAGTAGTGATGTCTAATTTTGATAACCAAAGGCTTGAACGCGAGACGCTACAAGCAGGTGCCGAGTATTATTTTTTAAAGCCGATTGATTTAAATGTGTTGGCCAAAAGGATCATAAGCCTTTCGGGATGGAAAAACGATAATGCTCCGCTTGTTGTAAATAAAAGTAATGTTACAACCGATATACAGCTTGAAATGATAATAACCGATATTATTCATCAGATAGGTGTGCCTGCGCATATTAAGGGTTATAACTATTTGCGAGATGCGATAATGATGTCGGTGAAAAATACCGAAATGTTAAATGCGATAACCAAAATTTTGTATCCCACGGTGGCAAAAAAGCATCAGACTACATCTTCTAGGGTCGAGCGGGCAATACGTCATGCGATTGAGGTTGCTTGGGACAGAGGTGATATGGACACGCTTGATTCATATTTTGGGTACACTATTCATAATAATCGAGGTAAGCCTACAAATTCGGAGTTTATTGCAATGATTAGCGATAAAATTCGTTTGAATTTAAAAGCCAGTTAATACATAAAGCCATATGACTAAAATTATAGCCGTATGGCTTTTATTTTTTTGTTATAAATTGTATTTGTTATCTTGAATTTTACAGATTATTGGTGTAGAATAAAGAAAAAATCGGTTGTGTGAGGGCATTATGGAAAAAATAAAGGTTGCAGTTATAGGCTGCGGTAATATTTCGGTTATGCATCTTGATTCAATAAATGCTTTTGGTGATGTTGAGTTGGTTGCTGTTTGCGATATTAAAGAGGATAGAGCGATTGATGCTTCTAAAAAGTACGGCGGTAGGGTTTATACCGATTATATGGATATGTTTAAAAATGAGCATCTTGATGTAGTGCATATCTGCTTGCCTCATTACTTACACGTTTCGGTTGCTATTGATGCGTTTCGTGCAGGTGTAAATGTTTTGTCTGAAAAACCAATGAGCATTAAATATGAAGATGCGGTAAATGCTGTTGAAACGGCTAAAGAATGTGGTGTTTTGTATGGTGTGATTTTTCAGTGCCGATATAATGCCCCATCTCGGCTTGTAAAACAACGTGTGCTAGATGGTAGATTGGGTCCTGTTAAGTGCGGAAGAACGACACTTACCTGGTATCGCCCCGACCATTATTATGATCACTCTGATTGGAAGGGCACTTGGGACAAAGAGGGTGGCGGTGTTATAATTGATCAGGCTATTCACTCAATTGACCTTGCTAACTGGATGATAGGTAGTAAGCCTGTAGAGATTCAGTCAACGCTTCATAACCGCAATCACGAAATAATGGTTGTTGAAGATACAGGAGAGGGCCTTATAAAATATGAAAATGGTGCTTTGCTGTCTTTTTACGCAATGAATAACTATTTGTGTGATGATCCGATTGAAATACGCTTGCTTTGTGAAAACGGTAAGGCGACGTTCTCTTATGATTATGCTACTGTAAGATATAACGACGGCACTGTAGAAACGGCAACAAATAATCCAGACGATATGTTTAAATATACAGGTGGAAAGGATTATTGGGGATTTCAACATGCTGTCCAAATCAGACAGTTTTATAATGCAGTTAAGGGCGAAGAAGCGCTTGAAATTTCAGGCGAAGAAGCGCTTAAAATACAAAATATAATTTGTCAGATTTATGCTAATAACGATAATCCATTTAATAAATAATATGATAAAATTTGCAACCATAGGGACTAGCTTTATTGCAGAACAGTTTGTTACAGGTGCCGATGCTACCGGACAATTCAACTTATCGGCAGTTTATTCACGCAGCTCAAATACAGGTCTTGCGTTTGCTAAAAAATTCGGGTGCAATAAGGTTTATACGTCTTTAGAGAAACTAGCTAAAGACGAAAATATAGATGCTGTTTACGTGGCGTCGCCAAATTCCTTTCACGCAGAGCAAAGTGAGCTATTACTGCGCGCAGGCAAGCACGTTATATGTGAAAAGCCTATTACAACCTCGGCTGCCGAATATAAGAGATTAAAGTCGCTTGCGGACGAAAAGGGGATAATATATATGGAAGCAATTATTCCAATCTATAATTCGAGTCGGCGACTTATAAAGAATGCTTTGAAAGAAATCGGCAATATATCGATGGTAAAGATTGACTATTGTCAGCGTTCGTCGCGGTATGACCGTTTTATGAATGGCGAACATGTCAATATATTTGATATGTCTTTGCACGCCGGAACTCTTATGGATTTGGGTGTTTATTGCGTGTATGCGGCTATAGATTTATTTGGTATGCCAAATAATATTAAGGCAACTGCATCGTTTTTAAATAACGGTGCCGATGGTAGCGGTGTAGCTATTTTTGACTATGATAAATTTATCGCAAGTCTTACATACAGTAAAACGGGACAAAGTGTTGCGCCCACCGAAATTGTAGGTGACAGCGGTTCTATTATTATGGAAACCGCAGTTTACTATCAAGATGCGTATCTTGTAAAGCAGGGTAAAAAAACACCTCTGTTTTATAATCTTTCCAAAGAAACTTTAATGGGGTATGAAGCGTCAGCGTTTTATGATTTTATAAACGGTAAACGACTCGACGAATATGAGCAAAACAGCAAAATTACCGAAAGCGTTCATGCTTGTATGGACAAAATCAAGGAAGAAGCAAATATTATTTATAAATAAATTTGTTAACGGCAAACAGTCATTGTTTGCCGTTTTTTCTTTTATAAAGCGGCATAAACACTGGATTTCTACTATGAGTAGATATGTTAGAATTTTGGGTAGAGTGAATTTTAGGCTTAATAGATAGTATTTTTGACAATTATCTAATAAAATGATAGCGTTGTGGTTTTTACACTGAGCATTTTAAAAGGAGTAAATTATTTTATGCGTGATTATGTGATTTTTGTCGATTCTGCGTGTGATATTTCATGCGATTTATTAAATGAGTGGGGCGTAAAGTATTGCAGCCTTAGCCTTGTTTTTAGTGGCGATACAAAAGAGTATTTAGACTATGAAATTCCGGCACATGATTTTTATGAAAAAATGAGAAACGGTGCTTTGCCTAAAACCTCAGCTGCTAATATGGGCAAGTTTTACGACGCGTTTGAGAGCATTGTAAAAGAAGGATACGATATTTTGTATCTTGGTTTTTCATCAGGTCTTTCGGCTACGGTTAACTTTGCGCGTGAAGCTGCTGAAGAAATTATGTCTGAATACGAGGGTAGCAAGGTAGTAGTTGTTGATACGCTTTGTGCTTCGGCAGGCTATGGACTGCTTGTAAAACTTTCTGTAGATAAAAAAGCGTCGGGCGCTACGATAGATGAGGTAGCAAGCTTTGCCGAAGACACCAAGCTTAAGGTTTGCCATTGGTTTACGGTAGATGACCTTAAATATTTAAAAGCGGGCGGTCGTATTAGTGCTACAACAGCACTTTTGGGCGGTATGCTTAATATTAAACCCGTAATGAAGATGGACAATAACGGAAAGCTTATAAGCGTATCTAAAGTTCGCGGTCGTAAAGCGGCGCTTAAGGCAATTGCTGATTTATATGCGGAAACGGCACTTGATAAAAAAGACGGCGTTGTGTTTATATCGCACGGTGACTGCATTGATGACGCAAACGCACTTGCCGATATGATAAAAGAAAATAGCGGTGCGACCGTTCAAGTTACCACTTATGTTGGTCCTGTAATCGGCTCGCATTCGGGTCCCGGAACTTTGGCTCTCTTTTTCCTCGCTAATGAAAGATAAAAATAATGCACAATTAATTAATTAATGCAAAAGCCTCTGTTTTTAAAGCAGGGGCTTGTTTTATCACTTTACATTTATTTGTAAAAATGCTACAATTAAATAAAAACTTTAAAGGGTGTTAAAAATGAAAAAATTCCTTGATGTTTGTTATAATGAAGAGACTAAACAGTGTTTAGATATTTATTTGCCCGATGCCCAAGAGTTTAAAACCTTTGTTTATTTCCACGGCGGCGGGATTCAGGCAGGCGATAAGTCTGACGTTAAATTCTTTTGCGAGTATTTGGCAAACCGCGGTATAGCGGCAGTAAGTGTAAACTATCGTATGTACCCGCAGGCAAAATATCCTGAATTTATTGAAGATGTTGCCGAGTCGGTTGCTTGGGTATTTAAAAATATTGATAAATACGGCAAATCAATCGGAATATATGTTGGCGGCTCTTCGGCGGGCGGTTATATGTCACAACAGCTTTGCTTTAATAAGGAATATTTAGCTCGCCATAATATAAAGGTTATGGATATTGCGGGCTTTGTGCATGACGCAGGTCAGCCAACAGCACATTTTAACGTGCTGCAAAAAAGCGGTATTGACGGCAAGCGTGTTATTGTTGACGAAAGAGCACCGCTATATTATGTTGGTGTTGATAATGAATACCCACCAATGCTGATTATCGTATCAGATAACGATATGTATAACCGTTTTGAGCAGACACAACTGCTTATAACCACACTTAAGCATTTTGGTCACGGTGACAAGATTACATACAAGCTTATGCACGGCAACCATTGCGCCTATGTTGAAGCCGAAACTCAAGACGGTGACGGCGGATTTGGAAAAACGGTAGCAGAATTTATTCTCAAGTGAATAAATAATTTAAAATTAATGGCTCCCTTGCCTAAAGGGAGCTGTCAGCGTAGCTGACTGAGGGATATTAGAGGGATCAAAAGTTGTTATTGTTTAATTGTTTTTGTAATAGTTATATCCCTCCACCACGCAGGCGTGGTCCCCCTCCCTTTAGGCAAGGGAGGCTTTGGGCAAGATGTTTTGTGATTTAACATATTAACTTCTTGAATTTTGATAAATAGTGTGTTATAATAATTCAAACTTGATTTGAAAGTGAGGTGGACAAAATGACAAGTAATAAACTGATAAATCAGAATGCCGTTTTGTCCTCGAACTAAACTTTTTTTAATGGTATAAAACTATCGCTTCTGATTTTATCAGAGGCGATTTTTTATATTATTTGAAAGAGGTATTTTATGAACAGACTAACTTATGTTAAACTTGACCCGCAAAACGAAAAACATTGTATCGAATTTGAACAACTAATGCGACTTTATGCAAAAGAACTTGACAGTCATAATAACCGAAGTACTCCTGATGAGGTTATATCAAAATGGATTGACAGCATAATCAAAATGCAAGGGGACTATGACCGACATTTAAAGATTTGTTATGATGATGGAACCTTAATAGGTTTTTTATACGGAAAGGTTGATAAACCGGAACATAAAGGTTATAAAAAAATCGGGTACGGCTATATAATGGAATTTTTTGTTTTACCAGAGTATCGTCGCAAAGGCTATGGTAGGGAAATGTTTTTTCATTTGCAAAAATTGTTTGCTGATGATGGTGTAAGTCGTATGTATCTTACAGCAGACGGTGTAACAGGCAAACCGTTTTGGCAGTCATTAGGCTTTATGACAACAGGTGAATTATCTCCTGAAAACAGTCAAATGATATATGATAAAACGATATGTTTGGCAAGTAATATAAACATTAAAATATTACGTTATCCTAGTGATAGTATTTTAAAAGCAATTACAAAAAGATACGGTGACAAATCGTTTGAAAGAGAAGTAGCTATTACTGATGAAATAACTTCGTTGCATTATAAATCTGATTTCTTTTGCGTCATAGCGGTAGATAACTTTGATAATGTTGTTGGTTCTGCAAACTTTTTTCAAAACAGTTTGGAAAGCGGTCAATGGTTTTATAGTGATTTATGGGTGGACACTTGTTACAGACGACAGGGAATAGCTAAAAAAATAATAAAATTAGGGTTGGATTATTTATCACAAACAGAAGCACAACTACTAAAATGTACCGTAGAACCCAATAATATCGCATCTATAAATTTGCAAAAAAGCATTGGATTTAAAGAAACGAAGCTTGTGCCTTTTGAGGATTTTGAAATATCTGGTCAAATTATGTTTGAGATAAATGTTGAGCAGAATTTTAATATGGTAGTACTGACCGACAGGTATGATTATTTGATATTTATATGCGATTTGTTGAAAAATGAAAACAATGTTCCTGATGATGAATATCAAAGATTATACAAAGAAACGCGTGATACTTTAATTTTGAACAACAATTCAAAACAATACAACTACATAATAAGGAAAGGTATTGTCCCCATAGGTTTTGCAGAAATTGATACAACAAATTATAACGGTAAATTGCTAGAAACAATTTTAATGATACATCCAAAATATAAAGACATTGGAATAGAAAAATATGTGTCCAAATATTTAGAACAATACAAATTTTTATAATGTAAAACCAATTAAGATATGTAGGGACTGGCGTCACAAATGGTCCGTAAAATTTCATAACGGACTGTCCAGAGGCCAGTCCCTACACAAGACAAATTAATTATCATAAAACACTTTTCTTTTTGTCTGAAATAATGTATTATATAAACATAATTTATTGAGGTAGGTGAAAGATATGGTTTTTAGTCCCGAGGTTTTGGCGCCCGTTGGCAGTCCCGAGTCTTTGGCTGCGGCTGTGCGCAGTGGCGCCGATGCAGTATATATTGGTGCCAAGCAGTTTTCGGCACGACGTAATGCCGACAACTTTGACGATAACGATATAATTGATACTGTCCGTTACTGTCACATTCGTGGGGTAAAGGTGTATCTTGCACTTAATATAATGATAAAACAGTCAGAGCTACAAGCGGCATTTGATGTGGCGCTTACAGCTTACAAATGTGGTGTAGATGCTATTATTATTTCCGATTTAGGTCTTGCCTCACTTATACATAAGCACATACCCGATTTACAGCTACACGCATCAACGCAAATGACAGTACATTCTCCCGCGTGTTTGCCAATGCTAAAAAAACTAGGCTTTACACGAGTTGTTGTATCGCGTGAAATGAGTAAGCAAGAATTGCAAAATTTTTGTGCGGCGGCAAATGAAACAGGTATTGAGGTCGAAGTCTTTGTTCACGGTGCGCTTTGTATGAGTGTATCGGGGCAGTGCCTTTTATCATCGGTGCTTGGTGCACGCAGTGGAAACCGCGGTCTTTGCGCAGGCCCTTGTCGTTTGCCTTTTAAGGCACAAAATGGTACGGGTTATGATTTAAGTCTTAAAGATTTATGCCTTTACGAATATATAAACGAACTAAAAGAAATGGGCGTGGCATCCCTTAAAATAGAGGGTAGAATGAAACGCCCCGAGTACGTTTCGGCCGCAACCGCTGCTTGCAGACAGGCGGTAGATAACGGATTTATAGGCCCAAAACTGTTTAAGACTTTGCAAGATGTTTTTTCTCGTTCGGGCTTTACCGACGGCTATTATAATGGTAATTTAGGCAAAGATATGTTTGGCATACGTACAAAAGACGATGTTATAGCGGCAGGGGATACATACAGCTATCTGCACGAATTGTATCGAGCCGAAAGACAGAGTGTATCTATTAAAATGGATGCCCAAATTTTAGCTGACAAGCCTGTAATGCTTACTGTAAGTGATGACAAAAATACAGTTACAGTTAGTGGTGATATACCGCAAGCGGCAAAAACCAAAGCATTGGAAAAACAAACCGTTATTGATAATCTTACAAAGCTTGGCAATACACCATATTATTGTGAGGTTATAAATGTTAGGCTTGATGATGGACTTTTTGTAGCGGCATCGGCTCTTAATGCGCTTCGTCGCGATGCAATAGAACAGCTTGACAACAAATGTGCTGAAGTTAACTTAAACGAATATACCGTGCCTAATTTTGATGATACTAATAACTTAAACGGTAAAAAGCAGTTTATTGCACGATTTGCAAGTGTAGAGCAAATACCGAAAAGGCTGGGATGTATTAAAATAATAATACTGCCCTATGAATGTGAAATGCCACAAATTGACGGGATAGAAATTGTTGCCGAACTGCCGAGATATATTGGTGACGAAGCAGTGGTTGTAAAAAGACTTGAATATTTAAAAGAGCGGGGAATAACAACCGCTTATTGCGGTAATCTTTCTGCGGTGGCTATTGCAAAGTCTTTAGGATTTAAGGTTATCGGTGCCGTGGGGCTTAATGCAAATAATAACGAAACTATAAAAACGCTAACGCAAATTGGTGTTGATATACAAATGTTGTCGGCTGAAATTTCGGTTAAAGAAATTAAAAGTATAAGTTCCATAACACCCGTCGGTATCTTTGCTTACGGCAGACTACCGCTTATGCTTACGCGCAATTGCCCCATTAAAAACGGCAAAACTTGTGCCGAATGTGATAAAAAGGGTACACTTGTTGACCGCAAGGGCATAGAGTTTCCTGTTATGTGTCGTGCGGGGTATAGCGAGTTGTTAAATTCGGCACCGCTTTATATGGGTGACAGGTTACAAGAAGTACCCGCAGTCGACTATTTGTTGCTTTATTTTACAAATGAAACACAATCGCAAGCAAGTGAAATAATAAATATGTATTATAGCGGCAAAAAAACAACGGGTGATTATACAAGAAATTTATATTATCGTGATTTAATTTAATGAAAATATTTTTCTACTGCAAAGGCAAAATTTGTCTTTGCAGTTATTTTTTTGCAAATTTTGAAAAAAGTGCTTGACAATGGCTTGACAATGATATATACTATGTAATTACCGAAGATGGGGGAGTTTGCGCCTTTTTGACGGATTGGATGAAGTTTTTAAGGCAAAAATCCCGAATTTTTAAGTGTTTTAGGAGTGATAAAACCAATGGAACCTAACAAAATGGTTAAACCTGTCCAGATGGGTAAAAACACTCGTATGACCTTTTCTAAAATCAATGAAGTTATTGATATGCCTAACCTCATTGAAATTCAGAAAGATTCATACAACTGGTTCGTCACGGAAGGTCTTATGGAGGTCTTCAAGGATATGGCTGCTATTACCGATTATAGCGGCAATCTTGAACTTTCATTTATAGACTATCGAATTGATGAACAACCAAAGTATAGCGTTACTGAATGTAAGTCACGTGATACAACATACGCAGCACCATTGCGTGTAACCGCAAGACTTACAAACAAGGAAACAGGCGAAATCAAAGAAAGCGAAGTATTCATGGGCGATTTTCCGCTTATGACCGACTCGGGTACCTTTGTAATTAATGGTGCTGAGCGTGCAATTGTTTCTCAGCTTGTTCGTTCACCAGGCGTTTACTTTGCGAGAAAGATTGAAGAAAAAACCGGTAAAAAGTTGTTTTCATCTACTATTATTCCAAACCGTGGTGCTTGGATTGAGTATGAAACTAATGTAAACGACGTGCTTTATGTTCGCATAGACAAGAATAGAAAGCTCCCTGTTACAACATTTGTACGTGCTTTAGGCATTGGCACTAATGAGCAGATTCGTCAGCTTCTTGGCGAGGACGAGCGTCTTGAGGCAACACTCCAGGTTGATGAAACCAAGAGCGTTGAGGATGCACTTGTTGAGGTTTATAAAAAATTAAGACCTAGCGAACCTGTAACAATCGAGGGCGCAAAGACATATCTCGAACAGTTATTCTTTGATCCACGTCGTTACGACCTTTCACGTGTTGGTCGTTATAAGTATAATAAAAAGCTAGCCATTGCTTCACGTATTCGTGGCAAGGTGGCTTCACGTCCTATCGTTGACCCAATGACAGGCGAGATTCTTGTTGATGCCGATACGGTTATTACTCGCGAAATGGCTGATGCTGTTGAGCGCAAGGGTGTAATTGAAGCGTACATCAATATTCAAAATTTTGAGGGCAATACAAAAGAAGTTAAGGTTCTTTCAAACGGAATGGTAAACCTTGGAGATTTTGTAGACTTCACCGCTGAAGAGCTTGCCGAGCTTGACAAAGCCGGTGTTAACGAAAAGGTATCTCTTTCAGTTCTTAAAGAATTGATGGATGAGTTTACCGATAAAGAGGAATTAAAGCAGGCACTTGTTGACAATGCAGCTGTTCTTATTCCTAATCACATTACTCTTGACGATATTTTTGCAACTGTTAACTATTTCCTTGGTCTTCCTCACGAAGTGGGCGTTATTGACGATATTGACCACCTTGGCAACCGTCGTATACGTTCGGTAGGTGAGCTTTTGCAAAATCAGTTCCGTATTGGTTTTTCACGTATGGAGCGTGTTGTTCGTGAAAAGATGACACTTCAGTCACAAGACCCTGAAAATATTACACCACAGTCACTTATAAACATTCGTCCTGTTGTAGCGGCAGTTAAAGAATTCTTTGGTTCTTCACCGCTTTCACAGTTTATGGATCAGACAAACCCACTTTCTGAGCTTACCCATAAGCGTCGTTTATCTGCCCTTGGTCCTGGCGGTCTTTCTCGTGATCGTGCATCATTTGAGGTGCGTGACGTTCACTACACACACTATGGCCGTATGTGTCCAATCGAAACACCTGAAGGTCCTAACATTGGTCTTATTTCTTATCTTGCAACCTATGCAAAGATTAATAAATACGGCTTTATTGAGGCTCCTTTCCGTCGCGTTGACAAAACAACCGGTCAGGTACTCAGTGAGGTTGTTTATATGACAGCCGATGAAGAGGACGATTACGTAATAGCTCAGGCAAATGAACCTTTAGATGAAAACGGATATTTCGTTCACAAAAAGGTTAATGTTCGTATTCGTGAAAACTATAGCGAGGTAGAGGCTACACGTGCCGACTTTATGGACGTATCTCCTAAGATGGTTGTATCTGTAGCTACCGCTATGATTCCGTTCCTTGAAAATGACGATACCAACCGTGCACTTATGGGTTCAAACATGCAGAAGCAGGCTGTGCCTCTATTAAAGCCAGAGAACCCAATCGTTGCCACTGGTATGGAATATAAAGCAGCCGTTGACTCAGGTGTTGTAGTGCTTGCTAAACGCGCAGGTACTGTAACCTATGTTAGCGCTGATATTATCAAAATCCGTGCAAAGAACGGCGAAATTGATGAATATAACCTTATCAAGTTCTTGCGCTCTAACCACGGTACCTGTATTAACCAAAAACCAATTGTTGCAGTAGGCGATACCGTAGAAGAAAAAGATGTTATCGCTGATGGTCCTGCTACTAGCAATGGTGAAATTTCACTTGGTCGTAACGCTCTTATCGGCTTTATGACTTGGGAAGGTTATAACTATGAGGACGCTGTTTTACTTAATGAGCGTCTTGTACGTGAAGATATTTACACATCAATTCATATTGAAGAGTATGAAATTGAATGTCGCGACACCAAGCTTGGACCTGAGGAAATCACCCGTGATATTCCAAACGTTGGTGACGACGCACTTAAAGACCTCGACGAGCGCGGTATTATACGCGTTGGTGCCGAGGTTAAGGCAGGCGATATACTTGTAGGTAAGGTAACACCTAAGGGTGAAACCGAGCTTACAGCAGAAGAGCGTTTGCTTCGTGCAATATTTGGTGAAAAAGCACGTGAGGTTCGTGATACTTCTTTGCGTGTTCCTCACGGTGAGTACGGCACAATCGTAGACGTTAAGGTATTTGACCGTTCAAATTCATCAGAGCTTAGTCCCGGTGTTAACGTGGTTGTTCGTTGCTATATCGCTCAGAAGCGTAAGATTTCTGTCGGCGATAAAATGGCTGGTCGTCACGGTAATAAGGGTGTTGTATCTCGCATATTACCTAGTGAAGATATGCCGTTCTTACCGGATGGTACTCCACTTGATATAGTTCTTAACCCATTGGGCGTTCCTTCTCGTATGAACATCGGTCAGGTTCTCGAAGTTCATTTGGGCTACGCCGCTAAGGCACTCGGTTGGAACATTGCTACACCTGTATTTGACGGTGCACATGAGTCTGATATTCGTGAATGCTTCAAGATGGCAGGCATGTCAGAAGACGGTAAGGTACAGCTTTATGATGGCCGTACCGGTGAACCGTTTGATAATAAGGTAACCGTTGGTTATATGTATTATCTCAAGCTTCACCACTTGGTTGATGATAAGATTCACGCTCGTTCTACAGGCCCATACTCACTTGTTACTCAGCAGCCTCTCGGTGGTAAAGCACAGTTTGGTGGTCAGCGTTTTGGTGAGATGGAAGTTTGGGCACTTGAAGCTTACGGCGCGGCTTACACCTTGCAAGAAATTCTTACTGTTAAATCTGACGACGTTGTTGGTCGTGTTAAGACATATGAAGCTATTGTTAAGGGTCAAAACGTACCTAAGGCAGGCGTTCCTGAGTCGTTTAAGGTTCTTATTAAAGAACTTCAGTCGCTTGGTCTCGACATCCATGTGCTTGATAAATTAGGCCTTGAGGTTGACCTTAAGCAGACCTTTGATGATGACGATGATATTGGTCTTGTGAAGCCTGCTGATGATGAAGTATTAGCGCCTGAAATGGTAAATGACGGCAACTTTGAAGGTTATACCTTGCAGGATGAAAACGGCGAAGATATTGTTGAAGAAAATGAATATTCCGACTACGATGATTCGGAAGAAATTTAACGGAGGGTGAGAGATTATGTCAGAAGAAAAGAATTTATCATTTGAATCTATAAAAATCGGTCTCGCTTCTCCCGAACAAATCAGAAGCTGGTCTTATGGTGAGGTTACCAAGCCCGAGACTATAAACTACCGTACACTAAAGCCAGAAACCGGCGGTCTATTCTGCGAACGCATTTTTGGACCAACAAAGGACTGGGAATGTCATTGCGGTAAGTACAAAAGAATTCGTTACAAGGGTAAGGTTTGTGAACGTTGCGGTGTTGAGGTAACACGTGCAAAGGTTCGCCGCGAGAGAATGGGTACCATTGAGCTTGCTGCTCCTGTATCACATATTTGGTATTTCAAGACAATTCCTTCACGTATGGGACTTGCTCTTGATGTATCTCCAAAAGCACTTGAGCATGTACTTTATTTCTCACAGTACATCGTAACCGACCCAGGCGATACACCACTCGAAAAGAAACAAATTCTTAACGAGAAACAGTATCACGAAATGCGTGAAAAGTATGAAGATGCATTTAAGGCTGGTATGGGTGCTGAAACAATTAAGGAATTGCTTAGTGAAATTGACCTTGACGAAACCTGTACAGAGCTTCGCTTAGAGCTTGAAAATGCAAGCGGACAAAAGCGTGCTCGTATCTTAAAGCGTCTCGAGGTGCTTGAAGCATTCCGTCAGTCAGGTAACCGTCCAGAGTGGATGATACTTGACGTTATTCCGGTTATTCCACCTGATTTACGTCCTATGGTACAGCTCGACGGTGGTCGCTTTGCAACAAGTGACCTTAACGACCTTTACCGCCGTGTTATTAACCGTAATAACCGTCTTAAAAGACTTTTAGAGCTTGGTGCTCCTGAAATTATTGTTCGTAACGAAAAGCGTATGCTTCAAGAGGCTGTTGACGCACTTATCGACAACGGCCGCCGTGGCAAGCCTGTTACAGGACCAAACAACAGAGCACTTAAGTCACTTTCTGATATGCTTAAGGGTAAGCAGGGTCGTTTCCGTCAGAACCTTCTTGGTAAACGTGTTGACTACTCTGGCCGTTCGGTTATCGTTGTAGGACCTGAACTTCAGATGTATCAGTGCGGTGTGCCAAAGGAAATGGCGCTTGAACTCTTTAAACCGTTTATTATGAAGCGCTTGGTAGAGACTAAGTCTGTTACCAACATTAAAACAGCCCGTAAAATGGTAGAGCGTGCATCGGCTGAAGTTTGGGATGCCTTGGAACTCGTTATAAAAGAACATCCTGTACTTCTTAACCGTGCTCCTACACTTCATAGACTTGGTATTCAGGCATTTGAGCCGGTACTTGTAGAGGGTAAGGCACTTAAACTTCACCCACTCGTATGTACTGCGTACAACGCCGACTTCGACGGTGACCAGATGGCTATTCACGTACCTCTTTCAGCAGAGGCACAGGCAGAAGCACGTTTCCTTATGCTTGCTGCTAATAACCTTCTTAAGCCTGCCGACGGTAAGCCTGTTGCTGTTCCTACACAGGATATGGTACTTGGTTGCTACTACTTAACACTTGTTAAGTCAGAAGAGCCGGGCGCAAACAAGGTGTTCCGCGACAAAGATGAGGCAATGATGGCTTATAACGACGGTGTTATTGGTCTTCACGCTCCTATCCGCGTTCGTATGACGAATAGTGAAGGTAAATCTGCTCTTGTTTGGTGTACTGTTGGTTTCCTTATCTTTAATGAATCAATCCCACAAGACCTTGGTTTTGTTGATCGCACAAAGGCAGAAAACGAATTCAAGCTTGAATGGTGCTTTGAGGTTAAGGACCCAAGCAAAAAGATTATTGAGTCTAATGACGACATTGTTCAAAACAAGGTTGGTAAAAAAGCGCTTGGTAAAATTATTGAGCGTTGCATTGATACTCACGGTACAAGCGAGTCATCAATCGTTCTTGATAAGGTAAAGGCTACCGGCTTTAAGTATTCAACAAAGGGCGCTATCACCGTTGCTGTTATTGATGCGGTTATTCCTCCCGAAAAGAAGGAGATTCTTACTGAAGCTGAAAAGAAGATTGACGCTATTACCAAGAACTACCGTCGCGGTCTTATCAGTGATGATGAGCGTAGCCGCCACGTAATTGAAATCTGGAACAAAGCAACCGAGGACGTTGCAGATGCACTTAAGGGCAACCTTGACGAGTTTAACCCAATCTATATGATGGCTGACTCAGGCGCCCGTGGTTCTATGAGCCAGATTCGTCAGCTTGCTGGTATGCGTGGTCTTATCGCAAATACTGCCGGTAAGGTTATCGAAGTTCCTATTCGTGCTAACTACCGTGAAGGTCTTAACATTTTGGAATACTTTATTTCATCTCGTGGTGCTCGTAAGGGTCTTGCCGATACGGCTCTTCGTACAGCTGACTCAGGTTACCTTACACGTCGTCTTGTTGACGTTTCACAGGATGTTATTGTTCGTGATATCGACTGTGGTACTCACGAAGGTCTTGAAGTATTTGATATTAAAGACGGTAATCACTTGCTTGAATCACTCGAAGAACGTCTTGTTGGCCGTTTCCTCTTGGAGAATGCAGTTCATCCTGAAACAGGTGAGGTTATCTGCACTAACGACCATATGATGACTAAGGAAGATGCTAAGCGCATTGTAGATGCTGGTATCGAGCGTATCAAGATTCGTTCTATCCTTACTTGTCATAGCCACCACGGCGTATGTCAGAAGTGCTACGGTGCAAACCTTGCAACCAATAAGCCTGTAACTGTTGGTGAGGCTGTTGGTATAGTTGCTGCTCAGTCTATCGGTGAGCCTGGTACACAGCTTACAATGCGTACCTTCCATACCGGTGGTGTTGCGGGTGGTGACGTTGCCGACGTTACACAGGGTCTTCCACGTGTTGAAGAACTCTTTGAGGCTCGTAAGCCAAAGGTTTGCGGTCTTATTGCCAAGATTGACGGTCGTGTGCGTATGGTTGAAGAAAAGCGCAGTAACGTGCTTGTTATTAACAATGAAGAAACTATGCAGGAAGAAAAGATTATTATTCCTTACGGTTCACGTACACTCGTTAATGACGGTGATTATGTGCATGCAGGCGACCTGCTTGTTCCGGGTTCTAAGTATCCACAAGATATTTTAGAGGCTCAGGGTCACGAGGCAGTTCAAGAATATATCATTGCCGAAATTCAAAATGCTTACCGTACACAAGGTGTTGATATCAACGATAAGCATATCGAAATTATCGTTCGTCAGATGATGCGTAAGCTTCGCATTCTTGATGCAGGTTCAACCACACTTCTTGCAGGTAGCAGTTATGAATATAAGGAAATTGCTGATGCAAATGCAGCTGTACAGGCTCGTATTGATGCCGGTGAAGAGGGTCTTACAAAGGCTACCTATGAGCATACATTGCTCGGTATTACCAAGGCTTCACTTGCTACCGAGTCGTTTATGTCAGCCGCATCCTTCCAAGAGACTACACGTGTTCTTACCGAAGCCGCTATTAAGGGTAAGGTTGATCCACTCTTTGGTCTTAAGGAAAACGTTATTATCGGTCAGCTTATTCCAGCAGGTACCGGTATGAAGCACCCCGACATTAACCCCGAACCAATCGTAGAAGAAATCGATACAATCGAAACTGATATGATGGTAGAGGAAGCAACTGAAACAGTTGAAGAATAATTAAAATAAAACACGGACTTATCATAACGATAAGTCCGTGTTTTTTTGTTTTGAATAAAAATTATAAGTTTTTAAAAAATGCTATGTATATAACTGAATAACATTAAAAATGGCACAAAGAAAACAATAATTATTCCAATATCAAAAATAATGCGTTTGTATTTTTTGTCACATATGTATTTTTTAGCGTATGATATACCAAGTATAATACAACCAATCAACGATAATAACGCAAGTAATATGCATATAAAATGTGACGCACTAAATGTTACGTTTGTATCGTGCCAACTGCCAATAAAGATATATGCAATAATGCAATAAAAAGTCAAGCTAATAAGTGCGCTTATTGATAAAGCGTAAGCGCTTGATTTGATATTACAGTTTTTAATAATAGAATTTTTAAAAATTAGTGTTATAATTCCAGTGATTATAGTGGCAATACCTAAAAGTGACAACGGAAAATGCACAGATGAAAGCCATGCATCACGGTATAAATAGTTAAGCGTAGGTCCATCAGCACCACCAATTATACCAACTGACGGCGCAGGGGGCATTAGAAGTAGAGATATCCAAGGTGTTACGATACAGCTGATTATAAGTAATACACCTATAATAATTGTAATTATTGAAAATTTTTTCATTAAACCACTTCCTCAAATTAAATATATCATACTAAAAAATAAATGTAAAGAAAAAACCCCGTTCTTAACATAAAGAACGGGGTTTTAAGGTTTTTATTTAGATTATTTTATAATTGACTCGCCGGTCATTTCGGCGGGTTGGGGGAGACCTAAGATTTTGAGCATTGACGGTGCAATGTCGGCAAGTCTGCCACCTTCGCGCAATTCGCAGTCGTAACCTACTACGCAGAAAGGAACGGGGTTTGTAGTGTGTGGGGTAAATGGATTACCGTCTTCACCCACCATACAGTCGGCATTACCGTGGTCGGCTGTAATAATTACAGCGCCGCCCATTTCACGTGTCGCTTCAACCACTTTACCTACGCAAGTATCAACTGCTTCTACAGCGGCTACAGCGGCATCAAATATACCTGTGTGGCCAACCATATCGCAGTTAGCAAAGTTAAGAATAACTGCATCGTAATTGCCTGAACGAATCTTATCGCATACTGCATCACAAACAGGGTATGCACTCATTTCGGGTTGTAGGTCAAAGGTAGGAACATCGGGGGATTGAATAAGCACACGGTCTTCACCCTCAAAGGTTTTTTCCTCGCCACCGTTAAAGAAAAAGGTAACATGAGCATATTTTTGTGTTTCAGCTATACGAAGCTGAGTCATATTCTTGCTTGCAAGATACTCACCCAATGTCATCTTAAGCTCTTCGGGTGGGTAAGCAACGGTAACGTTTGGCATAGTTTCGTCATACTGTGTCATACATACGTAATTTACAGGGAAGAAACCATTCTTACGTTCAAAACCGTCAAATTCAGGGTCTACAAATGTTCTTGTAAACTGACGTGCGCGGTCGGGACGGAAGTTAAACGATACAATGCTGTCGTTTGCCTTAATCATACCCTTATTATCAACAACGGTAGGAACAATAAATTCGTCGGTTACGTCGTTTGAGTATGATTCACTCATAGTAGCGAGTATGTCGTTTGTTTGTACGCCCTCGCCGTAAACCATAGCGGCATAAGCCTTTTCTACACGGTCCCAAGCAAAGTCACGGTCCATAGCGTAGTAACGACCCATAACGGTTGCAATTTTACCAACGCCAAGTTCGAGCATTTTGTCTTGCAAATCCTTGATAAAGCCGATACCGCTTGTGGTAGAAACGTCACGGCCGTCCATAAGGCAGTGAACATAAACCTTGGTAAGACCATTTTTCTTTGCCATCTGCAGTAGACCGTAAAGATGCTCGATATGGCTGTGAACACCACCGTCTGAAAGTAGACCTATAAGGTGGAGCGCACTATCATTTTTCTTGCAGTTTTCAATGGCGTTTTTAAGAACCTCGATATCAAAGAATTTTCCGTCTTCGATATCTTTTGTAATCTTAACAAGCATTTGGTAAACAACACGGCCAGCGCCTATGTTGGTGTGACCAACCTCACTGTTACCCATCTGACCGTCAGGAAGACCAACATCAAGACCTGATGCGCCAATTGTGGTAAAAGGATTTTCACTAAAGAATTTGTCAAGATTAGGGGTTTTGGCGGTGTAAATCGCGTTGCCGTCATTTACATCACGAATACCAAAACCGTCCATTATACATAAAACAACGGGTTTTTTCATTATAAAATCTCCTGATTATTTGCTAGCAGCTTTAACTATAACTGAGAAATCCTGTGCTTTAAGTGATGCACCGCCGATAAGACCACCGTCAACGTTTACCTTAGCAACCAATTCGTCAGCGTTGCCTGCGTTCATAGAACCACCGTACTGAATTGTAACGGTTTCTGCCACATCTGCGCCATAAACCTCAGCAATAGCGGCACGAACATAGCCGTTGCCTTCGTCAGCTTGGTCAGCAGTAGCGGTAACACCTGTACCGATTGCCCAAACAGGCTCGTAAGCAATAACAATGTTCTTAAGTTGATCAGCACTTACGTTTGTAAGAGCCATCTTAGTCTGGTATTTAAGAAGTGTTTCAGTGTAGCCAAGCTCGCGCTGTTCAAGTGTTTCACCAACGCAAACGATTGCCTTAAGGCCAGCGTTTACAGCAGCAAGTGTACGAAGGTTTACAGTCTGGTCTGTTTCACCAAAGTACTGTCTACGCTCGCTGTGACCGATTACAACGTATTCTACGCCAGCGGCTGTAAGCATCTCGGCGCTTATTTCGCCAGTATATGCGCCTGAAGCCTTAAAGTGTACGTTCTCGGCACCAATTTTAATATTAGAGCCCTTTGCAGCCTCTACAGCAGCAGCGATATCAATAAAAGGTACGCAAAGTACAACTTCACAGTTTGCGTCTGCAACGAGTGGTTTCATTTCGTTAATAAGTGCTGTAGTTTCAGCGGGGGTTTTGTTCATTTTCCAGTTACCTGCAATAATTGCCTGTCTTTTTGCTTTGTTCATAATTATTTCTCCTAACCTAAAATTTGGCGGCAGGGGAAACCCGAGCCGCCTAAAATTTATTTTAATTATTTATCGTTAAGTGCTGCAATACCTGGAAGTTCCTTACCTTCAAGGAATTCAAGGCTTGCGCCACCACCTGTAGAGATGTGAGTCATCTTGTCGCCAAAGCCCAAGATGTTAACAGCGGCTGCAGAGTCGCCACCACCAATAACGGTAACAGCATCGGTATCTGCCATAGCTTTAGCAACAGCCATTGTGCCTTTTGCCAAGATTGGGTTTTCAAATACGCCCATAGGTCCGTTCCAAACAACAGTCTTAGCACCCTTAACTTCGTTAGCGTAAAGCTCAGCAGTCTTGGTACCAATGTCAAGGCTCATCATATCTGCAGGAATCTTATCAGCATCAACAACCTCGATGTCGATTGGAGCATCGATTGGGTCTGGGAATTCCTTTGTAATTGTGCAGTCGATAGGAAGAAGGATTTTAACGCCTTTCTCCTCAGCCTTTGCCATCATATCGCGGCAGTAGTCAATCTTGGTTTCATCAATAAGTGATGTGCCAACGGTGTAGCCCTTTGCTGCAAGGAAGGTATAAGCCATACCGCCGCCGATAATAAGTGTATCTGCCTTAGTAAGAAGATTTTCAATAACAGGGAGCTTGCTGTCAACCTTTGCACCGCCAAGAATGGTAACGAAAGGACGTACAGGTGTTTCAACTGCGTTGCCAAGGTACTGAAGCTCTTTACCGATAAGGTAACCCGCAACAGCCTGCTTAACGTGAGAAACAACACCTACGGTTGAGCAGTGCGCACGGTGAGCAGTACCAAATGCATCGTTTACGAATATGTCAGCCAAAGAACCAAGCTCTGCTGAGAAAGCCTCGCCGTTTTTGGTTTCTTCTGCGCGGTAACGTGTGTTTTGAAGAAGTACAACATCGCCGTCTTTCATAGCAGCTACTGCAGCCTTTGCATTGTCACCAACAACGTTATCGTCAGCAGCGAATACAACTTCTTGACCTAATTTTTCAGAAAGGCAAGCAGCAACAGGAGCCAAAGAAAGCTCTGGCTTTGGCTCGCCCTTTGGCTTGCCAAGGTGTGAGCAAAGAATTACCTGACCGCCGTCAGCAATAAGTTTTTTGATTGTTGGAAGAGCAGCGTTAATTCTATTTTCGTCGGTGATAACGCCGTTTTTAAGCGGAACGTTAAAATCGCAACGAACAAGAACCTTTTGGCCCTTTACGTTAATGTCATCAACAGTTTTTTTGTTAAGTAGACTCATTTAAATACATCCTTTCGAGATTGTTAAAAAATATACAATTATATTTTACCACAATTTTCAAAAAATTCAATATAAATTTTATATATATTTATATATTATCTTCCCATTTGTAGTTGTGCAATTGTCCAAAATTTTCGAGAGCGGGGTAGTCCCATTGACGTAGCACCTCGTAAACGGCAATTGCCACCGAGTTAGAAAGGTTTAGGCTGCGTATTTCGCCCTGCATTGGTATGCGTGCGCAGTAGTCGGGGTTTTGCAGTAGAAGTTCCTCGGGTAGACCTTTACTTTCTTTACCAAAGAGTAAGAAACAATTATCGGGGTAATTGTGGTCGGAGTGGGTGTGTCGCCCCTTGGTTGTAAAGTAAAAAAAGTTGCCGCCCTTGTTCTTTTCAAAAAAGTCAGCAAGGTTTTCATAATAGGTAATATCAAGATATTTCCAATAATCAAGCCCCGCGTGCTTTAGTTTTTTGTCATCGGGGGTAAAACCCATAGGCTTTACGAGATGCAGCCTTGCTCCCGTAGCGGCACAGGTGCGCGCAACGTTGCCCGTGTTTTGTGGTATTTCGGGTTCTACCATTACTATATTTATTTTTGCCATAAAATCACCAAATAACATTATATTATCTTTAATAAACACTTGTCAAGTAAAGTTGTTTGATGTATAATGATTTTGGTGATATTATGAAGAAAAATGCAAACATTTTAGATTACGTGGAAAAGTATAAGTATAAGTATGGTATATCGAACATAAGTGACAACAAAAGAATAATGAACGTTCTTACTGTTTTGGGTGCAATATGTTGGTGCTATGCATTTTTTATGGCAATGATATTTATTTTAGGAACGCTTATGCAAATAAAGTTGGGTTTTGTTGACTTTGACTTTTTTAAAAACAGTTTTTACTCAATTGTTACAGGAACTGTTTTAATGGTTGTAAGCGCAGTTTTGCTTTGTTGTAGGCAAAAGCTTATCGCGTGTATTGTTGGTATAATATCTCAGCCCGTAATGGTTATAGCGTTTTCTCACTTAATGAGGGATCAAATAGGGGATTTAAAGCTTTCTTTTTATTGGCGACATGCAATTCCTGCTATTTTATTGGTGCTGTTTGCGGTAATAATTTTATTGTTTTTAATAAATGGTATTGTTAAGGATAACAAGCTATATAATATGTTGGTAGAAGGACTTTATAAGCAATATGGCACTCGTGACGGTGAAAAGCTTACCGACGACGAGTGGCAGGAATTTTTAACAAATTATAATCCGTATAAACAGGTAACCAAGGGGTAACAATATTCCCGAAAGGGAAGTGGATTATATGTTGCCTGACAAGAAAAAATATAACGAGATGACAAAAAAGGCATCGCCACCATCACCCAAATTAAAAGACTTTGTTTGGGCGTATATAGTGGGCGGTGCCATTTGTGTTATAGGACAGCTTTTAAACGAACTTTATACCGTTTTAGATTTAAGTGAAAAGGTGGTAAAAATGGCGGTGCCTGTGTCAATTATATTCTTAGCGGCACTGCTTACGGGCTTTGGTATTTTTGACAAGATAGCTCGCCGCGCAGGTGCTGGGACTTTGGTGCCGATTACCGGCTTTGCAAATGCAGTGGTTTCCCCAGCGATAGAGTTTAAAAATGAGGGATATATACTTGGTGTAGGCGCTAAAATATTTACCATAGCAGGACCTGTAATTATGTACGGCACAGTGGCGAGTGTGATTTATGGGTTTATTTATTGGGTAACGACATTGTTCTAACGCAAAAGGCTTGACCCGATGGGTCAAGCCTTTTGCGCTATTAAGATTATTAATTAATAGTAACAATTTGTGTGAGTTAGTCTGCAAACTTCCACCCGAATCCGTACGCTTTTTTCCTTATCCCATAGCCAGTGCTGCATGGTTTCTGTAAACATACTTGGCTAATGGAACTTTTACAATTTGTATTTTTGGCAATTCCTTGATCAACTAGCCATTGCGCAGCTGCAGCCTGACTATCAAATGTTGTAATTATCTCACCCGTTTCAAGGTCACACATGTGTACTCGTTTGCTGTTCTTTGCAGCAGATGCAGCCGCTCTTCTGCGTGCGTTTTCTTTAGCTTCTTCGGGATGGGTTTCTTGCCAAAGCTTTAGCGAGGCTTTTCTTTTCTCGATAGCTTCCGGAGTTGTCCGTGCAGCAATCAATTGTTGCTGTTGTATTTTGTGTTCCTCTGGGTGCTCTGCAATCCATTTCTCCCTTGATAACTTGCGCTTTAATCTTGACTCTTCCGACTGAGCTGCTATTCGATTATTTTCTCTAGCCTTTTCATATTCTTCTGGATTTTCGTTTCTCCATTGCATTATGCGTTCCCTAAACATATTGCTATATTTTTCGTCGCTCATTGTATTTTTTATCGATTGAGCACGCATTTTCAGAGCTTGAGTTTGTCCAGAATGGTATAACTCCTTTGCCTTTTGCATCATTGCTTCATATTGTTCGGGGTGAGATTTCATATGAGCGCGTATCCGTTCTTTTCTTTCTTCGTTATCACTTTGTTCACTTGTTCCGCCACCGCCACAAACAAGATTTAAACATTTGGGATCATTTAAAAGCACCTCATCAACTATAACTTTCTCTATATGTTCAGTCCCATCATTTGTATTAGCATATGCGAATAAGTATCTACAGAAGTCTTCTTGATGTTTTTTATATTTTTGCTTAAATCTAATACCAGACCCTTGGTATCTACGTATTTCGCTCCAACGCTTACGATTTACCTTACCAATATAGTATTCTTTTGTTTTCCAGTTGATTTGAATATACAAAAAATGATAGCCATTATCGCTTTTGCTAATTGTACGAACCGCATCAGAATATGTCAGAACATCATACCAAGTATCTTTTATACGAATTTTTGTTGGATTGTTTCCAAACAAAATTGCGTTTAATTTTTCATATGGAATTTTAGTATATTCTGTCGGATTGATCATTGATAGTTCAAACGGATTGTATTTCTGGTAAAAAGAAACATATTCACTAATCTCTATTTCCATTTTATGTCTCCTAGTGGTACAAATGCAAATTTAAAGTTAAACCTCGATTCTTTGTTTAACATAAAATATTATACCATATCGCCAATTTAATGTAAATATTTTTACAAAGCGGTGTGTCCTATATTGACAGCAGCAGAGGGATATATCTTAGGTGTGGGTGCTAAAATATTTACCATAGCAGGCCCTGTAATTATGTACGGCACAATTGCGAGTGTGATTTATGGGGTTGTTTATTGGATAACGACATTGTTTTAATTTTAGGGAATGCATTTATGCATTCCTAACGGAACGGATAAATCCGTTCCCTACATACAGCAAAGGCTTGACCAAATCGGTCAAGCCTTCTTTTTTGTGTATGTTATTGATTTTTAGAGTTTTTGAAATAATTATTATAAACTGTGTCTTTAAATTGCGATTGCTTATATTCTGTGTAGCGAAATGCTGCTAATAGTCCAAATAAAGCAACGGATGCTATAGCCAATAGCCAATCAGACGGAACAGTTAATCCTGTTAGGCATAATATTGCTAATATAAGCCAAATAATATAGCGAGTTTTTGCGAGCTTGATATTGTTATTTTGAGGAGAACAACATTCATTAACGAGCTCTTTTGGTACAGAATTGTTCAAATACTGCTGTTTTTGGTTTTGCAAGATTTTTTTATATTCAGCACGATTTACTTTGATTTGTTCTATATTGTTTTCTAACATTTCAAGATTTGGGGTAATAAATTTATAATATTCAACCTTGTATATAAAATCAATATCAAACCTGAAAATCGAAAAAATAATAGTGAATGGGAAGAAATTATAATACAGTCTTTTACGCACCGAAATAATATAATTACCATTTTCAAAAGTTATAAAATCAATAAAACTTCTTTCATTATAAAACCCCGCAAAGAGAATTACACCAATAAATATTATGATGGTTCCTAAAGGCATTAGAAGCGGAAATATATTGAGTATTATTACCGATACCAACACTAGAGTAAAGCCTATAATGTTTAACTTTAATTTCATATATAACTCCTTATTTTGCTAATAGTTGTTTCTTTTTGGCTTCAAATTCTTCTAGGGTAATAACACCGTCATCAAGAAGCGCTTTGTATTCTTTTAATTGCTCAGTGATACTATTTTCATTTTTTTGTGCAGGCTGTGTAAAATCAGTGAATTGATTTTGCTGTGCTTTCTTCTTGTATTCACTTTTTGCGCTTTGAAGTGATTTTTGAAAACTGTCAGAATCAGCCTTTGTTATCCAAGATAAATCAAACGCAATTCCGCCACCTGCGTAGGATACTTCAAATAAGCTATAGTTAAAAGCTTTATTAATAAAATAAAATAGTGGCATAGGCCAAAATATACATTGTATTCCCCACGCGACCTTTTTTGCCCAACTCTTACCAGTTGAAAAATAGACAATCCAGAAAGGCAAAGATAAGAACGTAGTACAAGAAATGGCAAAAGTTATGTAGTATAAGATGGTGGTTATCATATTTTTATTGTGTACAAAACCTGTTCCTGTGATGTCGTTCAAATCGACAACGCGCTCTTCCATCTTCTTAAAGAAACCCTTTCCTGCTCGGACATAGCAGCGACCTTTAAAATACATTCGCTTGTCCGATAAAATAGCAAACCCATTACCAAGAACGCCTGTTGAAAAGAATGTTTTTGCAGTATTTGCCCCTAAAATAGCAATAAGGTTTTCATCGGGCTCAATAAAACTCTCTTTCACTTTTCTTTCAAATTTCGTTTCTTCTTGTTGCTTGACATTTGTTTTTTCTTGAGTCATTTTCTTTTACCTCCAAAATAAAAAGTGCGGCTACCGAAGTAGCCGCACAAAAAACGCAAACTCCGATAGTCGCCAAACCAACTCCGCAGAAAGCAAACTTATTGCACCACAGAATCAGAATTTGCATTTTTATCAAATTCAGTCTATGGTACAAAGGGGTATAATATTCCTATGAAAAATTATACTTTCTGCATTATTCAGTTGGTTTGGCATAGTTAGTATAACACTTTATCGAAGAAAAATCAATATTTTTCAAAAACTAATGGGTCCCAACTTGACACAAGCATAAGGATATATTTTAGGCGTTGGCGCTAAAATTTTCACCATAGCAGGACCGGTGATTGTGTATGGCACGGTGGCGAGTGTGGTGTATGGAGTTATTTATTGGGTAACGACATTGTTTTATAGAAAAGGCCCCCTCTGACGAGGGGGCTGACACGGCGAAAGCCGTGGCTGGGGGAGAGAATCTCTCCCTCCGTCAAAACTTTGTTTTGCCACCTCCCTCGTCAGAGGGAGGCTTTAGAAAAAGGCTTGACCGATTAGGTCAAGCCTTAAAAATTTTTTTGAAAAAACCTTTTATTTTGCTGGTTGGTTTGAATTGCGAGGCAGTAGGAAAGGGATTATCCAATACCCACGGCAACTCAAAAACATTAATTATTGAAATGGTAAAATATTCTCCTGTCTGCTCATTTGGTGATGCAAATCCATTGGTAATGACAAGATTAAAAAACAAATTATCCTGAATATCAATTTCATACTGTCCCATAGTAACAACTTTACCACACACAGTATAGTCAATTCCAATATATTGAATAGTGTTGTCTAATTCAACACTCATACATTCGTCGGGCTTCGTTATATCTACGCCAAAGTCAGCAAGAAAAGACTCGAGTTTGGGGAACTTGCCTTTGATTTGAGCATAGAAATTCTCGCAGCTTTCGCACTCGCAAAGCGAATGTGTTTTATAATATTTTATTGTTTTCACAACATCAACTTCAAATATATATTCATCTTTTTGAATCGTGGTCATACTGATACCTCACTTTATTGCATTATATCACACAGCTGATTTAATGTAAATATTTTTTGAAGCGCTAATTGCACAGTGAAGTACAAGCATAAGTTTGTTGACATTTCAACAAGCTTGTGCTATTTTTATACTTGTGAAGTATAAGTTGAATTGAGTGGGGGTTCATAAGTGAAAGAGAGATTTGAAACTTTTACAATTCTTATTAACAGGATAAGTCGTAATATTCGTAAAATCAAAAATCAAGAAATGATGGAATATGGACTTCGTAGTGTTCATATTTCTTGTCTTTATTACTTGTATATAGAAAAAGGCGTTATAGCGGCAACCTTGTGTGAACGTTGCGAGGAGGACAAGGCAACAATATCTCGCGCGTTAGATTTTCTTGAGACAAACGGTTATCTTACTTGTGAAGCAAAATGCACCAAAAGATATAAAAGTCCACTTATGCTTACTGATAAGGGAATAGAGGTTGGCAAAAAAATTGCTGACAAGATAAACCGAGTGCTTGACCAAGTACGCAGTTGTCTTACCGAGGATGAAAGGGTGGCCTTTTACCGTAGTCTTTCGGTTATAAGCGAAAGTCTTGAAAACGTTTCGAAAAACAGTGGGAAATAATGAGGTATATAAAAAATGGATCGTTTATGGCAAAAAGAATATACACTAAGGGCGAATGATTTTGATAAATACAATCGTATTAAGCCGTCTGCAGTACTAGAGCTTTTTCAAGATGCCGCAGGTCAACACGCCGAGCAGCTTGGCGTAGGGTTTAAGGCAATGCTTGACCGCTCTTATTTGTGGGTGCTTACAAGAATTAGATTTAAAATTATTGCGGACCCATATAGTTACCAAAAAGTTATTATAAAAACATGGCCGTTAGCGCCAAATAGACTTAGCTATCGCAGGGAATACTGCATTGAAAACGAGTACGGTGATCGACTGATTATAGGTAGTTCGGAATGGGTTGTAATGCACAATGAAAAGCGACGTTTGGTGTCAGATATGAATTTGTACTCATTTACCGACGGTTTTCATAATGAGCTGATGTTTGAAGAAAAGCTTGGTAAAATCCACGATTTTGAAGCATTGGGCACACCGCGTATTGTAAATGCGGGTTTTAGCGAATTGGATACAAACAATCACGTAAACAATACTAAATATGCCAATTACGTTATGGATGCAATAGCACCTAGCGAAACACAAGTATTAGATACTTTTCAAATAGATTACCGAAAAGAAGTGTTAGAGGGCACTACACTAAATATATATCACGCAAGCGAAGAAAACGTAGTCGTTGCAAAGGGAGTTAACGACAACAGCGATATTATGTTTGCATGTTGGCTTGAATATAAATAAAACAAAAAAGTCTTGACCGTTTTGGTCAAGACTTTTTGTATAAAATTTAATAAATATTTTTACAGCAATACTTCTTTGTTTGTTCCATAGAAAATATCGTCTTTATTAGATATCAGTTTTAAAAATTCTTCAAATTTTGCAAGATAATCGCTTTGGTAATCAAATTCGTAGGAGTGACCCCAAATATAAAAAATTTGTGGCTTATCGGATGACATATTTATAAATTTCTCGCCCATTTCCATCATCTTGTCAAAATGCAGATGATATACTGTAGGGTTAAAACGATACAAATTATCTTGTAAATCAAAGCTGTCGTTACAGGTAATGGTACGGCTGTATTTTACACCTGTATTATTCTTTATAATTTCGGCAACACGGTCGTCGTTATTAACTCCGCCGCCGGGGTACGCCATACCTATAACCTCGTAGCCAACAATTTCGGATAGGTTTAATCGGTCCTGTTCTACTTGGCGTATAACCTCGACTTCTTCAAGGGGCGGCAAATGGGGATGTGTAAGTGTATGAACGGCAACCTCGTGACCTTCATAAACACCCTTAACATCGCTTTTATGAAGCTTATAATGCGCTACGCGTTTATTCTCGCGTATAAGCATATTATTTGTATTAAGTAATTCGGAATTAACATTAAAAGTAGACTTTAAATTATATTTGTTAAAAAGCTCTACAAGCTCAATATCTTGCGTTACGGCATCGTCATAGCTAAATGTAATCGCCTTTAATTTTCCGCTTTCTTTAAAATTCATAATGAACACCGCCTTTGTAAAAAGAATACCATATTTAAACAAAGATGTAAATATTTTATTATAAAATTATTGACAAAATAATCGTTAAAAAGTAAAATAAAATCATCAATTCGAAAGGGGTATTCTTATGGATACATTAAAAAAACTATTTCCATTTTCGTTTGGAGTAAAGGATGTTGCAACGCTTATTATCAAAATATTAATTTACATAGTTGTAGGCGCGGTAATAGGTTTTGTGCTTAGCTTGATTGGTAAAATTCCTGTTATAGGTTTGTTAACCGGCATTGTTGGTGCTTTGGTTGAAATTTATCTTTTAGCAGCAATTGTTATTGCAATTCTTGATTTTTGCAAGGTGTTAAAGTAAACTTAAAAATCATCCGTTTTTTGCGGATGATTTTTTTATAGGTGATATTATGTATAAAAGTGTCAATGACTACTATAAGCAAAGGTTTGGCTGTAAAGTATATAAACTGTCACTGGATGGTGGATTTACCTGTCCTAACCGTGACGGAACTTTAGGTACAGGTGGTTGCATTTTTTGTTCAGAGTTTGGTAGTGGTGAATTTGCCGAAAAAGGCAACGATATAACTACACAGCTTGAAAATGCAAAGCTACGTGTAGAAAATAAAAATAAAGGCGGTAAATATATTGCATATTTTCAGTCTTTTACGGGTACATACGCGCCTGTTGAAAAACTAAAAAAACTATATTACGAGGCTATAAAACCCGATTATATAGTTGGTTTGTCAATTGGCACCCGCCCCGATTGTCTGGGCGATGATGTTATATCACTTTTAAAAGAAATAAACCTTGTAAAACCCGTAAGCATTGAATTGGGGCTACAAACCACCAACGAAAAAAGTGTAGAATATATAAGACGAGGTTATAAAACACAGGTTTATTTTGATGCTGTAAAACGTTTAAAATCGGCGGGAATAGACGTTGTAACCCACATAATAATTGGTCTGCCCAATGAAACGGCTAATGATGCTGTTAAAACTACGCTTGACGCAATATCGGCAGGGACTAACGGGGTTAAGTTTCACCTGTTACACGTACTAAAAAACACCGATTTAGAACGTGATTATTTAGGTGGGAAATTCGAATGCTTAACGCTCGAAAATTATGCAGAAATTCTAAAAAAATGTATATCGGTTTTACCGCCCGAAATAGTTGTTCATCGAATAACCGGCGACGGTGCCAAGCGTGACCTAATAGCACCGCTATGGTCGGCAGATAAAAAGATGGTGCTTAATTATTTAAATAAATATTTAAAAGAAGATTAACTTAACGTCAATCCTCTTTTTTGTTTATATAAATATATTTCCGTTATTTTCTTTAAGTTCGGTAATTACCGGTCGTTCAAGAGTGGCTGTATTGGGCTTGTGCATTATAAGATAATCTTTACTGTCAAATGCCTTAAATATCATACCGTGACCGCCATCAACTGCCGAAAGCGGTGTTTCGCAAACACTCCAGTTACCATTAATATCACCGTTATCACTTTGCGATACCAGAGCGGTATATCCGTTTTTGTTAAATGATGACCATATAGCCAAAAGTTTATCACTATGGTTGCGATACAAAAACGGTCCATCGGTAACGTATCCTTTAATATCTTTGCCAACCATACAAATGTCTTTATAGTCTTTTGCACTCCAAAGAATTCTTGGTTTGCTTACTGCGCAAGTAAGATCGGGGGATAACTGCATTTCGCACACGGTTCCGTTTTCAATCTGTACCCATTCGTGACAAAATATAATGTGCGGATTACCGTTTTTGTCAATATAAAAAGTGCCATCAAGACATTCCCAATCGTTTGGTGTAATGGGATTTTTTGTAAGTGGTACAAATTTACCGTCAGGCGTATTGCTTACTAGTATTTGTGTACCGCGGCAGGTGTTGGGTGACTTAAAAGAGGCAAACATATAAAATTTACCTTTATAAAAATTCACCTCGGGTGCCCAGGCATCAGTAGTAGCCCAAAAGTCGTCAGTTATTTCAAAAACACTTTTTGCCTCGCTCCAGTTTTCAAGGTCTGTGCTTTCATAAACGTCAAACCCCGTTTGAACACCAAC
>SVOH01000020.1 GCA_015066515.1 Oscillospiraceae bacterium | reverse complement strand
GTCAGTTTTTGGGTCAAATGGAAAAGCCAAACGTTGACAGCATTGACGGACTTTCTCCTGCAATATCTATTGACCAAAAGACTACCTCTAAAAATCCGCGTTCTACTGTGGGTACCGTTACCGAAATTTATGATTATTTACGTCTTTTGTATGCGCGTGTGGGTATTCCGCACTGTCCAGTTTGCGGCAAAGAAATATCTCAGCAAACAACCGACCAAATTGTAGACACAATTATGGCACTCGACGAAGGCAGTAAAATACAAATACTTTCTCCCATAGTAAAAAACCGTAAGGGTGAGCACACAAAAGAGCTTGACCGTGTTCGCAAGTCGGGCTATGTTCGTGTGCGTATTGACGGCAACATTTACGATTTGTCGGAAGAAATCAAGCTTGAAAAAAACAAAAAGCATATGATAGAGGTTGTAGTTGACCGCCTTGTTATAAAGCCCGACATTCGTTCACGCCTTGCTGACAGTATTGAAACGGCGGTATCGCTTTCGGGCGGACTTGTGGCGGCCGACGTTATTGGCGGTGAGGAGCTACAATTTTCACAAAGCTATGCTTGTGATGAACACGGCATCAGCATACCCGAGCTTACACCTACAATGTTTTCGTTTAACAACCCTATGGGCGCGTGTCCAACCTGTACGGGTATTGGCGTTTTTATGAAAATAGACCCGCGTCTTGTAATAAATGACGAAACTCTATCGCTTGCCGACGGCTGTATCAAAGCGGCAGGCTGGGGTGTTAACTCTTGGTTCAACCCCGATGCCAGCACGTTGGCACTTATGTATTACGAAGGCATTGCAAGAAAATACGGTTTTGATATAAGCACCCCTTGGAAAGACTTAAGCGACGAAGCTAAAAATGCCGTACTTTACGGTACGGGTGATGAAAAGTTAGAATTACATCGCAGCTCGGAATATGGTAGCGGTACGTATTATGCTCCGTTTGAGGGTGTTATAAACAATCTACAACGCCGCTATGAAAATACCAAAAGCGATTATGCCCGCGCCGAGTATGAAAGCTATATGACAGAGAGCGCTTGCCCCGACTGTAAGGGTGCGCGACTTAAGCCTGAGTATTTGGCGGTAACGGTTGGCGGTATAAATATAAAGCAGCTTTGTGATATGTCAATCGGCGAAGCCCTTGCATTTATAAACAATTTAAAATTCAATGCTATGCACGGGATGATTGCAGAGCCTATTTTAAAAGAGATAAAAGAACGACTAAACTTTTTATCAAGCGTGGGACTTGACTATCTTTCTATGTCACGTTCATCGGGTACGCTTTCGGGCGGCGAGAGTCAGCGTATAAGACTTGCAACTCAAATAGGCTCATCTCTTATGGGTGTGCTTTATGTGCTTGATGAGCCAAGTATTGGTTTGCATCAGCGTGATAACGAACGATTGCTTGCAACGCTAAAGCATCTACGTGATTTGGGAAATACTTTAATAGTTGTCGAACATGACGAGGACACAATGCGCGAAGCCGACTATATTATAGATATAGGACCGGGTGCAGGTATTCACGGCGGTAAATTAGTATTTAGCGGCACACCCGAAGAACTTCTCAAAAATGAAAATTCTATAACTGCCGATTATCTTTCGGGCAGAAAGGCAATACCTGTTCCGACTTCTCGTCGCAAGGGTAATGGCAACAGCTTACTTGTAAAAGGTGCTGCCGAAAATAACCTTAAAAATATAAACGTAAAAATACCTCTTGGCGAGTTTGTTTGTGTTACGGGTGTTTCGGGTAGCGGTAAGTCATCGCTTGTAAACGATATTGTTTATAAGGTTTTGGCAAATAAATTAAACCGCGCCAAAACCATTGCCGGTAAGCACAAAACTATCGAGGGTATTGAGTATCTTGATAAGGTTATCGATATTGACCAGTCGCCAATAGGTCGTACCCCACGAAGCAACCCCGCAACCTACACGGGTGTATTTACCGATATACGTGACCTTTACGCCAGTACCAAAGAAGCCAAGGCAAAGGGATATACTGCCGGTAGATTTTCATTTAATGTAAAGGGCGGTCGTTGTGAGGCTTGCTGGGGCGACGGTATCAAAAAGATAGAAATGCACTTTTTACCTGATATTTACGTGCCTTGTGAGGTTTGCGGCGGAACACGCTACAACAAAGAAACCTTAAGCGTAAAATATAAAGGAAAAAGCATTTATGATGTGCTTGAAATGACGGTAGAGGAAGGAATGTACTTTTTTGAAAGTCATCCGCGTATTTACCGTAAATTAAAGACACTTTTCGATGTAGGTCTTGGATATATCAAGATAGGACAAAGCGCCACAACACTTTCGGGTGGTGAGGCGCAGCGTGTAAAGCTTGCTACTGAGCTTTCTAAAAAAAGCACGGGTAAGACAATTTACATTCTTGACGAGCCAACAACCGGGCTTCATACTGCCGATGTTCACAGGCTTATTGAGGTTTTACAGCGTCTCGTCGATGCAGGTAACACTGTGCTTGTAATAGAGCATAATCTTGATGTCATTAAGGTTGCCGACCATATTATAGACTTAGGTCCCGAGGGCGGTAACGGAGGCGGTACAATTGTAGCCGAGGGTACACCCGAAAAGGTTGCCGAGTGTAAGCAATCATACACCGGACAATTCCTCAAAAAAGTATTAAAATAACAAATATTTACACATTATTCACCAAATGTGTTATAATTACGATATTATATAAGGTGAGGTGAAAGCGGTGTTTGGCTATGTTAAGGCTTGTAAGCCTGAACTAAAAATCAAAGAGTACGATACCTATAAGGCGGTTTATTGCTCGCTTTGTAAAAAGCTTGGTAAAAGCTACGGCCTGCTTTCGCGTTTTACTTTAAGTTATGATTTTACATTTTTGGCACTGCTTAATATGTCGCTTAAAGATGGTTGTGACGGATTTGAGCGCAAACGGTGTGCATTTAATCCGCTAAAGAAGTGTAATTATTGTAAAAATCTTGACGCTGTCGATATGCCTGCCGCTGCTGCAATGATAATGCTATATTACAAAATACTTGATAATATAGCCGATGAACGCGGGTTTAAGAAGTTGGGTTATTGGTTTTTAAAGCCTATTTTTTCCAGAGCGCATAAAAAAGCGGCAAGGCAATACCCAAATATTGAGACCGTTGTTGCAGAGTATATTGCGGCTCAAAACACACTTGAAAAAGCGGGTTGTACCTCTATTGACGAGGCTGCTGACCCGACTGCCAAGGTTATGGAAAAAATACTTATGCTTTGCAGTGAAGACGATATGCAAAAAAGGGTGCTTAGCCGTTTAGGGTATTGTATTGGCAGATATGTTTATTTACTTGATGCGGCAGTCGATTTGCAAGACGATATAAAAAGCGGTAGCTATAACGTGCTTAAAAATGTTGATGCCGCTGAATATAAAGACCGTATAAAAAGTCAGCTTTATTTTTGTGTAAACGAAGCGGCAAGAGCATTTGAACTGCTTGATATTAAAAAATATAAAACCATACTTGGTAATATAATTTATTTAGGGTTAGAGGAAACCTTTTTAAAGGAGTTAGACAATGAAGGATCCGTATGAAGTATTGGGCGTTTCTAAAAACGCTACCGATGATGAAATAAAAAACGCTTACCGTGAGCTTGCGCGCAAGTATCACCCTGATAATTATGCCGATAATCCACTCTCGGATTTAGCGGGTGAAAAGATGAAAGAGATTAACGAGGCATATGACGCTATAGTTAATTCTCGTAGACACGGCTCGTCGAGAAAAGCAGGAAACAACACATACAATAATTCATATAGCGGTAGCACCAATTTTCCCGAAGTACGCAGCCTCATAAATCAAGGCAGACTTGAGCAGGCGCAAGAGATACTCGACGGTGTACCGCCGCAAAATAGAGATGCCGAGTGGTATTTCTTAAACGGAACTGTGCTATATCGCCGCGGTTGGTTTGACCAAGCGTATACCAGTTTTGCAACTGCAGTTCGTATGAATCCACAAAACCCCGAATACCGCAATGCTATGAACAACGCTCAGCGTCAAAGCGGTCAACAGTATAACCCGTACCGTTCTTATGGTACTACGGGTGGCTGTAGCACGTGTGATGTTTGTAATAGCCTTATATGTGCCGATTGCTGTTGTGAGTGTATGGGCGGCGACCTGATACCTTGTTGCTGATATGAAAAGTACAAAAAAGATTACACTTTGCGGACTTGTTGCGGCATTGTCAGTAGTGGTTATGCTTACAAGCTATTTTCCGTATTTGACTTATGCAATACCTGCTATTGCGGGCCTATTTATGATGATACCGCTTATAGAATGTGGTGTTTATTGGGGCTTTGGCACATATATAGCAAGCGCAGCAATAATTTTTATAACGGGTGAAATGGAAGCCAAAATACTCTACGTAATGTTTTTGGGCTATTATCCAATATTAAAATCATTGATAGAAAAAATTAACAAGCAGTTTATTGAATGGATTATAAAGCTTTTGTGCTTTAATGTTGCGGCAATCGCTTTTTATTACGTTTCAACCGTTTTGTTTGGCATTTCGTTTGACGATTTTGGCGAGTGGGGTAAGTACGGCGCACTGCTGTTTTTAGCGCTTTGCAATGTCGTTTTCGTGCTTTATGATATAGGTATATCACGCATAGCGTCATATTATATGTTTACGCTTCACGATAAGATAAAAAGGATAATGAAATAGTTTTTAAATTGACATAATATACCGAATATGTTATATTGAATCTGGCATTAAAACAAATCGTGATCTGTCAAATTTCATATATAACACAGGGGACGGTTCCTTAACACAGGGGACGGTTCCTTGTATTGACAAAACAACTTCTTAAACGGTTAAATTGTAACCGCTTACATTGTTCTATTAACCACAAAAACAGGTAGCACTCAATTTGAGCGCTACCTGTTTGTTGCTTATTATGTACTTTCATAGTTGGCTTTTAGCAATTAACAATTATTAAATATTTACTTTTTACTCGTTTTGTTGTAAAATAATATATTATCGCAAAAGTAGGTGAGGGAATGAAAAAGATAGTTATAATCGGTGGCGGTGCGGCAGGATTAATGGCGGCAGTCGCGGCAGCCGATGCAATGGCAAACACACCGTATAGCATAACGATTGTTGAAAAAAATTCCCGACCTGCGCGCAAGGTAATGATAACAGGTAAGGGCAGATGCAACGTTACCAATAACTGTGACGTAAATTCGCTTATTGCCAATACCCCAAAAAACGGTAAGTTCTTGTATTCGGCGTTTAATAATTTTAACTCTGGGGATACAATGACCTATTTTGAAAGTATGGGTGTACCGCTTAAAACCGAGCGTGGCAACCGCGTTTTTCCCGTATCGGACAAGTCGGTAGATATTGTTGATGCTCTGGTTCGTCCTGTGCAAAAAAACTGTAATATTATCGAGGGCACTGCTGCGGCTGTTTTGGCGCCCGCCGGTTTTGTTACGGCGGTAAAGCTTACTGACGGCAGAATACTTGATGCCGACAGCGTTATAGTGGCAACAGGTGGTATGTCTTATCCCACGACAGGCTCTACGGGTGACGGCTATAAATTAGCAAAGGCTTTAGGCCATACGGTAACTAATCTTACGCCATCGCTTATTGGCCTTGATTGTCACGAGGGCTTTTGCACCCGACTTGCAGGGCTTTCATTAAAAAACGTGACATTATCAGCATATGAAGAGGGAAAGAAAAAACCACTTTATAAAGAAATGGGCGAAATGCTATTTACCCATACGGGCATATCGGGGCCGCTAACACTTTCGGCTTCGGCGCATCTGCGTTATATGGACAAAAAGAAATACTTTGTCGAAATAGATTTAAAGCCGGCTCTTGATGGCGCTCAGCTTGATAAACGATTGCTTCGTGATTTTGAAGAATCGCTTAACCGTGATTTTGCAAATTCTTTAGATAAACTTTTACCAAAAAGCATAATTCCGGTTATAATAAATATGTCTGGCATTGACCCTCATACAAAGGTTAATCAAATTAGCCGTGAACAGCGTTTATCGCTTATAAATGCTATAAAGCATTTTAAACTTAATGTTACGGGCTTTAGACCAATAGAAGAAGCCATAATTACAAGCGGTGGTATCAGTGTTAAAGAGATTGACCCTGCTACTATGATGTCGAAGCTTATAGGCGGACTTTTCTTCGCTGGGGAAATAATCGACGTTGACGCCTACACTGGCGGATTTAATCTACAAATAGCATTCTCAACCGGCTTTTTAGCAGGAGAGAGCGCGGCAAAATACGAAAGGAATATATAAATTATGATTTCTATTGCATTAGACGGACCTGCAGGCGCAGGCAAAAGCACAGTGGCAAAGGGTGCCGCAAAAGCACTTGGCTTTATTTATGTAGACACAGGCGCGCTTTACCGCACAGTTGGTTTAAAATTTTTACGCGAGGGTTACGATACTAACCTTGACTGTCATATCGATGCTATTTTAAAAACCATTGAGGTAGATATTAAGTTTATCGACGGTACACAGCACGTATTTTTAAACGGTGAGGATGTGTCAGAGGCTATCCGTACTCCCGAGGCTTCTATGATGGCGTCGGCCGTTTCGGCAAAGCCACCTGTTCGCGCGTTTTTGCTTGAAATGCAACGCAAGCTCGCACGCGAAAACAACGTGCTTATGGACGGCAGAGATATTGGCACGGTGGTGCTTCCAAACGCTACACTCAAGTTCTTTGTTACCGCAAGTGTCGAGGAGCGTGCAACACGTCGATATAAAGAGCTTAAAGAAAAGGGCTCGGATGTAAGCTATGAAGAGGTTTACAAGGATATTGAAACTCGCGACTACAATGATTCTCACCGTGAAATAGCACCGCTTAAGCCTGCAGAGGATTCAATTATGTTTGATACAACAGGCAACACCTTGCAGGAATCTATAGATAATCTTATAAAAGCAATAAAGGAAAGAATAAATTGAAAATAACACTTGCTAAAACCGCAGGCTTTTGCTTTGGAGTAAACCGCGCGGTACAAATGGTATATGATTTGGTTGACAGCGGAGAAAGGGTTTGCACGTTAGGTCCTATTATTCACAACAGCCAGATGGTCGAAGAGTTGACAAAAAAGGGAGTTCGCGTTGTAAACACACCCGACGAGGCTCAAAAAGAAGAAACATTGGTTATACGTTCACACGGTGTTGGAAAAACTGTGTATGATGATGCCGAAAGCGCTGGGGTAAAGGTTTGCGACGCAACCTGCCCCTTTGTTGCAAAGATACATAAAATCGTTGCCGAGCAATCAGCCGGCGGTGACATAATATTGATAGCAGGGGACGAAAAACACCACGAGGTTATTGGTATTGTGGGGCATTGTGCATCACAGTATTATGTTTTTTCTTCGGTAGAAGAACTCGAAAATTTGCTCGAAAATCGTCCCGAAATTAAGAAAATTCCCGTTTCGGTGGTGTCGCAGACCACTTTTAACGCAAAAAAATGGGAAAATGCGCAAATTTTTTTAAAAAAAGTATGTACAAATGCAAAAATATTTGATACAATATGTAACGCTACGTCGACTAGACAAACCGAGGCACAAGAGCTTGCCGCTGCCAATGATGTAATGGTTGTAATCGGAGGAAGGCACAGTTCTAACACCGTCAAGCTTTATGACGTGTGTGTGGCTCTTTGTCAAAATACCCATTTGATAGAAACTGCCGCTGAGCTAAAGCCCGAGTGGTTTCTTACAGCAAATAAGGTTGGCGTTGTCGCAGGTGCATCTACACCTGCGGGTATAATAAAGGAGGTTATTAAAACCATGTCGGAAAATTTACAACCTGTAGAAGAGCAAGTAGAGCTTGCTCAAAAAAGCTTCGAAGAAATGACAGATGAGGAAGCATTTGAAGCTTCGCTCAACAGCCTTACTGGCGAGCAGAAGGTATGCGGTACTGTAGTAGCAGTAAACGCTACCGAAATTACTGTAGATATTGGCCGCGGTGTTACCGGTTACGTTTCTGCAGATGAGTACTCATCAGAACCAGTTGACTTATTAAGCGAGGTTAAGGTGGATGATAAGCTCAATCTTATCATTATGAAGATCAGTGATCAGGAAGGAACCGCAATGCTTTCAAAGCGTCGTTACGATGCTATTGCAGGTTGGGACAATATAGTTGCAGCCAAGGATTCGGGCGAAGTGCTTCACGGCACAGTTCGTGACGTAATCAAGGGCGGCGTGGTAGTGTACACCAACAATGTTCGCGTATTTATCCCTGCTTCACAGGCTACTGCTTCAAGAAATGATTCTCTTGAAGATATGAAGGGTCAGGAAGTTGATTTCAGAATTATTGAAATCGGCCGCGGCCGTAGAGCAATCGGTTCTATCCGCAGCGTACTTCGTGAGGCTCGTAAAGAGGCTGAGGAGAAGGTATGGGCATCTATCGCTGTTGGTGACCGTATCACAGGTACTGTTAAATCACTTACAAGCTACGGCGCATTTGTTGACATCGGCGGTGTTGACGGAATGGTTCACATTTCTGAGCTTTCTTGGAATCGCATCAAGAATCCTGCAGAAGTTGTAGCAGTAGGCGACGAGATCGAAGTATATGTTAAAGCACTTGATGCTGATAAGAAAAAGATTTCTCTCGGTTACAAAAAGGCTGAGGACAATCCTTGGACAATCTTCCAGAACAATTACAACGTTGATGACGTTGTTACAGTTAAGATTGTTAGTATGACTACATACGGTGCATTCGCAAGAATTATCCCAGGTGTTGACGGTCTTATCCATATTTCACAGATTGCAAACAAGCACGTTGCAAAGCCACAGGATGAGCTTACTATAGGTCAAGAGGTTGAGGCAAAGATTACTGCTGTTGACCTCGAAAAGAAGCGCGTAAGCCTTTCTATTCGTGTTCTTCTTGAGCCTGAGGTTAAAGAAGAAATTGAAGAGGATGCAGTTGTAGCATCTACTGAAGACGCAGTTGTTGAAGCCGCTGTAGAAGAGGTAGCAGAAGAAACTGCAGAATAATTTATACTTAATTTCACGCCCAGAGTTCGTCTTTGGGCGTGATTTTGCAAACGAGGTAAAATAAATGCTTGATTTTGAGTACTACACTCCTACAAAGGTGTTTTTTGGTAAAGGTCGAGAAAAAGAAGTAGGTAAAATTATATCTCAATATGGTTATAAAAAAATAATGCTGCAATACGGTAAAGGCAGCATTAAAGCAAACGGACTTTATGATGATATAATAAACGCATTAAATCAATACAAAATTGAAGTTGTAGAGCTTGGCGGAGTAGAACCTAACCCTAAAATAGAGTTTGTGCGTAACGCAGTAAAGCTTGCCAAAGCCGAAGGAGTAGAATTAATACTTGCTGTTGGTGGCGGTAGTGTTATCGACGCTGCAAAGTATACAGCGCTTGGCGCGGTAAGTGACTGTGATGTATGGGACTTCGTTGTGGGTAAGAAAAAGCCAATATCGGCTTTGCCTGTGGCCTGTGTGCTTACTATTGCGGCCGCCGGTAGTGAAATGAGCTGGTCGGCAGTAGTGTCTGATTTGTCGCTTAATATGAAACGCGGTTTGGCAAGTGATTTAATAAGACCGCTTTTTGCCGTGTGCAATCCCGAACTTACTTATACTGTAAGCCCTTATCAAACGGCTTGCGGAATAACCGATATTATGGCACATACTATGGAACGCTACTTTACACCGTGTGAGCCGGTGGATATTACCGACCAAATAGCCGAGGGTATATTGTGTTCTGTAATAAACGCAGCAAGGGTGGTAATAAAAGAACCTGACAATTACGAGGCACGTGCTAATATTATGTGGGCATCAAGCCTTTCACATAATAACCTTACGGGTTGCGGTAGGATTAACTCGCTTCCGGTGCATCAGCTTGAGCACGCATTGAGCGGTGAGTTTGACTTTGTAGCGCACGGCGCGGGTCTTGCTGTGCTGTTTCCTGCCTGGGCCAAATATGTATATACATATAATATACCTCGTTTTGCACAGTTTGCCCGAAATGTATGGGGTGTAAACGAAGTCGATGATAAAAAAGCAGCCGAAATGGGCATTGAGTCGATGTCGGAGTTTTTTAAATCAATAGGTATGCCCACTACTTTAGATGAACTTGGTGTTAGCAGTGGCGCTATAGACCGCCTTACCGAGCTTTGTACATTTGGTAACACACGCACAATAAACAGCGTTATAACGTTAGGTCAAAAAGAAATTCACGATATATTTAATTTGTGTGTATCTTGATTGACTAAAAGACAATTTTATTATATAATTTGTTTGTATAATAAAAAAGAGGGTAGCAAAATGAAAAAAATATTAGTTATACTTTTATCAGTTATCATACTGTTTGCGTCGTTGCCTGCGGTTAGTGTGGCTGCGGCAAAAGAACCGACATTTGCTGTAAGCAGCCAAAAAGCAAATGCGGGCGACACAGTAGATATTACGGTATCGGTTAAAGATAATCCCGGAATTATAAGTATGAAGCTGCTTATAAATTACGATAGTACCGCGTTACAGCTTATAGATGCCAAAAAAGGAAAGTTTGACAGCATAGTTTTTGGTTCAAAAGAAAATGTTCCGTTTATAGCAAACTGGATAGAACCGCTAAAACCAAACAACAAAACAAACGGCATTGTTACAACACTTACATTTAAGGTGCTTGACACTGCGCCTCAGGGCAAAAGTGAGATTTCCTTGTCGTATGATCCTGATGATGTTTTCGAAATTACTAAAACAAACGAATTTATAAATGTTGACTTTGCTACACAAAGCGGATATGTTGATATTATAAATTCCAATCCTGACAAGAACGGGTCGGCATCTTCACAGACGGGTAGTGATGATACGTTAAGCAATACCGAAAGTAAGCCGAATCATACACATAGCCAAAGCGATGTACAGGATACGACAGGCAGTCAGATACTTGAACAGTTTTTAAATTCGTCATCAATTCAGCAAACCGATAAAGAAACGACAGAAAACAATAGTTCAAGCACTACACCCGCTATTGACGACAATACCGATTCACAAAATGATTGGTTAATATGGGTTGTAATTGCGGCGGTGGTAGTACTGGTTGGTGCCATTGCAGTTGTAATTATTAAATCAAAAAAAGATAAATAATTTAAAAAGCACAGAGTTTCTCTGTGCTTTTTTTTAGTCTTATAAATAAAATTCTTTCATATCATCAAGTCGCAGTAGTGCCAGTGGCAATCCGCCCGATGCGCCGGTGTCTATATTTATCCAACTATCAGTCTTTAAAATTTTACCGCGGTATTTACTTCCGTACAACGCTGTAGGTGTGTGCCCAAATACACAAATTACATCGTCGTAAAATTTTTCTTCAAGACTTGCTCGGTGCCATAAAAAATCGTGCTCGCTATAGTCGGTGAGGGGCTTGTGCTTTTCAAAATTATCGAGAGCGCTGTGAGTGAGTAAAAAATCCTTACCGTTAACGCTTATGCTTTCATAAAGCGGTGCTCCCATAACATAGTCGACAATATCGGCTCTTGTATCTTTTGGTAAGTTGCGCAGTGCGTCTACCGTTACCTTGCCGCCATTTTCTATCCAATTTTGAAACAGATTTAGCTGTTCTAAATTTAACTGATTAATCGTTTCGTCGTTTACTTCGTTAAAAAGAAACAAATTTGAAAGAAGAAATGTTTCGTGATTGCCTAATATAAGCTGTATATTTGGCTGTAGCATAAGCCATTCAAGTATTTTGACGCCGTCGTCACCGCGGTCTATAACATCACCCAAGACAAAGCAATAATCGTTTTGTGAAAAGTTTGCCCGACTAAGCAGTTCCTTAATTTTTTCGAGCGGATATCCGTGCCAATCCGACGTAACGTATACCATACATACACCTTCTTTCAAGATTATGTATATTACTCCTGTTTTTTAAAAATGTCAAGTTAAAAATTTAAACTGCCTTTTTTCATATTATACAAGCCCAGTATCATAAGTTTATATTAATGAGAGAGGGGATAATATGAAATATTTAATAATAACAAAGCGACAGATTATGCTGTGTATAAGTGCGCTGATGGCTGTTATAATTGCGGCGGTAGGGTCGGTTGCCACCTTTGCAGACAGTGACCGCAAGCTACCGATTTATTGTGTCGAGACCGAGAAAAAGCAAATAGCCATCAGCTTTGACGCGGCTTGGGGAAACGACGATACCGAACAGCTAATAGAAATTTTAAAGGAATATGAGGTGCCCGCCACCTTTTTTGTAGTGGGCGCTTGGGTAGACAAATATCCCGAATCGGTAAAACAGCTTTCTGACGCGGGTCATCAGGTGCAAAATCATTCCAACACACATCCGTATATGACCGGTCTTTCAACCGAGCAAATGATTGACGAACTTGAGTCTTGTAATAAAAAGATAGAAAATGTAACGGGCAAAAAACCAACGCTTTTCCGCCCACCGTATGGTGACTATGATAACCGCGTTGTAGAAACTGTAGAAAGCGTTGATATGTACACAATACAATGGGATTGTGACTCTCTTGACTGGAAAGACAACGCTACACCCGACAGCATTTGCAAGCGTGTTACAAGCAAGGTTAAAAACGGTAGCATAGTCCTTTTCCACAACGACGCCGACCATACACCTGCGGCTCTCCCCAATATTCTAAAATGCTTAAAAGATGAGGGGTACGAGTTTGTATTTATAAGTGATTTAATTCTTAAAGAAAACTACGAAATCAAGCACGACGGAACGCAGTGCAAAAAAGACGGGGAATAACCCCGTCTTTTTTAGTGAAGAGTGAAAAGTGAATAGTGAAGAGTTTCGGTGTGCCTTCGGCACGGATATAAAAACTTTTTACCTCTTAACTTTTACCTATTACTTCGCAAGGCATTGCCTTGCGTTGCCGTCCCCTGTGTTCTTCGTTGCCTATCCCTGTATTTTATACCTTATCTAAATTCTCTTCTATAAAACATTTTTATTCATTGCAATAATAGCAAGCATAGTTGAGTGTATCTCTTTAATGATGCCTGGTCCTAAAAAATATGAACCTATAAAAATTCGTGGAGCAGAAATATCTGCAATATGTATTTCAATGCCGTTTGTTGTAGAATATGTTTTTGTGTTTATATAATAATCTGAATTTGTTATGCTAGAGGCAATTAGGTCATCATCATTTGATGAAGATGTAGTGATATGAGTGGATGACGATGACAACTCACAACCAATAATATCTTTAAAATTTATTTCTCGTCTTGCAATAATTACGACCTTTTTTTCTTCATCAACAGAAACAATATGTTTTTCGTATTCATTCCAATCGAGTACATTAAACTTATATTCAGAGGGGGAGAATACCTTAGATGCTGAATAGTTTTCGTTTAACCAGTTAAAGTATTCTTCTTTCTTTTTGTGATTTTCAGATATTCTTTGATTTTTCTTAGCCAACATATTTGCATATTCACGTTCGGCTGCTATTCGCTTAGATTTTTGACGTTCGGTTTCCGGCAAAAAAGGCGAAATATTTTTATAAATAAACCAAATAATAACAATAAGAACCAATATCAAAAAAAACATAATATAAACAACCTTTCAAAATTATTTAAGCTACACATCACGCGAAGAACTTTATAATTGTTATAATTACGCTAATGTGACGTAATTATAGCATAAAAATATGTTATTGTCAATACGTTAATATAACGTAATAGGAGATAATAACTATATGAAGAAAATTTGTTTTTATGATAATAAAAATATTATTTCGGAACAGGTTAAAGAATTTAGACTTAGACATAATTTATCACAGTCTGACTTAGCTGCAAAATTGCAGACAATGAACGTTAATATCGACCAACAAATGATTAGTAAAATTGAAATGAATAAGCGACAGGTAACAGATTATGAGCTTGCGTGTATTTGCAAATGCTTGAAGGTAACACCTAATGATATTTTAAATTTTGATGAAATTAGGTTTTGATAAAAGCGGTGGAAAATCCATCGCTTTTATTATAAAAAGTTGTATTTTAATTATTTATAATAACTATTTAGAATCTAATATTCCCCTTTTAAAAGGGGAATATAATCTTATATTTTCATATTTTTTTATTATTGACTTTGTTTTTAAAGATGTTATACTTTTTGGTGAAAGGTGGCGGTTTTATGCCTAAAAATTATCAAAGACTTGGTGTTATGATTGATATGTCACGTAACGCTGTTATGAGTGTTGCGGCACTAAAGGAGTATTTTGTTTTACTTAAAAAGATGGGCTATAACTCGGTTATGCTTTATACCGAAGATACCTACGAGGTAGAGGGCGAGCCGTTTTTTGGTTATATGCGTGGCAGATACTCGGTAGCCGAAATGAAGGAGCTGGACGAATTTGCTAACAACATAGGTGTTGAGCTTATTCCTTGTATTCAAACACTGGCTCACTTAAATCAAGCGCTTCGTTGGGGTACAATACCGGTTGACTGCGATGACATTATGCTAACTGACGACGAGCGTGTTTATGACCTTATTGACCGTATGTTTAAGACACTTAAAAAGTGCTTTAAATCACCGTATATACATATCGGTATGGATGAAGCGCACATGGTAGGCCGCGGTAAGTATATGGACATTCACGGCTATGAAGAAACCTTCAGTATACTCAAACGTCATCTTGATAAGGTTTGCGAGCTTGCAAAAAAATATGATTTTGTTCCGCTTATCTGGTCAGATATGTTCTTTAGACCGTGGAATGACGGTGTGTATTGCATGATGAAGGGTAGGCGTGAAATGCCAAAGTGATTTAAAGACGCTATTAACCCTGACGTTATCCCTGTTTACTGGGATTATTATAGCGACAAGGAAGAACATTATGATGATATGTTCTACAACCATAAAGCCTTTAAACAAAAAACTTGGTTTGCAGGTGCAGTTTGGGGTTGGCAGGGCTTTATGCCATTTAATGAGTACTCGATAACAAATTCTGTTCCTGCGATTAAGGCTTGTAAAAAGAATAAAATAAAAAACATATTTATTACAATGTGGGGCGATGATGGCGGAGAATGCCCGCATTTTGCTATGCTTCCATCACTTTTTTATATTGCTGAGTATTTAAAGGGCAACACCGACGAAGAAAAAATCAAGCTAAAATTCAAGCGTTTAACAGGTGTTAGCTACGACGACTTTATGTTACTTGACAGACTTAATCAAGTAGATATGGAAACAACGGCGTGGTTCCCGCCAAACCCTGTAAAATATATGTTTTATTCAGATTATATGAGCGACTTTTTAGATGTGACTGTTCGTGACGGAATTAATGCTTATGAGTATTATAGTAATTTAGCCAAAGAGCTTTATACAGTTGCTAAAAAGACACGAAAATACGGCTATCTTTTTGATACGGCGGCAAAGCTATGCGAGGTTATGCAGTATAAGTACGATATAGGCAAAAAGACTCGTACCGCTTACGAAAACGGAGACAAGGAAGAACTAAAAAGACTTGCTAAAAACGATTATGTAAATCTTGCCCGCAATATGAAAAAGTTTAGTCTTGCCTTTGAAAAACAGTGGTATAAAGAAAATAAACCGCAAGGCTTTGATATTCAGGATCATCGCATAGGTGGTATGATACACCGTACCGATGCATGTCGCAGAAGAATTTTAGATTACGTTGCAGGTAGGGTAGATACAATACCCGAGTACGATGAAAAGTTACTTCCGTTATATGACAACAAACCAACATATATCGAGTGTTACAAGCAGTATGCTACGGTAAATGTAATATCGCATTAGGAGACATAAAATGATAAGATTTGCAACAGAAAAAGATATTCCAAAGATTATGGATTTGCTCTCTCAAGTTGATTTAGTGCATCATAACGGCAGACCAGACATTTTTAAAATAGGTACTAAATATTCGTCCGATGAGCTAAAGGTGCTACTAGCTGACAAAGAGCGTCCAATACTAGTAGCGGTTGATGAGAACGACAGCGTTATGGGATATTGCTTTTGCGTTTTTGAGCAACATGTAAATAATTCGGTTTTAACAGATATTAAAACTCTGTATATTGACGATTTATGTGTTGATGAAAAATTACGCGGCAAGCATATAGGCCGACAGCTGTATGACGCGGCATTGAAGCTCGCCAAAGAAAACGGTTGCTATAACCTTACCTTAAATGTGTGGAGCTGCAATCAATCGGCTATGCGTTTTTATGAGTCACTTGGTTTAAAACCACAAAAAATAGGTATGGAAACAATTATATAGCACCGTAAAATAGTTGATTTTTATATTAAGTTATGGTATAAATTTTATACAAACCAATTACCCCTTGCAGTAGCGTACATCTTAAATGCAAATTTAAGCGGGGCGGCGAGTCGCCGTCTGGATTTTTTAAAAAGGGATAACTGCAAGACTACGTCTTGCAGCCACCTGATAAACGCTTTGTCGAATTTAATGTCACTGCGTGACAAAACCATTCGCCGCCGCTTACTTATCAGGAATTTTGTACTGCAAGGGGTAATATTATCTTTAAAAAGAGGTGAAAACGTTGTATATAAAGGACGGCACCGTGCGATTTGACGCATGCGATAAAAATTTTGTAAAAAAATTTGGCCTTATTGAAGCGGCTAATATGGTGCTTGATTTTTCGTCAACACACAATATTCCTTTTGTATACGACGTTTGGCAGCTTAGTGTTTATCTTGGCGAAAATCCTAAATGTTTATGGCCTATTGTAAAACACGTTGATGATATGTATAAAGTTTGTTTCGTGCCTAAAAGAAACGGTGGCACACGACAGCTATGTTCTCCTAATAGTAGGCTCAAGGCAATTCAACACAATGTACTTAAAAAGTTTTTAAATAATATGCCTGTATCAAAGTACGCTACGGCATATATAAAAGGAAAAACTTTATCGGATAATGCAAAATTGCATACAAATAAAAAATATGTTTTAAAGATGGATATTTCAGATTTTTTTGGAAGCATTCATTTTGATAAAATTTATAACAGTGCCTTTAATACCACTCTTTTTCCAAAGCAGATTGGCTATATGCTGACATCGCTTTGCTGCCGTAAAGATGTTTTACCGCAAGGGGCACCAACATCGCCCGCACTTTCGAATATTGTTATGAAGCGGTTTGATGATTATATAGGTGATTGGTGTAAAGGGCGCGGTATTTCATATACGCGGTACTGTGACGATATGACATTTTCATCTAATAAACCGCTATATAATATGTATGTTAAAGTAAAGAAAGTGCTTGAGGATATGGGTTTTGAACTGAATGATAAAAAGACTCATTTTATAACCTCCAACTCAAGACAAAGTGTTACAGGTCTTACCGTAAATCGAAAGGTTTCGGTTTCTAAAGACTATAAACGTGCATTGAGACAAGAAGTATATTTTGCTCTTAAATTTGGACTTGCAGAAAGCATTATGCACGGGGACAAAACCGATTTTGTCAAAAACAACGCACCCGATACAGCCGCATATTACCACAATCTTTTAGGAAGGGTAAGCTATGTTTTACAAATAGAACCTAATAACAATTATTTTTGCGAGGCTATACGTGAATTAAGAACAGGTAAAATATTGGCACAAATATAAAAAAACACCAAATACCCCTTTAATTTGGAGTATTTTGGTGTTTTTAATTTTTGTTATAAGCTACGTAAATAATCCTCTAAAATTATAACTGCTGCGACAGCGTCTACCGTTTGCTTGCGTTTTTTTCCACGCACATTGTTCATACTTAAATAATTATGCGCGGTAACAGTGGTGCAACGCTCGTCCCACAGTACTGTTTCGAGCCCACTTGTTACCTTTATTTGTTCGGCTATATTAGCACATTCCTGTGCACGCTCACCCAAAGTGCCGTCCATATTTTTAGGATAGCCTACTACAATACGCTCGGCCGTATATTCCTTGGCTTTTTCGCACACTTTATCAACAAGGCGGTCGGTATTATACTCGGTTATAACGTCTTTGGGAAAAGCAAATTGACCGCTCGGGTCAGACACAGCAATGCCCGTTCTTGCCTTTCCTAAATCGACTGACATTATTATCATTATATCACCTTAGACCTTTCCTACAATGCGGTTTCGTTTGGGCATATATTTGGCAGGTACATGACTATGGTCATTGAAAAATTCAATGCTAATTTTATCGTTATCATCAATTTTTAAGAGTGTAACGGCTGTGTTTTCGTGCCAAGGAACATCTTTAAGGCGAGTAATATCGTTATAAAGAATACGACAGGTAAGACAGCGAAGTACACCTCCGTGCGAAGCCGCCGTGATAGTTTTACCGCGGTTTGTGCGAGCAAGTGCCATAACCTCATCGTAAATACGAACATAAGCATCGCGCATAGCCTCGCCACCTTCGGGTGCAAAGTCTTGCGGATGATGGTTCCACGCATCTGCAAGACCGGGTATAGCGTTAAACGCTTCTTGAAAAGGTCGGCCTTCTACAACACCACCGTCAAGCTCGGCTAAGTTTTTTCGCACTATAATGTCAAGACCTTTGCCATAGGCAATAACCGCGGCTGTTTTTTGTGCACGTAAAAGTGGGCTTGAATAAACGGCATCAAGCTTTATGTTTAGAAAACGATCTTTTAAATATTCTAATTGTTTAGAGCCAATTTCACTTACGTCACAATCGGTAGAGCCTTGGAAAAGTCGTTTGTGATTGCCCATAGCCTCGCAGTGACGAACAAGATAAATATAAGTCATTTTTAACCTCTTTCGCATAGGAGTATCCCTCCACCGCTAAAGCGGTCTCCCTCCCTTTAGGCAAGGGAGGCATAAGAGGAATTACATAATTTCTATTTTAATGTTATCGGGTGCATCGACTTGTACAATAGGTTTTTCGCCTGTGGTGTCAAGCGATACTGCTATTACACCGTTTGGAGTGTCTATACTGCCCGAAACTGTAAGACCACGTTTGGTTTTTACGGGGTCTATAATTACATCGGTATATCCTGCAGTGCCTTTGCGCTGGCGAATGCCTAAAACACTTTGGAAAAGCTGACGAGTACAAGCGCCAAACATTGGGTGGTTGTGTGAGCATCTACCATTAAAGTATTCCCAAATTGTTGTAGCACCTTGTCGTTTCATATAAAGGAATGTGCCGTATTTTTCACTCTTTAATAGAGATAAGAAAACATCGGTATAGCCGTAATTACAAAGAACCTCGCATAAAATATCGGTGCATAAAAATCCTGTGTCAAAGTAGCCGAGCTCGGTATATTTTTCGGCTAACAGCTTTACAGTTTCTTTGCCTGCAAGACCGCACCATACGGCAAATGCGTCGCAGCCTTGAATACCGCCTGCAAAGTGGCCTGTAGCAGCATCGAAATAAGTATCTACAATAGCTTTTTCGGTATCTTTTCGAAGCGATTGATAATAGGGAATATCCTCTTTTTTGTCAATCAGGGTTGCCATTTCTTCTAAAAGCAAAAGATTTTTAACAAAATAACAGCTATTTACATAAGGCTCGGGTATCTTCATTTCATCAAAAGACGCCCAGTCGCCAAGACACCAACCGCCAGGATCCTCACTAGTTACAAGTCCGTTTTCAGAGTGAGAGATCAGATAGTTAATCCACAGCTTCATACTGTCGTAGCAATCTTTTATAATATTGATGTCGCCATATTGCTTATAGTAGGTGTAGGGAACGATAACTATCGCGCTGCCCCAACCGCCTGGACCGCCACCGCCGCCCATAAACGGCGCTGTATGGCGGACGTGACCATCGGTGTCTTGGCAGTCGAGAATATCCTGAATCCACTTTTTGTAAAACTCTTGCGCATCAAGCAGCATCATAACTGTTGGCGCACAAATTTGACCATCGCCTGTGTAGCCAAGACGTTCGCGGTGAGGACAGTCGGATGGAATACTGCCGTGCATATTGTCGAGCTGGGTGCGTAAAAATGCATCATATAAAAAGTTCATACCCTCATGGTTTGAGGTGAACGTTGAGGTGACAGGTGTGTCGGCATGAATAACCTCTACCCAAATTTCGTCAAAATCGCCTTCTATTTCAAAGTAGCGAAAAGCATACCACACAAATTTTGATTTTAACATACGTGGCGTACCATCGGTTATAAAGGTATTCTTCATAATTTGTATCTCACCGGTACGTGTTGCTTCATAAGAGCTTATGGTTGAAGAAAAATTAAGCGATTTATCTTGGTTGATGTTTTCGGCAAAGCGCATGGTAAGCGTGTGACCAAAATCGGCGCTTGTTTTTATAGAAACCATACCGGTAATGTTTTCGCCCGCATCAAAAATTTGTTTGCCGTCTATGTCGGCTATTTTTTTAGGCTTTATTGTTCGAATAACCTTATCGGGTGTGCCAATTGCCTCATTTAAAATAGTATTGGGCGAAGGAAAAATGTTGACTTTTCTTTCCTCTTGCAACTTAATGCTATAATCAATAATTTCGCCAAGATATAAATTACTAAAGCGTATGGCGCTGTCGGTGAATGTTTCGCTGCCGTCAGAACAAAGTTCTATCACACCACTTTGGGTTTCTAAAACTATTTTGTAAATGCATTTTAAAATATCTCCAAAATACATTTTACCTTCGGCAGTACGCTCTTCTTGACGGTAAAATCCATTGCCAAGCTGGACTGAAAGTAGGTTTTCGCCATTGTTTAATAGGTCCGTAACATCAAAATTGTAATAGTATATCCGATTTGTTGTAGTACCAACTGTGTTTTTGTGTGCGCAAAGCGTAAGGTCGCGAGGTTGATAGTCGGTAACAACCGGTAAAAACTTATATTCGGTAACTGGCTTTTCGTTTATTTTGGCCTCAAAATACCCAAGACCAGTTATAATTAAAGTAGCCTTTTGTACATCCGGTGTATTAAATTTGCGCATAATAATGGGTGAGACAATACTACTGTCAGCACCTACCCAAACGCAGTTTTTAAGTGTATTATTCATAAAAACACCTGCCATAATTTAGTGTAAAATAAATATATCACAAACTAATTAAAATATCAATAAAACCTTTATAGAAAAATAACTATTGAAACTTTGGTAATTTACTGTTAAAATATAAATAAACTTAGCGAAAGAGGTAATTTTATGTCTTGTTTACAGCTTGAAGCCGTAAAAAGCGGTGATAAAGTTGCAGTAATGCACACCAATATGGGTGATATCGAGATTAAGCTGTTTCCCGAGTACGCACCCAAAACGGTAGAAAACTTTACTACACATGCAAAAAATGATTATTACAACGGTATAATTTTTCACCGTGTAATAAAAGATTTTATGATACAGGGCGGCGACCCAACAGGCACAGGTATGGGTGGTGAGTCTATTTGGGGACGCAGTTTCCAAGACGAGTTTACACCCGAGCTTCACAACCTTCGTGGTGCGCTTTGTATGGCGAACGCAGGTCCCAACACCAATGGCAGTCAGTTCTTTATTGTTCAGGCAAATGAAGTTCCCGCTAATATGCTGAGCCAAATGAAAGACCTTGCCGACAACGGCTTTCCACCCGAGATTACCGAGGCTTATGCTCGCCTTGGTGGCACACCGTGGCTTGATTTTCGTCACACAGTTTTTGGTCAGGTAATAAACGGTATGGACGTAGTTGATGCTATTGCAAATGTAGCGGTAGGCGCCAATGACAAACCCGTAAATGATGTTGTGATTCTTGGCATTGATATAATTGTTAAATAAAAAGGAGTTTTTAAAATGAAAGGTATTATTCTTGCAGGCGGTAGCGGAACACGTCTTTATCCGCTTACTATGGTAACTTCAAAACAGCTTCTTCCCGTATATGACAAGCCGATGATTTATTATCCATTGTCAACTCTTATGCTCGCAGGCATTCGTGATATTCTTATTATCTCGACACCTACAGACTTGCCAAACTTTGAGCGTCTTTTGGGCGATGGCTCACGCTATGGCATTAATCTTTCTTATGCTGTACAGCCGTCACCGGACGGTCTTGCACAGGCGTTCCTTATTGGTGAAGAGTTTATTGCGGGCGATAGCTGCGCAATGGTTTTGGGTGATAATATCTTCTATGGTAGCGGATTAAAGAAGCATCTTCGTGAAGCAGCTGCCCGTGAGACAGGTGCTACTGTATTTGGCTATTATGTTGACGACCCAGAGCGTTTTGGTATAGTAGAATTTGACGAAAACGGTAAAGCAATATCGCTAGAAGAAAAGCCAAAGAATCCTAAGTCAAACTACTGTGTAACAGGTCTTTACTTCTATGATAACCGCGTTGTTGAAATGGCTAAAAAGGTTAAACCCTCTGCTCGCGGCGAATTGGAAATCACCGACCTTAACAAGCTTTATCTTGAGGACGATACCCTCAATGTTGTGACCCTCGGTCGCGGCTACGCTTGGCTTGACACCGGTACAATGGACGCATTGGCTGAAGCTACCGAATTTGTAAAGGTTATCGAAAGCCGTCAGGGTATTCAGATTTCTGCAGTTGAAGAAATCGCATACAAAAACGGTTGGATAAGCCGCGAAAAGCTTATTGAATCGGCTGAAAAATACGGCAAATCACCTTACGGCGAGCATCTTAAAAAGGTTGCTGAGGGTAAAATACTTTACTAATGCAAAATTCACAATGCACAATGCATAATTAAATGTTAAACAAGGCTCTACTTTATAAAGTAGGGTCTTGTTTTTTTGCAAATTAAAATGTATAATGTGTATAACATACTTTAAGGAGATATTGCTATGAGCTTTATTAACGATGATTTTATTTTGACCAATGAAACGGCTAAAAAGCTTTATCACGATTATGCTGAAAAGATGCCGATTATCGATTACCACTGCCACATAAATCCAAAAGAGATTTATGAAAATAAAAAGTTTAAAAATATTACTGAAATTTGGCTTGGCGGCGACCACTATAAGTGGCGCTTAATCCGTAGTAACGGTACCCATGAAAACGAGATTACAGGTGACGCTGACGATTATACCAAGTTTTTACGCTTTGCCGAAATGTTACCACGTGCAATAGGTAACCCAATGTATCATTGGAATCATCTTGAGCTTAAGCGATACTTTGACTATGACGGAATTTTAAGCGCAAAGACCGCCCAAGAGGTTTGGAACCTTTGTAACGAAAAACTACAGAGCGACGATATGTCGGCTTGTAGTATTATAAAAAAATCAAACGTTAAAATGATTGGTACTACCGATGACCCAATTGATACACTCGGATGGCACAAAAAGATTAAGGATGAGGGTGTATGCACAGCACAAGTGTTGCCGTCATACCGTCCTGACAAGGCTGTTAACATTGACAAAGACGGTTTTGTTGACTACATAAAAGCACTTGAAAAGGCTGCTGATATGCCTATTAACTGTGTTGAAGACGTAAAAGCAGCACTTATTAAACGCCTCGATTTCTTCTGCGAAATGGGTTGTAAGGCTACCGACCACGGTCTTGACTATATTCCGTTTGAAATCGGCACCGAAAAGGAAATTGATGCCGCATTTAAGACAGTTATGAAAGGTAAGTCAATCACCGCAAAACAAGCCGATATGTATAAAACCGCTATACTTGTATGTCTTGGAAAAGAATATGCAAAGCGCGGTATTGTAATGCAAATTCACTACAGCGTTCAGCGTAATACAAATAAGGCAATGTTTGCTAAAATTGGCGCTGACACAGGCTTTGACACCATTTCAAACCGTCCTTGCAGCGAGGCACTTACTGCACTGCTTAATGCGCTCGCAATTGACGATTTGTTACCAAAGACCATTATATATTCACTTAATCCTCACGACAATGAGATGATAGATACCGTTATAGGTGCATTCCAAGGCACTGAAGCCGCAGGCAAAATTCAGCACGGCTCTGCTTGGTGGTTTAGTGATACAAAATCAGGTATGGAAACACAACTAAAATCTCTTGCTAATTTGTCACTGCTTGGCAACTTTGTTGGTATGCTTACCGACTCGCGTAGTTTCCTCTCCTACACCCGTCACGAGTACTTTAGACGTATACTTTGTAACGTGCTTGGCACTTGGGTAGAAAACGGCGAATACCCCGCAGATATGGAAACACTTGGACAAATAGTAGAAGACATCTGCTACAACAACGCAGCAAGATATTTTGGTATTGAATAAAAATCACAACGACTTGACGGCAGAGATTTTATACTCTCTGCCGTTTGTTTTAACTGATTCTTAGCCGCAAAGAATATATAATAAATAAAATAGGGGGGATGGCGGTGAAAAACGGAAAAGGTTACATAAAAGACTTAATTATAACTGTATTTTTTCTTTGCTTAGCCTTTGGGTTGAGCCTGCTTTTTCAAAACAAATTTGGCGTAAGCGAACACGTTACCACAATTTTTGTTTTTGCGGTGTTTTTAATTTCTTTTTTCACAAAGGGTTATTTGTACGGTGTATTAGCGGCTTTTATAGGTACTATTGCGGTAAATTATGCATTTGCATTTCCGTATTTTGCGTTTGATTTTACTACTCCTGTAAATCTTATTTCGGGTGTAATTTTGATTGCTATTGCTGTTCTTACAAGTGCTCTTACAACCAAATTAAAGCAACACGAGGCAACCAAGGCTGAAAGCGAGAAAGAGCGCATGCGAGCTAATTTGTTAAGAGCGGTTTCTCACGATCTTAGAACACCACTTACTACCATTTACGGTTCAAGCACAACGCTTCTTGAAAACGGAGATGCTATGACCGATGTTCAAAGGAAACAAATTATAAAAGGCATAAAAGAGGATTCAGAGTGGCTTGTTCGTATGGTTGAAAATCTGCTTTCGGTTACACGTATAGATAGTGGACAGGTTCAAATTATAAAATCTCCTACCGTGCTTGACGAGCTTATTGACTCGGTAATGTTAAAATTCAAAAAGCGTTACGCCGAACAAAAGGTTGAGATTGATCTTCCCGAAGAAATGGTAATTATTCCAATGGATGCCATTTTGATCGAACAAGTAATAGTTAATATTCTTGAAAATGCCGTTCAGCACGCAAAGGGAATGACGCGACTTGAATTACGTGTGTTTGTACAGGGCAAGCACGCAGTTTTTGAAATACAGGATAATGGATGCGGCATTGATGATAAGCATCTTGAAACGTTGTTTAGTGGGTATTATATATCTGACAATGAGGTTATAGACAGTCAAAAGAAAAATGCAGGAATAGGGCTTTCGGTATGCGCTACCATTGTTAAAGCGCACGGAGGAAATATTGAGGCTCAAAACGTTAAAACTGGAGGTGTAATATTCCGCTTTGCATTGGATACGGAAGAAGCAGACAATGATACAAAATAAATATAAAATTCTTCTTGTAGAAGATGAATCTAATATTCGAAATCTTGTTTCAACAGTATTAGAAACTTCAGGGTATCAAACAATTATGGCAGATACATGCTCGGTGGCAAAAACCTTATTTGCATCATATCTTCCTGACCTTATTATTTTAGATTTAGGTCTTCCGGATATGGACGGTATAAATTTACTTGAGTTTGTTCGCAAGGATTCGCTTGTTCCAATTATAGTTTTATCAGCTAGAACCAATGAGTCTGATAAAATTGACGCCTTAGACAAGGGAGCTAACGACTATATAACCAAACCCTTCGGCTCGGGCGAGCTACTTGCGCGTGTAAGGGCCGCGCTTCGTAATAATCGCTTTAGCGCAGAGCAGGGAAGACTGCCTGGTGGTAGATTTACTCTTAAAGAGTTAGAAATAGATTATGATGCCAGACGGGTGTTCATAAAGGGTGAGGAAATACACCTAACACAGACCGAATATAACATTGTGGCACTTCTTTCGGAAAACTGTGGAAAAATGATGACCTATGCTACTATTATAAAGGCTATTTGGGGCGGATTGGCCGAAGATGGCAGCGTTAAAAAGCTACAGGTAAATATGGCAAATATTAGAAAAAAATTTGGTGACAAACCGGGAGAAACCAATTATATCGCAAATGAGTTAGGCGTAGGATATAGACTAAATGAATAATAGAGGCAGCATCGAGCATAATTGTTTGATGCTGTCTTTATTATTTACTGATTCTTTACCAAATAAATGTTATACTGCCGAATGATGAAAATAAAGTTGAATTTTTATTAATCGGAGGAATTATATGTTATCATCAGCAGAAATTATGCAACTTATTGGTAGCCTTATATGGCTACTTGCGGGTGTGGGCATTTTTATTGTTGGTATGAACTTTATGAGCGAGGCGCTCGAAAAAAGTGCCGGCGAAGGAATGAAAAAAATGCTTGGCCGAATAAGCAACAACCGTTTTTCAGGTGTTGGTATCGGTGCGGGTGTTACCGCAATCATACAAAGCTCTTCTGCGACAAGCGTTATGGTAATTGGTCTTGTAAACGCAGGTGTTATGACACTTATGCAAGCAACTCCAATTATTATGGGTGCTAATATAGGTACAACAATAACCGGTGCTTTGGTGGCACTAAAGAACGATTATTTTAATATGCTTATGTATCTTTTGGCCTTTGCAGGTGTTATGATGGGCTTTTTCAAAAAAGAAAAGATAAAAATTGCAGGCCTTTTATGTAGTGGATTGGGACTTATTTTTGTGGGACTGAATATAATGAGTAGCAAGCAGGCGTTCGGAAATACGCTTGTAAAATCAATGTTCCAAAATGTTTTCAGCGTTATAGATTTTCCACTACTGCTTATATTGGTGGGTGTAATTTTTACAGCGCTTATACAAAGCTCATCGGCTGCTACAGGTGTTGTTATTACAATGGTCGGCACGGGTGTGCTTTCACTTGATGCGGCATTGTTTATTGTGCTTGGTGCAAATATTGGTACTTGTGTTACGGCGCTTTTAGCATCTGTTGGGGCTAATGCAAATTCAAAGCGCGTGGCATTAATACACTTTACATTTAACGTAATAGGCACTGTAATTTTTACAGCGATTGTATGGATATTCAAACAGCCTATAATAAACCTTTTAGTATCCTTCTTTCCAGGAAGTGATGCGATGTCCTTGCAGATGAGGGTGTCATTCTTTCACGTTATATTTAACGTAACAACAACCTGTGTGCTTTTGCCGTTTGTTTCGCAATTGGTTAAATATTCTTGTAAAGTGATTAAGGATAAAAAAAGTGATGAGGTTGTGCATTCCCTTAAATACGTTGACGATAGACTTTTAACCATGCCACCCGTAGCGCTTATGCAGGTTAAAAAGGAAATTGACTATATGTTTAGCTTGGTAGAAGAAAACATATCGCTTTCGTTTGATACGTCGGAAAATAATAATTTGAAAAACAGTGATAAAATCATAGCCAACGAAGCTATTATTGACTTTACTAACGGCGCACTAACTAAATTTCTTATAAAGCTTTCTCCTACCGTAGAACAAAGTGACGAATTGGTTATTGGCTCTTATTTTCACGTGCTTAACGACCTTGAACGCGTCGGTGACCATGCTGAAAACTTTTATGAGATAGCGGCCGAAATGTCGGCTAAAAACATAGCGTTTTCAGAAAATGGGGCAAAAGATATTAAGAAAATGTGCGACAAGGTTATGCAGATGCTGGTGATTTCAAAGGATGCTTTTGATAACCTTAACCGAGAAGAATTGTCAATGCTGACTTTATTGGAAGAGGAAATCGACCAAATGAAAAAGCAGCTTACGGCAAGCCATTTTGCCCGTCTTGCTGAAGGAAATTGCAGTATGGACGTAAGTCCTTATTATTCTTCTACAGTAGTAGGTCTTGAGCGTGTTGCCGACCATCTTGTTAATATTGGATATAGTATTGTAAACCCGATAGGTTCGCAAAAACAATAATAGATATATTTTTGGAGGAAAAACGAAATGTTGTTTTTAGAGTTATTATTATTAGCACTTGGCTTTTTCTTGCTTGTAAAGGGTGCAGATTGGTTTGTTGAGGGTGCGTCGGGAATAGCCGATAAATTCGGCATACCACAGTTGGTTATAGGCCTTACTATCGTCGCTATGGGAACCAGTGCGCCGGAAACTGCAGTAAGTATAACAGCCGCACTAAAAGGCAATGCAGATATTGCCGTAGGCAATGTCGTGGGAAGTAATATTCTTAATATATTGATTATATTAGGTGTTTCTTCGGTTATAACATCTATTGCTGTTGCCAAAACTACTATACGTTACGAAATACCGATAATGCTGATAATAACCTTCCTTTTGTTGACTTTTGGTGCTATGGGTGGTACAATTTGCTTATGGGAAGGCATAGTTTTATTACTTTGCTTTGCACTGTATTTACTTTATATGTTTGTTATGGTAAAAAAAGGCGAAATGCAAGCCGAAGAGTTAGAGAATGTTGACAAACCTGTTTGGAAAATGCTTCTTGCTGGCGTAGTTGGACTGGCACTCATTATTTTAGGCAGCGACTTTACTGTTGATGCGGCTACCGAGATTGCAAAAATGATCGGTTTGAGCGAAAAATTCATCGGTCTTACTGTTGTAGCGCTTGGCACATCGCTTCCTGAATTGTTTACATCTGTAATAGCAGCAAGAAAAGGTAAAGCGGACATTGCAATAGGAAATATTGTTGGAAGCAATATTTTTAACATTTTATTTGTTATAGGTACATCAGCGCTTATTATTCCGGTTGTATTTGAAATGAGCTTTGTTGTTGACTGTCTTGTGGCCGTAGCCGCCGGCGTTATACTGTGGTTGTGTGTATTCCGTAAGAAAAAGCTTACACGTGTTGACGGTATAATTATGCTGGCTTGTTATGCTGCTTATTTTGGATATTTGCTTTTAAAATAATCGTTATTGGACACTGTGGGAGGTTAAAATGCGTAAGACAAAAATAGTATGTACAATAGGTCCTGCAAGCGAGACCGAAGAAATAATGATTGGCCTTTGCAAAGCGGGCATGAACGTTGCAAGGCTTAACTTTTCTCATAGCACCTATGATGAGCATCAAAAGAGAATAGATACTATTAAAAAGGTTCGTTCCAAGCTTAAGATGCCAATAGCAATTATGCTTGATACCAAAGGTCCAGAATATAGAATAAAGACCTTTAAAAATAAAAAGATTAACCTTAATGACGGTGATAAATTCACATTTACCACCGAAAATATTATTGGCGATGAAACACGTGTTGCTGTAAGTTATTCTAATTTACCACACGAGCTTTCTATTGGTGACACTATTTTACTTAATAATGGACTTTTAACCTTTAAGGTAACAAAGACCACCGATACAGAGATTGAGTGTGACGTTGTTATCGGCGGTGAGCTTTCTGACCGCAAGAGTATGAGCTTTCCGGGCAAGGTAATGAAGCAGGAATATCTTTCTGAACAGGATAAAAAAGATATTGCTTTCGGCGTTCAAAACGATGTGGATTATATTGCGTGTTCTTTTGTTTCTAGAAAGCAAGATCTAATAGATGTTCATAATTATCTTAAAGAGCTTAATGCCGATGATATTGAGCTTATTGCAAAGATTGAAAATCAGTCTGGATTTGACAATATTGAAGAAATTTGTGAAGAGTGTGACGGCATAATGATTGCGCGTGGCGATATGGGCGTTGAAATTCCGTTTAAAATGCTCCCTGCAATACAAAAAAAGCTTATAACTAAATGCCGCTTGCTTGGCAAAAGGGTTATTACAGCTACCGAGATGCTAGAGTCTATGATAAGTAATCCTCGCCCTACAAGAGCCGAGATTTCTGACGTTGCAAATGCAGTCTATGACGGAACAAGCGCAATAATGCTTTCCGGTGAAACTGCAGCGGGTAAGTACCCGATTGAAGCGTTAAAAACAATGGCAGAAATTGCCGAAACCACTGAAAATAATATTCATTACAACAAGCGCTTTTATAATTCAGAATTTAAGATAAGAAGCTCGGTTGACGCCATTTCTCACTCTACGTGCGGAATGGCAATAGACCTTGATGCAAAGGCAATTATTGCCTGCTCACTTTCGGGTATGACCGCACGAATGGTATCTCGTTTCAGACCGTCGGTACCTATTCTTGGCCTTACTACCGAAGAGCGCACCTGGCGAAGACTAGCACTGTCTTGGGGTGTTATACCTGCTATGTGCGAAAGATTTAGTTCGACAGATGTTCTTTTCTATACGGCAAAAAAGATTGCTGAGCAGGATTTAATGCTCCAAAAGGGCGATAAAATCATCATTACCGGTGGCGATACAAATGGTACGTCGGGTAATACGAGTCTTATAAAAATCGAAAACATATAATGTAAAGCCTTCACGTGCTATTGGCGTGAAGGCTTTTAATATTAAAATATTACGGGCTGAATTTGCTTACTGTCAAGCACGGCTTCAATAGTTTGTGGTATTTTTGTAAAATCGCAAATTAGTGAATTGTTTTTACCCACGGGGTCATCCTGACCGTAGGGGACAAAGTAGATGTTTTTGGTGTTGTGCAGTAGTCCAATATTTTTGGCCGTAGCGCCTAATGCATCGTTTGTGGCAATACCAAGTATTACAGGCTTATTATTTCGTAAATGCGCTTTAACTGCCATTGTAACCGACGTATCGGTGATGCCGAGTGCTATTTTAGAAATTGTATTACCTGTGCAGGGGGCTACTACTATTACGTCAAGCAAATTTTTAGGTCCAATCGGTTCGGCGGCAGGCACGGTGTGTATAATCTTTTTACCGCATAGTTCTTCAACCGTTTTATTAAATTCATCTGCATTAGCAAATCGTGTGCTTGTGCTGTAAGTAATTTCCGACATAATCGGGGTAATATCTATATTAAGTTTTGCAAGCTCTTTTAGCGTTTCAAGAGATTTATTGATGGTGCAAAAAGAACCGCAAAACGCATAACCAAGTTTTATATTTTGCATACCCATTCTCCTATAAGTTGGTGTGTTGTTTGCGCTATTATTTTTCCGGCGGTAAGCGGTGCAATTTTACCGGGAATGCCGGGTAGTTTTTGCGCTTTTATATTTTTTTCTTTTGCTTTTTCAAAATCCAGGCAGCCTTTAGTAGAAAGGTCATATAGATAGCAGTTTTTAAGGCAGTTTAATTCATCGAAAAGTTTAACATCTATTGTGTTGAAAATTATATTAAAATCCTTTACCTTTTTAGCAACTTCGTTTGTGTGAATGTATTTTATACCCAAGGCATCAAGGTACGCAAAATCGCGTGTTTTACGAGCCGATACAGTAATATCGCATTTAAGCGCTTTTAGTCTATCTGCAAGTATTTTTGCTATGCGCCCGTTACCGATAACAAGTGCTTTTGTTTTCCATAAGCAAAAGGGCGTATCGTTTATTGCCTTTGCGATAGCACCCTCAGCTGTTGGAACGGCATTTAAATAACAAAAGGAATCGAGTTTTAGATAATCAATGCAATTTAAATCTTTAAACTCGTAACCACAGCTTAAAATAAGAGCATTTTTGTTTGCCTTTTTTACATATTCAAGCGGTATTATTTTATCGCTTTGTGGGCAAAAAATATTTTTACCGTCACGTGTTGTGGGCACGGGCAGTAACACAACGTCGGCATCCTCGATTTTGCCATTGTCGTCCTTTTTTAGTCCTAAGCTATTTACTATGTATCCCTGGCTTTTTAACTCGTCAAAGGCGATATTCATACGTAAATCGCCGCCTATAATTAAAATGTTCATATAACCACCTAGATAATAAGCACCATAAATGTAATTCAATACATTTTATGGTGCTGTTTGTAGTTTAGTTACATATTAAATTTAAAAGTTTTTCACGGGTGTTAAGGGCGGGATTTTTTATAACCTCGTTTAGCAAAAATTCTAATTTTTCACCAACTTGCTTACCGTTAAAACCAAGCGACATAATATCGTTTCCCGTAATGTCAAGGTGTGATATTTTATATGGCTCGTTAGAATTTATTATTTCTTTAAGTAATGACTTGTGGCCTGTAGTATCAAGCTTTAAAATGGATTTCAAGTATTCAAAATAATCACAAACTATGTCGTAATTGGTTGTGCACAGTGCTTTTTTAATACCTGTTTTATCTGCCTTTATTCCGTTTTTAATCAGGTGTGACAGCTTTGTACAATAGTCTTTAAAAGTGTTGCTGCATTTAAGGGCATTAAGGGTGTTTTGTAGGTTTGTGCTTGTAAGATAAAGCAGCGCAAACACACGCAAGTCCTCTTTGTTTTGTAGTTTTTGAAGCACGGTTAAATCGGTGCTTTCAAGAGAAAAATCTAATAAAGCATTTGTGTCAAGAAGGGGAGATATAACCGAAATATTGTTGCCGCAAGCTGTCTTGGTAAGCTCGGTAAAAATTCGCTCGGCACTTATATTTTTAAGCAGCGGCGCGCATTCTATAGCTGCGTCAAATGTGTTTTTTTCTATCTTAAATTCAAGTGTTGAGGCAAATCGAAAAAGTCGCAAGATACGAAGCGCATCTTCGCAAAACCTTGTTTTTGCATCGCCCACAGCCTTTAACGTCTTGTTTTTTATGTCGCTTTGACCGCCAAACAAATCAATCACGCCCTCGCAATTGTTATAGCACATAGCGTTTACAGTGAAGTCACGGCGAGCAAGGTCCTCGCTCACATCACGCACAAAACTAACGCTTTCGGGGTGACGATTGTCGTTATATGAGCTTTCGGTTCTAAAGGTTGTAACTTCAATTTGTTCGCCGTCAATAATTACCGTAATTGTACCGTGTTTTATACCCGTAGCAATTGTTTTTTTAAAAAGGCTCTGCGTTTCATTTGGCGTTGCGGACGTGGTAATATCATAGTCGTGAGGCTCTTTTCCGCACAACAAATCACGCACACATCCGCCTACAATATAGGCCTTGTGCCCGTTGCTTATCAAGGTATCAAGCACATATTCAATTTTTTTAGGTAAATGGAAATTCATTTTATTTGCCTTTCTAAAAATGGGGGTTTATTTTTTATGTGAAAAATAGTATAATATAAATGATTATGTGTTTGAGGTGTTTTTATGAAAAAACAACATAGTGCTGATAAGGTGTTTTTAGATGCTCGTCATATTCATATGATAGGCATCGGCGGTAGCGGTATGTGCCCGATTGCCGAGCTTTTGCTGTCTCGAGGTTATAAGGTTACAGGCTCTGACCGAAACGATAATGCAAATGTAAAACGCCTTAAATCTTTGGGAATTACGGTATATGGTGAGCATACTGCAAGCAATATAGGCGGCGCCGATTTAGTGGCGTATTCTGCTGCTGTGCCCGAAAGCAATCCCGAAATGCTGGCAGCCAGTGAAAATAATATACCTAAAATGGAGCGTTCGGAATTATTGGGCGCTATTACGCGTTGTTATGATAATGTAATAGGTGTTAGCGGAACACACGGCAAAACCACCGTTAGCTCTATGATAACACAAATTCTTTTAATTAACAAGCAAAATCCTAATGCGGTTATAGGCGGCAAGCTGCCAATGGCTAATTCGTCCTGCGTGGTGGGTGAGTCAGAAACATTGGTTTGTGAATCTTGCGAGTTTGTTGACAGCTTTTTGCAGTTTTCACCTGATATTACCATATTGCTTAATATAGATGACGACCATATGGATTATTTTAAGACTATGGATAATCTTAAAAATTCGTTTAAAAAGTTTGTGGCAATGGGTAAAATCTGCTATGCGAATGGCGATGATGCCGATGTAAAAGACGTTATATCAACACTTGATTCAAGGGTTATAACCTATGGTTTTGACGAAACAAATGACTATCACCCTCAAAATATAAAGCCAGGTAAATACGGTTATTGCTTTGACGTTGTAAAAGATGGTGAGGTTGTAGGTAGCCTTGAAATGCACGCCCCCGGTAAGCATAATATTTATAACGGACTTGTTTCATTTGCAGTTTGTTATGATATGGGTGTAACGGCAAGCGGAATTGCTGATGCTTTGTCAAAATTCACCGGTGCAGGCAGGCGATTTGAGTTTATAGGTGAGTCTAAAGGTGTTACGGTGGTTGACGATTACGCTCACCACCCTACTGAAATGATGGCAACACTGCAGGCCGCTAAAACGCTTGATTATAAAAAGGTTATTGTTGTTTTTCAGCCTTATACCTATTCTCGTGTGGCACTACTTCGTGACGGAATGATACAGGCTTTGTCTGTTGCCGACAAGGTGTTTATGACGCCTATTGTAGCGGCGCGTGAAGAAAATGTTTACGGTGTAAAATCAGAAAATGTAACCGACGCTTTGCCGGACGCACAGGTTGTTGCCGACTATAATGAATTAGCTGATAAAATGATTGAAGCGGCAAATGATGGCGATTTAATAATAACAATGGGTGCAGGCGATATTTACAAGGTTGCACACATTATATTGGAGAAATTGGGATGACCGAAAAGCTTTATGAGCAAAATGCGTATGTAAAAGAGTTTACCGCTAAGGTTTTAGAGTGTAAAGCGAGCGATAACTTTTATAAAATCGTTTTAGATAAAACCGCCTTTTTCCCTGAAGGTGGGGGACAAGCAGCCGACAAAGGCGTTTTAGCCGATGTAGAGATTTTTGACGTACAAATAGAGAATGAAAATATATATCATTATGCAACTAAACCACTTGAAATAGGTGGTGAAGTAGTGGGTAAAATCAACTTTGACCGTAGATTTAACTTTATGCAAAACCATACGGGTGAGCATATTGTGTCGGGAATTGCCCATAAATTATTTGGCGTTAACAATGTTGGTTTTCATTTGGGTGAAGAGCTTGTAACAATTGATTTTGATAAAGAACTTACTCGCGAACAGCTTGACAAGATTGAGTATCTTGCCAATCAAAAGGTATGGCAAAATCTACCTGTTAAAGCATATTTTCCAACCGAAGAAGAACTCGAAAAAACCGAGTATCGAAGCAAAAAAGCTATAGATGGCGCTGTTCGTTTGGTAGAAATAACAGGTACCGATATATGTGCTTGTTGCGCGCCGCATGTTAAAAACACGGGAGAAATTGGTATTATAAAATTACTTGATACCGAAAAAATGCGCGGTGGTATTCGTATTATACTAAAGTGTGGAAATTTTGCGCTACAAGATTACCGAAACAAATATCAAAATGTTTCTCAAATTTCTGCATTGCTTTCAGCAAAACAAGAAAACGCTTATGAGTCAGTACAAAAGTTAGATGAAAAATGTACTGCTGCTAGTCAGAAAATAACCGAGCTTAAAAAGAAAATTGCCGATATAACGGTATTGTCAGCCACAAGCGAGGATAACTGTATTTTTGTGGACGATTGTGATATTAAGAGTCTACAATTATTAGCTGACAAACTACATAAAAAATTCGGTGGAATAAGGGCAGTGTTTTCTGAAAATACTGGCAATTTCTCGTTTGCGATGTGTGGCGAAAACGACGAACTACAAGAAATTTTTGCAAAATTCAAGTCGCAGTTTACTGTTCGCGGCGGGGGTCGAGGCGGAATGGTGCAAGGTACTGTGGATGCTACAAAAGAAAATATAAATTTGTTCTTTGAATTTTAATGGTTTTATGTTATACTAACTATTTGAGGTGTTTAAATGGACTGGACCGAAATTACGGCGAAGGTGCCGACCGATAAAACTGACGAGGCAGCGGCTATTGCCAATATGACCGT
>SVOH01000036.1 GCA_015066515.1 Oscillospiraceae bacterium | reverse complement strand
TATAAAAAATTCTAAAAAGAAGGAGAACGCAAATGGCTAAATTTTTAAATGTTGGTAAAGGTGCGCTCGTAAATATTGATAAGATCAGATGTATTATTTCGGGCGATGCTGATAAGGTTAGAAAGGTTATGCTTAAGCATGGTTATGATAGAAGTTCTGTGGAGGTCTATGATGTAACGGCTGATGCTGAAACTCGTTCGGTTCTCGTGCTTAGTGATGAAACCATGATTATTTCCTCTGTTAGTGCTAATGCATTAAACAAGCGTATTCACGAAGATTACGATAAATAGTAGTTTAGACTGCTAACTTGGATTTTCGTTCACAGAACTAAGCGCATACGGGGATTTGTAAAAATTCTTGTGGACGAAAATCCTTATAAATGTATCTTGCTTCATTGACCCGTGAAGCAGGATATGCAATATAAAAAATTTTAGAAGAAAGGAGAACGCATATGGCTAAATTTATAAATATTGGTAACGGCGCGTTCGTAAATGCTAATAAAATCAGCGCTATTATTTCGAGCGATGCCGATAAGGTTAGAAGAATCATGCTTAAGCATGGCTGTGATAGAACTTCTGCGGAGGTCTATGATGTAACAGATGATGCTGAAACTCGTTCGATTATCTTGCTTAATGATGAAAGCATAGTTGTTTCATCTGTTAGTGCTAGTGAATTAAATAAGCGTTTTCACGAAGATAGCGAATGATAGTAGTTTAGACTGCTAATTTGGATTTTCGTCCACGGGAATATGTATATTCAGGATTGGTATAAATTCTTGTGGACGAAAATATCCCTTAACTTGCTGTCCGCCTTCAATGACACAGAAGACGGGTGGCAACACAAATAAACAATTAAGTATACAATCTTGATCCGCCATAAAGGTGTATGCTCTATAAAGTAATTAAAAATTGCATAGGAGGTGTATATCGCATGGTTCAAAAAGAGTATGAAGCTAAAATGCGTGAGATTTTAGATCGTGAGGTTAATACCGATGAGGATTGTATTCGACAGGTGGATGAATTTATGATGCTAGATGCGCAATATCTGTTGAGCAATATCTAATGAAAAGATAATTTCACAGAATTAATTAGTCAAATCTGTTGGCGGCAGATTTGATTTGAAAATAATGAAGGAGAAGTTCAAATCGCAAAGTCGAAGAACATTTGCTTAAAAAGCGCAGCGCCGGAAGAAAATGAGTGTGATTTGTCGAAAGATGAATATTCGTTAACAAGAATTCGTTAAATAATTGGTAAATGCTGTATAAATGTTTTTCGCAGGGTAAAAAATACTTTAAGAAAGGAATGGCAAGTAATGTTAAATTCTTTTGATTTAAATAGTTTAAAAAAAGCTGCCATTGCCGATTATTCGAAAAGTGACCTTGTCGATTTGCGTGATATTAAGATAGACACCGGTAAATCGGTGCAAGAAAAAATGAATGACTATTTAGAGCAAATTAAAAACCCTTATCTTTTCAAAGTCGGCGATGTGAGAGTAAAGGTTAGTTTTATCGGAGATCGAACTTTTACTGAAGCTCTTGGAGCAGTAATTTCAAATGGAGCAAATTACCAAACAAATTTGGGTTGATTTATTACTGAAGGTGTGGTATACTACAGTCGTGCAGAAAAAAGACCATACCTTCATATTATAAATATGGAGGCTATGCTAATATATGGCAAATTCTAAGTATAAAGAAATTTTAGAGCAGTCCTCCGTACCAAATAAGGTTTGGAAGACTGCTCTTTATCTTCGTCTTTCCCGCGATGATGGCAAAGAGACGGAGAGTAATTCGATCGCATCGCAACGTGAAATTTTAAAAGAATATATAAAGCGTTATCCCGATATGGAGGTCTACGACATTTATGCCGATGATGGTTACAGCGGTACAAATTTCGACCGACCTGATTTTAAAAGAATGATGGATGATATTTATGCCGGAAAAGTTAATTGCGTTGTAGTTAAGGATCTTTCGCGTTTTGCAAGAAACCATACCGAAGGAGGACTCTATCTCGATAAGACATTTGTAAAACTTGGTGTGCGTTTTATTGCGGTTAATAATCAAATAGATATTGGTATCAGCGGTATTAACACTTTTAATGATTTGTTGCAGGTTGGTATTACCAATCTTATGAACGAAGGTCAGGCTGCAATTACGTCAGTAAATGTGCGAGGCACTTTAAATCTTAGACGTAAGCAGGGAAAGTTTATTGGTTCATTCCCAACTTATGGCTATTTAAAGGATCCTAAAGACAATCATCATCTTATTATAGATGAAGAAACTGCTCCGATTGTGCGAATGATTTTTGAACGTTTTATTGCAGGTGAAAGTATAATCGGCATTACAAAAAGCCTTAATGAAATGGGCATTCCAAATCCATCAATGTATAAAAAACAAAAAGGATATAATTACAAACACCCGTCGGGTAGAAGCAATGATGGTTTGTGGCCTGACAGTTCTGTGCGTCGTATTTTGCAAAATCGAATGTATGTTGGAGATATGGTTCAAGGTAAAAATACTACCTACAGTTATAAGATTAAGCAATGTCGTGCAATTCCTGAAGACGATTGGATTGTTGTTGAGAACACGCATGAACCAATTATTTCCTACGAGACTTTTGAAAATGCTCAAGCACTTTTTAACAAAAACATTCGCAAAAGCCCCAAGAAAAACACGGTTGATTTGTTTTCGGGTCTGGTGCGGTGTGCAGACTGTAAGCGTGTGATGAATAAGAAGACAAATCAACATGCCTATGGCACATACCACTATTATCGATGTGTTACCGCACGTAAACTTAAAAAGTCAGCATGTACCAATCATACCATTCGTATCGATAAATTAGAAGAGACAGTGCTTAAAACTGTCCAAAAAATGATTGAAACCGCTACCACTATGAGCGAACTCCTTGAGCAAATTAACGGCAATACTAAGCGAAAGAAAGAGTCGGGTCATCTTCAAAACTCATTAGAGACTCTAACTAACGAAAGAGAAAAGCAAGTGTTAATGATTGCTGATCTTTATCCTGACTGGAAAAGTGGCGAAATTACGCAGGAAGAATACCACATTCTAAAAGATAAGCTTAATGAAAAAGTTCAGATTCTGGATAAAAAAATAGCGTCACTTACAAAATCTGTAGAGCAGTTTAAAGATGGCATTACAGAAGAAAATGAATTTGTAGCGCATTTCAAAAAATATGAAAATATTGAAACATTAACTAGACCGCTAGTAACGGAGCTTATTGAAGAGATTTTCGTTCATGAGGGAGGAGACATTGAGATAGTCTTTAAGTTTCAAGATGCTTATGCACTGGCACTTGAATATATTGAGCTTAACCAAAATCTAGTCGAAACTAAAAATCAGCCGAAGGAGCAAAAGTCGGCATAATAACAAAGCGTGTGCTGTTTATCGGCACACGCTTTAAATATGAATACTTGACAATCATAAATAATATGATATAATATAAGTGAAATAAGGCAAACCGATAGACGGTTAGCCTGAAGTTTTGCTAATAACCGCTTGTTTTCTCAGGACAGGGCGGTTATTTTTTTATGCTAGAAATGTAGCCAGTGGCAACAATAAGTACTAAAACAACAAGGAAATAATACTCCATAGCATCACCCCCTTAAATTAAGAGGGCAAATGCCCTCTAAAATTCAAAGGGCTAACCGCCTACCGTTGTAGGTTTGCCTTATTCCAAGAGAAATTATAACACATTGAAAATCCTTTGACAACAGTTATTTATGGTGTCATTATATCAACCTCCCCATAGCAGCACCCATACACTTTTTTAAGGCTTTAAATAAGAATTTTATGGTGTTCTCTTGACATTTTCCCCTGCTGCAGCCTCTACTATTAGTCAGTTTTTTAAGGATACAAAAACCTCGCCTGAAGAATATGATATTGTTTATACCGGCGACCTTGGTCGTGTGGGAACCGAACTGTTATACGAGCTTATGGATAAAGAAGGCTATAACCTTCGTTGCCGTCACGCTGACTGCGGCAATATTATTTTCAGTGTAGATAAACAGGATGTTCACGCCGGTGGTTCGGGATGCGGCTGTTCGGCTTCAGTTTTAGCATCTTTCGTAATGCATCGGTTTGAAGAAAATCAGTTTGAAAATATTTTATTTGTTTCTACAGGTGCATTACTTTCTCCAACATCATCACTTCAAGGCGAATCAATACCCGGTATAGCTCATTTACTAAATATTAAAAAGTAGTTTTTGCAAAATTTTCAGTAGAAATTTAAGTTGCGTTTTTAATATTTGTTTTTTATAATGAATATACAATGTCGAAATAGTGCGGATTTACACTATTTCGACTATCGATAACCATTATAATAACATTGGTAAATAATTCTACTGAGGTGTATTATGAAAAAAACAAATAAAATGGAGCTTATAATTCATCCACACGAGCTGACTGACCGTTGGATTTCTTTGGCAGAGGAATTGAAGCTTGATAGATTAAGTATGCACCCAATTGGTGGTATGAGCGCGCACGAAACACTTAAAAACCTTCTTAATACGCTTAAGGACCCTGAATTTCGTGCTAAAATTGATGAAGTGACTTCAAAAGGTATTGAAATAGGTTATGAATTTCATGCCTTAAGCTATTTATTGCCCCGTGATTTATTTGAAGAGCATCCTGAATATTTTCGCGTTGATGATAAGGGCAATCGTACGGCTTGGGGTAATTTTTGTTTTTCAAATACTGAAGCCCGTAAAATTATTTGTAAAAATGCTGTTAAACTTGCAAAGGAGCTTTACGGAAGCAGCCATGAATATTATTTTTGGCTTGATGATGCAATGCGTCTTTCCTGCCATTGTGAAGAATGTAAAAAGCATTCCTTTGCGCATCATCAGTTAACACTTATGAATGAAATCGTAACCGAGCTTCGCAAGGAAATACCCGATGCAAAGGTTTGCTATCTTGCATACTATGACGGTGTTGCTATTCCCGAGGATGTAAAACCTGCTGAAGGCGTTTTTGTAGAATATGCACCCTTTGAGAGATATATCAAGCCTGAAAGCTTTGCCTTTGAGGGTGAATACCTACAGCTTGTAAAGGATATTATAAAGTTCTTCGGCAAGGAAAATTCTAAAGTACTTGAATATTGGTACGATAATTCAATTTATTACAGACGTGCAGGCAATACCCTTGTTCCGTTTACACCAAATAACGAACAAATAAAAGCTGATTTTGATTTTTATGATGATTTAGGCTTTGAAACCTTTTCTTCATTTGCTTGTAACCTTTGTGATGAGTATGTAAAGCTTTTTGGCGAGCCTGATTTTTCCGCAGTAAAAGATCGATAAAGTAAAAAAGAATTCACATTTTTGTGAATTCTTTTTTGTTTTTATATATTTATTTTTGAAGCTGATTTGCGGTATTTAAGAGGTGAAATACCAATAGATTTTGTAAACTGTCTAATAAATTGTTGAGTATTAGGATAACCGAGCTTTTCAGCAATCTCGTTTACGGAAATTTTATTGTCGCTCAATAGTATGGTTGCTTGTTGCATACGGATTGTTATTAAATCTTGAATAGGGGAAACACCATAATAATTTTTGTATGTTGCATGTAAATATGAAGGTGAAAAATTAACGAATTCCGCCATTGAAGAAATCGTCCATTTCTTATCATATTCCAAGGATAATTGGTATCTTAGCTTTTTAAGTGTATTTTTGGTTTGAGTATTTAATACCTTAAATTGGTTTTGGTTTGGTGAAAGCTCGCGAGCAAGCTGTATAAATAAATTTTTTAAATAACATTCACAAAGCTCATCACTATATAAGCTCTCAACCGTGTATTCAAGCTCTAATTTGCGTGTAAGTGAGGTAATGAAGCTAAAGTTTTTAGGGTAGTATATGGTATTTGTTTTAAGGCCATATTTTTCTAAAAAAGAGGGAACATCACCAATCATTCTGAACCAGTCATGTGTTAGTGGCTCTTTCCAATAGTAAAGCTGTGGTGTGTTACGGTGAATAATTATACACGCGTTCGGTTGAGTGGTTATAACCTGTCCATTTAGTTCAATTTGAACAGGAGTCCAAAAATGTAAAAATAAATATTCATCAATACCATTGGGTCTGTCTATTTTCAAACCGGCCTTTTCGGGCCAACTATGACGAATAAAACCGGAACGAATTTTTATTGAATCCATTGTTTTTATTCTCCTTAA
>SVOH01000035.1 GCA_015066515.1 Oscillospiraceae bacterium | reverse complement strand
GGCATAGGCAGTAAATTCTCTAAAGAGAATTTTCAAGAGATGCTTAAAAAAGGTCACGTTGACTCTATTACGGTATTTTCAAAATGCCATCACGGTTGGTCTTATCATCCTACAAAGGTTAATAAAATGCATCCGCATCTTAGTTTTGACCTACTTGGCGCGCAAATTGAGGCGGCACACGAAATTGGTGTTAAAACACCTGTTTATATTTCGGCAGGCTTTGACGACAAGGCTTCAAAAGAGCATCCTGAATGGTTAAATTACAGACTTGATGAATACCAAAACGGCATCAATATGGAATATGTTGGCTATCATCTTTTGTGCCTTAACACTCCATATCTTGACGAGCTTTTGGCAGAAATAAAAGAGGTTTGCGAAAACTACGATGCTGACGGTATTTTCCTTGATATAGTTCACGTTGATCCCTGCTATTGCGAAACCTGCCGCGCCGAAATGGCAAAACGCGGCTTGGACGTAAATAACCCCGATGACGTAAAAATTCTTGCAGAAGAAACCTATGCAAACTATGTTCGTCGCGTTCGCGAGACTATTGACTCGGTAAAACCGGGGCTACCCGTGTTCCACAACGGCGGACATATTCGCCACGGCAGATATGACCTGGCGCACGCTAACACCCATCTTGAGCTTGAAAGTCTGCCAACAGGTGGTTGGGGCTATGACCATTTTCCAATGTCGGCGGCTTATGCCCGCACAATAGGTATGGAATACCTTGGTATGACGGGTAAGTTTCACAAAGCGTGGGGCGAATTTGGTGGATACAAGCATCCAAACGCACTACGTTATGAGGCGGCTTTGGCTGCGGCTAACGGTGCTTGCAGCTCGGTTGGTGACCAGCTTCATCCAACAGGCCTTATGGATAACGCTACATACACACTTATCGGCGAGGCTTTCAAAACTGTTGAAGAGCGTGAGCCATGGCTTGACGGCTATAAAAATATAAAAGGTGATATTGCCGTTTTCTCGAGTGAAGCATGGCAAAACTATAATGGTATTGCCAAACCCAGCTGGGAATCACTTAACTGGAGCAAGGGTTGCTCACGAATCTTGCTTGAAAGCAATTATCTGTTTGACTTTGTTGATGATAAAACCGATATTTCGGGCTATAAGCTACTCATTTTGCCCGATATTTGCACGTTAGATGATAAGCTTGCTAAAAAGATAAATGATTATATCGCACGGGGCGGCAAGGTGCTTGCAAGCTATGAATCGGGACTAAATCAAGAAAAGACCGATTTTGCTGTTGATTTTGGTTGTAAGTTTGAAAGCATTAGCGAATACAAGCCAACCTACATAAAACCCGACAATGATATCGACTGCTTGCCCACAGCATCATATCTTATTTACGAGGATGCTATGAAGGTGTCGGCTACCACAGGCAAAGCTACTGCCATAATCGACAAGCCCTACTTTAACCGCACACTCGAGCATTTTTGCTCGCATTTGCATACACCAAACAGTGGTGAAAGATATGGCGATGCAGTGGTTATGACCAAAAACACCGCTTATTTTGCCCACAAGGTATTTTTAGAGTACTTTAAGCACGGTAACATCTACACCAAAGAAATCGTTCGTGCGGTAATTGAAGCGCTTATTGGCGACGATAAAACCATTAAGACTAATCTACCGGCTCAAGGTGTTATTACAGTTACCGAAAACGGTGACAGTAAGATTGTTCACACACTTTACGCTTCACCTGTGCTTCGTGGTGAAAAGACACAGATTATTGAGGATTTAATTCCAATTTATGATACAACCGTTTCGGTTAAGTCGGACAAAAAACCGCGTTCTGTAAAACTTGTGCCCGAAAATAAAAAGCTCAAATTCAAGTATAAAGACGGCAAGGTAGAATTTACCATACCAAAATTCGAATGCTGGCAGATGACCGAAATTCAATATTAATAAAAAACTGCGGCACATAATACTTGTGTCGCAGTTTTATGCCCCTAAGCGAAAATTTCGAGGGCAGGATTAACTTTTATTCTAAACCTAATGCATTGAGTGGTGAGCAATATTCATTGTCTACTATAACTTCTATATGAATATGCGGTTTATCTGCACATTCGCTTGGAACCTCACCCGAAGTACCTATTACATCTGCGGTAGCTACTTTATCGTTTTCTTTAACATTTACACTTGCCATTCCGCAGTATTTTACAGTAATACTATCGTCATAATCAATTATAATAACTTTACCAAGATTAACATCATCTATAATTGATTTAACTGTTCCACTACCAACTGACTTAATATCGCTTCCATTATCGCATAGTATGTCTACGCCTGTATGGAGTCGCATATCGCCATATGTGGCTGAATATTGTAATGCTGAATCGCTATATCCCTTCGATATATTTCCTTTAATTGGTAGGACAAATGTTTGTTTTTCTATAATAGGTTGCGTAGACTGTACACCTGACGTGATGTCTGTATACGGTACATCGTTTACAGATTCATTTACATCAGTTGATGGTGTTATATTTGGAGTTTCTACTATACTATCATATGAGCTATTATTGTCAGAATATTCTTGCTGTGATTGATTTTGGGATGGCGATTCAATTTTATTGTTACGTGATAGTGTAAACCAGCCTATTGCTCCGATCGCAATCAGGAAACAAGCTGTAATTGTTATAAATCCTGATGATGTTAAAATTTTTGCAAATTTTGGTGTTTTATAATATTTCATTAAACAATTTCTCCTTTCGTCTTCATTGATAGTATTGTCAGTAAATATTAATCGTATTCTTAAAAAATATTTAAAATGTGTTCATAAAATTGTAAAAAATATATTGTAGTATACAAATGTACCAAGAAATAGGGAGCCGCACCCTGACTGGTACATTCGCAACATTAAGTTGCGATTCTCTCCTCAAACCCCTTAAAAGTGGAAAAGAGTCGTGGAAACACGGCTCTTTTTCACTTTTTGTTGCGTTTAATTATATTTTATGATAAAATTAAATAAATAAATTTTTGGAGACGAACAATGACAAAAAAGTATGACGTTGTAATTGTTGGCGGTGGTGCCGCAGGTATGTGCGCCGCAATAAATATAAAAATGCGCGACCGCAGTATAAGTGTGGCTGTTCTTGAGCAACTTTCGCGCGTTGGAAAAAAGCTAATTACTACGGGCAACGGAAGATGCAATATTACTAATCTTTCTATAAATCTTGACCGTTATCACGGCGAAAACGTTGGATTTGCTGAGTATGCATTACAGACTTATGATAACCATTTTGCTGCTGATTTTTTTAGCGAAATCGGTGTTGTATTTACCTATGATGAAACGGGTAGAGGCTACCCTTATTCTTTACAAGCGTCTTCGGTTGTTGATTCGTTGCGTTTTGCTTTAGATGAATACGGTGTTGACACCTTTGTTGATACCGCTGTTTTGTCATACAGTAAAAAAGAAAATTTCTTTAACGTAAAAACCACAAACGGTGATTTTGTTTGCGAAAGCTTAGTTGTGGCTACCGGTCTTTATTCGGGCGGCAGTAAATTAGGCTCAAACGGTAGTATGCTAAAAATACTAAAAAACGCAGGTTATAAAGCAGTAAAAACCACACCCGCAATTGTTCAGCTTAAAACCGAAACCGAAATTGTTAAGTCACTTAAAGGTATGAAGGTAAATGCCGATGTTAATCTTTCAATAAACGGTACTGCTGTGCGTGGTGATTTTGGTGAGGTGCTCTTTTGCGATTACGGTCTTTCGGGTCCACCGATAATGCAGCTTTCGCGCGAAGTCGAGCGTCAATCGGGTGAAAAGATAATATCACTTGACTTAATGTGGGAATATGGCTTTGCACAAGTTTGTGATATATTAAGCTTTCGCGTTACCGCTTTGCGTAACCGCAACCTTGACGAGTTTCTTACAGGTATGCTTAATAAGCGAGTAGGACAAGCAGTAATTAAAATGTGCGGGCTAAAACTTAGTGATAGTGTAGCAACACTTAAAGCATCTGATATAAAGCAAATTGCATCTATAATTAAGGATATGAAATTTAAGGTTACTGGTACTACAGGTTTTGAAAACTCACAGGTAACAGCGGGCGGTCTTGATACTACTCAGTTTAATCCGCAAACTATGGAATCAAAGCGTGAAAGAGGGCTTTATTGCACAGGTGAAATACTAGATATTGACGGCGATTGTGGCGGCTTTAATTTACAGTGGGCTTGGAGCAGCGCATTTTGCGCTTCAAACGCCATTTGCGAGGATTTTGGGGTTTAATAATGATAATTATAAACAATATAAAAGTGTCGTTAGATATCGATTTAAGCGATGTTTACGGCATTTTATCAAGCAAGCTGAAAATTAATAAGCAAGATATAATTAGCGCCGAGCTTTATCATAAATCGGTTGATGCACGCGATAAACGTGACGTGCATTTTGTGATATCAATAATTGCAAAATTTAAAAACGAATCCCAAATTTTAAAACGCAACAAAAATGCGACCATCTTTACAAAAAAAGAATATGTTTGGCAAAAAGCCGAGTCAGATATTCGACCCGTTGTAGTAGGCTTTGGCCCCGCGGGTATGTTTGCTGCACTTACTCTTGCTCGTGCGGGTTTACGACCAATAGTTTTTGAACGTGGAGCCGACGTGGACACGCGCACTGCCGATGTAGAAAAGTTTTTTGCAGGTGGCACACTTAATCCCGAATCAAACGTTCAGTTTGGCGAGGGTGGCGCTGGCACTTTTTCTGATGGTAAGCTTAACAGCGGAATAAAAGACATACGTTGCCGCACTGTTTTAGAGGTGTTTCATCAATTCGGTGCGCAAAAAGATATACTTATTGATGCTAAACCACACATTGGTACCGACGTTTTAAAAACGGTGGTTAAAAACATTCGTAATGAAATTATTTCACTCGGAGGCGAGGTTAATTTTAACTCGTGTCTTGACGGCGTTTATTTTGAAAATAATAGATTAAAAGAAATATCTATAAACGGCAAAAAAATGCCTTGTGAATGTTTATGTCTTTGCATTGGGCATTCAGCGCGTGATACCTTTAAAATGCTGTATAATTCAGGTCTTGAAATGACACGAAAACCCTTTGCTATGGGTGTTAGAATAGAGCATTTACAAAGCGAAATCAACAAGGCTTTATATGGTGATTTTGCAAACCATCCGTCACTTAAAGCCGCCGATTATAAATTGGCAGTGCACCTTCCGAGCGGACGCGGAGTTTATACTTTTTGTATGTGCCCGGGCGGTGAGGTTATTAACGCGTCAAGTGAAAATGGAGGTATTGCCGTAAATGGTATGAGTAACAGCCGCCGTGATGGCGAAAATGCTAACAGCGCTTTGCTTGTAGGAGTTAACCCCGAAGATTTAGAGGATGACAATGTTTTTGCCGGTTGCGAGCTACAAGCAAAAATTGAGCAAAAAGCGTATTCAATCGGAAATGGAGCCGTACCAATTACCACAGTGGGTAATTTTGTGTTTGACAAAAAGACGCAAATCGGCAGTGTTAAACCAACAGTAAAACCAAAGTGCGTTTTTGCGAATTTTAGTGAAATTTACCCTAATTTTATTATTAATTCACTAAAAGATGGTATTAAAGAAATGGATAAAAAGATAAACGGTTTTGCTTGTGACGATGCTATTTTAACCGCACCCGAAACACGAAGCTCTTCACCTGTAAGAATAGTGCGTAATGAGACAGGGGAGTCAACTAACTTTAGCGGCATTTACCCGTGCGGCGAAGGTGCAGGCTACGCCGGCGGCATTATGTCCGCAGCGGTAGACGGAATAAAGTCAGCAGAGAAAATTATAGATGCAACTATAAAAGCCTCCCTTGCCTAAAGGGAGGGGGACCACCGTAGGTGGTGGAGGGATATGATATGAAACACCCTAAAATGATTATTTTTGATTATGGTCAAACACTTTTGTGTGAGCCTGAATTTGATTTGAAGCGTGCAACCGCTGATTTGTTTAAATACGTAACCAAAAACCCTAACAATTATACAATAGAAGATGTATGTAGTTACGCCGACAAAATTTATGGCGAATATATAAGTGATGTTCGCAAAAGCGGTTGTGATATAGGAAAACAAACTATTGATAAGCTTATTTATGAGCGACTTGGTATTGAGTTTTCGCTTACGCCGCTTCAAATGGAAATCGTATTTTGGAACGGCACATCAAAAGGCGCTGTTATGCCAAATGCTGACAAAATGATTAATTACATAAATCAAATGGATATACGAAGCGCTGTTATTAGTAATCTTATTTATTCAAGCGATGCGCTCACTGAACGACTTAATCGACTTTTACCAAGCAACAAATTTGAATTTGACAACTAATATTATGTGAATTATTATCAATAATTGTTAGGTGTTAATAAAATTCTCTAAAAGTCCTGTAAATATAGGGTTTTTCGCAAACAACTCGTTTCAACTTGTTATGACTTATTATT
>SVOH01000019.1 GCA_015066515.1 Oscillospiraceae bacterium | reverse complement strand
CGGCAAGAACTTATGCCAATATCCCGAAAGCTATTGCAGAACTGTGGAACAAGAACGGTCAGTATTATCAGGAATACATGGAGCATGGCGGCGAACAAAACACCTACTTTGACGGAGAAAAAAGCAAGATAAATATCCCACACACATGGAATAATATTGACGGACAGGACGGCGGCAACGATTACCGTCGCGGTACTTGTATTTATGAAAAGGATTTTGTCGCGCCCCAATACAATGATAATGAGTGTGTGTATTTAGAATTTGCAGGTGTAAATGCTTCGGCAAAGGTGATTTTAAACGATATCGAGATTATGACTCACGACGGCGGTTATTCGACCTTTCGCTGTGATATAACCGAGCATTTAAAACCACAAAACCACCTTACTGTTGAGGTTGACAATTCGGTAAACGACCGCGTTTATCCGCAAAAGGCTGACTTTACCTTTTACGGTGGTATTTACCGAGATGTGCGTCTTATAGTTTTAAATAAACAGCACTTTGATATGGATTACTTTGGCGGTAATGGTCTTGCGGTATCTGCTGAGGTAGAGGACAAGGACGCGAATGTTTGGGTGCGCGCGTGGCACAATGCGAAAAATGGTGCTGTAAATGTTAAAATACTTGACGATTTAGGCGTTGAGGTGGCTACGGCTTGCGGCACAGATGTACACGCAACAATATATGATGCTCATTTGTGGCAAGGCATAGAAAACCCATATCTTTACACCTGTCAAGCCGAGCTTGTAATCGACGACACGGTTGTGGACAGTGTGTCAACCAATTTTGGTGTCAGAAGCTTTTACGTTGATTCGCAAAAAGGCTTTTTCTTAAATGGAAAACCCTATGCGCTTCGTGGTGTGTGCCGACACCAAGACCGCAAAGGGCTTGGAAATGCGCTTCTTCGCGAGCATCACGAGCAGGATATAGATATGATAAGGGAGATAGGCGCCAATACTATTCGACTGGCGCATTATCAACACGACCAATATTTTTACGATTTGTGCGATAGATACGGCTTTGTTGTATGGGCGGAAATACCATACATCTCCGAGCATATGGTAAACGGCCGTGAAAATACTATATCGCAAATGAGAGAACTTATAGTTCAAAATTATAATCACGCATCAATTTGTTTTTGGGGACTTAGCAACGAAATTACCATTTCTACCAAAAACAAAAAGGATATGCTTGATAACCACCGAGTACTTAATGATTTAGTACACGAAATGGACCCAAGCCGACCAACCACCCTTGCGTGCTACGCGGTGTGCGGACCGTTTAACCCCGTGGCGCATATTTCGGATATTGTCAGTTGGAATTTATATCTTGGTTGGTATACTCCATTTTTGTGGCTTAATGATTTGTGGGTGGACTTTTTCCACCTCGTTTATCCTAACAGAGCATTAGGTTATTCTGAATATGGCTGTGAGGCTATGACCAATCTACACTCAAGTCACCCATACCGTGGCGATCAGACCGAAGAATACCAGTGTGTTTATCACGAATATATGCTACGCTTTTTTGAAAAGCGGCCGTTTATGTGGGCGACGCATGTGTGGAATATGTTCGATTTTGCCGCCGATGCGCGTAATCAGGGCGGCGAACCAGGTATGAATCATAAGGGACTTGTGACTTTTGACCGCGAGATAAAAAAGGATAGCTTTTATCTTTATAAGGCATATTGGTCAAATGAAAAATTTGTGCATATCTGCGGAAGTCGATATGTCGACCGAATAGAAACCGTTCATACTATTAAGGTATATTCAAACTGCGACGAGGTAACGCTTTATGCAAACGGCGAAAAGGTCGCTACCAAAAAGGGCAACAAGGTGTTTAAATTTAAGGTCACTTGTCTTAAAAATATCGAATTAAAAGCCGTATCAGGCGATTGTGAGGATACAGCTTTCATTCGTAAAGTTCATAAGCCGAATTTAAGTTATAAGCTTAAAAAAGGCGGTGGCAAGGGTGAAAATTGGGTATAATACGAGGTAATAAAAATGAGTGAAAAAGGTACAAATCGCGCAAAATTTTATCAATTAGCGCTGTTTCCTATGAATAACGGCGCTACAAATGTTTATTTTGTGCTTATTTTAAGTTATATTGCAACCTTCGGTAACAAGGTGTTAGGTCTTGCAATGGTGTTTGCGTCATTTATGGTTACGGGTATGCGAGTGTTTGACGCTATAACCGACCCTATAATCGGCGCGCTTATGGACAAAACCAACGGAAAATTCGGTAAATTCAGACCGTTTATGGTTTTGGGTAACATTGTTATGGCGGTATCGGTAATACTGCTTTATATGGTTACACCCATAATTCCAAAAGACGCAATGTGGCTTCGCTATACCGCTTTTATTGCTCTTTATGCTGTTTGGGTTTTGGGTTATACCTTCCAGACCTCAGTTACTCGTTCAGCGCAACCGGTACTTACCAATGACCCAAAACAGCGACCGCTGTTTACTGTTTTTAATACTATAGGTTCACTCGTCGGTATGGGCGTTATGCAGTTTGTAGGACCTATTCTTGCGGGCGACGGCTTTGCGGGTGACTACAATGCAAGCTGGTTCCGAATTATGACACCCATCGGTGTAGTTGTATCGATTTTACTTACCATTCTTGCGATTGTCGGCATTTGGGAAAAGGATAACGAAAAGTATTTTGGTCTTGGTGGCAAACAAGAAAAGGTTAAAGTTTCTGAATATATTTCAATTATTAAAGCAAATAAACCGCTTCAGCGCCTTATGGTAGCAGGCGGTGGATGCAAGTTGGCACTTGCAATCGCAACAAATGTAACCGTACTTATAATGTTGTATTCTTGTCTTATGGGCAATTATGACGGTTTATATTTGCCTATGATGGTATTGGGTTATGTTTTCTCGGCACCGTTCTTCCTGCTTACTGTTCGCACCTCACAAAAGCACGGTCAAAAGCGTTCTCTTATGACCTATGTTGCGGTAGCGCTTATTTGCTATGTTGGCGTACTTGCTCTCTTGCTTATGTGGAAACAGGGTAACCCCGCATTCAACTTAACACTTATGGCTGACGGTAAGCTGTCGATAAACCTTTACACAATTTTGTTTATACTGTTCTTTGGCGTGGGCTACGGCGCATATTATTCGACTGCCGATATGCCGATTCCTATGGTTGCTGACTGTGCAGACTACGAAACCTACCGTTCGGGTAAATTTATCCCCGGCATTATGGGTACGCTCTTTAGTCTTGTAGATAAGCTTGTTTCATCTCTTTCGGCTACTGTCGTAAGTCTTGCGTTGCTGTTTATAAATGTTCGCGATCTACCCACAAAAGAAACCGCCTATGTTGACGGTATGAACTGGGTTGTAATTGCGCTGTTCTGCATAGTGCCTATGGTGGCGTGGTTGCTCACCCTATGGGCAATGAAGGGTTACGAGCTTGACGGAAAACGAGTAAAAACCATTCAAAAGGTAAACGCCGCAAGAAAGCAGGCAATTACCGATGGTATGAGCCTTGAAGAAGCAATGATAGCAATAAATGATGAAACTATAAATATTTAAAACAAAAATCGCAGTTTTAATTAAACTGCGATTTTTTATATTGCAATATTTTTTTGATATGTTAAAATGAAAGCAAGTACACTTAAGGGGGTGCATTATGACCGAAAAGCAAAAACGAGACGCAGGGCAAATTTATAACCCTAATTATGACGAAGAGTTAGGCCTTGAATTAGTGTCGTGTAAGGATAAATGCCATAAATACAATCAGCTTTTACTTGCCGATTCCGACGGAAGAAAAAAATTAATTGATGAAATTTTAGGCGCGCACGGACAAAACACAATAATTTTGTCACCTTTTTGGTGCGATTACGGCTATAACGTAGAGGTGGGTGAAAACTTTTTTGCCAACCACAATTGTGTAATTCTTGACGGTGCCAAGGTGCGTTTTGGCGACAACGTTTTTGTAGCACCTAACTGTAGCTTTTATACAGCCGGTCACCCGATAAGCGTTACCGAGCGAAATGAGGGGCTTGAATATGCATATCCCATTACAGTCGGTAACAATGTTTGGATAGGCGGCAATGTTACGGTGTTGCCGGGGGTTACAATAGGAGATAATGTTGTAATCGGTGCAGGTAGCGTGGTAACAAAGGATATACCAAGCGGTGTTATGGCTTTTGGTAATCCGTGTAAGGTTTATAGAGAATTAACAGAAGAAGAGATGAAATAAAGGTGTCTAAGGGGACAATATCAAAAGACTTTACCGCAGGCCCAATAGCAAAGCAAATGTTCTTTTTTATGCTGCCGTTTATGCTGTCAAACGCTATGCAGGTGCTTTATAGCACGATAGATATGATTATTGTTGGCAAATTTGTGGGCACTGCGGGCATATCGGCCGTGGGGCAAAGCAGCCAGATAGTGAATTTTGCTACAATGGTGTGCTTGGGCTTTTCAAACGCGGGGCAGGTGCTTTTGGCACAAGCATTAGGTGCCAACAAACGCAAAGAAATGAACAACATTATGGGCACACTATTTAGCCTTATACTCATATTGGCTGCGGTGCTGTCTATTGTGATTTTAGGATTTAAAACGGCAATACTCAACGTTATGAACATACCCGACGAGTCATACGATATGGCAATGCAGTATATGGTAATCTGTGCGGCAGGACTCATTTTTACTGCGGGATATAATATGGTGTCCGCGGTTCTTCGCGGTATGGGCGACTCAAAAAGACCATTTTTGTTTATAGCAATAGCATCGGTAACAAATTTGGTGCTTGACCTTTTATTTACAGGGCTTTTAAAATGGGGAGTAGCAGGCGCCGCCTACGCTACCATTATAGGACAGGCAGTATCGTTTGTATTCTCAATTTATTATCTTGTAAAGCATAAAACGGAATTTGGCTTTGATTTTAAAAAGCAAAGTTTTAAAATAAACCCACAATATGCTAAAATGATTGCTTCAATCGGCACACCTATGGCAATACAATCAGGTTGCATAAACATATCAATGCTGTTTGTGAACTCTATGATAAACAGCGTTGGAGTGGTAGCATCCGCAACCTTTAGCGCAGGGGTTAAGATTGATGATATTATAAATAAAATTTCACAGGGTATTCATCATGCGGCTATGCCAATGATAAGCCAAAATATTGGTGCCGAAAAGCAACATCGCGCAAAGCAAATAGTATATACTGCGTGGGTTTTTTCTGGTATTTGGACAGTTGTGTTTATTGCACTTTACATCTTCTTTGGTAAGCAGATGTTTATGCTGTTTTCGTCTGACCCTGCGGTTCATGAAATGTCGACAACCTTTATAAAAGCAATACTTTGGATGTTCCCGGCTCTTGCCTTGATGCGTGGCACAGGAGCACTTATACAGGGAATAGGTAACGCAAAGCTTTCTATGGTGCTGGCGCTATTAGACGGTGTTATACTGCGAATTGGCCTTAGTTGGCTGTTTGGTATATATTTGGATTGGGGATTCTACGGCTTTGTGCTCGGTTACGGCTTGGCACCTTACGGCTTTGCAATTCCGGGTGTTATATACTTTTTGTCAGGAGCTTGGCGGCGTCACAAGGTGCTTGCCAAGGATATATAAATATAAGGAGAATTTGTTATGCCAAAGGTTTTTCCGGAACTAAAATCATCGACTGTTATTAGAAGATATGAAGGTAATCCAATTCTTTCTATGAAGGATATACCTTACGAGGCGACCTGTATATATAATGCAGGTATTACGAAGTATAACGGCAAATACGTTATGGTTTTTCGTAACGACGTTCGCACGCACGGCTACGGTACTATGCCACTAAGTCGCATAGATTTAGGTCTTGCAACTAGTGATGATGGTATTCATTGGACGGTAAGCGATAAACCATTTATACCGCAGTCGGCAATCGAAACCGACGAGATTTTACGCATATACGATCCTCGTCTTACTGTAATTGACGGCGTGCTACATATGTGCTTTGCAGTAGACACCAAGCACGGTGTTCACGGCGGCGTTGGTATAATACACGATCTCGAGCGTTTAGAGATTATGAGCATCTCGGCACCTGACAATCGCAATATGGTGCTTTTCCCCGAAAAAATAAACGGGCTTTATACCCGTCTTGAGCGTCCGTTCCCCGTATATTCGCGCGGCGGTGTGGACAGATTTGATATATGGTATGCACAGTCACCCGACCTAAAATTCTGGGGTAATAATAAACTTGTTATGGGTGTAGAGCACGTGCCCTACGCCAACGATAAAATTGGTCCTGCGGCACCACCTGTAAAGACCGAAAAGGGTTGGCTTACAACCTTCCACACGGTAGATATTGACCACACACGTGGCAAAAACGGTTGGGAAGACACTTGGAAAAAGCGTTACTGCGCAGGAATTATGTTGCTTGATTTAGAGGACCCATCTAAAGTTATCAGTATGAGCAAGCTGCCACTTATCGCTCCCGAAACCGATTATGAGGTAGATGAGGGACTAAGACAAAATGTTATATTCCCCGGCGGTATGATACTTGAAGAAAACGGCGAGGTAAAAATTTACTACGGTGCGTCCGATACAGTCGAGTGCTTGGCAACGGCTAATGTAAACGACCTTATTGCCCTTTGCACAGAAGAAAAATTCAAACTCCGTGCCTTAATGCACGGAGTTTGAATGCAAAATTAATTTTCGTCCGAACGACAAAGCAATAAAATGCCGCCAATAAGACTAACGAACAATAAAGCGCAAACTTTAAGTCCGGTTCCTACAGGCTCGCCACGATTCATCTTGTTGCAAGCAGAAATTGTAATCGGTAAGCACCAAGCGAGAGGAAGTATCATCCAGCCCTGAGCAATGCAACCAAGGATAAGAAAGATTTTGCTTGCTGTTGCTAAACCGTCATTTCCTTTTTTTGCGGAATTAGCTACCTGACAACCACAGTGAACGCAAACAACTGCGTCATCAACAATTTCGCTACCGCATTTTGTACAAAATTTCATTTTAATGTCCCCTTTGCTGTTATTCGGTTATGTCCCGTATGATAAGTGTATCTTATTTGCGAAAAAAAGTCAATGTATTTTGTTGAAAAACAGCGTTTCTTGTGGTAGTATTTTAGTATATTATAAGGAGTGATGGTATGTATTGTCAGTATTGCGGTAAAGAAATAAACGATCAGGCCGATGTCTGCTTGGGTTGTGGATGTGCGGTTAGGACAAGACAAAAATCTACCGAGTGCGATTCTAATAGCGTTGGTTGGTGGTGGTTAGGGTTTTTCTTTCCACTTGTAGGCCTTGTGTTATGGATTATATGGGGCGGCGATACACCTATTCGCGCCAAACGCATAGGCTGGGGCGCCTTGGTCGGCGTGATAGTATCGGTGGTACTGGTAGTTTTGATATATGCAGCAATATTTGCGTTTACGTTTATGGTTGGTATGAAGGTTGCCAATAATATGTATATTTAAATTAAAAAAGCAGGGAACTAATTATGAAGATTATATTTGTTCGTCACGGACATCCCGATTATAAAAAAGACTGCCTTACAGAAATAGGTCATCCTCAAGCCGAGGCGGCCGCTGAGCGACTAAAGGATGAGCAAGTTGATAAAATATTTTCGTCTTCTTGTGGTCGTGCGTATGAAACTGCCAAGCATATAGCTTTGCGGCACAATATGGAAATAACACAGCTTGACTTTATGCGCGAAATAGACTGGGGTATGCGTGGTACTGATGATTTTATTCATCCGTGGGATTGTGCTGACGAGTGGATAGCGAACGGCAAGAGCGTTATGAACGTTGATTGGCAAAACACTTCCGAGTATAAGGATAGCACCTTTTTAAAGAATTATAACAAGGTAATAAAGGCATTTGACGATTGGATTAGCTCGTTTGGGCTTTGTCGAGAGGGCGATTATTACCGCGTTACAAAAGAAAACAGCGACACGATAATGCTTGTAAGTCATGGTGGCTCATCCAGTGCTGTGCTGGCGCATATATTAAATCTACCGTTCCCATTTATTTGTCAGACAATCAGACCGTGCTTTACCGCTATAACGGTGGTGAGCTTTAAAAACAAAATTGGCGAGCTTACAGCACCGAAATTAGAGCTTGTAAACGACGCTAGACATATAGAAAAAATAACTGCCGAAAATATGTACGGCAAGTAGGAGAAAAATATGTTAGATAAAAATGCAAAATGGATCTGGATAAACAACAGTCCAAAAGAAAATGAATATGCCGTTTTTGAGGAAAAGTTCCTCTTTGACGGAAAAAAAGCAACCTTTACGGTTTGTGCTGAAAGCGACTACGTTTTGTATGTAAACGATCGTTTGGCAGGCTTTGGTCAATATGCAGGATACCCTAATTATAAGTATTACGACGAGCTTGATATAACCGAGCTGTGTGTCAATGGCGAAAATACCTTTACACTTTCGGTTCGTTACGAGGGAATTAACACGCACATACATATCGAAAGCGGTGCGGGTGTTATATACACAGTAGCGCAAGACGGAAATACAGTTACATATAGCCGTGCAGGTGTTCTTGGTGGATACGATAACCGCTATATTCAAAATACAAATACAAAACTCAGCGGTCAATTGGGATACAGCAGTGATATGCGTGTAGGGGATTATGTTTGCGATATACCCTGCGTGGAAAGCGACATTAGTTACAACCTTATGCCAAGACCTATTTTAAAAACCGTTCCGCTCCCATTTGTCGAAGGAAAACTCATAGATAGTGAAAAACAGCTGTATGATTTAGGTTGCGAAACCGCAGGTTATTTGCATGTTAAATTCAAGGCTACAAAGCCCGGTAAGGCAAAAATTGCATACGGACAGCACATTACCGATGGCGGTGTGCGTTATGCTCTTTGGGGACGCGAATTTGCTTTTAATTTTGAGCTTACAGAGGGCGAGCACGAATTTAGTCAGTATTTTATAAGAATGTCAGGTAGGTATATTCAGGCCTTTTTACCCGAGGGCGTAGAGATTATATCGGTTGGTATAATGCCCTACATTTATCCAATGACGATAAATGATTTTAAGCTTGATAATCCGCTTGACCAAAAAATTTATGACGTTTGCATACGCACATTAAGGCTTTGTATGAATATGCACTATGAGGATACGCCATGGCGCGAGCAGGCGCTTTATGTACTCGATTCTCGTAATCAAATGCTTTGCGGTTATTACGTCTTCCGCGAGACCGAATTTGCTAAAGCAAACATAGAGCTTGTTGCAAAGGGAACACGTTCTGACGGATTTTTAGAGCTTACGTATCCTTCGGTAGATGGACCTGCAATACCGTTTTTCTCGGTTATGTATGCAGTTGAGGTTTATGAGTATATAAAATATACAGGCGATAAATCAATTTTAGATACAACAATGCCTACAATGCTTCGCATTATGAACAGCTTTAAATCAAGAATAGAAAAGAATAATCTTATCCGCCAGTTTGATGCGCCTTATTGGAATTTTTATGAGTGGACCGACGGCAGTGCCGATAAAATACCAACTCAGATTGGTTACGAGTACAAGGATTGTTTTCATCTTATTCTTAACTGTGCATTCGTATATGCGGGCAAAATGTTCCTCGAAATGTGCGATATGGCAGGTGTGGAATTTGATTGCGATTTTGACAGCATAAAGACTGCAATAAACAAAGAGTTTTTTGACGAAAGCGACGGCAACTTTGTTTTGCGTACCGATGACCGCAGTTTTAAATCTCAACTTGGTAACTCGTTTGCTTTGCTTATAGGTCTTGGTGACGAGCGCACATTAAGAGCAATCAAAGAGGACAAAAACCTTATTGAGACATCACTTTCAATGCTGATTTATAAATACGACGCATTGCTTGCCGCAAACCCTGACAATAAAGAATATATACTAAATGAAATTCGTGAGCTTTACGGATATATGTTAGATAACGGAGCCACAACCTTCTGGGAGACCATTAAGGGTGAGGCAGACTTTGGCGGAGCAGGAAGCCTTTGCCACGGATGGAGCGCACTACCGGTATATTATTATCACTTATTTAACAAACAATAATAAAAAAACGGTGAACAAATTATTTGTTCACCGTTTTTATCTTTTTAACAATCAGTATTGCAAGCCAAATCAAAACTGTTGCGCAACAAATTGGAAAGACTGTGTCACCTGTTTTTGTGTATATTGTTTGCTCATCTATATACTGAACAGTATCGGTAATGGCGCCCGTTTCGTTTATATTAAGAACTGATTTTATGTTTCCGTGGTTATCAATTACCGCCGATATACCGGAGTTTGCACTTCGTATAAGATATCGCCCGTTTTCTACACTGCGAAAAACGCCGTGCGCAAGATGCTGATACATTGCGGGGGAATCTTTTAACCAAGAGTCGTTTGTAAGCTCTATCATAAGTTGGGCGCCATCAAGTGTGCTTTGCCGTGTAAGCTGCGGATAAATGCTTTCAAAACAAATAATATTACCCAACCTTCCGCCGTTTACACTCATAATTTCGGCGCTATTTCCACCAATGTAATCGTCTTCAATAATATTGAGCTCTGTTAGCACGGGGAACACCTTTGATAAAAATGCCTTATAGGGCATATATTCACCAAAAGGTACCATTTGACGCTTGTTGTAAATTTCTTGTGCGCCCTCACTCGTTACAAGTACTGCGTTGTTGGTGTTGCCGGCGGCAGTCTTTAGAATTATACCGGCAAGAATGGGTGTATCAAGCTCTTTTGACAGCTTTTTATAATCCTTTAAAGCGCTTGCGTTTTTATATATTTTCGGCACAGCGCTTTCAGGCCACATAATTAAATCAACATCGTCGGTAAAGTTATCTTTTGTAAGTGAGGAATAGGCTTCAAGGCAAATTTTGTCACCCTTGCTGTCCCATTTTTCATCCTGCGTTACGCTGGCTTGAACGGTCATAATTTTTAAATCTTGACCTATAGTAGCCGTGTTGATTCTTACAATACCAAAGCACAAATTAGAGCAAAACAGCACCGCCGCAACAGTAAATGCTACAATGCGCCTTTTGGCCTTTGAAAGCAGTGCCACGGTAATCAGCGCGTTTATTAGCAAAATTAAAATATCAACGCCTTCGGCACCCCAAATTGACGCCGTTTGTATAAGTGCAGTAGCCTTATACTGCCCAAGTGATATCCTAGCCCACGGAAAAGAAAGCTCGCCTATGGCAGTAATTCTTTGCGCTGCAATAATCCCAACAATCGCAACAAGTGATAAAAGCATTTTGTTGCTTGAAATCTTCCTTGCAAAATGACAGCAAACAAACGGTATACACCACAACACACCGTGAACTATACTTATACCAAACCAAGCGAGTGCCACCACCGCTATTGAAGCGCCGTTTGTAAGATTTACATAGTCAAGCGGATAAAACCATATAAACCAATAATATATACAGGCGTGATATAAAAAACCAAATAAAAATCCACGACCAAAGGCATAGTGTAGCTTGTCGCCACTTGCCTTAATAATAACGTAAAAAAGCGGCACAAATGATACCCACGAAAGTAAAAAAAGGCTTGAAAAAGTGAGCGGCAATGCCGATAAAAGTGCACTTATAAAAAGTAAAATAAAAGTTTTTTGAAAAAAACTTTTTACCGTCATTATACCGCCTCCTTTTTAAAATTTAGTATATTATATCACATAGATTTATCAATTTCCACTTTTTTGTATTTGTTGACCGTTTGCATTGACTTTTAAAAAAATATATATTATATTAAACTTAAAATGTAAACTCTTGGGAGGAGGAAAATATTATGAATTTTTATAGTGAAAAAACAGCTAATTATCCAAGAAATACAACCGACAAATTTTTTGATATTATAAAGGGCAGAAAGTTTAGCGGTTGGTTGGACAGTAGCCTTAATCTTATTACAGATATGCAGCTTCGCGACAGTAAAATGTGGAGCCTTTTTGTAGAGCAGTTTCGCACAAATCCCGACATAGTTGACGCAGGTTGGCGTGGCGAATTCTGGGGCAAAATGATGCGAGGAGCTTGCTTCGTATATTCTTATTCAAAAGATAATGAGCTTTTTGAGGTGCTTAAAGCGTCGGTAAAAGACCTTGTTGCTGCACAAGATGAGCTTGGTCGTATAAGCACCTATTCGGTAGAAAAGGAATTTGACGGGTGGGACCTTTGGAGCCGCAAATATGTGCTTCTTGGTATGCAGTACTTCGTAGAAATTTCTGACGATAAAGAGTTTAACGATATGGTAATTGAATGTATGAAGCGTCAGGTCGATTATCTATGCTCTAAAATTGGTTGGGCAAACCAAGGCAAATTGCTTATCACTCGTCTTACACGTCATTGGCGTGGACTTAACTCTTCTTCTATTTTGGAACCGATTGTCCGTCTTTATTCACTTACGGGTGAGGCAAAATATCTTGACTTTGCTGATTATATAGTTGCTTGCGGTGGTATGGATGTTGAAAACGTATTTGAATTAGCTTACCGTAACGAATTGCATCCATATCAGTACCCGGTTACAAAGGCTTATGAAATGACCTCTTGCTTTGTCGGCCTTTTAGAGTACTATCGTATCCGCAAAAACGAAAGACACTTAACCGCTATAATCAATTTTGCAAATCGCATTTTAGAGGATGACTTTACGGTTATCGGCTCTGCAGGCTGTACACATGAGCTATTTGACCACTCCACCGTGCGTCAGGCAAATCCCGACAAAGAAGATCCTCGCGCACAAGAAACCTGTGTTACGGTAACGCTTATGCAGTTTTTCTATCAGCTTAATCTTATTACAGGCGACCCACGTTATATGGATGCGTTTGAGCGCTCACTTTATAACGGATATTTAGGCGCTGTTAATACCGACGGTGCTATTGACACAACAGCGGCTAAAATGTACCCCGAGCTTACGATGGTACCAATGCCGTTTGACAGCTATAGCCCACTTACTGCAGGTATTCGCGGTAACGGTACGGGTGGACTTAAGCCGTTTGCTGACGGACGATACTACGGTTGTTGTATATGTATTGGCGCTGCAGGTATTGGCGCCGCTATGAAAACGGCGGTGCTTACAAGTAAAAATGGTGTTGTTGTAAACCTGTTCGAAAAGGGCAGTGTTACACAACCACTCGTAAGTGGCGATAACGTTACGCTTAAGATTGATACCGCATATCCTGTTGACAGCAAGGTTAAAATTACGGTTGATACCGACTGTGACAAGGAATTTGAAATTCTTATAAGAAACCCTGAGTGGAGTGTAAACACCGCCGTTTTAGTAAACGGCAATGCAGTTACGGCTCCAAAGGGATATATATCTATTTATCGCAAGTGGACAAGCGGTGACGTAATTGACATTGATTTTGATATGCGAGCTCGCGCTATATTCCCAATTCCTTACGGCAGTCAAATTTTGATGAACAAGGTTATTTGGGGCGTTAACTATATGGTTCCAACCTTTGATAAGGAACACCCGTCTACCCAAAATCACATCGCTATACAGTACGGTCCTTTAATGCTCGCACAGGAAAATCGTTTGGGCTACAGCGTTGATGATGCTGTAAGCGTAAAGGTAAACGATGACGGATACATTGATATTGTTATTCCCGAAACAAAATCAGCACCTTATGATTGCGCAATAGAGGCCCGGATTCCTACTACCGATGGCGGATATTTCACCGTCACTGATTATGCTTCAGCAGGTAAACTTTGGACCGAAGAGAGCAAAATGGCAGTTTGGTTCAATACAAAGTGAGGCTTTAAACATGGAAGTGAGATGGGACTATTTAACACCACCCGATTTTGAGAAACTTGTCAAAGAAGAGCAACTTTGCATTTTGCCGATAGGTTGCCTTGAGAGACATGGCGACCATTTGCCTTTTGGCACAGATGGTCTTGTGTGTCACGATATATGCGTGCGTGCGGCGCAAAAAGAAAACTGCGTTGTGTTTCCTACCTATTGGTTTGGTCAGGTTCACGAGGCGGCTTGCTTTACGGGTGCCATAAACTTTCAAACCGATTTGCTTTGCAAAATGCTCGAGCAGTTACTCGACCAAATCGCAAGTAATGGCTTTAAAAAGATTTTAATTGTCAGCGGTCACGGTGGTAACACCAACTTTTTACAGTATTTTGCAATGTCACAGCTTGACCGTGAGGTAGATTATACTTTATACAGTTGTTTTGCATATGGTCCTGGTCGTTTTGAAGATTTAGATATTTGGGAAACTGAGCGAGGCGGTCATGCCGACGAGCGCGAAACAAGTATGGTTATGGCGGTAACTTCTGACAGCGTAAAGCTTGAGTATCATAAAGAAACAGGCAGAATGGTGCCAAAGCACGAGCTTGCCAATTTGGGTGGTCGTGTTTACACAGGGCTTTGGTGGTATGATAAATGGCCCAAGAATGTTACAGGTGAGCCACATGCCGCAACAAAAGAAAAGGGCGAAATCGCAATTGCGGCGGCAGTAGACGACCTTGCAGAAATAATTGCTAATGTAAAGCGTGATACCGTTGCTCCAAAATTACAACAAGATTTTTACGGCAAGATAAAAGCAAAGGCAAAATAATATGATATATACTTTAACATTAAACCCCGCGGTAGATTATTACATTACGGTTGATGATTTTAAATCGGGTGTTGTTAATCGTACAAAGGGCGAAAAAATAAGCTTTGGCGGCAAAGGTATAAATGTGTCGCTTATGCTCAAAGAACTTGGGCTAAAATCGACTTGTATGGGGTTTGTCGGCGGATTTACAGGGGATGCACTCGAAAAACATCTTAACTCACGCGGAATAGAATGTGATTTTGTAAAAGTTTCTGGTAACACCCGTATAAACGTTAAACTAAACGATACCGATATAAATGCCGCAGGTCCAGATATATCTGATAATGAGTTACAGCAACTTTATAAAGAGTTTGATAATCTTAAATCGGGTGACTTTTTGGTGTTGTCTGGCTCTGTGCCAAAAGCTTTGCCACAAAACATCTATGAAACAATACTTGAGCGTCTAAAAAACAAGGGTATTGAATTTGTTGTAGATGCTGAAAAAGATTTGCTTTTAAACACTTTAAAGTATAAACCCTTTTTGATAAAGCCCAATCATCATGAGCTTGGACAAATTTTTGGCGTAAAAATAAGCGACTTTGATACTGCATTAACGTATGCCAAAAAGTTACAGGACATGGGAGCTAAAAACGTAATGGTAACACTGGGCGAATTAGGTGCCGTTTTGGCTTGTAAAAATGGCGAAACATACACCCAAGCAGCACCAAAAGGTAACGTTATAAGTGCTGTCGGCGCGGGCGACAGTGCCATAGCGGCGTTTTTATACTATTTTTTTTACGACCAAGGATATAAATACAGCTTAGAATTTGCGGTTGCCGCAGGAAGTGCTACAGCATTTAGCGACGGACTTGCAACAAAAAATGATATTGTAAAGCTAATGGGAGAAATGATATGAGATATGTTTTTATGCGCTTTCCCGAGGGGAAAGCAAAATGCGTAACACTTAGCTACGACGATGCCAGAAAAAGCGATATCCGCTTTTCTGATTTGCTCGAAAAATATGCTCTTAAATGCACCTTTAACGTAACGGGTGAAAAATTCAGATCACCTAAAGACAACCTTACTTCCGACGAGATAAGAGAGTATATTATCAACCGTGGTCACGAGGTGGCGATTCACAACTATAACCATCGCGCATCGGGCTACTTGCGCCCTATTGAAGGCATACGCGAGGCACTTGATAACCGCACCGAGCTTGAGCAGGAATTTGATATGATAATTCGCGGTATGGCTTATCCCGACAGCGGCATACACGTTTTTTCAAACCCCGGTTATACTTACGAAAAGGTTAAAAATTATCTGACCGAGCTTGATGTTGCATACTCACGCAATACCGCAACCGATAACGGCTTTGAGCTGCCAAATGATTGGCACAACTGGAAGCCCACTGCTCACCACGACCGTGAAAACGTGTTTGAGCTTATCGACCAGTTCTTAAAAATAGACCTTTCCGAGAATATGTATATAGCATCTCGCCGTTCAAGACTGTTTTACCTATGGGGTCACAGCTTTGAGTTTGATAACAAAAACAACTGGGACCACGGCGAAGAGGTTATGAAAAAACTTTCGGGTCACGAGGATATATGGTACGCAACCAACATAGAAATTTATGATTACGTACAGGCGTATAACTCACTTATTTACAGCGCCGATGGCACAAAAATCTACAACCCCACACTTAAAACCATTTGGCTTGATATAGATAAAAAAGTCTATGAAATCAAATCGGGAGAAACATTGAGATTATAAAACAAAGACGAGGATAAAACAGTCCTCGTCTTTTATGTTTGTTGTAATTTCTTGTAAAACTCTACAGCTAATTTGTCGCAACGTTCGTTTTCGGGGTGACCCGCATGACCCTTTACCCAATTTATTGTAACGTCGTGTACTTTAAGTAATTCTAAAAGTCTTTCCCACAAATCAGGGTTTAATGCAGGCTTTTTGTCGGCCTTGCGCCAACCATTTTTTTGCCACGACTCTGCCCAACCTTTACTTACACCGTCTGACACGTATTTTGAATCGGTAGTAAGCAGTACCTCACAAGGTTCTTTAAGTTGCTCAAGGGACGCTATAACTGCAGTTAATTCCATACGATTGTTGGTGGTATTACGCTCTCCGCCCGAAAGCTCTTTTTCGTGTCCGTTATAACGCAACACTGCGCCCCAGCCACCAGGCCCAGGGTTACCCGAACACGCGCCGTCGGTAAAAATTTCTACTTGCTTCATTATTTTCACCTTAATACTTTCTAAAACTGCCTACCACTTTGCCTAGCACCATAGGCTTTTCGGGGTAAATAGGTGAAAAATCGGGGTTTTCGGGCATAAATATTACTTGGTTGCCTTTTATAAGCAAGCGCTTTACCGTTGCCTCATCGCCGTCCATACCAATTATTATGTCGCCGCTGCGGCAGGGTGCATTTTTGTCGGCTATCACAATATCGTCGGGCAAAATACCCGCATCACGCATACTGTAGCCGATAACCTTAAGCGCAAAAAGACCTTCGGCATCTTTTGTAGGATAGGGAATATAATCCTCTATTTGCTCGACGGCAAGAATTGGCTGACCCGCAGTTACACGACCAACAAGTGGCACCATTGAGGCGTCAAACTCGTTTTCGAGTCTTATTGCTCGAGAGTATTTAGCATCTCGTAAAATATAACCGTACTTTTCGAGTGCGTTAAGTATAGCGTGTACGGTAGAGGTTGACTTAATTCCCGTTGCGGTACAAATTTCACGAACGGTAGGGGGAATGCCATTTTGCACTTTTTGAACAAGATATTTATAAACCTTTTCTTGACTTGCGGTTAACTTTGCCTTATCCATAAAACACCTCTCGAACATTTATTCGACTTATTATAGCATAGGTTCATATGACTTTTCAATACCCTTTTTTAGATTTTATAAAAAGTTCTTTAATGCCCAAGATGATCAAAAATCCGCCAAACAGCTTTGCTGTAAAATTTCCGCCTATAAAATCGGTTAAAAAGAAACCGCCAACAGCACCCAAAACACCGCCTAAAGCAAGTGTCAGAGTAACTCTCCATTTTATCTGCTTTTTAAAAGCATAGATTATTACGGCGATTGTAGCAATCGGTATAAAAAAGAGTAGGTTTATGCCTTGCGCTTTTAATTGCTCGGTATGTTTAAACACGGTGAGGTATATTATAAGCACAGCGCCACCGCCAAGACCCATACCGCCAATTATTCCCGACATTAGCCCTGCTAAAAGGGCGCCGATATTCATCTTGTTAGCAGGCGAACGCCTGCGTAAATCATAAATGCGGCAAATATTTTTTGTAGAACCTTGTTTGAGGTTTTTTGCAGCACAAAAGTGGCGATGACAGACCCCATAAGTCCTGTTGGAATAAATATCCAACTATCATGGAGTGTGACATTTCCTTTAACTAGATATAAAATAGCGCTTATAACCGTAATCGGCAGTATTACCGCTACAGCATTTGCGTGAGCCTGCTTTTGAGAAAGTCCACTTTTTTTGAGCAGGGGCACCGCGATCATACCGCCGCCCGCACCAAATATTCCGTTTACAAAACCCACCGCCATACCTGATGCTACGTTTTTTATATTATTTTTAATTTCCATACAAAAATCACCAAAAATATTTTTGCCCATTATACATAAAAAATGCTATTGTAATATATAAAATTAAATGATATAATAACTGTGTATGCAAATAATTGGAGTGGTTTTATGTTTTGCGAAATCAAAGGACTTAAAACTGAATATACCGTTTGGGGCGAAGGTGAAAAAGCAGTGCTGCTACTACATGGTTGGGGAGCAAGCTTTGATACCTATAAAGGCATTGCGGCTGCTCTGGGTGACCGCTGTAAGCTTTATGCCGTTAATTTCCCCGGTTGTGGAAACAGCCAGACAATGCCCGAGCCTTGGGATGTAGACGATTATTGCGACTTTGTTTTAGAGTTTGTAAAGGCAATGGGACTCGAAAATCCCATTATGATGGGGCACTCACACGGCGGCAGAGTTACCATGAAATTGGTTGCCGACGGCAAATTAAATCCACCGCAGATAGTTTTGCTCGATGCGGCAGGCCTAATACCTAAAAAAAGCTTTAGGCAAAAAATGCGTGCGCGCAATTTTAAAATTATAAAAAAGGTTCTTACCGTTCCTCTTTTGAAAAAGCACACCGAAGGTTTACTTAACAAAGCGCGCGCTCATTACGGCTCGGCTGACTATAATGCGGCTCCCGAGGTTTTGCGCAAAACGCTTGTTAAATTGGTTAATACCGATATTCGAGATGTTTTACCAAACATAAAATGTCCGGCGCTTCTTATCTGGGGTGAAAATGATACAGCCACTCCACTTGAGGATGCAAAAACTATAGAAAAGCTAATTCCTGACGCAGGTCTTTGTGTTATTAAGGGTACGGGGCATTTCTCTTTTTGTGAAAGACCGTACGAGGCACACGCAATACTCAGAAGCTTTATAAAATAAATCCAGAGGTAAATTTATGCCATATATTACTTTTGCAATGCTGTTGATTGTAGCGGCAAGTGGAATATTTTCACTTTACCGACAACTACAGATGCTACAACAAAATTCATATTTTCCGTCAAGATATTTTAAATGGCTTAAAGAGTCATACACCTTAGAGCTTGCCATAAGCGCTATACTGTACTGTGCAATTACGGTCGGAAGCATTAACGGCAAGGCAGTTTTGTCGCTTGTGCTGGCAGGGATTTTGTTGGCGCTGCGCATTACGCTTAACATTAATACGCATAAAAAATCCATCAAAAAGCTTGTTTTCACAGCCCGAATAAAAAGGCTTTATATTACAGCTATTGTGTTGCTTGGCGTTTTGGTTTTAATACCGGCAATATTTATCGATGCATTAGCAAGTGAGATTTGCCGCACATTGTGTCTTGTGATGTCGATAGTGACTCCAATTCTTACCTTTGTTATCTGGATAATAACATATCCTATAGAAAAGGCTATTTCAAAGTGGTATATTAACGATGCCAAAAAGATTTTAAAAGCCCATAAAAATTTAACCGTAATTGGAATCACAGGCAGTTACGGCAAAACTACCACAAAATTTATATTGAACCGAATTTTAAGCGAAAAATTCAACACGGTTTGTACTCCGCAAAGCTTTAATACCCCTATGGGTGTTGTGCGTACTGTGCGCGGCAATATAAAACCACAAACGCAGATGTTTGTTTGCGAAATGGGCGCAAAAAATGTTGGAGACATAAAAGAGATTTGCGATATAGCAAATCCTGATTATGCCATTATCACCTCGGTAGGTGAGCAACACCTTGAAACCTTTAAGACGGTTGACAATGTTTTTAAAACCAAGTTTGAGCTTGCTGATTCGGTTGCAAAAAAAGGCGGTATAACACTTGCTAATCTTGATAGCGCGGGCATAAAAGAGCGTAGTGATACCCGCGATGACGTAATATATTTTGGCGACGGCACAAAATACGCTGCAAAAAATGTTTTTTGCAGCGAGGATGGAACCACCTTTGATTTGTGCTTGGATGGTACGACCTTTACCGTAAGCACGCGCCTTTTAGGTCTTCATTCGGTAAGCGATATTTTGGCAGCCGCCGCTATGGCGCATATTTTGGGTGTGAGTGAAAATGACATAAAGTTTGCAATAGGCTCGCTAAAGCCTACCGAGCACCGATTGGAATTAAAGTCGTATATAAATGCCTCGTTACTTATTGACGATGCGTACAACTCTAATCCTGAGGGTTGTCTTGAAGCGGTAAGAGTGCTTGGCTCTTTTGCAGGTAAGCGCAAAATATTGGTAACACCCGGTCTTATAGAACTAGGTGACCGCGAATATGATTGTAACTATGCTTTAGGTCTTGAGGCTACAAAGTATGCTGATGTTATAATTCTTGTTGGTCAAAACCGTTCAAAGCCTATGATGGACGCAATTGCCACTACTGATTTCAATCAAGAAAATGTTTATGTTGTTTCAAGCTTTAAAGAAGCAACAGAAATTTATACCCCAATGCTAAATCGCGACAGCGTGGTGCTTTGGGAAAACGATTTACCCGATAACTATCTTAAATAAAGAAGGTTTTATTTATGAAAACAAATATTGCAGTATTTTTTGGTTGCCGCAGTGTTGAACACGAGGTATCTATCATTTCGGCCGTTCAGGCAATGCGATCGATTAATCGTGACAAATATGATGTGACTCCGGTTTACGTTACAAAGGATGGCTCTATGTATACGGGCGAAAACCTCTTTGAAATAGAAAATTACCGCAATTTACCTGAGCTTTTAAGCGCAGCAAAGCGAGTAACCTTTATAAAAGAAAAAGATGCTGTTTTAATGCACTATCTCGACCAAAAAAGATTCAAAAAGACACCGGACGCTGTAATCGATTTGGCGTTTCCTGTGGTTCACGGCACCAACTGTGAAGATGGTACAATGGCGGGATACTTTGAATTTTTAGGCTTACCGTATATAAGCTGTGATATTATCTCAGCCGCAGTGGGTATGGATAAAGCGGTGTTTAAAGATGTGCTTAAATCGGCAGGTTTGCCGGTGCTTGATTGTATTAAGTTTAGGGCCCGTGAATATACACTCGACAAGGAAAGCATTACAAATAATATAAGGACAAAAATTGGATTTCCGCTTATTGTAAAGCCCGTAAACTTGGGTTCAAGCGTGGGTATTACCAAGGTCAACACTTTAGAAGAACTTGACGAGGCAATACGCCTTGGCATTAGCTTTTCAGACGTTATATTGGTCGAGAAGGCAATTTGTAATCTTCGTGAAATTAACTGTTCGGTTTTGGGCGATAGCGACGAGTGCGAGGCTTCTGTTTGCGAAGAGCCATTTATGAACGACGAAATTCTGTCTTATGAGGATAAATACTTAGGTGGCGGCAAATCGGGCGGCGCGTCAAAGGGTATGGCGTCACTCGGCCGTAAAATTCCTGCCGATATAAGTGAAGAATTATCAAACGAAATCCGTGATCTTTCTTGTAAGATATTTAAGGCCATAGGTGCCAGCGGTGTTGTAAGAATAGACTTTTTGCTCGATACCGATACAAATAGGGTTTACGCTAATGAGATAAATACCATCCCGGGCTCACTTGCGTTTTATTTGTGGGAAGCAACAGGTCTTAAATACACCGATATGCTAGACCGCCTTGTCGAAATTGCATTTCGCAGACAAAGAAACCGTGATAATCTGACCTTTACCATCGATACAAATATTTTGTCTGGCGTATCCTTTGGTACCAAAGGAGCCAAGGGAGCAAAACTTTAAATGACAGCACTGCTTATAAAATTGTTTGTTAAAAGCGGTAACGATACAAAATCGCCCGAAGCGAGAAACCGTTACTGCAATTTTGGGAGCGTTATCGGTATTACGGCGAACGTGTTGCTTAGTGTGATGAAAATTTTCGTAGGTTATTTAACCGCAAGTCTTTCAATAGTAGCCGACGGATTAAATAATCTTTCCGACGCGGGCTCGTCTATTGTGACGCTTGTCGGTTTTAAAATGGCAAACAAACCCGCTGACCGTGACCATCCGTTCGGTCACGGAAGAATAGAATATGTTTCGGCAACCATAATATCGTTTTTTATACTTTTGGTTGGCTTTGAATTGCTTAAGGATTCGGTTACTGCATTAATCAATAAAACATCTGCTCCGTTTTTCTCTAACACAGCAATTGTAATTCTTGTGGTTTCTATTGCGGTTAAATTTTGGCTGTTTTTCTTTAATAAAAAGATTGGAAAAACTATAGAATCTTCGGCTTTTGTCGCAACTGCAAAAGACAGCTTAAACGACTGTATATCGACTGGTGCTGTTTTGATTTCGGCAATTGTAACGCGATTTGTTGATTTGCCGTTTAATCTTGATACAATTATGGCAGGGCTTGTTGCATTGTTTATATTGTGGTCAGGATTTTGCTCGGCAAGGGACACCCTTAATCAAATTATGGGCCTTCCGCCCGACCCACAGCTTATAAGAGATATAAGCGATACTATTTTAAGCTTCGACGGTTTTTACGGAATTCACGACCTTATTGTACACAACTACGGTCCTGGCCGTCAGTTTGCGTCGGTTCACGTAGAGGTGCCGGTGGGCGTAGATATAGTTGCTTGCCACGAAAAAATTGACCTTTGTGAAAAACTGATACAAGAAAAGTTTGGCGTTAATCTGGTAATACATATGGACCCGATTGATACCAATGACGAGTCGGTTGCCACAGCCCGCGAAACAATGGTCGAAATTTTAAAAGAAATCGACACTAAGCTTACGCTTCATGATTTTCGTATGACACCTGCTGCCGACACCCGTACAAATTTAATTTTTGACGTGGTAATACCGTCTGATTTAAAGCTTTCCGAAAACGAGCTTAACGACATTGTTTGCCAAAAAGCACACGAATGTGACAAAACTTATGTTTGCGTAATAACCTTTGACCGTGATTTTACGGGTCAGTAAAAAAGAAAAGAGATGAAAATATGAACTTTACACCGGTTGACAATCAAGGCAGAGTAGATGGCTACTGCCTTGTAAAAAACGTAGAAGCGAAAACGTCTTCAAAGGGCGATACCTACCTTGATTTTACTTTGGGCGACAGCACGGGAGAAATAAACGGCAAGCTGTGGAGATATACAGCAGCCGAGCACGGCGAATACAAGGCAAATGACCTTGTAAAAATTCGCGGAACAATTTCACAGTACAACGGCGCCGACCAGCTGCGCATTGAAAGAATAAGGCATACAATCGAGTCCGACAATGTGCACATTGAGGATTTTGTTCGCAGTAGCGGTTATAGTAGCGAGCAAATGTATGATGCGCTTATGAATATAGCAAGCGGTTTTACAGATAATAATTTAAAGCTATTGGTAACTACTGTGCTTTCTGACAACCGCGAAAATTTACTATTTTGGCCTGCGGCCTTCAAGCTTCATCACGCGCTTCGCGGCGGTCTGTTGATGCACACGCTGTCAATCGTTCGCTTGTGTGAAGGTGTCTGCAATGTGTATCCGTTTATCGATCGTGAGTTACTACTTGCGGGTGCAATACTGCACGACATATCAAAGCTCGACGAATTTGACGTAAACGATGCAGGTGTAGCCGACGGATATACGGTTGAGGGTAATCTGCTTGGACACATTTCTATGGGTGCTACCAAGATAGATAAGTGTGCTGAGCGTCTTGGCATCGACCGTAAAATATCGGTGCTACTGCAGCATATGATTCTCTCGCACCACGGCGAGCCTGAATTTGGCGCAGCGGTAAGACCTATGTTTATAGAGGCCGAGATTCTTTCTGAACTTGACCTTATGGATGCCCGTGTTTATGAAATGCGAGAGGCTGTATCAGCCGCCGCACCAAATGATTTTTCATCTCGTGTGTGGGCACTTGATAACCGTAAGCTTTTTAATCACACAAGAAGTGATTTAGAGCAAAATCCAAAATTGTTTTAAGTTTAAATGTTTTGAAAGGAAGTAAAAGTTATGAAAATTACAAAAGATATGATAGTAGGCGAGGTTCTTGATATAGACACAGGAGCCGCAAAATTCTTTTTTGAAATTGGTATGCATTGCCTTGGTTGTCCCGCTTCGCGCGGAGAATCTATAGAGCAAGCGTGTGCTGTGCACGGTGCAGATGTCGAAGAGCTTGTAGCAAAGCTTAACGAATATTTTGCTGATAAATAATGCTTGTATTAAGTAAAAGATTGTCGCTTATAGCAGAGCTTGTAAACGAGGGCAGTAGTGTTTGTGATGTGGGTACTGACCACGGCTATCTGCCCGCGTTTTTGTATCTGTCGGGCAAATGTAAATCGGTAAGCGCTACCGACATAAATCAAAAACCACTAGAGTGCGCTAAAGCAAACCTAAATAGGCTTGGGGCTGACGGAGTAAAGCTTGTTTTGTGTGACGGGCTTTCTGGCGTTACTCGTAATGATGCCGATACTGTAATAATTGCCGGAATGGGCGGCGAGGTTATAAGCGGAATAATCGAACGTGCTCCATTTTTGTGTGACAGCACAGTAAATCTTATATTGCAGCCTACTACGGCGGCAAAGGACTTGCGACTTTATTTGGCACAAAAAGGTTTTGCTGTTAAGAGTGAAACAGCGATTATAGAAAACGGTAAGATTTATTCTATAATGTGTGTGCAGTTTGATGGCACGGCATACCAAATAGATGATGTTCGCTCCGTAATTGGAATATTAAATCCAAACAGTGAACAGGCTATTTCTTACATACAAAAACAATATAATATAGCGCAAAAATGCGCAAACGATTTGTCGGCGGTAAAGGGTAAGCAGACAGAATATAATTATTATCTTAATTTGAGTGAAAAACTAAAAAACATACTGGGAGGATAAAATGGCTTTTGATGGCGGGTTTTTATATACCGTGACGCAGGAACTGCAAGAGGCGGTCGACTGTCATGTAGAAAAAATCTATCAACCGGCTCGTGATGTGCTGGTGCTTTTGTTGCGCAAAAAGGGCTTTGCCAAGCGACTTGTTTTAAGCGCCGCATCGGGTACGGCAAGAGTGCATTTTACCGAACAAAAATATGAAAACCCTGATACCCCACCAATGTTTTGTATGCTCGCTCGTAAGATATTTTCTTCTGCAAGACTTATAAGCGTAGAACAAAAAGGACTTGAACGAGTGGTGGAATTTACCTTTGACACCACAAATGAAATGGGCGACAAAATACGTCCCAAAATTATTTGTGAGTTGATAGGAAATAGCAGTAATATTATCTTGGTTGCCGAAGACGGTAAAATCTATGATGCTGTCCATCGCAGTGACATAGAAGCTGACCGTCTTGTTGTATCGGGCGCTACCTATAAATACCCGGACTCTCAAAACAAAGCAAACATTTTTCTTGCTAATGTTGATACCATAGCAAACGAGATTAAAAAGCGCAATGACATAGAGCTATCAGGAGCGTTTTTACAAACACTAGAGGGTGTATCTCCGCTTGTTTGTCGTGAACTTGGCAATTCAGCAAATGACGTAAAAGCTTCATTAAACAGACTTAAAGAAATGCTTTTAAATAGCGAGTTTTATATGCTGTGCAAGCCGGACGGAACCCCCGTTGATTTTTGTTATATGCCAATTTATCAGTACGGCTCACTGTATACAGCAAGGCGTTTTGAATCGCCGTCTGAGTTACTGGATTCGTTTTACTTTGAGCGTGAAAATGCGGCACGCATACACAAAGCGGCAACCGATATAACAAAGCTTTTGTCTAACCTTTTATCTCGCGCCAATCGGCGTATGGCGATTCGCCAAAAGGAGCTTCTTCAAAATCAAAATCGTGAGGATTTGCGTATAAAGGGTGAGCTTTTAAAGGCAAACCTTTACGCCGTCCAACCGGGAAGCACTGTGGCACGTGTACAAAATTATTACGACGAAAATTTAGAGTTTATAGATATTCCGCTAGACGTGTCACTTACTCCTCAACAAAATGCGGCAAAGTATTTTAAAGATTATAAAAAAAGCTGTGCTGCTGTGCAGTCGCTGGGCTTGCTTATAGAGAATGATCGCCAAGAGATAGAATATCTTGAATCGGTAACCGAGAGCCTCGCTCGCTGTAAAACAATTTCTGATATTAACGAAATACGTGATGAACTGTCGCTCGGCGGCTATCTAAAGCAAACTGCCCGAAAACAACCGCGTAAAAAGGCAACTGTTCAATTAGACGAATACACTTCACAAGAGGGGTATAAAATTCTTGTAGGTAAAAACAATATGCAAAACGATTATATTACCTGCACACTTGCCTCGAAAGGTGATATGTGGTTTCATACTAAAAACATTCATGGCTCTCATGTTGTGGTGTTTTGCGGCGGGGCAGAGCTTAGTGATGAGACCATCATTTTGGCGGCTTCTCTTGCTGCTAAAAATTCAAAGGCGTCGGGTTCTTCTAATGTACCGGTAGACTATACGCCAATAAAATACGTAAAAAAACCAAATGGCGCCAAAGCCGGAATGGTTATATATACAACCAACAAAACGGTGTTTGTAAATCCGTATACGAAGGAGGAAGGCAAATGAAAATAGGCATATCCAGCTCTTGTCTTTATCCTATGTATACTGAAGAATCGTTTAGGCTTATAGCACAAAACGGTGTTGAACTAAGCGAAATATTTTTTAATGCAAACTGTGAACTTCAACCACCTTTCATAAAAGAGCTGTGCGAAATAAAGGCAGAGTACGGTATAGCACTTTCCAGTATTCATCCTACAATGTCGCTTGCCGAGTCGTTTATGCTTTTTTCAAATTATGATCGCCGTTTTTGTGAAGGACTTGATATGTTTAAGCGTTATGGTGAAATCGCCGCAGAGCTTGGCGCAAAATACGTTATTATGCATGGCGGCAAACCTAACGGCACTATGGACAACCACGGTTATTTTGACCGCTTTGCTTGTGTGGCTGATGCTGTAAATCAAAACGGTGCTACGCTTTTACAAGAAAATGTTGTAAATTTTCGTGCGGGCAGTCTAGAAGCGCTTAGTGATATGTCGGATTATCTTGGTGATAGTGTAAGCTTTTGCCTTGACGTTAAGCAGAGTCTGCGTGGCGGATATTCTCCTTACGAGGTTTTAACAATTTTGAGGGATAAAATTAAGCACCTTCATTTGAGCGACAGCAATGAAAAATATGATTGTATGTTACCGCTTGAAGGAAACTTTGATTTTAAATTATTTTTAGATACGGCAAAACAGTGCGGGTATACGGGCGACGCGGTTATAGAGGTTTATCGCAACGCTTTTGATAAGCCGCACGAGTTATTTGACTCGCATAAAAAATTGTTAAATAAAATTATTTAATCTTTACAAAATTAATCTACACATATATAATATAAACACATCGCAAAAAACACATACAAACAAATCACAAAACTCGTGATTTGTTTTGTTATCTAAAAAGGGGGCTGTTAAAATGAAATATACATTTAATATGTCTGTTTTAGGCAATACGTTTGTAATGCCTAGTATAGTTGTGGACAAGTATATCAAAATAGCCACCGAAACACAGCTTAAGGTTTTACTCTTTCTTATGCGCAACATCTCGCAAGAAATTGATTCGTCAAAAATTGCTGATGCGTTATCTTTGCCAAAAAGCGAGGTTGAAGACGCGTTGCTGTTTTGGTCTCAGCGTGAGTTGCTTAATTGTGAACAGGTAAACGAACAAGACAAAAAGCCGGTTATAATAAACTCAAGTCTGCCGTCACGCACCGACGTAATCAAACGCGGCCTTGAGGACGAAAATCTAAAGTTTCTACTTCGCGAGGCTCAGCTCAAATTTGGCCGAAATTTAAAGCAAAACGAAAGTCAGCTTCTTGTATCGCTATACGACGATTACGATATGAAGGTATCGGTTATATTGCTTCTTTTGGGTTATGCCGCGCGCGAGGGAAAATGTAATCTGTCTTTTGTAAAAAAGACTGCAGCCGAGTGGCTCGAAAACGGTGTCGAGACGGTAGAGGCTGCCGATGAGCTTATTGCCAAACAAGCCAAGCAAAATCTTGCTTGGAGCATAGTGCAAAACGCATTTGGTATCGACAGGCGCAAGCCCAGTACCAAAGAGCTTGAGCTCAGTAATATTTGGATAAATGAGTGGAAGATAAGTGTCAATTTGCTCAAAGCTGCATATGACACCTGCATAGACTCTAAAGCAAAACTTTCTATGCCGTACATAGCCAAAATTATAGAGCAGTGGCATAAAGAGGGCGTCACTTCTGCTGACGAGATAAAGAAAAACCAAGCATCTAAGCCACAGGTAAAAAATGATTACGCAGGTTACGATTTAGATCAATACGAAAAAATGCTAAAACAAAAAATAAAGGAAAGGGGTAATTGACAGTGACTCGCGAACAAAGCTACGAAAAAGCCTTTCAAAAGCAGCGCGAAGTTTTAGAATATAAAAAAGCAGTCTGGGATGCCGCAATGCAAAATCTTACACAGCAAAACAGCGAGTTTGCCGAAATTAGCCAAAAAATAGCACAGTTAGGTGCCAGCATTGCTGTTGTAGCACTTTCGGGTGATACGTCATCGCTTTCTTTGATGCAGTCTCAGATGACCGAGCTTGCCGATCGTCGCAGTAAAATTTTAAAAAGCGCAGGAATTACCGACATAAAATATGATTGCAACGCGTGCCACGACACAGGTTACATAAACGGAAAAATATGCGACTGTATTCACGGCGCAGCAAAATCGCTTTTGCTAGAGGATTTGTCAAAATCCCTGCCTATAGAAAATTGTCAATTTGAAAATTTTGACCTTAACTATTATCCCCAAAAGGCAGAAGACGGCACAGCACCACGTAAGTATATGACCTCGGTCTTTAAAATGTGCCGCGAATATGTAATTAATTTTAATCCGAAAACAAGTGGTAGCTTGCTTTTTATGGGTAATACCGGTCTTGGAAAAACACATTTAACGCTTTCTATAGTGTATGAGCTTTTGAATCGTGGTTTCAATGTTATATACGGTTCGGCATATAATCTTTTTAGTGAAATGGAAAGCGAACATTTTGACCGACACACCAACAACGCTTACAATGCTGCCGTCGAATGTGACCTGTTGGTAATCGACGACCTCGGCAGCGAGTTTGTATCACCGTATATACAAAGTCTATTTTATAACATAGTTAATAGCCGTGATCTTGGCGGCAAGCCAACCATAATAAACACCAATCTTACAATGGGTGATATAGCTGCGCGTTATACTCCCCGCATAGCTTCGCGCTTGTTTAAGTACAATAGCGAAAAATTTGTAGGCGAAGATATTCGTTTGCAAAAAGCACTAGAGAAAAAATAAATTTTAAGCATAGAACAGTATTAAAAAACAACAATAATATGAGTTGTTATAAGGATAAAATCGCTTCGTATAAGGTGTACGAAGCGATTTTATTTTTTGTTGGGGCAATAAATTTGTAGAATTGTAATTTGTGTAGTAATTGTTTGCAATTACTTGTGCAATATTCACAAAAAATCAAAACTGAAATATAAAAATTTAATAAAAAATATTGACAAATCGCTGTTTTTAATGTAATATAAAATAGTATATTTGCCGTGTTATGCCTATATTGTATGTGTTTACTACAACTGTACTATATATGGTGTTTTCGTCGGCGTATCATATTTCCCTATTCTGCACAGTGGCAGAAACAACAAGGTGTAAAATCACACCAAAAGGAGAATGAGATCATGAGAAAAAGACTTTCAAGCAAATTGTTAGCAATTATTTTGACAATAGCAATTTGCGCAACCACAGTCTTAGGTTGTCTTATGACAGTAAGCGCAGCGGATTCTTGCTATAGCTTTGGCGAAGCAACGTTTCCCTCAGCAGACGACTTGTCAGAGGCTTCCATAGACGTAACCTTTGCACACGCTAACTTGCCAAACGGTATTGTTGCGGGTGGCTTTGTATGGACCGAGGTAGGTGCGGACGCATCTGATTACTTGGTTCTCAAAGAGGTTACAGCAAAAACAACAGGCGTTAACGTAGCTGTTGAAGAGGACTATGTTCTTTTTGATAGCGAAAACGCTAATACGACTGTTGTACTTACCTTGACTTTTGAGTTCTCAAACGGCTCGGCTGACAAGGAAAGAACTTATAAAATAAGACTCGACGATGTAGAACTCGCTTACAACGACAGCGAGTATGTTTACGAGGCTGAAGGTCTTGTTACAGGCGAAATAGCTGCTGAGTGTCAGCACACTCTTACAGTAGTAGGCACTCCACTTACAACAGATGACGCAAACCGTTATGCTGTTTACGAAAATTCTGTATGCTCAAAGTGCGGCGAAACCTTTGGTTATCAGCTTGTTCCTACAACCGGTGAATTAAGCGAAGAAACCGTTTCAGAGGGTACAATCGACCTTCTTGAATTTAGTGATGACCTTCTTGCCAACGGCAGTACAAGCAAATACTTTGACAGCAACGTTGCCGACAACGGCGAAACAGGTGCCGACTGGGCTAACGCTATTATAATTGATAGCGCTGAAGAACTTGTTTACATTTGTAAAGGTGACTCTACCGGTTATACAAAGGGTAAATACTTTAAGGTAGCTGACGGTATCGCAGGTTTTAACCTTTCAGGTAATGCTAGTCTTAAGCTTAACGGTACTTTGGAAGATAACCTTGCAATAGTTAAAGGCTCAGGTAAAAACCATGCAGGTGCCACATCCACCGCTTTCCAAGGTCACTTTGACGGTAACGGCGCTACAGTTTACGGCGCTTGGACCAACCATACCGAAGGTAACGTTTCTCCCCAAGTTGGTCTTTTCTCTTGTGTAAAGGGCAATGTAACAATTAAAAACGTTAACGTTAAATTTGCTTCATTTACAGGTTCAAGGGTAGCAGGCGGTATAGTTGGTTACCACAATGGTGACGGCACCAACACCCTCACTATCGAAAACTGCTCTGTAACCGATTCTGAAATCGTATCTACAGGCACCGCTTGGGGTCAAGCCGCAGGCGCAATAGTTGGTTTTATGGAAAACTGCTCTTCATTTACCGATACAGAGGACACCGACAATGACAGCAACACAACCGAAACCATCTATGTAAACGGTGTTCTTAACATCACTAACTGCTACGTTAACCTTGATTCTACATACTTTAAATCGGGTATGGCAAGTGACAATCAGGCGCTTCACGGCGGTGTTGCAGGTTTTTGCAACTCCAACGCAATGAAGGTTGAAAATTGTGTAGTAATAGGTATTAAACCATACGCTACTACAACAAATACTTCTAACAACAACGTTCAGCACTCAGGTCTTGAAAGCCACTTTACCAACGTTTATACCGATCAGCCTGCAGGCAGTGCAGTATACATTGGTGGTTCACTTGGTAACCGTAACTTTACAAATAAAGTAACACAGGTATCAAGCCTTAAGGGCTCTGCAGCAGTAGTTGCAATGCCAAATCTTGATTGGGGCACCACCTGGGTTATGGACGGTACAGATACATACCCACGTTTAGCTCTCCCCGGCGAAAAGTCTGACACAATCTACTGGGACGGCGCAAACACCAAAACTGCTCCAACAGTTGGTAGTGGTACTAAGGCCGATCCTTATATCATCAGCACAGTAGCCGAGCTTGCTTACATTGGCGGTCAGACACGTGATAACTATGCAATTACCGACGGCAAGTACTATAAGATTGCCGACGGCATTAAGAGCATCGTAATGCAGCCATATGCTTACGGTAATGATATTAAGGCGCTCGACTCTGCCGCAGCAACCAAGGCTTACTTTGAAGCAAACGCTTCAAATATGAAGCAGTGGCTTTACTACGGTTGGGAAGGCTCAACCTTCTGCGGTAAAATCGACTTTAACGGCGCTACAGTTTACGGTATCTATCAGGTATCGTCTTCTAACGCAGGTCTTTTCTCATCTATAGATGCAGGTGCCGAGTTCCACAACCTTGCAATTAAAAACTCATATATGGTAAGCCAGTCCAGTGGCGCTAACTATCAGTGCGGCGCTCTTGCTGCTGTTACTAACGGTGGTACTTACGGTAAATCTGTAAACGGATTTATTTGGGCAAAAAACATTGAAATTGCCAACAACTATTTGTATGGCAACTCTACGTCACATGACCGTAACGGTATAATGTTTGGCGCATCAAGTGATATTATGTATGTTGACAATGCACTTGTTTACGGCAATGATGCTACATACGGCGACGGCGTAAAAATGCCACTTTACTCTTCTGCTAATAACAATGTTTTGGTTTCTTCTGCTCCCGCAATTCCCGAAGGTCTTGTTGTAGTAGATGACGGCGTTGAAACACCACGTTACTACAATATGGTTCGCAACAGTATCTTCTTGGGCTTTAACCCGTTTGACTTACCACAGGGCTATGGTTCACGCGTTAACGACCTTAAGGGTTACCAAAACTGCTATACTGATGCTAATGTAGAGACCGATACCGATAAAAACGGTAAAACTCTTCTTCAGTATTTCTATGTAACGACAACTACACCATACATTACACAAATTAATGCGGCCGACACTTTAGGCTCGGTAGCTAAAAACGCTATGCCAAATCTTACTTGGGGTACCGATTGGTACTGTGGTGCAATGGGTAAATACCCTGTACTCTCCCCATTTGCAACATTTGGCACAAGCAAGTTCTCTAACCCAGAACTTACACTAATTGGCTCTAACGTAGCTTATAACGATGATGGTAGCTTTGACTTTAACCTGCACTATGTTCCTGAAACAGCAGGCTTTGCTCCAACACTTTACGTTGGTACAACCGATAAGTCTAAGTTTATAAAGCTTGATACTGCTACGGAATCTTGCTATAAAGATACACTTGGCGAAAATGCCATTATGTATACAATTCCAAACCTTTCTGCTCGTGATATTGACCTTGTTTGGTTGCCAACCCTTGTAACCGAGGGCTCAACAATACTTGAATGGGGTAAATCACAGCAAATTGCAATTGCCGACAACGCAAAGGCAATTCTTGAAGGTGACTATGATACTGCTGACAAAAACGTTGCAGCAGCACTTCTTAACTACGGTGAAAAGGCTGACGCAGTAAGCAACGAGGCGTATAATGCCGGCACAATCGACCTTCTCGAATTTGGCCAGTATCTTGTGGATGCAGGCAGTTCAAGCCAGTGGTACGACACCAAGCTTGCTGACAACGGCGAAACAGGTTCATCTTGGGATGACGCAATCATCATTGACTCTGCTGAAGAGCTTGTTTATCTTTGTAAAGCATCAGGCGATGATACTGACGGCAAATATTACAAGGTAGCCGATGGTATCGCAGGCTTCAACCTTTCAACCGATAAGCTTGACATAAACGGTACATTAACCGGCAAATCATTAACAAGCGGAAAAACCAACCTTGACATTGTTATGGGCTCCGGCAAAAACCACGCAGGTGGCACACCGGGCTTCCAGGGTCACTTTGACGGTAACGGCGCTACAGTTTACGGCGCTTGGACCAACCACACATCAATTTCCGCTTACGCAGGTCTTTTCACCTGCACAAAGGGCGATGTAACCATTAAAAACATTAACGTTAATAAGGCTCACTTTACTGCAACAGCTGCAGCAGGCGGTGTTATTGGTTACTATAAAGGTGAGGGTACTAATACTAACAACACAACCCTTACAATCGAAAACTGTTCTGTAACCGATTCTTATCTTGAGGTTACACAAACAGGCTACGGCTATGGTCTTGGTGCTATAGTGGGTAGAGTTGATTGCCCATCAAGCTATAAGGACACAAGCGATGAAGACGGTGACGGTAACACAACCGAAACACTTTACGTAAACAACAAGGTAATAATTAAAAACTGCTATGTAAATCTTGATGAAGATAACTTTGTTTCACTAAACGAGGGTGGTAGTGCAGCAGGCCAGCAGGTATCTCACGGTGGTGTAGTAGGCCACATGGGTTCAAACGCACTTGATGTAAATAACTGTATTGTTATTGGTATTAAGCCATATGCAACAAGCATAAGCACCGACAACAATGCTGTTCAGCACTCAGGTCTTGAAAGTCACTTCAGCAACGTTTACACAACAAGTGATGTTCCTGTTACAGGTGTTTACCTTGGCGGTACATTAACTAACCGTAACTTCACAGGCAAAGTATTCCCACTTACCGAAGAACAGCTTACAGGCTTAAACGCTAAAGACAATATGACAGCGCTTGATTGGAATAATGTTTGGACCACAACAAGCACATATCCAACCTTTATAAACAAAGATTACAAGGCTCCTGCTTCAGGCATTGTTGCTACTTGGGACGGTACGGTTGCAACAAGCATTGCAAACGGTAGCGGTACAAAAGAAGATCCATACATCATCAGCACAGCTGCTGAATTTGCTTACATAGTAAAAGATAAATTGGTAGATAGCGCCGCAACAATTTCACCTGATAAGTACTTTAAGGTGGCTGACGGCATCAGCGCATTCGTAATGCAAAAGCCAGAATACGCATCAGAAATTATGGCTCTTAGCTCAGCTGCCGATACAAAGGCTTACTTTGAAGAGAATGCCGCTAATATGCTCAAGTGGCCTAACTACGGTTGGGAAGGTTCATCCTTCTGTGGTCACTTTGACGGTAACGGTGCTACAGTTTATGGTTTGTATCAGACATCTACTAATAACGCAGGCTTGTTCTCTACGGTAGATGCAGGTGCTGTAATTCAGAACATCGGTGTTAAGAACTCTTACCTTACATCCAGCGCTACCAATTACCAGGTAGCAGCTATAGCAGCTGTTGCTAATAGTAGCGGCTACGGTGTAAAACAAGAAGGTATAGTTTGGGTTAACGGCTGTACAGTTGCTAACAACTATATGTACAACGCTTGCACATCTTGGGAGCGTTCCGGTGTATTGGCAGGTTCTTTCCAGAACGATATTATAATGATTGACAACTGCTTGGTTTACGGCAACGACGCAACATACGGCGACGGTGTTAAGATGGCACTTACTGGTGTAGGTAATAACGACGTTGAAACAACTGCTAAAAAGCCTGCCGAGCTTCCAAGCTTTGTTGAAAACAGTGGCTTCTACTGCAACACAGTTCGTAACTCTATCATTCTTGACTGTGACGCTTTGAACACTAAAGGCGGCAGAAGCTATAGAAGAAATGCTCAAAACTGCGTTAGCGGGGTTTATACCAACGGTGCGTCAGGTACAATAACATTCTCAAACGGTGAATTCACGTTCGAAGACGCTCAGATTAAGGCAATTACTACCAATGACGTTATCGGCAGCAATGCTACATCAATTGTTAACGCTCTTAACGCTGCACCAATTGCTGATACCGTTTGGTACGTAGGTGCCGCAGGCGATATGCCAGGCTTTAAAGAAGCAGGCAGTATGCCATCAAGTGCTCAGACACTTTACAACGGTATAATTCTTGATACCCCTGACACCGTAGGTGCAGGTACTCAGTATAATGCAAACGGTTCTATGGTATTTGGTATGTATGGCTCCAGCCTTAACATCAAGGCAAATCCATATATGATATTCACATTTGCATTTTCTGGTGAATATAAAGAAAATCGTGAAAACATTAAGATTAGATTTACCTACACCAAAGATGGTGCAAGTGTAACAAGTGAAGAAATCGCAGTTCCTGCATTCGACGGTAGCGATATCGTTAACGTAAGCGGCTGGACTCATAAGGAAAGCCAAAACGCAGGTAGATTCCACACCTACAGAGCAACAGGTCTCCCTGTAGAAGCTTTGGCTAGTGGTATCAAGGTAGAAGCTTCATACAACGGTGGCGCGTGGGCTGACTTTGGTTCATACTCAGTAGAGGGCTTTGCACTTATGGCAGATAACGCTAACAAGATTGAGCCTTGCGGCCAGTATGCATCATATTATGAAGTATCAAAAGCGCTTTTGTTCTACGTTCAAATGATTCAAGCGCGTTACGGTAAATAACAAACGATAATATAAACGGCTTCATCTACAATGTGGCTTCACATTGTAGATGAGGACCCCGATAGAAAAGGAGAATTAGATTATGTTTGAAAAATCAAAAATCGAAATCTATGAATTAGACCTTACAGATATTATCGTTACAAGCGATCCTAACGCTAACTTTGGCGATGACGACGATGATATCGTAATCTGGCCTAAATAATTAACAAGAACAAAAGAAACTAACCTATTAATTCACACATAGTGAAAAGAAAAGAGAGGTTTTTTATGAAAATCGAAATAAACAAAAGCGCTAAAAGAGTATTAAGTATCGCATTGTCACTTGCAATGGTTATAGGTACACTCTTTACCGCTAACGTTGGCACAGGTATTGTTGCCAACGCCCAAACTGCTCCAATTGCAGAGGGTACTATTGACCTTTTGGAATTTGGTGATTATCTTATTAACGACCTCGGCAGCACAAGCAAGTGGTATGATACCAAGCTTGCCGATAACGGCGAAACAGGTGATTCTTGGGATAACGCTATTATAATTGACTCTGCCGAAGAGCTTGTTTACCTTTGTAAAGGATCAGGCGACGATACTAAGGGTAAATACTACAAGGTTGCTGACGGTCTTGCTGGCTTTAACCTTGCAAGCAATAACCTTGATATTGACGGCACTTTGGCTGATAACATGGATGCAATCATTGCAGCCGGTAAAAACCACGCAGGCGGCACACCCGGCTTCCAGGGTCATTTTGACGGTAACGGCGCTACAGTTTACGGCGCTTGGACCAACAACACGTCAGTTTCTACCTACGCAGGTCTTTTTACCTGCACAAAGGGCGAAGTAACCATCAAAAACATTCACGTTAACAAGGCTCACTTCACCGGTAAAAATGCGGTAGGCGGTATCATTGGTTACCACGCAGCTGACAGTATGTGCACAGTAACCGTTGAAAACTGTTCTGTAACCGATTCTTACCTTGAAGTTACAACTACCGGCTGGGCTACAGCTATAGGTGGCATAATCGGTTGGGCAAACAGTGCTCCTTCTTGGAAAGAGGCAGACAAGGGCGTTGACGGTAACGGTGACGGCGATATGGTAGATACCATCTACGTAAACGTTGCTTACAACGTTAAAAACTGCTTTGTAGACCTTGATGAACAGTACTTTATTTCAGCTGCAGAAGGCGACACAGCATCAAGCACTATACGTACCTGCCACGGTGGTGTAGTAGGTGGCGCTGGTTCAAACGCTGTTATGGTTAGTGACTGTATTGTATTAGGTGTTACACCATACTCAACATCTGTGTATACCGGTAATGACGTTCAGCACACAGGTGGCGCAAGTCACTTTAAAAACGTTTATACCGACCAGGCAACCGGTCAGATTCAAATTAACTATAATACCGGTTGGGCTCATTATATACAAGACTTTAGCAGTGTTGTATTCCAGCTTACACCTGCTCAAATGCAGGGTAGTGCTGCTGTTAGCAATATGAACCTTGCATGGTTTGCTGTTTGGAAACCGGGCGCTGAGGGTGAATACCCAACATTTGTAAAACCAGGCGAAGAATCAGGCGTTTCTTTCTGGACCGGTACTGCCGATGCAGGCTTTGCAGGCGGTACAGGTACAAAGGATGATCCTTTCATCATCGAAACTGCCGATCAGCTTTATCGCGCTCTTTCTACAGTAACATATACCACTTCAACAAGCGGCGACTTGGCAGTTGAAACTGCTGAAAGCGTAGCAGGTGGTACACAAACAGATAGAATATTTAAACAGGGCTCAACCACTGTTTACGCTCCTGTTTACACACCATATTACTACAAGGTAGCTGACACAGTTGATGCGTTCTACCTTAACAACGTTTACGGCAATGAAACACTTTCAGGCGCTAAGGCAATGGTTGCTGCAGGCACTGCAAAAGACTGGAAACCCGGCAAGAGCTTCGTAGGCCATCTTGACGGTAACGGCGTTACCATTTACGGTATGTACTCTTCAACCGGTCAGGGTCTTATTTACAAGCTTGACGGTTCTTCAACAGTTAAGAACATTAACTTTAATGCTTGCTATGCAAGTGGTACGGGTAACAGCGCTTTGCTTACCACAAACTTGGGTACGTACAATAATGACTCAACCCGTATTAAAGTTTCTAACATCAGCGTAAGAAATTCTTACATTGGCACTACTCGTGCTATAACACTTACTGCAAGAACCGACTCTTCAGGTTGTTATGACCACGCTCCCGGTCCGGCAGGTATTGTTTCTACAAATAGCACTCCTGAAAATATTACAATTTCTAACTGTTTATATGACGGCATTTCTTGTGAGCGTGCTATAGGCGCAAGCTCTGAGGCTTCCATTGATATGATGGGCGGTATTTATAGCGGTGCCAGCAGCGCTAACAACTTTACCCTTTCGGGTTGCGTATCATTCGGCGCACCCGCAGTAAACGAAGTTTACGTTAGCGGTAAAGAGGTATTCTACAACCGCTATGACAAAAACGGCGGTTTTGAGGTATACTTCTATAGCAGCTATAGCGATATGCCTCTTAACGCGATTACTACCACATATCCTAACAAATATGACAAGCTTAAAGATATTACACGTATTGAAGCAAAAGACGCTTACGAAATGTTCGATATGCCTAAGCTTTCTTGGGGTAACTGGACAATCGTAACCGAAGGCGACCGTACATTCCCAATGCCTACAGTTAACACAGCAGAGCAGTCAATTGCTTCTTACATTGAACTTGTAGGTAAAGGTCAAAACAACTATGCAGGTGTTGGCCCATATGCTTACGGCTCTAACCCATACACCTATTTACTTAAGGGTGCAGGCACCGAAGAGGATCCATACATTATTGAAACCGACATACAGCTTGCTCGCGCAATTGCAACAGGTGGTATGAACCTTTACGACAAGCTTTACTATAAGCTTGGTTGCGATATTGACCTTTCGGCTGCTCCTTGGATCACTCAAGAGACAAGAGAAACAGGTGGCATTTACTACACCTATACACCATTTGGCGGCACATTAGACGGTGACGGCCATACCATTACAGGCCTTTCAGCAGGCGATGA
>SVOH01000018.1 GCA_015066515.1 Oscillospiraceae bacterium | reverse complement strand
AAGATACTGCTGTTTATGCGACTAGTAATGCAAATGGCGATCTGGAAGTATTGTCTGCCGATGAAATTAAGGCGCAAATTACTGCCGGCGAAACTGATATCTGGTACATCGGCGGTAAAGAAGGCAGTTTGCCTCGTCTTGTAAATCGTGCAAAAGCAATGCCTTGTGCCGATATTGACGGCGATGGTGAAGGCTATGAATATTCGTCAGCGGACCTTATTGCGCTTAAAAACAAGTTGCTTAAGAAGAGCGGATTTGAAAATGTTTATGGTGATGTAAGTAAAAACGGCAAGGTTAATTCAAGTGACCTTGTAATCCTTACACGTGCAACAATCGGTGATTATAATCATATTAAAGATGGTTTCTGGCGCAATGTTGCTCTTGGTAATATGGCAATTTACTATGGCGAAAACGACAACTATGATGCAGCTCGTAAGCTAGAACTTTATCTTGAATCTGCAGTAGATGTAGATATTGTCAAGAACGCAAGTGGTTCGAACACTTATGTTCATACAAATGACGGTACTGCTACTCCAGGTAGCCAACTCGCAATAGTTGTGGGTAATGTAGGCACATATACAACATCACTTACAGGTAATGATTATGGTGTTACATACGATGCTGAAAATGCAATTCTTTGGATTCAGGGCGCTAACTTTACAGGCGTTGAGCAAGCAGTGCTTGACTTTATAGCTAATTCTGACGCTGCAACAAACAAGGTTTATACCATCGAGAGCGCAACACTAAGCGTTGAAAAACAACCAAAGACCATAGGTGGCACAACCTATTATTACGCTTGGGGTGACGAATTTGATGTTGCAACAAGTGACGGCAGTATTACCAAAGATGTTTGGGAATACGGTGAAATGGGTACCGAGGAGAGCCAAGGTGCAGCAAGCAAATATATGAATCTTGAAACCGCAAATCCTGCTGACCTTGCAAGCCTTTACGAGGTAAAAGACGGCAAGCTTTCTATATGGCGTGGTATTGACAAAGACTCATATAATGCGACAACACATGCTTGGGGCTACAAACCGGTAACGCTTGATGGTACAACCGCTTGGGGCGCAGAAATTGATACCGATGATATCTTTGCTTCAGCAGGTGTTATAGATACACAAAATAGTTTGCTCTTTAAACAGGGTTATATTGAAATGAAGGCATCGTTGCCAAATGACGGTCACTCATTCCCGGCGTTTTGGTTGCTTGGTGCTCCTGACGGTGGTCAAAACCGCACATATGAATCTTCACTTTTTGGTAAGATTTATAAGGAAAATCCAAACTGGACCGGCATTAATGCAATGAACGGTGCATACCCCAACTCTTACAAATATCAGCTTCCAACTGCATATCTTGAAATGGATATTATAGAGCTTATGCAAGATATATCATATGTGAAAGAATTTAATTCTAGTTGGGAAAATTTCTGGGGTTCGGGTAAGCAACCTGAAACATGGCTTACAGGTGTTGATCGTACAAAGGTTAATTTAACTGTACATAAGTGGTACGGTGAAAATGTTGAAAATGACACCCTTTATGTAATTGATTGGGATAAGTGGCTCAGCAACAGAACCGCACCAACCCAACACAAATTAACAACTAACGGAGGCGATTTTAAAACCTCTGTTGCCGACACGTTTATTACACGCTGGGATGGAATGCTCAATCACGACATGGGTACTCTTGCAAATCTTGCGACAGAACACACTTACGGCTTTAAGTGGGTTGCAAATGAAACTCAAAATACGTTTACAGTAACTCTTTATATCGATGGTGTAGAAAGACTCACATTCAATCAAAGTCAAGAGTATTACTTGGATTCAGAGGCTGCCGGTGGTACATACGTAGAAGATGGTAAAACATTTAACCAATACGTATATATTATGTTTGATAACCATTTCTATACCGCTAATCAGGAATATAAAAATGGTACTACATTATATACCGACTTGCTTACTTATGAAGATGGTGATAAAACCACGTTCGATATTGACTATGTTCGTGTATATCAAGAAGATGGTAAGCGCGATATAGTTACCAAAGAAACCGAAAACTTTAATAACAACAACCACTTCGGTTACGGTAAGTAATAATTAAAAGAAGACTCCAAACGGAGTCTTCTTTTTAATTTTGTGATTTTTTAAAATCTTCACTGGGGGATACACCGATTATTTTTTTATATGCTCTAAAAAAAGTTGAATAGTCATTAAATCCGCTTTTTTGATATACGTCTGTTATAGCATCACCCAAAAACAGTTGCTGTCTTGCCGAATAAATACGGCGGCGAATTACATATTCCCAAACGGTGCATCCCATAATTTCACGAAATTTGCGATTTAGTGTTACACGACTGCAATAAAGCGCATTTGCTATTATTTCAAGACTTAATTCGTTTGACAAATTTTTATTGATAAAATTAATCGTTTTTTTGATTGTATTGTCGACTATGTTTATGTTAGTTGTATGCTTCAGTTTTGTAGAAAGCAGGGAAAAGACCATTGAAGAAAAAGAAAGAATAAGGTTTTTTTGTGTGTCGGTCGCTGCTTTAGTAATAAGCGAAAAGCTCTCTTCAAACCAAATTTGTTCGCGCTTGTTTAATTCAAAAAGATTTGTTCCATTATATACCGGTTCACTAAGCAAGTCAAATTCGGTAGGCACAGCAGAAGTGTCTATTAAAAGGGCCATTCGTTCGTAAGCAGTTGACGGTTCAAGCAATAAGTGGTGTGTCTGCCCGCTTGCCATAACCAAAATGTTGCCGCGCTCAAGCGTAAAAATATTACCTTCTACAACAAAGCGTGCATTACCGCGCAAAAAGTAATATACCTCTACCATGTTGTGTGAATGGCTCTTAAACGAAACATCATCGGTAGCGGGATCGATGGTTAAAGTATGGTGTAAATAGGTCGTATTGTCCCTATAAACAAACAGTTTTTTCTTTTTCATAGTATCACCGCACTTATCTTAACACATATTGTTTATTTTTGCAATATATTTGGTTGTATTTGCAATTTAATTGCAAAAATAAAAGTAGTATAATTTCAAATGCAAAATAATGTAAAGAGGTGTAATCTTTATGATAAAAAGTTTGAAAAAAGATAAATTGGCAGTAAATATTTACGAAAATCGTGCTGTTATGGGCGCTGCTGCTGCCGATGATATCGCCGCTTGTATGGAGAAGCTTCTTAGCGAAAAGACAAACATAAATATGGTTTTTGCGGCAGCTCCTTCACAAAACGACGTGCTCGAAAGCTTGCTAAAAAAACCACTCGATTGGAATCGCGTAAACGCATTTCATATGGACGAATACGTTGGCCTTAAAAAAGAGGACCCACAAAGCTTTGGTAACTATTTAAACGAGCACATTTTTAAGAAGGTTTCTTTTGCAAATATTTTCTATGTTGCAGATTATGGCCTCCGGTATGAAAAAATACTTGCAGAAAACCATATAGATATAGTATGCTTAGGTATAGGCGAAAATGGTCACATTGCATTTAATGACCCCGGTGTTGCTGATTTTAATGATCCTGTTAGAATTAAGAAGGCAAAGCTTGACGACGTTTGCCGTATGCAACAGGTGCACGACGGTTGTTTCCCAACTTTTGATGACGTGCCCGAATATGCGTACACACTTACAATTCCGCAAATGGTAAGCGCTGACTATATGTTCTGCGTAGTGCCCGCCGCAACAAAGGCCGATGCAGTTTACAACACAGTGAACGAAGAAATAAACGATATGTGCCCAGCAACCATTTTGCGCCGTCACGATAATGCAATTATGTATTGCGATTTAGATAGTGGCGCCAAATTGCTTTAAGGAGTAATTTTATGGAAATAAAGTTTAAACTTGGTGTTATCACCGATGAAGTGACACAAGACATTTTCGAAGCGGCACGCTTTTGTAAAAAGCACGGGCTTCAGTGTATGGAAGTGCGTTCGGTAAACGGACGCTCACCGTTTGACTATACCGACGAGGATGTAGAGCAAATTATTGCCGCCGCAAAGGAATACGATTTAGAGATTTCGGCAATTTCTTCTCCTGTGTTCAAATGTGAATATGACGACCAAGAAGCAATAAAGGCTAACATAGCAGGTTTTGAAAAATGTGCTATAATGGCAAACAAAATGGGTGCTAAGTACATACGCGGCTTTGACTTTTGGAACAAAGACGTACCGGTAGAAGTTCGTGCTACAATGTACGGCGATATTATTGCTCTTTGCGAAAAGTATGACGTTTACTGTGCACTCGAATCTGACCCCGCAATTCACTCAAGTACACCGCATAAGCTTGCAGAATTACTTACCGCAATTAATAACCCTCGCATTAAAGCACTTTTTGATCCGGGTAATGAAATCTGGGTTACAAGTAAGACCAGCGAAGACGCTTATGATAAACTCAAGCCTTGTGGCATAGTTAATATGCACGTAAAGGATGCTATTCCAAACGGTACTCCATACCCACCCGCTGTAATGCCAGGCACGGGCGTTGCTGATTTCGTAGGTATTTTTAAAAAGCTTATCCGCGATGGTTACTCAGGCGGTGTAATGCTTGAAACACATTACCGTAAAAATTCCGAGCTTGACGAAGAGCAGTTAAAACGTCCCGGTGGCGCGGCTTTTTCAGACGGAGCTTATGAAGCAAGCGAAGAAAGTATTATAGCACTAAAAGAAATTATAAATAAAGCCTTGGAGGAAATAAGCTTATGAAAAAGTTAAACGTAGCAATTATTGGACAGGGTCGTAGCGGCCGAGATATTCACGGTGCATTTTTCAAAAGTGAATATAATGAAAAATACAACGTAATAGCAATTGTTGACGCACTGGAAGAGCGTCGTATCCGCGCTAAAGAAGAGTGGGGTTGTGATGTATATGCCGACTACCGCGAGCTTTTTGGCAGAACCGACATCGACCTTGTTGTAAACAGCTCATTCTCACATATGCATGCCGATATTACAATCGATTTGTTAGAGCATGGCTTTAACGTAGTTTGTGAAAAGCCATTTGGTAAAAACTATGAAGAATGTGACCGCATTGTAAAGGCTTACGAAAAAAGCGGCAAAATGCTTAACGTATTCCAGCAGTCACGTTTTGCTCCATATTATACCGAAATTAAGAAAATTATTGCAAGCGGCAAGCTTGGCCGCCCTGTTCAGTACAGCATTTCTTTCTCGGGATTTGCTCGTCGTTGGGACTGGCAGACATACCAAGGCTATAACGGTGGCGAGGTAAGAAACACAGGCCCTCATCCGCTTGACCAGGCACTTGATATTTTAGGCTTTGACGATAACATTACCGTTTTCTCAAAGCTTGACCGCGTTAACACCTTTGGTGATGCCGAAGACTATGCAAAGATTATTCTTACAGCACCCAATAAGCCACTTATTGACGTTGATCTTTCAAAGTGCAACGCATATGCAGGTCCTATATACGTTGTACATTGTCAGTATGGCTCACTTAAAGCTACAATGAGCGCTATTGATTATAAATACTATAATCCTGAAACTGCTCCTGAGCAAAAGCTTACATTAGAGCCACTCTTTACCGAAGAGCGCACACCTAATTACTGCAGTGAAAAGCTTGACTGGACCGAAGAACACGTTGATGTTGAGGGTACAGTATTTACCGTTGGTGTAAAAAAATACTATGATATGATTTATGATTATCTTGTAAACGGCAAGGAAATGGAAATTACACCATATCAAGTACTTACACAGTTTAAGGTAATCGATACAATACGCGCACAAAACCCATTAGACACTATAACCGTTTAAAATTTTGTAGGGGAGGGGTCACCCCTCCCCAATAGGAGAAAACATTATGAAAATTGCAATTCTTGGTGTAGAAAATTCACATGCCGATGCTTTTGGCCAATTGGTAAAAGAAAATCCTAAATACAGCGATATCGAAATCGTTGGTATCTACTCAGAAGACGAGGAAGCTACCAAGCGCATTATTGACGCAGGATATGCTACCTATGCAGCTAAATCTCCCGACGAATTTGTTGGCAAGGTTGACGGCGTTTTGGTAACAGCCCGTCACGGTAATAATCATTATAAATATGCTATGCCTTACGTAAAGGCAGGTATTCCTTGCTTTATTGATAAGCCTTTTTGTGCTGATTTAGAGCTTGCAAAAGAGCTTGCTCAAACCGCTAAAGATAATGGTGCTTTGCTTTGCGGTGGTTCTTGCCTTAAGTTTATTGACGAGCTCAAGCCCCTTGCTCGTATAGCAAAGAATAAAAAGGTAGTAAGCGGTCATATTTGCTGCCCCGTTAATATGGATAACCCATACGGTGGTTTCTGGTTTTATACCCAGCATCTTATTGAAATGCTTATCACCATTTACGGCAGAAACGTAAAGTCGGTTACTGCATACTGCCCCGATGAAAAGGCAAACCGCCTTACCGTTATATTTAACTTTGGCGAATTTGACGTTTGCGGTTTTTATACCGGCGCTTACAGATATTCGGCAGGTGTGCGCACCGCTGATAATCAGATTTATGACACCTTCTGCGACGACGTTGCTTATACATACGTAAACGAGTTTGACGAGTTTGTAGAAATGGTTAAAAACGGCGTTATGCACGACAGTTATGACGATCTGGTATATCCGGTTAAAATACTCGATGCAATAGAGCGTTCATACAAAGAAAAGAAAGAAATTATTGTAGAATGAAGATACTGACTAACGGCAAAATTGTATCAAATGGCGAAATCCTTTCGGGATATGATATAATAATTGATGATAAAAAAATCGTTGATGTAAAACCAACCGTCGAAGTAAGCGGTGAAAAGGTAGATCTTAGTGGCAATTATATTGCCCCTGGGTTTATCGAAATTCACTGTCACGGCGGCGGTGGTTATGAGTTTATCGACGCCACACCCGAAGCCTTTAAAAAGGCGTGTGAAGTCCACGCGGCTCACGGTACTCGCGTTATATATCCTACAATCAGCGCTACCGATTATGACACTATGGTACGCGTGCTTCAAACCGCGCGCGAGGTTAAAGACAGTTGTGCTCTTGAAATACCGGGCATTCACCTTGAAGGACCGTATTTTGCACTCGAAATGTGCGGTGGTCAAGCCCCAGGTATTGTGCGCGATATAGACCGCGAGGAATACGAGTCACTGCTCGAAGAATACAGCGACGTTATTGCCCGTTGGGACTATGCGCCCGAAAAGGACAAGGATAATGCCTTTTTAAAGGACATAACAGAAAAGGGCATACTTGCCGCAACGGCTCACTCTTCGGCAGAATATGATGATGTATTACGGGCTTTCGAGGGTGGAAACCACCTTATTACACATCTATATTCTTGTACTTCTACCATCACACGCCATCAAGGCTTTAGACATCTAGGCATAGTTGAGAGCGCATATTTGCTTGACGATATATACGTCGAGGCTATTGCCGACGGTTGCCATTTGCCACTTGATTTGCTTAAAATGATAATCAAGCTAAAGGGCACTGACAGTGTCTGCCTTATAACCGACGCGTTACGTCCCGGCGGTATAGGTGAAGATGGTAAGGAATATCGTGATTGCCCCGTACCGTTTGTTATAGAAGATGGTGTTGCGAAACTACTTGACCGCAGTGCCTTTGCAGGCAGTATCGCTACGAGCGATATACTGCTTAAAACCGCGGTAAAAGCAGGCTGCGGTATAGCTGATGCTGTTAAAATGATGACCGAAACCCCTGCTAAAGTAATGAACCTCGAAACCAAAGGTATAATCAAATCAGGCTACGACGCGCAATTTACGGTATTTGATAAAAATTTGGATATCGTTGATATATCAATATAAAACAACACAAGACCTACCTTTGCGGTAGGTCTTGTTCATTTGGTGCGAGTGATGGGACTTGAACCCATACGTCGGTGAACACACGCCCCTCAAACGTGCCTGTCTGCCTATTCCAGCACACTCGCTTATTCTATTGCGCCCGATTATTATAGCACTAACGCTTTGCTTTGTCAACAATTATTTTCAATTTTTTTCAATAAATATAGGCAAGGATGTTCTTGCCCATATTTATTGATTTTTTAAGCTGTTTAATTATTCTATACCATAAACTCTTAAAACATTTTCGCTTAAAATTTTGCGACGCTCATCATCCGTAAGAGGTAGCGCCATAAAGCGTTCAAGCTCTATATCGGGTGAGAAAACGGGGAAGTCAGAGCCGAATAAAACCTTTTCTACACCGTAGGTGCGGATAATTTCGGTAGCGCGGTCTATTGGTAATTCGTAAAGACTTGACGAAGAGTCTACGTAAAAATTTTTATAGCCCGAAAGCTTTTCAACCGCTTCGTCCCAAACCGACCAACCGCCCAAATGCGCGCCGATTATGGTAAGATTTTTATAAATATCTAAAATCGGCACCAAACGGTTTGGATTAGAATAATCGAATCGGTAATCACCTGTATGCATAAGGATTGGCATATTCTCTTTTTCGCAAAGCTCGTATATTTTAAGACAGCGGTAATCGTCTATCTTGAACCTTTGAATATCGGGGTGAAGTTTTACTCCGTGCAACCCTAATTCCTTAATGTGTTCTAAATCTCCCTTTAAATCGCTGCTATCGGGGTGCATTGTGCCAAGACCGATAAGTTTGTCGGGGAAGGCAGAAACCTCGTCAGAGATGAATTTATTAATGCTTTGCACTTGATGTGGGGTAGTAGCCACCGATTGCACAACAAAACGGTCGATGCCCACCTTTTCGCCAATAGCGAGCAAGGAATTTACTGTGCCGTCACCGAGCGCTGTCATATCGTAAAACCTGCCGGTACTTTCTACGGCAGGTTTTGCAATTTTTATGGGGTATATATGGCAGTGTGAGTCGATAACGGTAAACTTGTTATCAATCATCGTTGTTACTCCTCAAGGCCCAAACGCTTTGCGGCATCTTCACGCATCTTGTATTTCAGTATTTTGCCTGCGGCATTCATCGGGAATGCTTTTACAAACTCAATATAACGCGGCACCTTGTGACGAGCCATATGGTCGGCTATATATTGCTTCATTTCTTCTTCACTCATTGTTTCGCCGTCTTTTAAGATGATGCAAGCCATAATCTCTTCACCATAGCGCTTGTCGGGAACGCCGATAACCTGAACATCCTTAACCTTATCACAGGTATAGATAAATTCTTCGATTTCTTTTGGGTAAATGTTTTCGCCGCCGCGGATAATCATATCCTTAAGTCTGCCTGTAATATTGTAGTTACCCTCGGGTGTGCGACAGGCAAGGTCACCTGTGTGAAGCCAGCCGTCAGCATCAATGGTAGAGGCGGTAGCCTGAGGCATTTTGTAGTAACCCTTCATTATGTTGTAGCCGCGTGCAACAAACTCACCGTTAACGCCGTCGGGGCAATCCTCGCCCGTTTCGGGGTCAACAATTTTACACTCAACGTTAGCGAATGCACTACCAACCGTTTCGGTACGAACCTCAAGTGAATCGTAATAACTGCTCATAGTACAGCCTGGGCTTGCCTCGGTCTGACCGTAAACTGATACGATTTCGGTCATATTCATAACTTCGGTTGCCTTTTTCATAAGGTCGGCAGGACAGTTAGCGCCAGCCATAATACCTGTACGAATATATGAAAAGTCGGTTTTTGCAAAGTCTTCGTGTTGCATCATAGCGATAAACATTGTAGGCACGCCGTTAAAGGCGGTAATATGCTCGTTATGAACGCAAGCAAGTGCAGGCTTTGGTGAGAAATAGGGAAGCGGATACATCGTAGCGCCGTGTGTCATAGAAGATGTCATAGAAAGCACCATACCAAAACAGTGGAACATAGGTACTTGAATCATCATACGGTCGGCGGTTGATAAATCCATATGGTCGCCGATATATTTACCGTTGTTTACAACGTTGTAGTGTGTAAGCATAACGCCTTTTGGGAAACCTGTGGTACCTGACGTATATTGCATATTGCAAACGTCGTCTTTATCAACTGCGGCAGCCATGCGGTGAACCTCTGAAAGCGGTACCTGCGCCGCGCGGTCAATCGCATCCTCCCAAGTCATACAACCCTTTTGATTGTAGCCTACGGTAATTACGTTGCGAAGGAAGGGAAGTCTGCGGCTATGAAGCGGAGATCCTACCTTTGTTGTTTCAAGCTCGGGGCAAAGCTCGGCAATAATTTTGCCGTAGTGTGTGTCCTTTGAGCCTTCGGTCATAATAAGGGTATGGGTGTCAGACTGCTTAAGCAAATATTCAATCTCGTGAATTTTGTAAGCGGTGTTAACGGTTACTAAAACAGCGCCGATTTTAACGGTTGCCCAAAACGCAATATACCACTGCGGCACGTTAGATGCCCAAACGGCTACGTGGCTGCCCGCCTTTACGCCCATAGAAATAAGTGAGCGTGCAAAAGTGTCAACGTCGTCACGAAATTCCGAATAGGTGCGTGTGTAGTCGAGAGTTGTATATTTGAATGCGTATTGGTCAGGGAAGCACTCAACCATAGTGTCAAGGACCTGTGAGAAAGTAAGGTCGATAAGCAAATCCTTTTTCCAAACGAATTTGCCTGTGTGACTCTTGTTGTAGTAGAAGGTACGCTCGTTTTTAGAGGTATCGCCGTACTGCTTCATATAACCTACGTACTGTGAAAATATGATTTCCATATCGTCAAGCTCTTGGCACCAGCTTGGATCCCAAACGAGTGATACAAAGCCGTCATAGTTTACTGAACGCAAAGCGAGCATCATATCACCTATAGGTAATTCACCTTCACCTATAAGGCAAAACTCTACGCCGTCAGCTGTTTTTTCAGCATCGTTAATGTGAACATGCTTAATATATGCGCCCAAGTTTTTAATAATTTCTTCGGCGCTTTCGCCACCCTCGAAGTAAGCGGCTGACATATTCCAAAGAGCTGCTAAATTATCACAAGCGAATTGGTCTAAGACACATCGAAGCTCTGCAGTTTTGCAGAAAAGACCCGACGTTTCAATTAAAATTGTTATATTTTTTGCAGTTGCTACGGTAAGCGCTTTTTCTATAAAAGAAATAACGGTAGCGTGAGCCAAATCAGCGTCAACAGCCTTTTCGGCCTTTACGCGAATAGCGGGAATATTAAGGTTAGAAGCGATATTTACACATTTTGAAAATTCCTCTATAGCGGCATCGGCCTTGTTAGCGGCGGCAATATCGCAAAGCACGTCAATACAAGGAATTTGTAATTTCTTTTCATAAAGTCTGCGAGCGGTAGCAGCGGCAGTATAATCGTGAAAAGCACCGTCTTTATCGGTGAAAAGGCGGTTGTTTACGTTGTGCAGCTCGATACCGCCAAAACCCAAATCAACCGCTATATCACAAAATTCATCAAACGAGCTGTTATGCCAACCCTTTGTAGAAAATGATAATTTCATATTAGTTTGCCTCCTCGTAAACAATCTTGTTTACGGCATTAATGTATGCGCGAATACTTGCGCTTATAATGTCGGTAGAAATACCGTTACCCGAATAAAGCTTGCCATTATTACGTAGTTTAACAATAGCCGAGCCCATAGCCTCTTTGCCCTCGGTAACAGAGGTGATTTGAAAATCGTCAAGTTCGTAGTGGTGGCCAATAATTTGCTCTATTGCCAAAAATGCGGCATCGATAGGGCCATCACCAATGCAAATGCCCTGTATTTGCTCGTCGGCTTTTTTAATAGTGATTTGAGCCGATGCGGGAATAATGTTGCCCGTGTTGATAACGTAGTTTACGAGTGAATAGGTAGCAGGTACCTGAAGCGCAACAGAAGCTATAATTGCTTCAAGCTCTTTATAGCCTACATTCTTTTTTGCGGCTACGCGTAAAAATTCTTCATAAACCTTTGCCTTGTCATCTTCTGAAAGGTCATAACCAAGCTTTGCAGCGGCAGTAGATACTGCGTCGATATCATCGTTTTTGTCGAGATGAACGCCTGTATCCTCGGCGGTTTTTATGGCGGTATTGCTGTTTTGTGCAGCACCCGTTACCCAACGGATTTGTTTAACTATGCGGTGAAGCTCGGTAGTTTTGATATTTGAAGTAAAGCCGTAGTCGTTGCCGCAGTTTTTAATCATATCGGCAAATATATCAAGCTGCACGGTTGTGCCGTCAACAGCAGTTTTAACAGTATCAACACCCTGCTTCACGGCAAGAATTGCCTGAGCAATTGCTAGCCCATTTTTGTTGTCACACTTAACACCAACAGGTACTGTGCAGTAGTCGGCAACGCTTGCGGCAAAGGCTGCAAAATCGTCGGGCATCATATTGGCGGCACTGTCGCAAATAGATACGCTTGTAGCACCGGCATTAATTGCAGTGGTAATAGCGTTTTTAAGAAAATCAGCTTCGGCACGTGTAGCATCAACGGCGCAAAATTCTACATTTTGAATAGTTTTCTTTGCGGTTGTAATAGCATTTTCAATATGTGCCAAAATTTTATCGGGTTTTTTGTGGCAGGTATATTCCATACCAACAGGCGACACAGGAAGCTCAATTCGCACCTGTGCGTTTTTAGCATTTGCAAGAGAAGCAATAGCATTTTCCACACTGTCGGCACCAACACCTGCTGCTACCGAAATTACACTGTTTTTAACAAATGATGAAACGGTTTTAATAAGCAAAATATCTGCGCGAGCGTTTGCTATTTCAGGAAACTCGATAACGTCAACGTTTAGGTTTTCGAGCTGTCTTGCAATTTCAATTTTCTCCTTAAAGCTAAAGTGACTGTTCTCGCGGCAAAGAGTCGCATCTGCAATTTTGATTTGTTTCATATGTGTTTTCTCCTTTTGCGCCGTGTTGGTCGACGTGTTTGTAAAAATAAAAAAGCCCGAAGCAAAGTTAAATAACTTTACTTCAGGGACGAAAATTTGTTTTTCGCGGTACCACCCTGGTTGTTGCAAAAAAGCAACCGCTTTGTCAAAGCTCCAACAAGCCTTGTGTTTTATAACGGGACAAACCGTAGTAACTTACTTAAAATTTCATTTTGTTCAGCCACTCTGCTCGGGAATGAGGCTTTCTTTTAATGTTCTTATCGTCTTGCACCAACCGACGACTCTCTGAAAAGAAGGGAAGAAAAGAAATAATTCCTTCAAAGCATTTAAAAAATATTTGCTCGTATTATATCATAATGAAAAACGCTTGTCAAGGGTTAAAAACAAAAAAATTGCCTTGAATTTTCAAGGCAATTTTAGCTTATTTTTCGTTTGTATGATTTGCGGTTTTGTTAAGCTCAAGCAGCATGTCAAGATGCGCTTCGCAGTCAATGTAATGACCAAACACCTTGTTGTCGCGTTCGGTAGCGTTTTCTGAATAGGCGCGTCCAATCCAACCGTGGTAAACTTCTCTTTGGCTTTCGCAGTAGTCGGCATAGCCTTGTTTATAGCTGCCGTCAATTATACTTTGGTCAAGTTCTTTCATAAGGTTTATAATATTTTCTTTTGTTTCGCCCTTTGAAAGTTCAATACCGTTAATTTCGGCATTTATATTAACGGGAATACGTTCAATTTCGCCCGTTACTGTGTCGTAACGAATTACTATTTCAAGCGGCCAGTGTGGGTATTCCGCTCTCCAAGGGTTTACAAAATGGAAGTTGCCCTGCCCATAGCAGATGAATTTACTCTTGTAATACTCGGTACAACCAATGCAGTGGCAGTGCTGACAGGTAACAAGGTCGGCGCCTGCGTCAACGAGCGCGTGGGTAAGCTTGCGCATGCGAGGAGATGGGTAGCGGCAGTTTTCTTTGCCACCGTGGTAGATTACGATTACCTTATCGGCATTAGCTTTAGCTTCACGCACGTCAGCAATGGTGTCATAGCAATCGTACAAACGTGAACCCATACGGTCCTCCAGCGCATAGCTATATTCACTTTCACATACGCAAACAAAGGCTATTTTTTCGCCATTTTTTTCAAAGTAATAGTTTTTGCGAGCGTCTTCATAGTTTTTACCAAAACCGGTATAAGGAATACCCGCTTTGTCAAGTGCCGCAACGGTATCTTTGTAGCCCCTAATACCATAGTCAAAAATGTGGTTATTTGAAAGACCTACAAGGTTGATGCCTACCTCTTTCATAACCTCAGCGGCGATTGGTGTACCTTTAAGACAGGGGCCAAATTTTTCAATACCTGCATCACTTTCGGTAAGTGCGCCTTCCATATTTACAAAATTTATATCATTGCCTTCAAACAGTGACAAAGTATCACCGAAAAGGGTTTTGGTATCTTTGATTTTAAAGAGTTCGTTTGTTGTTTTGGTAGGACTAAAGTCACCTGCAAGTAATATTTTCATAAATTTCACCTCATAGTATAATTAATTCAATCCTTTGTTAAAAAATTAAAAAGTTCAGGCAAAAGGTTGTCAGCTTCGGGGTGGCCTTGAACGCCTAAAATGTTGTCACCGTATTCGGTGCCTTCAACTACACCGTCCCCGAGCGCCGACCACGCGTTTATAGTAACAAGAGTTTGCGTTGGTGGAGTGTTAAGACCGTGAAAAGAGCATAGACGCATCTTGTCGCGCCCCAAAACTTTATGTAAAAGGGTGCCGCGCACTATATCCACATCGTGTTTAGCGGCATCTTCATCATTTCTTGCGGGGTAATCGTATCGATGGTTTGGTATTTTTTCTTGTAGTGAGTGGGGAAGCGTTCTTCGGTATTTGCATATAGCTTTTACAAGGTCGCCTTCGTAGCCTTGGTTCTCGACTCTGCGTTTTAGCTCAAAATATACGTAGATAAGCTGTTGACCGAGGCAAATACCAAGATAACGCTTGCCACGAGTCAGTGCGTGATGAATAATTTGAAAATGATAGTCGTAAAATTCAGCACCGCCCTGCACTAAAAAGGCATCACACATATCTAATTGCTCTTCGCTAAGCCAATTATCTACAGGACAAAGTCCTACGGGCACGCCGCCCGCTTCGGCCACACGTTTGGTGTAGTTATTGCCAAGCTGGTAGTAGTCTTGCATACAACTGTTATTTTCTTTAATTGTAAGTGATTTTGGCGCAACGCCGATAATTTTAGCCACAAAAACACCCCAATTTATAAGTGTATTGTTTTATGAGTTCAGTATAGCACAACACTTTAATCTTTTCAACAAAAAAGCAGATGATTATTGGTCATCTGCTTTTTTGTTTTTATGCATTGTTTTTTTGCGAACCGGTTGGGTTAACGATACTGTAACCCACGTTTACAAGGTGGTCAGCCACACGCTCAAGGCCAACTACAACAGATGAATAGTATGGGCTAACGTCTATGCTGCAATTACCTTCTGCAAGTCTATTAAAGTGGTTTGCAATCAGGTCCTTTTTCATATTATCAACGCTTTGTTCAAGCTCGGTAAGACTAGCCAGTTTTTCCTTGTGTGAATTTTCGAAAGCATCTTTAGAAATATCAAACATCATAATTACCGCGTCACGCATATTGTTTATGTCTACTTGTGCCAAGTCGCTGAAAGAGATGTTTTTATTTGACATTTCCACACCGATTTCGTAGAAGTTTTCGGCATGATCACCTATACGCTCAAGGTCGTTTAGTACGTGGAAATAGGAACCTATTTGCTTTTCGTCACTTGCCTCAACGTTAGCAGACAACTTAATAAGGTACTTGGTAAGCTCACTATTGGTAAAATCAATTATTGCCTCGTTTTTAGCAATTTTTTCGCCGTGCTCGCCGGTACAATTATCCATTGAAATAAAGGAAAGTTTAATATTTTCTTCTACCAAAGATACCATATAATCAATTTCTTTTTTGACCTGCATAAGCGCAACGGGCGGAGTGGAGAGAAGTCTGTCATCAACAAATTTAAAACTAAAGCTTTCGGCCGAAACTGTTTTATCTTTAATAACTGTGCAAGAGTATTTAACAAGATATTTAACAAATGGTAACAGCAAAACGGTGGTTGTTACGTTAAATATAACGTGGAACAAGGATACTCTCATTTGTAGTGACATTTTGTCGGTTGCAGGGAATGCAGAGGTCAATATATCTACGACTTGATCCTTAAAAATCCAGATAATTGCCGAGAATACAACTGTGCCAATAAGATTAAACGTAAAGTGAATTAGCGCGACGCGCTTTGAATTTGCGTTTGCACCCATAGCGGCAAGAAGGGCGGTAACGCACGTACCGATATTAGCGCCCAAAATAATGAATAACGCAAGATCCAACGGAAGCACACCTGTACCCACCATTGTTATAACAACACCCGTAGCCGCGGATGAGCTTTGAATAAGGGCTGTAAATATAACACCTATTAAGATAAGCAGTAAAGGAAAATTAACTCTTTCAAATATACCGATAAACATTTCCTCAACAAGTGGATTTCCAAATGCTTGTTCGCTGCTCATAACCTCAAGACCGACGAATATTAAACCAAGACCGCAACAAAGACTGCCCGCAAGCTTGACTTTTTCTTTTTTGGCAAATCCCATCATAACACCGGCAAAAGCTAAAATATACATTGCCATATCGAAAAAATCATTCTTTAATGCCACAAGCACACCGGTAATGGTGGTACCAATATTTGCGCCCATAATAATGGGGGTTGCTTGCATTAGCGTCATAACACCTGCGTTTACAAGACCGATAACCATTACCGAAGTTGCAGACGAGCTTTGAATAATAGCGGTTACACCGGCACCAATACCAACACCCGAAAAACGATTATTGCTGATTTTTTCAAGTAATCGTTTCATACCGTTGCCGGCACTTTTTTCTAACGCTTCGCTTAAAAAGTTCATTCCGACAATGAATACACCTACGCCGGCAAGTAGCCAAATAAGGCTTTGAATCAACGGCATAATATTTTCTGAAGATATCATATGTTTTTCTCCTTCTCTTTGTTTGTCTTTTTTACTTACAATGGTCATTATAACAGTTGACTTTAAATAAGTAAAATAGTATAATTTTATAAAAGTTATATAAATTTGGTTATGTTTATCGGAGGGAAAACGGTATGACAATACGACATTTAAAGGTGTTTTTATGCGTGTGCAAGCACCAAAGTATGACAAAAGCCGCGGAAGAACTGTTTATAGCACAACCAGCCGTTAGTAATACTATTGCCGAAATAGAGAAAAATTATAAAGTAAAGTTATTTGATAGAATAAATAAAAAGTTGCTTTTAACCGATGAGGGTAAGGTTTTACTTATAAAGGCACAAGAGGTTTTGACCGCGTTTAACGAGTTTGAGGAGATAGCGCTAAACTCTTCTAAAAAGCCACTTTTAAAAATTGGTTCATCTCTTACCATAGGTAAGCAAAAACTGCCTTGGCTTTTGCGTAATCTTAAGGAAAATTTTAAAGAGATAGATTTTCAGGTTTCGATTAACCAAACGTCTATAATAGAAAGCAAAATTTTAAACGGTACACTTGATTTTGCATTTATTCAAGGAAAGCCCTCAAACCCAAGCATAAAATCGCGTCTTGTTGACAGTAATACCCTTATAGCAGTTTGCGGCAAAAAATACGATATGCCCGATACGGTAACCCTTAAAGAATTATGCCGTTACGACCTTTTGCTACGCGAGGATGAAAGTGTATCGCGTGAATTTTTAGATAATATTTTTGCTCTTGAAAATATTGTTGTAACACCCGTTATGGAATCTATAAGTAACCAAGCGCTTATCTCTGCCGCTGTACAAAATCTTGGCGTTACCATTATGCCGGAAGCATTGCTTACACGACAGCTCAATAATGGAGGACTTCGCAAAATTACGGTTTTGGATTATGAATTCACTCGAAATTCTTATCTTGTATATCATAAGGATAAGAGCTTTGGAGCGGTCAAAAAAGAAATTTTTGATTTTTGTTATAAGAATTACAAATATATGCATAAATAGGATGACACTTGCAAAAGGTTTCGGTTATCTATTGACGAATTTTGAATTGGGAGCACACAGATTATAAATTGTTGAAAAACTAAAATTATTATGTTATACTTAAAATGTAAACGGGGACGGCACCCATAACAAAAAACGGTTTTACAAACTTAAGTATTTACATCAAAGGGGATGACACCCATCGAAAAAAACATTATTGTTGTAGATGAACAGGGAAATGAATATGAGGCTACCTACCCTAAAAGGGCAAAGGGTCTTGTTAAAAATGGCAGGGCACGCTTCATAGATACAAACAAAATATGTCTTGTGTGTCCGCCAAATAATATGGAGGATAACAATATGTCAAATACAACTAAAACTACAACTAAACCCAAAGAGAAACTTACAATCAACTATGTTCTCAATCAAATAGAACAAATCGTAAAAGATAATGAATATATTCATAATGCATTAGAACAACTTGCCTCAATGCCAAAATCAGACCCAGGCGATATTGCAGGACAAGAAAAAGCAAAAGCAATCGGCGACATTGTTCGTTGTAGAGAAACAACAAATCAACAAGCATTAAGATTATATGAAAAAATGTATGATGATTTAAAACCCCGTGAAGAAAGCACTAAAAATAAAGCATTAGAAATGCTTTCAGGAATTGTAAGAGAAGTGGGTTTTTATGAGTCTGAACAAGGTGCAGAAATACTTTCTAATATGTTAGATACAGTTAGGCATATTGATTAAACACAAAAAAGATATGAGAGAAAAACTCTCATATCTTTTTTGAATTATTTTCTTTGTTAATATGACCAGTAAATAGTAATTTTGATACAAGGAGTTAAAGGTTATGATTATTTCAATAGATAAAAATCATCCAATATTTAATAGTGATGATTACAAAAAAGATATTGTGCCATTTCAGTTGATGGAACTTATAAAGCAATTTCCAATGTTGTTGGTTACCAATGAGAAAGATTTTATTGTGGGTATGACTTCACCCCAAATGCCTATATGGGTTTGGACTGCTGACAATATTTTAGAAACATCAAAAAACGAATTATGCGAGTATTTCTATGCACAATTTAACGACTATAAAGATTTTAAATTTGTTGCCAAACCCGATATTGCAAAACTGCTTTCAACACCTTTTGAGAAAAATCTTAAAGCGATTAAGAGCATAATTAAAATGCAAAGTTTTGAAAACAAAAAAGTAATACCCGCAAAAAACCAAAGTATAAAAATTGAAAGACCGATAGAAACTGATTTAGAAGCACTTTCAGTTTGTGCATATAATTTCGAAATAGAGTGTTTTAATACGGATACTGCAACTATATCTGTTAGCGATTTTCTGGATAGTGCAAAAAAACTTTTAGATAATCCATATTGCTTTGTTGTAAAGGAAAACAACTCGATTGTTGCAGTGGCGCAGAGTTCAAGGGAAAATGATACTCATATAGCAATAAATCATGTTTATACAATGCCCGAGTACAGAAAAAAAGGATATGCATCTGCAATAGTGGCACATATAAGCGAGTTGATACTACAAAAAGGGAAAATACCAACACTATATACTGACTTATCTAACCCATCATCAAATCAAGCATACAAAAATGTTGGATTTATAGAACAAGCACCTGTTGATGAAATTTCATTAAAATGGAATTAAAAAAGATATGAGAGAATGCAACATTCTCTCATATCTTTTTTGTTCGCACAATTCCTCTTGTAAGGTTTCATACACGCTCAAAACGATATTGTGTTCTGCGAACACAAACTATAAAAAATTGCAGCCGACAAAAGCCGACTGCTTAATTTTTTATAGTTTATAAGTCCAATCAAAAGTATCTTCGATTTTGCCCCACTGAATGCCTGTTAAGGTGTCGTAAAGCATTTGTGTCACTTCGCCGATTTCGCCGTTGTTTACAGCGTATTTGGTATCTTTGTAGCAAAGCTCGCCAATTGGAGAAATAACTGCTGCTGTGCCGCAACCCCAAGCTTCTTTGAGTGTGCCGTTTGCCATAGCCTCAGCCAGCTCGTCAATGCTAAGTAAACGCTCGCTTACTTTATAGCCCTTACTGCGTAAAACCTCAAGACAAGATTTACGTGTAATACCCGGGAGAATTGAGCCCGAAAGCATAGGTGTTACAATCTCGTCGCCGATTTTGAACATAACGTTCATAGCGCCAACTTCTTCGATATACTTTCTTTCAACACCGTCAAGCCACAAAACCTGTGAGTAACCTTTTTGTTCAGCGCGTTCGCCTGCACGGTTACTTGCAGCATAGTTACCACCGCATTTAGCATAACCTGTACCGCCGCGTACTGCGCGAACATCTTCGTCTTCAATCATAATCTTAACGGGGTTAATGCCCTCTTTATAATAGCTGCCAACGGGCGACGCGATTATAACGTAGGTTGCATTGTGTACTGCGTGAACACCCAAGGTTTCATCATTACCAAACATAAACGGACGAAGGTAAAGTGAAGTGCCGTCAGCCGATGGTGTCCAGTCCTGTTCAGTCTTTACAAACTCGGTAAGAACCTGCAAAGCCAAATCCTCAGGAATTTGAGGAAGGCAAAGTCTTTCGGCCGATGAGTTCATACGGCGGATGTTTTCCATAGGTCTAAAAAGCTGTACTGTGCCGCTTTTCGTGCGGTATGCCTTAAGACCTTCAAAAATTTCAGAGCCGTAGTGTAAAACGGTAGAAGCAGGGTGGAGTGCAATAGGCGCAAACGGAACGATGCGAGCATCATGCCAACCCTCTTCACGAGAATAGTCCATCATAAACATATAGTCGGTAAAAATTTTACCGAAACCTAAGGTGGAACTGTCTGGTTTTTCTTTTAAAACGTCAGCTTTTACAAATTTGATATCCATTTGTATATCCTCCTTAATTTTCTGCACCAAGTTGCATAGCCTTTAAGTTAATGTCAAGCATATCGGCTTTCTTTGGTGGAATAACCTTGCCGAGAACGGTTTTGATTTCATCCTCGTTAAAGTCGTTCATTACCTTAAGCAATTTGCCAAGGATTATCATATTAGCGAGTGACTGTTTGCCCATGTCACTTGCAAGTGCAGTTGCAGGGATGTAGTAAACGTCAATATCGGTACGGGTTGACTTTGCCTCAATAAGACTTGAGTCAGCAATTACAATACCACCCGCCTTAACAGTAGGCTCAAACTTTTCAAATGATGGTAGGTTCATTGCAATAAGCACGTCAGGCTGTGAAATGATAGGAGAGCCTACCTCTTCGTCGCTTATAATTACGCTGCAGCTAGCTGTACCGCCACGCATTTCGGGGCCGTAGGATGGGAGCCAACTAACGTTTTTGTCGGCGAGAAGGCCCTTGTATGCCAAAAACTTACCTGTAAACAAAATACCCTGTCCGCCAAAGCCGGAAAGCAAAATTTGTGTAGTCATTATTTTGTTTCCTCCTTTGCAGATCTGTCTTTATAAACACCAAGTGGGTAGTAAGGAAGCATATTTTCTTCGAGCCACTTGAGTGCGTTTTGCGGTGTCATACCCCAGTTGGTAGGGCAGGTTGACACAACCTCTACAAGAGAGAAGCCCTTGCCGTCAATCTGATTTTGAAAAGCCTTTTTAATAGCTTTTTTAGCCTTAACAATATTTTTAACGTTGCTAACAGTAACACGCTCTAAATATTCGGGACCTTCAAGCTCTGAAAGCATTTCGCAAACTTTAATCGGAAAACCACAATGCTTGGTATCACGACCGTATGGTGAAGTTTGTGTAACCTGACCTGGAAGTGAGGTAGGTGCCATCTGACCGCCTGTCATACCGTAGATTGCGTTGTTAATAAAGATAATTGTAATGTTTTCGTTTCTTGCTGCTGCGTGTACAGTCTCAGCCATACCGATGGAAGCTAAGTCACCGTCACCCTGATATGTAAATACAACGTGGTTTTCAGGGTCGGAACGCTTAACACCTGTTGCAACTGCAGGAGCACGGCCGTGAGCCGCCTCAATCATATCGCAGTTAAAGTAATTATAAGCAAATACCGAGCAACCAACTGGTGCAATACCAATGGTTTTACCCTCAATTCCTAATTCGTCAATAACCTCTGCAACAAGACGATGCACTATACCGTGGGTGCAACCTGGGCAATAATGCATAGGAACGTCTGTAAGAGCATGTGGTTTATCAAATACTACTGCCATTATTTTGCACCTCCATTTGCGCGTGTTATAGCTTCTAATACCTGTTCAGGTGAAGGAATCATACCGCCTGTACGGCTACAAAGTGTAACAGGCACCTTGCATTCACAAGCGAGGCGTACGTCCTCAATCATCTGGCCCATAGAAAGCTCTACCGAGATGATCTCTTTAACCTTGTCAGCCGCCTTTTTGAAAGGTGCTACAGGGAAAGGCCAAAGTGTGATGGGGCGAATAAGACCAACCTTGATGCCCTGTTTTCTTGCTTCGTTGATTGCGTTTTTAGCAACACGAGCGGCAATGCCAAAAGCGGCAATGCAGATGTCGGCATCATCCATCATATATTCTTCGTACATTACTTCGTTTTCTTCTACAACCTTGTAACGTTCGTAACGTTCTACAACAAGATCCTCAAGCTCGTCAGGCTTTAAGAAAAGGGAAGTAACAATATTGTGTTCACGTTCCATTTTGGTGCCTGTTGTAGCCCAAGGCTTATCAACAGTTTCTTTTACTTCGTAGTCGAGAGAAACAGGCTCCATCATCTGACCCATTGTACCGTCAGCCAAAAGCATAGTTGGCATACGGTATTTATCGGCAAGGTCAAAGCCCTTAACTGTAAGGTCAGCCATTTCCTGAACAGAAGAAGGTGCAAGTACTATCATCTTAAAGTCGCCGTGACCGCCGCCCTTTGTAGCCTGGAAATAGTCGGCCTGACTAGGCTGAATACCACCAAGACCCGGTCCACCACGCTGTACGTTTACAATAAGAGCAGGAAGGTCAGAGCCTGCAAGGTAAGATAGACCCTCGCTCTTGAGTGATATACCTGGTGAAGAAGAAGATGTCATTACACGTTTGCCGGTAGAAGCTACGCCGTAAACCATATTTATAGCGGCAATCTCACTTTCTGCCTGCAAAAAGCATCCACCAATTTTTGGCATTCTTTTTGCCATATAAGCTGCAACCTCGGTTTGAGGTGTGATAGGATAACCAAAGTAGTGCATACAGCCTGCCTTTATAGCGGCTTCGGCAATGGCTTCGTTACCCTTCATTAAAATTTTATCTGCCATTAGTGTTCACTCACCTTTCTACCTTGATAATGCAGTCGGGGCACATCATAGCGCAAGCAGCACAACCAACGCAAGCTGATTCGTCGGTGATTTCTGCAGGGTGATAGCCCTTTTGGTTGATTTTGTCATTGGCAAGTTTAATAAGACCCTTTGGGCATGCGTCAACGCAAAGTCCGCAGCCTTTACACTTGTCGGTTTTAAAGGTTAATTTTGCCATATTCATTCTCCTTTATTAAACAGGTTTTGCTTGCAGTGTCATGGGCAAAAGGTTATCTATTTTGTTCTTGAGCCCGTCATAAAGCTCACGCTTTACGCTGGTCATTACAATAGGTAAACCCGATGCTTGCGACACTTCATTTGCATAGCCTATGGATTTAATTATATCTTCGGCGGTGGTTTCTTCGCCGATGTTTGAATTGTTTACAAGCCCCGTAAATTTAAGTCCGCACGCGGTTTCTATCTCGCGCATAACCTCAATGGTAGATTCTGCGTCGGGGGTAAGTGGGCGGTAGCCGTTAATAACCATTAACATATCAAAATTATTTTCGGCTTTTATTTCGGGAACAAGGCGACCCAGGGCATAAGCACCGCGGTCGTCGCCGCCAACGTCGATTACAGCGGTAATGTCTTTATCGGCTGTAAGTCGGTACATATTAGCGGGTAAAGCAGGTATATCAACGTTGGTGTTGGCATACTGGGAGCATATAAGCTCTATGCCGCGAGCCTTGAAATCATCTATACTGTCTTTTGTGCGAAAATACGGATTTACAATATCAAGGTCGGCTACAACCACGTTATTATACTGCTCTTTTAAGTAAAATGCAAGGTTTACGGCAACATTTGTTTTGCCGCTGCCGTAATGCCCGCAAAGTAATGTTAATCGCTTAAATTTATTCATTATGTATCACTGATTATAATTTATTTCGCTGTATTTTGCCACTAACAGTTTTTGGAAGGCTGTCGCGGAATACAACAATACGAGGATATTTGTAAGGTGCTGTATGCTTTTTAACGTATTCCTGAATTTCCTTTTTAAGCTCTTCGGTGCCTTCAGTGCCGTCAACCAGCACAATGCTTGCCTTTACAACCTGACCGCGAACTTCATCGGGTGCGGCCGATACGCCGCATTCAAGAACGTAAGGTAACTCCATAATAACGTTTTCAATTTCAAAGGGTCCAATGCGGTAGCCCGAGGACTTGATAACGTCATCAACGCGGCCAACATACCAATAGAAGCCGTCCTCATCACGCCAAGCGGTATCGCCTGTGTGGTAATAGCCGTCGTGCCAAACCTCGCGGGTTTTTTCTTCGTCACGGTAGTAGCCTGTAAATAGGCCGCAAGGAGCGCCATTAGCTACATTTACAACGATTTCGCCCGTTTCACCGTCGGGAACGTCATTGCCGTCGGGGTCAACTATATGTACGTCGTAAATCGGGGCGGGTTTGCCCATAGAACCGATTTTGTGAGAAGCGCCAACCAAATTACCGATAATCATAGTGCTCTCGGTTTGACCAAAGCCTTCGATTATCTGTAGTCCCGTTGCCTTTTCAAATTGACGGTAAACCTCGGGGTTAAGTGCTTCGCCCGCGGTAGTCATATGCTGAACAGAAGAAAAATCATACTTTGAAATGTCCTGCTTAATCATCATACGAAGCATGGTAGGCGGTGCGCAGAAGGTTGTTATCTTGTATTTTGCAAACATTGGCAAAATATCTGCCGCGTCAAAACGGTCGAAATCGTAAACAAAGGTTGCGGCTTCGCATAGCCATTGGCCGTAAAGTTTGCCCCACATTGATTTTGCCCAACCCGTTTCGGATATGGTAAAGTGAAGTCCATCGGGGTCAACGTTGTGCCAGTATTTTGCTGTATGGAAGTGACCTAATGGATACTTGTGATTGTGAGCGGCAATCTTTGGATAGCCCGTAGTGCCGGATGTAAAGAACATAAGTAACAAATCGTCGCCACAGGGGGAATCTTCGGTGCGCTCAAATTTAGAACTAAATAGGGTGTATTCTTCGTCAAAGCTGCGCCAACCGTCACGTGTGCCGTTTACAATAAGCTTGTGCTTAAGTGTGTCGCAATTTTCTGCCGCAATATCTACCTGTGCTGCGGTATCACCGTCAGCGGTGCAAACAATGGCTGATATGCCCGCAGCATTAAAGCGGTATTCAAAGTCGTGAACAAGCAACTGATTTGGAGCAGGAATTGCAATAGCGCCAAGCTTGTTAAGCGCTAACATTGAGAACCAGAATTGGTAATGGCGCTTAAGAACAAGCATTACGCGGTCGCCCTTTTTAATACCAATAGATTTGAAGTAGTTAGCAACCTGATTGGATGCCTTTTTCATATCCTTAAAGGTAAAGCGGCGTTCGGTTTTGTCTTTTGAAATATGTAACATTGCAAGCTTGTCTGGCTCTTTTTCAGCAAGAGCGTCAACCAAGTCAAATGCAAAGTTAAATTTATCGGCGTTTTTAAATGTAATCGAAGTTGGTGTGCCGTTTTCATCTTCAACCGTATCAATATAATTGCGGTAGATACGGTTTTTCTTATCTCTTGCAGAAACACGGCGGTCTTCAATCTTGGTAGCTGTGGTAAGCTCAGGAATTTCTTCTCCTGTAGGATTAAGAACAATAGCGTAGAACTTACAGTCCTTGCCGTTTACGGCTATCATACCGTGAGGTGTGTCACTATCGAAATAAATGCTGTCACCGGGTCCTAATACCTCGCGGTGCTCACCAACCTGAACCATCAAGTTACCCTCAATTACAATGTCACATTCCTGACCTGCGTGGGTGGTAAGCTCAATGTCTTTTTGCTGTGCACTTTCGTCATAAACGCTGTTTACAAAAAGCGGTTCGGCAATTCTGTCACGGAAAGCATATGCCAAGTTATAATATGTCATACCGTGTGCCTGAGATACCTTTTGACCGCTACCTGCACGAGTTACGGTATAGCTTGCAAGCTTAGGGCTGTAACCCTCGATAATATCGGTAACATTTACGTTAAGCGCCAATGCGCAACGGTAGATAAAAGCAAAGTTTAAGTCGCTTTTGCCCGATTCACACTCTATATATTCTGCCTCGCTGACGTCGGTTTTGACAGCCATCTGTGCCGTGGTAAGACCTTCGAGCTCACGAAGATCTTTAATACGGCTTGCCATCTCCTGAATTTTGTAATCAAGCGCGGTAATTTGTTCCATAATTTACAAATCCTTCCTACTGGGGACTAAAAAAGCACTCGCCCCAAAGTTATGACTTTGAGACGAATGCTGCTGATTCAGTCATCCGCGGTACCACTCAAATTGCAACCAAAAAGGTCACCACTCTCGGAATCTGACAATTCCTATGCTTTTACGCAGCAATACGGGGAAATTCTACTTGTTAAAATAACTTTCTTTCTCCCGACTCGGAAGCTACAAACATAAACCTACTTTTGATAACTTTCACCAACCGTTATCTCTCTGAAAAAAGCGTTGGAGTATGCCCTCTTCGTCAAAGTCTTTAAAAATTTATGATAGTATATCACAACTTAAACGTTTTGTCAATATTTTAAATTGAAATATTACAGTTTGTTACGCTGGATTTTTCCGCTTATTGTCTTGGGCAATTCGTCACGGAATACTACAAGACGGGGGTATTTGTAAGGAGCGGTATGTGTTTTAACATACTGCTGAATTTCTTTTTTGAGTTCTTCGGTAGGCTCGGTGCCCTTGGTAAGCACGATGCTTGCCTTTACTATCTGACCGCGAACCTCATCGGGTGCTGCTGATACGCCACACTCAAGAACGTATGGAAGCTCCATAATAACGCTTTCGATCTCGAACGGTCCAATGCGGTAGCCTGATGACTTGATAACGTCATCAATACGGCTTACGTACCAGAAATATCCGTCCTCATCACGCCAAGCGGTATCGCCTGTGTGATACATACCGTCGTGCCAAGCTTCCGCTGTTCTTTCGCCGTCAAGATAGTATTCTTTAAACAATCCACATGGAACGCCATCTTTTGTATGAACGACGATTTCGCCAACCTCACCGTCAGCAACGGGGTTGCCGTCGGGGTCAACTATGTCAACATCGTATTGAGGTGAAGCCTTACCCATAGCACCGATTTTTGGTGTTGTGCCACGCAGGTTTGCGATAGTAAGGGTTGTTTCGGTCTGGCCAAAGCCCTCCATAATCTGAAGTCCTGTAGCTTTTTCAAATTGCTTAAACACTTCGGGGTTAAGCGCTTCGCCTGCGGTTGTCATATGGTGAATAGAAGAAAGGTCATACTTTGAAAGGTCTTCCTTTATAAGCATACGAAGCATAGTTGGCGGTGCGCAGAAGGTAGTTATTCCATAGTTTGCAAACATTGGCAAAATATCCGATGCGTCAAAGCGGTCAAAGTCGTAAACAAATACAGCGCCCTCGCAAAGCCATTGGCCGTAAAGCTTGCCCCAAAGGGATTTGCCCCAACCCGTGTCAGAGATGGTTAGGTGCAGTCCGTCACGCTCACAGCAGTGCCAATATTTTGCAGTTACAAAATGACCAAGAGCATATGTGTGCGCGTGAGCTGCCATTTTAGGATTACCGGTAGTACCCGAGGTAAAGAACATAAGAGCGGCATCGTTGCCTGCTGATGCGCCTTCCGGTCGGTCAAATTTGCCTGAATAAAGCTTATATTCACTGTCAAAGTCGTGCCAGCCCTCGCGTGAGCCACCTACCATAATAAGCTGCTCTACGCAATCACAGTTTTTAGCGGCTCTTTCGGCGATTTCGGCAGTATCGCCGTCGGCGGTACAAACAAGCGCCTTTACGCCTGCGGCTTTATAGCGGTATTCAAAGTCGTGGTCTTTAAGCTGATTGGTAGCAGGAATTGCCACAGCGCCAAGCTTGTGAAGAGCTGTCATACAGAACCAGAACTGGTAATGACGCTTAAGCACCAGCATTACCTTATCACCTCGTTTGATACCAAGAGAGGTGAAGTAGTTTGCAACCTGGTTTGATGCACGCTTTATATCTTTAAATGTAAAGCGGCGCTCAACCTTATTCTTGTCAAGATGAAGCATTGCAAGCTTTTCGGGGTATTTATCCGCGATGCCGTCAACAATGTCAAAACCAAAGTTGAAGCTTTCGGTGTTTTTAAACTTAATATCCTGCAAAGCGCCTGTTTCGTCTTCCACGGTTTCAACAAACTTTTCACAAACGAGCTGTTCGCTTTTTTTAGCCGAAACAATACTCTTTCTTACAACGTCCTCTTTTGTGTCTTCGCCCGGGAGCACGACTGCGCAGAATACGCAGTCTTTGCCGTCAATAGCAATCATACCATGTGGGGTAGAGGAGTTATAGTAAATGCTGTCGCCCTCGTGCAAAATCTCGGTGTGCTCACCGATTTGTACTTTAAGCGAGCCGCTTAAGATAAAGTCAAATTCCTGACCTGAGTGCTTGGTAAGATGAATTGGTTTATTTTGCTGTGAAGCCGAATATTCATATCTAACAAAATATGGCTCGGCGATTTTGTCTTTGAATTTAGGTGCTAAGTTTGTGATGTCGATACCGTCTTCCTTAGCTGTTTTTTGACCGCCGCCCTTACGGGTTACGGTATAGCTTGAAAGCTTAGCTGAATGACCTTCAAGCAGCTGTGTCATTTCTACGTCAAAGGCTTGGGCACATTTGTGTATAAAGGTAAACGGAAAATCCACGGTTGCGCTTTCATATTCTATATATTCTTGCTCGCTTACTTCGGTTTTTGTTGCCATCTCGGCAATAGACCAACCCATAATTTCGCGCATCTCCTTAATTCGCGCGGCAATCTCTCTTAATTGTTCTTTGGCTGTGTTGGTTTGCATAAAATCTACTCCTTTTCTGCGTGCATTTAGCACAAAATTAAAATAAAAAACACCCGTCTCAAAGCTTTGAGACGGGTGATAATAAACACTCGCGGTACCACTCAAATTGCAGCCTTGCGGCTACCACTCTCGGAATCTAACAATTCCTATGCCTTTACGCAGCAATCACGGAAGGTATCTACTAAGCAAATGCTTTTCGGGCCTTCGGCTCGGAAGTGATGGGCATTTTAAAATTTTTGTTGCTGTCTTGCACCAACCGACAGTTCTCTGAAAACGCAAATTTTAAGCCGTCTTCGTCATAGCCTTTTTAAATTTTTTCACATTTTAACACGTTAAAGCGCGTGTGTCAAGAGTTTTTTTAAAAAAAGTCTTTATTTTTTGAAACGCGGTATGTATAATATAATGTATATTATTTCTAGGAGATATATTATGCGTATAGTAGTAAAACTTGGAACAAGCACATTAGCTCACGCGACGGGGCATCTTAATATCCGTCGTGTTGAAGAAATTTGCAAGGTTATAAGTGATATAAAGAATGCAGGCGACGAGGTTATTATGGTATCGTCGGGTGCTATTGGTATGGGCGTTGGTAAGCTTTCGCTAAAGAGTAAGCCTACCGATATACCAACAAAGCAGGCGGCAGCGGCTGTAGGTCAGTGCGAGCTTATGTATACATACGATAAACTCTTTTCGGAATATAATCACACCGTAGCACAGTTGCTTATGACGGGCGCAGACCTTAAAAATGAGGAACGTCACCAAAATTTCAGCAACACCTTAAACCGTCTTTTAGAACTCGGTGCTATTCCTATTATAAATGAAAATGATACCGTAGCTACCGAGGAAATTATTATAGGCGATAACGATACGTTGGCGGCAATTGTTGCCGAAAGTGTCGGTGCAGATGTGCTTGTGTTGTTTTCAGATATCGACGGTCTTTATACTGCTGACCCACACAAGTGTGAGGACGCGAAACTTATTTCAGAGGTTAACGTTATTGACGACAGTATAATGGCACTTGCAGGCGGCAAAGGCACCGCGCTTGGCACAGGCGGTATGGTAACAAAGCTAGAGGCTGCCAAAATTTGTATGGCGTGCGGCTGTGATATGATTATTACAAACGGTGCTAACCCCACAAGTCTTTACGATATTGTTGAAGATAAGGCTGTCGGAACAAAATTTACAGGGAAGTAATATAATGACAAATTTATTAACAGCGGCTCGCACCGCTAAAACACAGGTAGCATTGCTTACTACCGAGCAAAAGAATAATGCGCTTATAAAAATGGCGAATGCGCTTATAAAAAACACCGATAAAATTCTTAGCGCTAACGCTATTGACGTAGAAAATTCACGCGGTGTAATAAGCGATGTAATGATAGATCGTCTTATGCTAAACGAGGCACGCGTTAAGGCTATGGCAGACGGTATACGTGACGTGGCAAAGCTGCCCGACCCTGTAGGTCACACTCTAAAAGAATACGTTAGAGAAGACGGACTTAAAATAACACGTGTTTCGGTGCCGATAGGTGTTATTGCCATTATATATGAAAGTCGCCCAAACGTTACAAGTGACGCGGCGGCACTATCTCTTAAAAGCGGTAACGTTTGTGTGCTGCGCGGTGGTAAAGAGACAATAAATTCAGGTATTGCTATTGTCGCCGCTTTGCGAGAAGGCTTACGCGAAGCGGGTGTGTGCGAAGATGCAATAAATCTTGTAACCGATACTACACGGGATAGTGCAACTGCTTTAATGAAAGCCAACGGCTATGTTGATATGCTTATTCCACGTGGCGGCGCAGGACTTATAAACGCATGTATTAATAATGCTACCGTTCCTTGTATACAAACAGGCACGGGTATATGTCATATTTACGTAGAGAAAACTGCCGATTTAGATATGGCAGTAAACATTATAAACAATGCAAAAACAAGTCGCCCCAGCGTTTGCAACGCGGCAGAGGTTTTGCTTGTTGATGAAGATATTAAAGCAGAAATATTGCCACGCGTTTATGACAAACTTGTAAAAGAACGCAAAGCAAACGGTCAAATCCCCGTTGAGCTTCGTCTCGATGACAAAGCACAAAGCGTTGTTGACGGCAAAACGGCAGGCGACACCGATTTTGATACCGAGTTTTTAGATTATATTCTCGCTGTAAAATGTGTAAGCGGTGTTGACGAGGCTATAGCGCATATTTCGACTCACTCAACAGGGCATAGTGAAGCAATAATATCAAATGATGATAATGCTATACTTAAATTCACAAGCGGTGTTGACTCGGCGGCGGTATACGTAAATGCTTCTACTCGCTTTACCGATGGTGGTGAGTTTGGCTTGGGTTGTGAGATGGGCATATCTACACAAAAGCTTCACGCTCGCGGACCAATGGGACTAGAGGAACTAACCACATATAAATATATAATCAATGGCAGTGGCCATATCAGGTGATAAAATGAAATACGGATTTATAGGTTGTGGCAATATGGGTGGCGCACTTATTCGTGCGGCAGCAAAGCAGACAAAGGACATAATGATTGCCGATTTTGATAGTGTAAAGGCAATCTCTCTTGCAAAGGAATTAGGGCTAACAGTTGGCGATAACAAAGAAATTGCTCAAAGCTGTGACAGAATTTTCCTTGGTGTAAAGCCGCAAGTGATGGCTGAAATGCTTGACGAAATAAAAGATGTTTTAAACCTTAAAAAGCCAACGCTTATATCTATGGCGGCGGGACTTACTACAAATAAAATAAAGCAACTTGCAGGTGATATGCCCGTAATCCGCATTATGCCTAACACACCCGTTAGCGTTGGCGAGGGGGTAATTCTTTATTGCTCAAACGATGTGTCTATAGATGTTGTAAATGACTTTGTAAACGATATGCAGTATAGCGGCAAGTTGTACCCGATTGACGAAAGTCTTATGGATGCAGGATGTAGTGTGTCGGGCTGTGGACCCGCATTTATGTATACCTTTGCATCGGCTGTGGCAAAGGGCGGCGCCGAGTGTGGGCTTTCAGAAAAACAGGCAATTGAATTTGCGGCGGCAACAATGTTGGGTGCTGCAAAGATGCTGCTTACAAGTGACAAAACGCCCGACGAACTAACCGATGCTGTTTGTTCGAAAGGTGGTAGCACCATTGAGGGTGTAACCGTGCTTAAAAACAGCGAATTTGAAAATATAGTTGTAGATTGTATAAAAGCGGCATATAAAAGAAATAAAGAACTTGGAAACTAAAAAAATCCCGACAGTTAACTGTCGGGATTTTTGTTTAGTTTGATAGCTCACTGTTGTCGGAAACATCTTCCTTTGAGCTTTCAGCGGGTTTTTTATCTTCATTTTTATTGGTAAATGTTACAGCGTTAAGGCTGTTGTTTTTCGTCGTAAGACTTACCTTTTGTGTGCTGTGGGCACAGGTGTAGCCGCTTGGTGTTTTTTGTATAATTTCATACTCGCCGTAAGAAAAGCCCTCACCGTTTACTTTGCCGTTTGCATCGGTTTTGCCAAGGTTTGTAACAACACCGTTTGAGATGCGTTTAACGCTTATTTCGACATCTTTCATAGGCTTGCCGTTTTCGTCCTTAACAGTTACCTCTACTGCCGGAGAAAAACGAATGTTAGACGGTGGCGTAATAATTGCCAACATCCATTGCGGATGGGGTAGACGATTCATACGTTCAATAGCGCAAAGCTCAGGGCCGTTTTCGTTACCTACGTGTGTTACCCAGTGGTAGCCGTTGACCTTACCTGCGTAAATGCTTACGTGGGTTGACCAGTTTGTGCGGTTGTACCAATCGCAAAGGAATATAAGAGAACCTATCGGAATTTCTTCTTCCGGTGTGATTTTAAGGTCTTGGTAAATACTGCCGCCGTCGTTTGCGGTGTAGTTAATGTAACGTGAATAGCCTAAATCTACCCATTTTTTTGCGGCGATATACCATTCGTTTGCAAGAACAGGGTCACCCGCCTTTGGCAACATAGAGGTGTCAATTCCCGCAACGTTTGGTAAATAGTTAAAGTAAACATACGCCACGTAGCTTGCGCAAACAAGACCGCGTTTTGAACCGTTTGAACGGTATGTAAAGTAATGAATATCAGGTAGTCCCTGTGCATTGGTTTCGTAGCCGGTAGCTGAACCGGAATTGTCATAAGTAATTTCTGAAAGCCATCCGCGGCCACGCTTTTGTGAGCACAAAACATAGTTGCCGTACGAACCCCACATAGCAGGGTCGGTTTTATAACCGGTGTACTTAAGCGCGTCAAGAAATACGTTGTTATCATAGCTCATATTAGAGTTATAGTTGTAATCGGTATTTGGAGTAGCCGGTTTGCTGGGCTGTGGAGCGGGAGTTTCGGGCTTTGAGGAAGGGGTTTCGCTTGAAATGGGAGTTTCCTCGCTTGATACTACCTCTTGTGGCTCAGAGGTTACGCTCTCGGCTTGTGAAGCTGTAGTATCACTTACAGTGCCATTGATTTTATTACCCCCCGATGAAAGAACATCTGCGGGTGCAGATAATATGCTGGATATAATTATTGCTGTGGCAGTTAAAGCCGCCACAACAGCCAAAACAATAGCTGTAGTTATCTTGTGTGAAGCAATAAAGGCTACTACAGTATAAAAGGCTGTAGTTAATTTGGATTTCATATAATTTCCAACTCCTTATATATTAGAGTACAAGCCTTTTGATTTTATATCAAAATGCGAAAAAAGTCAAGTTTTAGCGCATTTCGGATATTTTACAAGGACACATTTCCTTGTTGAAATTCGTCAGAATTAAAGGTATAATAATTTTAATACGCAAAAAGGCGGTGAACAGAGTGAGCGAGCAAAAAAACGATATAGAAATTTTTGACAGCGAGGATGATATAATAATAGAGTCTCGAAGCAGTGAGGACCTATACGATATAAAAGGCAATTTAATAACAGCCGACGATGCCAAAAATACTCTTCCGAAAAACACCGACTTAATACAAAAAGCGATTGACGGCGACAAGCAAGCGTTTAACGAACTTTATATGCAAAGTTACCGTTATGTGTTTTTTGTTGTTAAAAATTACATCCCCGATGATGAGACAGCCTATGACGTTATACAGGAATCTTTTATAAAGGTATATAAAAACATATCAAAACTGCGTTCACCGTCGGCATATTACGGCTGGATTACCATTATTGCCAAAAATACCGCGTGCGATTTTGTGCGTGCGGCACGCTTTGAAACGTCACTTTCCTATGACGAAGAGGATTACACTGACTTTTTAAAGGATGATGAATCGCAAAATGATGTATCATTGGATATCGAGACGGTACTAAAAAAGCTTACCACCGATGATGCAGATTTACTGTCGCTTGTTTATTATGACGGTATGCGTATATCGCAAATTGCAAAAATGCAGGGTGTGCCGGCAACCACGGTTTATAGTCGTTTTAATAAGGCAAAAAGAAATTTAAAGGCACAGCTTAAGATTCACGGCATTGATAAGGCAATTTACAGCGGTAATTTTGTTACTATGATAACTACGGCAATCCGCAATATCATTGGTACCGCATTACTTAGCCTTGTAATAGCGCAACAAATTTTGGACAGCATTATAAACGGTAAGGGTAAAAAGGAGCTTGCCGTAGCAAAGATTATACGAGCACAGCAGAAAAGGACGATTTTAAAAATTGCTTCGGTTATTGTTGCGATAGCTATGGTTACCTCTGCTGTAACGGCGCTTACGCTTACCGACTGGAATCAATTTAAAATTTCAGAAGATAAAAATAACAGCACCGAAACTGTCACAGAATACCATTATTATCATGAGGCGGAAAAGGACGATAATTCGTCACAAAACAGCGGTGGATTTTGGGGTAATCTATTTGGTGGCGACAGCAGCGATTCAAAAAATTCAAGTGATACAAATACCTCAAGCAATGCTTCATACTCTTCGTCACAACAAAACAAACCGTCCACTTCAAGCAGCGGCTCTGATACCAACAGTTCAAAAAACCCTACCGCTAACGGCAGTACACCGTCAAATTCAACCCCCGATAATTCAACTTCTACAGATATTACCGACAAACCCGCGGAGGTTGTTAAAGTTTTTGGCAACAACCCTAATAATGTAATGACGTCCAACCAACAGTTAGACCAATACGAAACAGGCTTAGTTGCAAAACAGGGCGAGTGGATATATTTTGTTCAGCAATATGGCCGTATTATGAAGGTTAAAACTGACGGTTCAGATATGCAGGTAGTTTTTGAGGTATCGGGACTTTCGTTTATTGAGTGTCTAAATGTAATCGGCGACACAATTTATTATATAAACGGTGGCGTCTGGAGTGTAAAAACCGATGGCACTAACAGAAAACAACATACCAGCAAAGCCGCACATAATTTATTGGTGCGCGGCACAACAGGTTGGTTTGTAGAGTTTATAGAACAAACGCAATTCTCTCACGGATCCAGTTATAATTTATATCAAATTGATTTTTCAACAGGTGATATAACTACACTTGTTGAAAGCGGCGTTGGTTTTGGCTTAAAAACGGTTGTTGGCAACAAGCTGATTTATGCAAACGATCTTAAAGTCTATTCACGTGATTTATCTACAGGTAGCGAAGAGGTCATATTTGATGTTGCGGCTCAAGAGCAGGATGTGCCTTCAACTATTAATTTTAGTATAGAGAGTATGATCATGGGGTCTGATTATAATATGTATATTGAAAGAGGTACTAATAGTACTTCTTATGGTTATATTACATATAAAATAAACCTGAACCAGCCGAATGTTGTCTTAGAAACATATGATTGTTTTGATAGAATTCATAATTATTTTGATCATAACGACGGAGCATTTTTTGCTATTATCAGAGGCAGCAGTACCGGTTTTAATTTTTATGATTTACAGGGTAATTCCTTGTGTGAAAAAGATGAAAACCTACATCGTTATACAGGCATTTACACTTTTGATGACGGGTACGCATATTATTTTGACGAAAATCGCACAGCCCTTTATCGAATGCGACCTGATGGCACGGATATAAAAACATATTAATATACACATTATAAGTAAAAGCACTTGTTACAAGTATGTAGCAAGTGCTTTTCGTTTTGTGTGTTAACGATTAATTTCTTTATTGTTTGTTCTGCCTAAAATATAGTCGGTGGAAACTTTATAAAAATCAGCAAGTTTTATTAAATGTTCAAGAGGAACGTTTTGATACCCGCGTTCGTAACGTGAATACACGGTTTGTTTTATACCCAAAAAATCGGCAATGTCTGCTTGACGCATATCGCGGTCTTCACGTAAATCTTTCAGTCTTTGAAAAAACATCTTATCACCCTAATTTAGTATCAATCAGTACTATTGACAATAACACAAACGGGATATATAATGGTTTGCATAGTACTTATAAGTACTATGTACAAAAAATTGAATTTTATCTCAAAAAAGTTCGTAATTTTTTGTATCCTTTTCGTCTTTATTAATGTAAGGACAAATCTATTGATAACTTACAGACAATTTACAATGTCGAATATCATTGTTGTTCGACAGTAGATATGTCAAATATTATGAATTATTATATTTAGAAAGGTTGTTATGAGGTGAGAGGTATATTGAAAATGCAGATTGATAATTGCTTTTTAAACGGTATTTATAAAGATTTAGCAACGCTTGTCGGAGAGGAAAATGCTAAAAAAATTTATACGGAATACCGCGGTCAACAAATAACATTTCCCGTAGAATTCTACAGTAAGGAATACATATATAAGCAAATTGTTGAAGAATATGACGGAAACAACCTCAAACAGTTAGCCACTAAATACGCTTATAGCGAGCGAACAATAAGAAGAATAGTGAAAGATAGCAAAGAATAACATTACGGGGGATTTAATATGAGTAAAAATCAAAAATTCAAAAAGGTATTAACAGCAATAACCGCTATAGTAGTGGCAATTGCGATTTCAGTGGGCAGCGCGGTGCTAATCCACGACTGGCGCGGCGGGCAAGCAATACCCACAAGTGTAGAAAACGGCTTGTCAGCATATGAGCTTGCCGTTCAGTACGGTTATGAGGGTACCGTGCAAGAGTGGCTTGGTAGCTTAGAGGGTAAGTCTGCCTATGATATAGCAGTAGCAAACGGCTATTCAGGTAGTGAAACCGATTGGGCAGCCACGCTTAAAGCTACAGCAGGCAAAGATGGTGTCGGTATAAAAACAGCCGCATTTAATGCAGACGGTCAGTTATTGCTTACCCTTACCGATGGCACTGTATTAAACCTCGGTAATGCTAAAGGTGCTGACGGCAAAGACGGCTCAAACGGTACCGACGGTAAAGATGGTACTAATGGTAAAGACGGCACCGATGGTTCGGATGGCAAAGATGGTACAAACGGTCAAGATGGACAAGACGGAACTGACGGCGTAGGAATCACTGCGGCAAACATAAATGCCGATGGTGAATTAGTTATTGCTTTTAGCGATGGCAAAACCGTTAATTTAGATAAGGTTGTTGGTATAAACGGTAATGACGGTATAGGTGTATTATCGTCTCAGATAAACTCAAACGGTGAGTTGGTAATCGAATATTCAAACGGTCAGCGCGCAAACTTGGGTGTTGTTGTAGGTGCCGATGGTAAAGATGGCACAGACGGAGCCAAGGGCGATAAAGGTGACAAGGGTGACCAAGGTGAAAAAGGTGATAAGGGCGACACTGGCGCAACAGGTGCCCAAGGTCAGCAAGGCATTCAAGGTATACAAGGTGTTCAGGGTGATAAAGGTGATAAGGGTGACACCGGTGCCGCAGGTAATGACGGTGTAAGTGTAACCAAGACCGAAATCAATAATAAGGGCGAGCTTGTTATTACCCTTTCTGATAACACTGTATCAAACCTTGGCGTTGTAGTTGGCGCTAAAGGCGACAAAGGCGATAAGGGCGACACAGGCGCACAAGGTATACAGGGTGTTCAGGGAGAACAAGGTATACAAGGTGAAAAAGGCGACAAAGGTGACAAGGGAGATACCGGTGCCACAGGTCAAGACGGTAAAGACGGTATTGACGGCACTAATGGTAAAGATGGTATCAACGGTCAAGATGGTAAAGATGGTGCTGACGGTATCAGCGTAACAGGCGCCGAGATAAACAGTAATGGTAATTTAGTACTCGCTTTTTCTAACGGTCAACGCACCGAGCTTGGTAACGTTATAGGAGCTAAAGGTGACAAGGGCGATAAAGGTGAAACCGGCGCCACAGGTGCACAGGGTGAGCAAGGTATTCAAGGTATACAAGGTGTTCAGGGTGAAAAAGGCGATAAGGGTGACACCGGTGCCGCAGGTAATGACGGCGTAAGTGTAACCAAGACCGAAATCAACCAAAACGGTGAGCTTGTTATTACCCTTTCAGATAACACTGTATCTAACCTTGGCGTTGTGGTTGGCGCTAAGGGCGATAAAGGTGATAAGGGCGACAAGGGTGACCAAGGTGAACAAGGCATTCAAGGTATACAAGGCGAAAAGGGTGAAACCGGTGCCAAGGGTGATAAAGGTGACGCCGGTCAAGACGGTGTTGGTATTCAAAACATAGTTATAACCGATGGTAAGTTAAATATAACCCTTACCAATGGCACAACCCTTGACCTTGGTAATATTAAGGGTGCCGATGGCAAGGACGGTCAAGACGGTGCCAAAGGCGACAAGGGTGATAAAGGCGACAAAGGCGAACAGGGTATTCAAGGTATACAGGGTGAACAAGGTATTCAAGGCGAAAAGGGAGACAAAGGTGACACAGGTGCTACAGGTCAAGATGGCAAAGATGGTGACGACGGTATTGGTGTACAGTCAACCGAAATTAACACACTTGGCGAGCTTGTTATTACCTACTCTGACGGCAATACCGAAAACCTTGGTAAAGTAGTCGGCAAGGATGGCACCAATGGTATAAATGGTCAAGATGGTGATGACGGTATTGGCATAACCAAAACCGAAATAGATGCTAATGGTGAATTAGTAATTACATACTCTAACGGCAACAGTGAAAAAATTGGTATTGTTGTAGGTAAAGACGGTAAAAACGGCATCGACGGCACAAACGGTGACGATGGTGTGGGTGTAACATCTGCAACAATCAATTCAAACGGTGAATTGGTACTCACCTATTCAAACGGAAACGAAAACAACCTTGGCGTAGTGGTTGGCAAAGATGGTCTTAACGGTCAAGATGGTGCTAAGGGTGATAAAGGCGACCAAGGTATACAAGGTGAAAAGGGTGACAAAGGCGAAACCGGTGCTACAGGCGCCGATGGTAAAGACGGTGACGACGGTATTGGTATAACCAAAAC
>SVOH01000004.1 GCA_015066515.1 Oscillospiraceae bacterium | reverse complement strand
AGATGCGGATGCATTTATTAACCTTTGTAGGATGATAAGACCAACCGTGATGGCATTTTGAAAATACCGTAATAGAGTCAACGTGACCTTTTTTAAGCATCTCTTGAAAATTCTCTTTAGAGAATTTACTGCCTATGCCCTCAATATGTTCGGATGTATGAAAATCAAGATGTACCTGTCTTCTTCTCATAACGCACCTCGTTATAATTTATTTTAGTTTATTATACATTTATGAAAACAAAAAAACAACCCGTATTTTAAATAAATACGGGTTAAATCTATTTGTTTTTTCTAATTTCATACCAATATAAAACGCCAACGACTAGAGATGCTACTGACATAAAAATATCAAACACAATCAGCCATAAATTTGCACCACCGCTAATATTTATAATTGCTTCTACAGACCAACGAATAAAGACAACAAACCATATTACTACAGCAAATTTATACAACTTTATCTTTGATTCTTTTTTCATTATTATCCCCCACAACACAATAAATAGTTTGAAAGAAAATCGTTCACAGTGCTATGGGCGATTTTACTCAAACTTGCTTAAATCATTGTAGCCGCTATAACTGCTTTTATAGTATGCATTCTGTTTTCGGCTTCGTCAAACACTATTGACTGCTCTGACTCAAATACCTCTTCGGTAACCTCCATACAATCTATGCCGAATTTTTCATAGATTTGTTTACCGATGGTTGTATCAAGATTGTGGAATGCGGGCAAACAGTGCATAAAGCGGCATTGCTCGCCTGCTTTTTCCATAAGTGCTTTATTAACCTGATAAGGCATAAGGTCATGAATTCGCTCTTCCCAAACGCTGTCGGGCTCGCCCATAGATACCCAAACATCAGTGTAAATTACATCTGCGCCCTTTACTGCATCGGTACTTTCGCTAAACTCTATAATAGCACCCGTTGTTTTTGCAATTTCAAGGCACTTGTTTACAAGCTCACTTTCAGGGAAATACTTTTTGTTGGTGCAAGCCACAAAATGCATACCCATTTTTGCACAGCCAACCATTAAAGAATTACCCATATTGTAACGGGCATCACCCATATAAACAAGTTTTTTACCCTTTAAATCTCCGAAATGTTCACGAATAGTTAAAAAGTCAGCTAAAATTTGTGTTGGGTGGAATTCGTTTGTAAGTCCGTTCCAAACAGGAACACCTGCGTATTTGGCTAATTCCTCAACAATTTCTTGACCAAAGCCGCGATATTCAATACCGTCATACATACGGCCCAAAACTCGAGCTGTATCGGCAATGCTTTCTTTTTTGCCTATTTGTGAGCCCGTAGGGTCAAGGTAGGTTGGGTGCATACCAAGATCAGCCGCCGCTACCTCAAAAGCACAGCGGGTGCGTGTGCTGGTTTTTTCAAAAATGAGCGCAATGTTTTTGCCCTCATAATACTTGTGTGGTGTACCGCTTTGCTTTTTTTCTTTTAAATCTGCGGCAAGGTCTAAAAGACCGTTTATTTCTTCACTTGTAAAATCAAGCAGCTTTAAAAAACTTTTACCCTTTAAATCCATTATTTTGCAACCTCTTTAATAATATCTATCGCCCATTTAAGTTCATCAAACGGAATATTCAGTGCAGGAAGCAGTCGCACCTTATCTTTTGCAGTAAGGCATAAAACTCCCTTTTCCATAACGGCCTTTACCACCTCTGCGGCGGGCTTTTTGGTCTTGATACCTATCATTAGCCCCATACCGCTGACGCTATCAATACCGTCAGCATTTTTAAGTTTTTCAAAAATATAATCACTCTTTTTAGAAACTTCGTCAAGAAGTGTGTCATCAATACGATTTATAACGTTTAACGCACCTGCGGCACATACGGGGTTGCCGCCATAGGTTGAGCCGTGATCACCAAAGCCTAAAACGTTTTCTACCCTGTCGCCCAAAATTGCGGCACCTATCGGCAAGCCGCCGCCAAGACCTTTAGCGGTAGTTACAACGTCGGGTGTTATGCCGTAATTCATATAGCCGTAAAACTTACCTGTTCTGCCGTTACCTGTTTGAACCTCGTCAACAATAATAAGGAAATTCTTTTCTTTTGAAAGTTCAGCTATAGCCTTTACAAATTCGGGTTCAAGCGCTATTACGCCACCCTCACCCTGAACACACTCAAACATAACGGCGGCAACGTTGTTATCGTTTAGCGTATTTTTTAGCGCTTCAATATCGTTTGCGGGTGTATGAATAAACCCTGCAGTCAACGGCTTAAAAAGCTTGTGAAAATGTTCTTGTCCCGTAGCTGCAAGTGTTGTAAGTGTTCTGCCGTGAAAGCTGTTTTGAAGCGTTACTATTGTGTAACAGTCCTCACCTTTATTTTCAGCCGCCCATTTACGCGCAACCTTTATTGCACACTCGTTAGCCTCGGCACCGGAATTTGAAAAGAATACTTTTTTAAGACCGGTCTTTTCGCAAAGTGCTTTTGCAAGCAAAGCACAAGGCTGTGTGTAATAAAGGTTTGACATATGCTGTAATTTAGCGGCTTGCTCACTTACGGCATTTGCCCACTGCTCATCAGCGATACCAAATGCGGTAACGCCTATACCAGAGCCCATATCTATATACTCTTTACCGTCTTTATCATAAACCTTTGAGCCTTTACCACTTACAAGCTCAATAGGAAAACGGTTATATGTATTTGCAACATATTGCTTATCTGTAGAAATTATATCAATCATTTCTCACTCACCATTGTACCGGCACCTTCATCGGTAAGAAGTTCCATAAGGATTGAATGCGGTACGCGTCCGTCCATAATAACAACGTTTTTAACGCCCTTGTGAATAGCCTCAATACAGCAATCAACCTTTGGTATCATACCGCCCGAAATTATACCCTCGCCTTTGAGCTGTTCGATTTCTTCGATTGTAAGGTGAGGAATAATAGTACTCGGGTCGTCCTTATCACGCAAAATGCCGTCAATATCGGTCATCATAATAAGACGCTGTGCGCCCAAAGCCCCTGCAACAAAGGCAGCCGCAGTATCACCGTTAATATTATAGGCATTACCCTGCTTGTCGCAACCAATGGTTGAAATAACGGGAATATAACCTTTTTCAAGCAAGTCAAGCACGGGAGTAATATGTACCTTGGTAATTTTGCCAACATAACCCAGTCTTTCGTCCTTGATTTCGGACTCAATTAGTCGACCGTCCATACCTGAAATGCCCATAGCCTTGCCACCCTTCATTTCAAGAAGGTTTACAAGTGTTTTATTAACCTTGCCTGCAAGCACCATTTGAACAATATCAACCGTTTCCTTATCGGTTACACGAAGACCGTCAACAAACTCGGCCTTTTTGCCAAGCTTATTCATAAGCTCGTTAATTTCGGGACCACCGCCGTGAACCAAAACCACTTTAACACCAATAAGCCATAAAAGAACAATATCTTCCATAACCTGTTGTTTAAGTTGTTCGTTTATCATAGCGTTGCCGCCATACTTTATAACAACAATTTTGCCTGTATGCTTTTTAATGTAAGGAAGCGCTTGGGTAAGCACCTCAGCGCGTTCGGCATTTGAAAAATGATTATCCATTATAATCTCCTTAGGTTCTATAATCACCATTAATTTTTACATAATCGTAGGTTAAATCACAACCCCATGCAGTTGACGAAAATTCACCGTCATTAAGCTTAATATCTATAACAATTTCTTTTTCGAGTAAAATTTCCTTTGCCTTTTCTTCGCTAAAATCTACACCTGCGCCATTCTGGCATACAAGAATTTCACCCTTGTTTGAAATAAATGAAACGTCTATTTTATTAACGTCAACTTTTGCACCACTATATCCGATTGCACAAAGCACACGGCCCCAGTTAGCATCGGCGCCAAACATTGCAGCCTTTAAAAGACTTGAGCAAATAACACTCTTGGCAACAGTTTTTGCAGTATCAAGTGAGTTTGCACCGCTTACTTTACATTCAAGCAGCTTTGTAGCACCCTCACCGTCGCCCGCAATAACACGACAAAGATTTACAGTTACTGTGTTAAGAGCCTTCATAAAGATATTAAAATCTTCACCTTCGGCGGTGATTTCATCATTTCCTGCCAAACCGTTTGCAAGAACTGTCACCATATCGTTAGTAGAGGTGTCGCCGTCAATGCTTAACATATTAAAGGTGTTAGCAATATCACCCGAAAGTGCCTTTCCAAGCATTTCTGACGAGATTGCCGCATCGGTAGTAATAAAAACAAGCATTGTTGCCATATTGGGATGAATCATACCACTACCCTTTGCAATGCCACCCATTTTACACACCTTACCGCCAATGGTAAATTCGACAGCGATTTGCTTGTCTATTGTATCGGTAGTCATAATTGCCTCAGCAGCATCTTGACAATTATCATATGAAAGAGAGTCGGCCAAAACCGGAATGCCATTTGCAATAGGTGTAATATCAAGTGGCTGACCTATAACACCGGTAGATGCAACAATAATGTCACTTGCGCTTATACCCGTTTGGGCAGCCACCAATTCACACATTTTTTCAGCAATTTCAATACCATTAGCATTACAGGTGTTGGCGTTACCGCTGTTACAGATGACGGCTTGAGCCTTGCCGTTTGCAATATTATTTTTTGTAACGGTAAGTGGGGCACCTTTTACAAGGTTTGTGGTATAAACCGCCGCAGCATTACACAACGTATCGCTTACAATAAGTGCTAAATCTTTTTTTGTTTTGTTTTTTCTGATGCCGCAATGTACACCCGAAGCCTTAAAGCCCTGTGCCGCGCACACACCGCCGTTTATTAACTTAATATCCATTGTTCCTCCGTTAGTAGATAAGACCTGTGGTTTCATCCACGCCCATAAGTATATTCATATTTTGAATTGCTGCACCCGATGCACCTTTACCAAGGTTATCGTATCGAGCAACAAGAATTATTCGGTCTTCATTACCAAATACACAAAGCTGCATATCATCTTTACCCGAAAGTGCCGCTGCAGATAAAAATCCAGCCTCGTCAGCAGTATCATCAAAATGAACAAGCTTACCTGTGTAGTAATTTTTGTATATTGCCTTAATATCATCAATATTTGCTTTAATGTCATGCTTAAACAGCGTTACAGTTACCTCCATACCGCTGTAAAAGTCAGCAACAATAGGGCAAAACGCGGGAGGCGTTTCAACGCCAGTTATAAACTGCATTTCTTTTAAATGCTTATGTTGCTGAGTAAGTCCATATTGGCGTGGAGCCTTAAGCAGTGCCGATTTATCGGCAGATTCGTAATCGGCAATCATTTTTTTGCCGCCGCCCGAATAACCTGTAATCGAAAAGCAACTAAGAGCCGCATCTCCACTTAATACGCCCGCCTCAATAAGAGGTTTTACAAGTGCTATAAAGCCACTTGCGTGACAACCTGGGTTTGCAATGCGTTTTGAATTTATAATCTGCTCTCGCTTGAGGGTAAGCTCAGGAAAACCGTAAACCCAATCATCGTTTGTGCGATGGGCTGTTGATGTGTCAATTATAGCGGTTTTATCATTCTTTACAAAAGTGACCGCCTGACGCGCCGCATCATCCGGCAAGCATAAAAACACTATATCAGCCGAGTTTATCGCCTGTGCTCTTGCGTTATCGTCCTTACGCAATTCTTCGGGTAATTTTATAAGCGAAATATCATCTCTTGTGCTTAATCGGTCATATATACGAAGGCCTGTTGTACCGGCACTTCCGTCAATAAATACATTCGTCATAACTTACTTAATAAACACTTAACTGCCCGACCGCAAAGTCGGGCAGAATTTTCCCTTTTATTATTTCTTGCCGTCAACCATAGCCTGAACCTTAATTGGCAAGCCGTAAAGGTTGATAAAGCCCGCTGAATCTTTTTGATCGTAATCACTTTCACCAAAGGTAGCAATTTCTTCACTGTAAAGTGAATAGTCACTCCAAATACCAGCCTTAATAATGTTACCCTTGTAAAGCTTAAGCTTAACAGTACCGGTAACCTTTTCCTGAGTCTTGTCAACAAATGCTGCAAGTGCTTCTCTAAGTGGTGTAAACCATTGACCGTTGTAAACAAGCTCTGCATATGTGATGGCAAGTCTTTGCTTTTCGTGTAAAGTCATCTTGTCAAGGCAAATGCTTTCAAGCGCTTCGTGTGCGCGGTAAAGAATTGTGCCGCCCGGAGTTTCATAAACACCACGACACTTCATACCAACAAGACGGTTTTCTACGATGTCAATAATACCAATACCATTTTTTCCACCAAGCTCGTTAAGCTTTAAGATAATATTTTTAGCACTCATCTTTTCGCCGTCAATAGCAACAGGAATACCTTGCTCGAAATCGAGTGTTACGTATGTAGGCTCGTCAGGTGCCATTGCAGGACTAACACCCATTTCAAGAAAACCGGGCTTGTCATACATAGGCTCATTGCCTGTATCCTCAAGATCCATACCCTCGTGTGAAAGGTGCCAAAGGTTTTTATCTTTTGAATAGTTGGTTTCTCTGTTTATCTTTAGAGGAATGTTATGTGCTTCGGCATATTCAATCTCTTCTTCACGAGATTTAATATCCCATTCACGCCAAGGCGCGATTATTGGCATATTTGGTGCGAAATGCTTAATTGTAAGCTCAAAACGAACCTGATCGTTACCCTTACCTGTACAGCCGTGGCAGATAGCATCAGCGCCCTCTTTGATAGCAATATCAACAAGTCCCTTTGCTATGCAAGGACGTGCGTGGCTGGTACCAAGCAGATAATCCTCATAAATTGCTCCTGCTTTTACACAAGGAATAATGTAGTCATCTACATATTCATCGGTAAGGTCAAGAACATAAAGCTTTGATGCACCGGTTTTAATTGCCTTTTCTTCAAGACCGTCAAGCTCATCAGCCTGTCCTACGTTACCCGATACTGCAATTACCTCACAGTTATTGTAATTCTCTTTAAGCCAAGGAATAATAATTGAAGTATCAAGACCGCCCGAGTAGGCAAGTACAACCTTTTTAATATCTTTTTTATCCATAATTTTTTGTCTCCTTTTGGACTTGATTTTTAAAACATGCAGACATTATATGCCCATATTTAGCATTTGTCAAGCGTTTTTTGAATAAATATTCATAAATTTTATTTTTATGCAAAAAATATTGCATATTTGCTATAAAATGTCGCAAATTTGCATAATATTTGCGATTTCGTGTGTTGTTTTATACTGTCCTGACTTACCTTTTGGATTAAGCCAACAAGTATCCACCCCAAAATTTATGCCACCTAAGATATCTGAGGACATAGAGTCACCGATTACCAATATTTTAGACTTGTCCTTTTCGGGAGTATTTGCCATAACGTAATCAAAATATTCTACCTCGGGCTTTTGGTGTCCCGCATCCTCTGATACAAATATATAGTCAAAATATTGTTTTATTGTACAGTTATCTATTCTGCGATATTGTGTACGCGACATACCATTTGTAGTTATACAAACGGTATAGCCCTTTTGTTTTATGTAATCGAGTGCTTTATCGGCACCATCAATTAAATCATAACCTTCGGATAAAAAGTCAAAATAATCCTCTGCCATTTTTATTGGGTCACCATTAAGGCTGTAAAACTCAAGATACTCTCTAAATCTACCCGAATATATCTCTTCCTTTTTGATTTCTCCCTTTTCAAAACGTTGCCACCAGGTATGATTGATTACCGAATACTTAGCAATTTTTTCATCACTGATAGGCAAATTGTGCAGTGCAAAAAGTTTTCTTATCGCTTTATGCTCTGCCGCGGAAAAATCAAGCAAGGTATTATCAAGGTCAAAATAAAGCGTTGTATATTTTTTCATCATATCATTCCCAACGTATATGCAATAATTGAAGGCAGATAGCTTACAGTCATATATATTGCCAACGATGCAAAAATATTAACTCCGCCATTTTTACGAAAATCCGCTAGTTTATCAGTAGTCTTACTGTTTATATCTTTAATCTTAGATACGACATGATTTTTATATATCAAATCACCAAACAAAGAAATTAATAAACTTAGCACAATTCCCAATGCAACAGCTATAACTCCTGCTATAATCGCAACTTTTCCAATACGCTCAATCTCTTGAAAAATAGAAGAATAATATTCAACATAGTTATTTGTTGCAGAAACATCAGCATTTTGATATGCAATTCTTAATGGAATTGAAATAAGCGAAAGAGAGATTTCTAATGCAGCGACAATACCGCCAAGCAAATACATTTTGCGCGACATCAACCATCCACTAGGCAATAAAAAAGCAAGCCAATTCCATGAAATCTTTTTGCCCTTTTTTATTGCAGCAAATCTTGGCATATAACGCTGTGTGTTTACCGCAACAAATTGCTTAGCCTCTTTTACAGTAACTCCTTCACCTATATCGGTATCATCAGGTACTCCGCCGGTAAGGTCAATAGTAATAACGTTTCCACCAAGTTTAGTAATATTAGGAGTATTACATTTGGGACATGCAGACTCATCTTTGCTATACTTTTCGCCACACATACTACAAAAAATAGTGTTTTCCTGATAATCTTCTTTCTTATCCTGAGTGCGTTCCTCCGGCTTTTTATACTGTTTATCTGTTCCATGATATTCTTCTAAAGAGCAATGTCCAATAGAGTTATAGCAATCACGATGGTGGGGCGCGCCACATTCGGGGCAATAAACAACATCATCCTCCTCAAAGAGATACGCTTTGCACAAAACGCATTTTTCTCCGCTAATATTAAGGCTCATACTGTCACCCCTAACTGTTCGTCAATTTTTTGAAACACGGTATCAAAATATTCTTTACCATAGTTATGATATTCGCCTTTTTTTATCATTTCATTGAGCTGTTCGCGGCTTACCCAACAGGCATCGGCAACCTCGTCCCTTTGAAGTCGCAATTTGCCGCATTCAACATCAGTGTTTATAAACCAGATATCAAGCAAAGAATTACGACGCTTTATTCTTGCGAGCTTTTTAAGTGTTTGCTTGTTTGAAGGAATACCAAGTTCCTCATAAAGTTCACGGTTTGCAGCAGTGTATGAGTCTTCGCCCGATATTGCCGCGCCACCTGTTGCCGCCCATTCACCAGGCATAAGTTTTTTACTGTCCGAACGGCGTTGAATCAAAATTTCACCGTGTGAAGATACCACCCATATATGCACTACAAGATGATATTCACCCGGTTTTAAGTTACATCGGCCACGCAGGGTTGTTTTACCCGTAGGTGCGCCGTCTGCATTTAAAATGTCCCACTTTTCCATATTTTCTCCACTATTTCGCCACGATTTTTATAAATAGAATTTTGCGGCACATATCCACGCACCATTGATAATGGGTAAATATTTGTGTTTTTACCCACCACAGTACCGGGATTTAGCACAGTGCCACAGCCGACCTCTACACAGTCGCCCAAAATCGCGCCGAATTTCTTTAGATTTGTATTATACTTTTTGCCGTCTATAGTAACGGATACATTTGTTTTGTCAGACTTTACATTAGACGTTATTGCCCCTGCGCCAAGGTGTGATTTATAGCCTAGTATACTATCCCCTACGTAGTTGTAATGCGGCACCTGAACCTTATCAAAAAGTATAGCATTTTTAAGCTCGGTCGAATTACCTACTACTGCACCTTTGCCAACAATTACGTTACCGCGAATAAATGCACAGTGACGAATCTCGGCTTCCTCATCGATGATACACGGTCCTGTAATACTAGCACTGCTTGCAACCTTTGCGCTTTTTGCCACAAACACACCGCCGCCCAAATCGTCAAATTTTTCTGTGTCAAGTGTAAGGCTTAACTGCTTTATAAATTCTTTGATTTCGGGCAAAACCTCATGTGCGTATTTTTTACCTTCAAAAATATCGCTTGCGATAGTGTTGGTGATATCAAACAAATTGCCAATTTCAAGTCTTGTCATAACAAACATACCCTCTTATACTAAAAATTACTTATATATAGTATAATACGGATAATTAAAACTATTATAACAGTTGAAAACAAATATTTCAATATTTATATTGTAAAATATATCAACTATTCCTAGCAAAAATAATAATTTAACTATTGCAAAATTTAAACACATAAGTTATAATCAAATGGAGCCTGTATATTTGGTCGTGCGAATGGGCGGGTCCTATACGGCGGAAGGCTGTGAACCATGTCAGGCGGGGAACCGAGCAGCATTAAGCAGTTTTTTCCGTGCGAATAGTCAATCGGTTCATTCGTACGACCAAGGATACAGGTAAAATTTATATTTTGGGGTGAATTTATGGCTTATCAGGCGTTATATCGTAAATATCGTCCTGCCACCTTTAGTGATGTTGTCGGTCAGGATCATATTACACAAACACTCAAAAACGAGCTTGACTCCGGCAAGGTTGTACACGCATATCTTTTTACCGGAACTCGTGGTACAGGTAAGACTACCTGCGCAAAAATTCTTGCTAAAGCTGTAAACTGTTTAAATCCTATAAATGGTGACCCTTGTGGCGAATGTGAGATTTGCCGCATGGTAGCCGCCGATGAAGCAACAGACATTGTTGAAATGGACGCAGCGTCTAATAACGGTGTTGACGATATACGTGAGCTACGCGAGCAGGTAAACTTTTCCCCTGCGGCTTGCAAATACCGCGTGTATATTATAGACGAGGTTCATATGCTAAGTGGCGCTGCATTTAACGCGCTGCTTAAAACACTTGAAGAACCACCTGAACACGTTGTGTTTATTCTTGCAACTACCGAGGTTCATAAATTACCTGCTACAATTCTTTCGCGTTGTCAGCGTTTTGATTTTCGCCGAATAGACAGCAATGAAATTGTTGGTAGATTAAAGTACGTTGCAGCAAACGAAGGTCTTAATCTTACTGACGATGCCGCAACACTAATCGCTTCTGCCGCCGATGGCGGTATGCGTGATGCACTTTCAATTTTAGATCTTTGTGCATCACACAGTATGGACATTGGTGAAGACACCGTTGCAAACGTTTGCTCTATGGCTGGCAATGATTATTTAATTAAAATGGCCGACTTAATCAAAACACAATCTACTGAGCAAGCGCTTACTCTTATTGACGAGCTTCATAATTCATCGGTAGATATGTTAAGATTGCTATCTGAACTAACAAATCATTTCCGTGATCTTATGATTGTAAAGGTTGTAAAAAGCAACAAAAAACCAATTGTTTGCTCAAGCAGTAAAATGCGCGCTTTAGAGTTACAAGCACAAAATTTTGATATAAAAGAAATTATGTCAATACTTAGTATTTTGCAATCATCAGCCGCTACAATGCAAAATGGTAATCGCCGATGCGAAATGGAAATGTGTATCATAAGGCTATGTAATCCTGAAATTAGACAAGATTTAAATTCTTTAGAGAGAAGAATATCAATTCTTGAATCTAGTGAAATAATACCGACAAACAATAATTTTACTACAAAACCAATTGAGCAAAATGAAAATCTTAATTTAAATAATGATGATATTCCCTTGCCTGAATTTGATAATTCAAGCGAACTTATAATTGAAGAATCCACACCCCCTAACGAAACAATAAATCAACCGAACGATATTACCGTAAAACCCGTCTTGCAGTGGGGTGAAATTATTGGTATACTTAGGACATCGTGTCCTCTAATTGCAGGTGTTTTACAAGATTCTAATGCCTATGTTGAAGGGGATTATTTACTGATTGATACTAATAATTCTCAATTTAAAGCTCTTGTAAACGGTAGTAATTCAATTTATCGTGATAATATACGCAAGGCCGCTGAAAGCGTTCTTGGTCGTAAGTATAAATTGGGTCCATATCACGCAAAGCAAACAAAAAACAATGTTCACGATGACCCAATGAAAAGTTTTGAACAAAAGCTTAAACAACTTGAAATTAATTAATTTAGGAGAAAAATTATGAAAGTACGTATTCCAAATTCCGGTGGCCCCGGTAATATGAACCAGATGCTTAAGCAAGCACAAAAAATGCAGGAAGATATAGCAACGTTACAAACCGACCTTGAAGCTCGCGAATATAGCGCAACTTCGGGCGGTAGCGCTGTTAGTGTTACCGTTGACGGCAAGCATTTTATTAAATCCATTAAAATTAATCCCGACATCATTGATCCCGACGATGCTGAAATGATTGAAGACCTTGTAACAGTTGCTGTGAACGAAGCAATCGGCAACGCAATTAAGACCGCAGAGGAAGAAATGGGCGCTATTACAGGCGGACTTAATCTACCTGGTATGTTTTAATTATGAATTATAATATTGTACCACTTACAGAATTAATTAATCAGTTTTCACGGCTACCCGGTATTGGTAAAAAAACGGCTCAACGACTTGCATACAGTATTCTGGAGCAACCTCCCGAACGTGCAAAACAGTTTGCCGATGCGCTAATTAATGCTCGGGAAAAGATACATTTTTGTTCTGTTTGTCAATCTCTTACGGATTTAGAGGTATGCCAGATTTGTTCTGACGTACGCCGTGATAAAAGTATTATCTGCGTAGTTGAGGATCCGCGCGATGTTATGGCATTTGAACGCACGCGCGAATTTAGTGGTGTTTACCACGTACTGCACGGTGTAATCTCACCTCTTGATAATATTGGACCAGATAAATTACGAATCAAGGAGCTTATGGCTCGCCTGAGTGACGGTGAAATAAAAGAAATAATTATGGCTACTAACCCAACCGTTGAGGGTGAAGCAACAGCTAGCTATATTTCTCGTCTTGTAAAACCAATGGGTATTAAAGTTACTCGCTTAGCCTATGGTATTCCTGTAGGCGGCGATTTAGAATATGCTGACGAATACACCCTTGCCCGTGCACTTGAAGGCAGAAATGAAATATAGGAGTTTATTATGGAACAAAGTAAAATTGATAGAATAAATGAACTCGCACGCAAGCAAAAGGCCGAGGGCCTTACCGAAGAAGAAAAAGCTGAACAAGCGGTTCTTCGTCGCGAATATATTGAAGGATATAAACGTAGCCTTATGTCACAGCTTGATAATATGTATATTGTTGAACCGGATGGTACAAAAAAGAAAGTGACACCAAAACAATGAAAATTTTGATTGCCGATTGTGCGACACTTACACAAAATAATGATTTAGATATCACCGTATTTGAAAAATACGGTGATGTTGTTTATAACACAAACATATTGCGTGATGAGTTACTGAGCACCGTACACGAATATGATATAATTTTATGTAATAAAACAATTATTGATAAAGATGTAATTGAAAATGCTAAAAAGCTTAAATTTATCGGACTTTGGGCTACCGGTTACAACAATATTGACATAACTGCAGCCAAAGAAAACGGTATTACCGTTTGCAATGCAGGCTCATATTCAACAAGCGCTGTTGCACAACAGGTATTTGCCTATATTTTAAATCATTATAATGCTGTAAATCGTTATAACGATTTTGTTAAAAACGGTGGTTGGCAGCAGTCCCCCACCTTTTCAGTACTTTGCTTTCCCACTGATGAATTAAAAGATAAAACAATCGGTATTATCGGTTACGGCAGTATTGGAAAACGGGTTGCCGAAATAGCGTTGGCTTTTGAAATGAATGTTTTAGTTTATACAAGAACACCAAAAACCGACAATCGCGTCAAATTTACATCACTTGATAAATTGCTCAAAAACAGTGATATTATAACTCCACATTGCCCACTTAATGACGGAAGTATAGAGATGTTTAATAAAGACACGTTTTCTAAAATGAAAGACGGTGCTTTCTTTATTAATACCGCTCGTGGCGGTATTGTAAATGAACAAGACCTTGCTGATGCACTAAACAGCGGTAAACTTTCTGGCGCAGCTATCGACGTTTTAAATAAAGAACCAATGTCAAATAATTGTATACTTAAAGATATACCAAATTTGATTATTACTCCCCACACTGCTTGGGCTCCACTTGCCACAAGAGAACGTTTAATTAAAATTGCAGAAAACAATATAATTTCTTTTTTAAACGGTTTTCCAACAAATAAAGTAAATTAAAAAAACCTCGGTGAATACACCGAGGTTTAATTTTTATAAAACGAGTACAGCGGCAATACCAAAATATATAAGAAGTGATACCGCATCAAGAATTGTAGTAACCAAAGGACTTGCCATAACAGCAGGGTCAAGTCCAAATTTTTTTGCAACGATTGGTAAAACCGCACCAAGCAATTTTGCAACAATAATAACAAGAATAAGTGTTAAACATATAGTTGTCATTTCGGCAAGTTCGGCACCCGTATCAAAGGTATGAAGCCACAAGAAATCAACAAGATAAAGCTTAATAAAATTAATTGCGCCCAAAACTATTCCAACAATTATTGCAACACGTAACTCTTTCCAAATAACTCTTAACATATCTCTAAACTCAATATCGCCCAAAGAGAGTGCGCGAATAATAGAAACAGATGTCTGACTACCAGAGTTACCACCCGTACCCATAAGCATAGGTATAAATGCCACGAGAGCAATACATTGAGCAAGCTTAGCTTCAAAACTAGAAATAATAGCGCCTGTAAATGTTGCTGAAATCATAAGCAACAATAACCAAGGAATACGTGACTTAAAGGTTTCAAAAACACCTGTTTTAAGATATGTTTTTTCACTTGGTAAAATAGCCGCCATTTTTTCTATATCTTCTGATGCGGCTTCTTGAATAACGTCAATCGCGTCATCAACCGTAACAATGCCAACAAGTCTACCCTCGGTATCTACAACCGGAAGTGCAAGCATATCATATCGTTCGAACATTGCGGCAACGTCTTCTTTATGATCAAGAGTATTGGCAAATATAACATTTTCATCCATTATATCGCCTATTATCTGGTCTTTGCCACTTAATAACAAGTCACGAAGAGAAATAGTGCCAAACAATTTACGACGACTACCAATAACATAACATGTATATATTGTTTCGGTATCAAAACCTATTTTTCTTATGCGGTCAAATGCTTCATCAACCGTCATTGTTCGTTTAAGATCAATATACTCAGTTGTCATTATACTTCCCGCGCAATCATCGGGATATGCAAGTAACTGATTGATTTGTCTGCGTGTATTTGCATCGGCATTTTTTAAAATACGTTTTGCAACTGTAGCAGGCATTTCTTCAACAATATCGGCTGCATCATCCATAAACAACTCATCCAATACAGCACGAAGTTCATTATCACTGAACGAATTAAGGAGTATCTCTTGCTTGTCGCTATCAAATTCTACAAAAACCTCTGCAGCAAGTGATTTTGGTAAAATACGAAAAAGCACAGGTATTTCCTTATCTTTTGCCTCTTCAAATATCTCGGCAATATCGGCAGGTTGCATTTCAGAAAGTATTTCTTTTAATTGTACAAATTTTTTATTTTCTATCAAATCAAAAATTTGTTCTTCTAATTCAAAAATTCTCTCATCCATTTCACAACCCCCTTAATAAATATTTTTAATTATTATATTATTTTAGACATTAAATGTCAATAAATGCAAAAAAATAATAATATAAAATCCCCGAATCAATCGGGGATTAAAATTAATATAACAATTATGCTTTACCAACTGAGCCAAAAAGTTCCATTTTTTCTTTAACGGTAGCTTTAATAGCCTCGAAACCAGGTGCTAAAAGCTTACGTGGGTCAAAGCCCTTACCCTGAAGGTCTTTGCCTTCTTCAATATACTTACGTGTAGCGTCGGCAAAGCTCAACTGACATTCAGTATTAACATTAATTTTCGACACACCTAAAGAAATTGCCTTTTTAATCATTTCAGCAGGAATACCTGTGCCACCGTGAAGAACGAGAGGCATATCGCCTGTAAGTTGCTGAATAGCATCAAGTGTATCAAAACTAAGGCCTGCCCAATTTTCAGGATACTTACCGTGAATGTTACCAATACCTGCAGCAAGCATTGTTACACCCAAATCTGCAATCATTTTGCATTCGTTAGGATCAGCACATTCGCCTGCACCCACAACGCCGTCTTCTTCACCGCCGATTGAACCAACTTCAGCCTCAAGTGATAAACCGAGTTCATCGCAAATGCCAACGAGTTCCTTGGTTTTTTCTATATTTTCTTCAATTGGATAGTGTGAACCGTCAAACATTACAGATGAAAAACCTGCAGCAATACACTTTTTAGCGCCTTCATAGCTACCGTGGTCAAGATGAAGTGCTACGGGAACAGTAATACCAAGATCTTCAATCATAGCCTTAACCATATCTGCAACCGTCTTGAAACCGCACATATATTTGCCTGCGCCCTCAGAAACTCCTAATATAACCGGTGAATTCTGCTCTTGAGCAGTAATAAGAATAGCCTTGGTCCATTCAAGATTGTTAATGTTAAACTGACCTACGGCATATTTACCTGCTTTTGCTTTAGTAAGCATTTCTTTTGCTGAAACTAACATTTTTAATGTCCTCCATTGTTAAAAATTTACCAAATTATTGTATATCAATTAGAAAGTAAAATCAAGTGTAAAATAAATAAATTTACAACTTATTCACCTTTGTTATCTTCAGGTGATACCTCAAGTAATTCAGGATTACGAAGATATGTACGCATTTTACGAAATGCAAGTGCAAAATAACTGCCTGAAGCAATACGTTCATCCATAGTAACACCTATGGGCATACACTTTTCAAATATAATTTCATCGCCCTTACGCTTTGGAACCTCACGAGTATTACCCATAGCCATAAACACACTTGTTGTACCAAATTCATAGCAATGATGATATATATGATTGGTCCTAATTGACGCAAGATTTGTGATACCTAAACTCATATGAAACGGTGATGCATCAATAATACTTTTTGGTAACAAACCGTGCTTGTCTAACCATTTAAATATTCCAACACCTACAGGCAAAACTCCGGGTACGCTTAATAAAACTTTTATTAATTTTTCTGTACTGTTGTTGTCGGGTGTCTCACGATTTTCTTCAACATATTTGTTTATAATGTCATTTACTTCAAAAATAGTATTATTTTCGCTAAAATACATTTTTGACATTGTACCATGGTCAACCTGACCTGCTTTAAGAACAACCATACCAACCGCAATTTCATTTCTTTGATATATCTTTTTATTTACAACAAAACGGTTAAGCTCGGGAAACTCTTTCATTGTGCGTAAATATGCAGCAAGTACAACACACATATGACTAATGTTTATTCCTTGTTTGCGTTTTTCATTTAAATATTCTTTTATTGGCTCAACCGGAATATCAATAGTAATCATATTCATTGAGTCAACTCGTTTATTCATAATATATGCAGCAACAGTATACATCGGATCGGCATTTTTTACTCTTTTGCCATCTGCTCTCATAATTTTACCACCTTTCACACCCTACATATTAACATATTTCGACAAAAAACACAATATATTTTTTAACAAACTATGAACAATATTTCTTAATAAAGTTTGAAATTTGGTTTTTAATATTTTCAGTATCTACCAAAAAACTTATACCGTGGTCAGCATTTTCTACCAAACATATATATTTTTCAGCTCTGGCCGCATCATAAGAAATTTGAGTCATTTGGCACGGAACAAAACCATCGCATTTACCGTGTATAAAAAAGATTGGTATATTAGATTCTGACAACGCTTTAACCGTTGTAGTTTCATATAAGCTAAATTTGCCAAATATTTTACACATCAAATCAAGAACGGGCAAAATAGGCTCTGCATTTATTTTAAAGGCTTCACGAGCAACTTTTTTTATTATATCCGGTGCAGATGAAAAACCACAGTCAGCAATAATCCCTCGAATGTTATTTGGCAAACCAAGATTTGCAGCCATCATAACCGTTGTTGCTCCCATTGAAACACCACTTAACAATATATTTTTGGGAGCATATTTTTGATTGATAAATTTAGTCCAACAAACAGCATCACGACGCTCTTTAATACCAAAGGTTATTAACCTTCCCCCGCTCTCACCGTTTGCTCGCTGATCTACAACCAAGACATTTAAACCCAATTCAATATAAAATTTTACAGCGCATGCAAAATCAAATTTTCCGTCCGACCTATAACCATGAAAAAGCAGAATTGTAGTGTCTGAATTATTATTGTAGTAACTTGCAGCAAGTTTTACTCCATCAAAGCTTTCAATATAAATGCGTTCACTTTCTAGATTGTTAATATAAGTAAGACTTTTATCAAAAATCTCTTTATATTCCGCAAGTGGTCCGCTTTCAAAACTAACAAGGCGAATATTACTACGCATAAATGCTGTTTTAAACGCCCAATATAATGCAGATAAAATAATTAAAATAAAACATATGCAAATAATCGCAATCCAAATCATTTATTTCACCTCTATACTTTGTATAATACCACAAAAATCTTGAATAATAAACATTTATTTAATTGACACAACATTTATTATATGATAAAATTCACTAAAATAGAAATTAAAAAGGAGAATTTTAAAATTGAATAATGTTTTAGTGTCAAATTCTCCTGCCGAAACCAGAAGAATTGCTCAAAATCTTGCATCAACATTAAGGGGTGGCGAAACCATTGCTTTTTACGGAGATTTAGGCCAAGGTAAAACCTGTTTTGTAACAGGTCTTGCCGAGGGACTAGGTTTTACAGGTGAGGTTTCTTCACCAACTTTTGCAATAATTAACGAGTATATTGGCGGTAGGTTAAATCTTTATCACTTTGATATGTATCGCATAAACGGCTGGGATGACCTATATTCTACTGGTTATTTTGACTATATGGAATCAGGCGGTGTTTTAGCAATTGAGTGGAGTGAAAACATTGAGTCTGCCCTACCTGAAAATACAATTCGTATAACTATCAAACGACTTAATGACACTAGTCGACAAATTTCAATTGATAGAGGTGACAACAATTGAAAATATTAAGTGTTGAATGTTCGGCGGGTCCTGCGTCTTGCGCTATTATTGATGACGGTAAAATTCTTGCTAGTTCATTTATAAACGCACATCTTACACATTCACAAACACTTGTACCGATGATAATTAATATGCTTAGCAACTCGGCTACAAAGCTATCTGATATTGATAATATTGCTGTAGCCGTAGGTCCGGGTTCATTTACCGGACTTCGTATTGGTATTAGTGCAGTAAAAGGGCTTTGTGCTGCAACAAAAATAAAATGTATTCCGGTATCTACTCTTGAGGGTATGGCTGAGCATTTTATTAACAAAAATTGTATAGTTTGTGCAGTTATGGATGCGCGTTGTAACCAATTTTATAACGCGTTATTTGAAATAAAAAACGGAAATACCACCCGACTATGTGAAGATAGAGCTTTACTGGGCAATGAACTAAGAGCAGAAATCGAAAAACTTTCTACCACTACAGAAATAATTATATGCGGTGATGGAGCTGACCTATTTTATAAAACTGTATCTGATTTACCAAACATAACTTTGGCAGACGAACATTTAAAATTTCAATCTGCTGTTGGTATCGGTATGTTCGCCTATAAAAATATTAATTTTATATCAACAATATCACCCGAAGAATTATTACCAACCTATCTTCGTCTGCCACAGGCAGAACGTGAACTTAAAGCAAAAACGGAGGCACAAAAATGAAAATAGTTATTGGATGCGATCATGGCGGCTTTGAACACAAAAATGCAATTGCCGAGCACCTAAAATCTAACGGACATGAGGTTGTTGACTGCGGTATATATGAAAACAAATCAGTCGACTACCCCGATATTGCGGTAAAGGTTTGCGAGCAAATTACGAATAGTAATTGTCAGCGCGGAATATTAGTGTGCGGCACGGGCATCGGTATGTCACTAGCGGCAAACAAGGTTAAAGGTATAAGAGCCGCTTGCTGTAGCGAGCACTTTAGTGCAAAATACACACGTCTTCACAATGATTCAAATATATTGTGCCTTGGTGGTCGTGTAATTGGTGTAGGTACAGCTATTGAGCTTGTAGATTTATTTATAAATACCGAGTTTGAAGGTGGCAGACACCAAACTCGTATAGACAAAGTTATGTCAATAGAAAATAATTAAGCGGAGGTTTTTAAAATGAAAGACAACGTATTCGTAATGGACCATCCACTAATTCAGCACAAGCTTACCATTTTACGTGATGAACGTACCGGTACTAAACAATTCCGCGAGCTTGTAAGTGAAATTGCAATGCTTATGTGTTATGAGTCAACGCGTGATTTACCACTTAAAGAAGTTAACACAAAAACACCTATGATGACCGCTAAAACAAAAGTACTTGCAGGTAGAAAAATGGCTTTTGTGCCCATACTACGCGCAGGTCTTGGTATGGTAGATGGTGTACTTAGCCTTATACCATCTGCAAAGGTTGGTCACATTGGTATGTACCGTGACCCTGAAACGCATCAACCGATTGATTACTATTGTAAATTACCTGCCGATTTAAACGAACGCGATGTATTTGTACTTGACCCAATGCTTGCAACAGGCGGCAGTGCAATTGACGCAGTAAGCCGCATAAAAGAATTTAGTCCAAAAAGAATTAAGTTTATGTGCATAATTGCGGCACCAGAAGGTATCGAGGCATTTACAAAAGCCCACCCGGACGTGCCGGTATATTGCGCAGGACTTGATGATTGCCTTAATGACCACGCATATATACTACCCGGTCTTGGCGATGCAGGCGATAGAATTTTTGGCACAAAATAAATAAAAAGTCCTCCAATTAGGGAGGACTTTTCTTATTTTATATAAGCTTCGAGTCGGTATATGGGTTGCCCAAGTGATACAAACTTTTCTTCGTATTCGGTCATAATATTGCCTTCAAAATTGCTATTATGCAAATCAAGAGAAACATTTTTAAAAGCAAAACCGTTTTGTGAAAGTTCTTGCAATGAAAACTCAAATAACTTCATATTATCCGTTTTTTGATGGATTTCTGCTGTTGGTTTCATAATACGCTTATATATTTCAAGAAAGCCGTGATGAGTAAGTCGATGACAAGCGTATTTATTCTTTGGAAAAGGACAAGAAAAATTAAGAAAAATTTGCTCAATGCTTTGAGGTTTGATATGCCTTTCAAGATATTCTGCAGTGCATTTTATAAATCTAACATTTTTCAGGTTCATTTTTTTAGCCAATTCACAAGCAGAGACAATAACATTTGCCTCTCGCTCTACTGCTATTAAATTAATTTCGGGGTGCGCAGCAGCAAACTCACATGCAAAACGGCCTTTGCCACAACCAACCTCTAAAAAAAGCGGTTGAGATACACCAAACCAAGCATCAAAATCGATATAATCTTTATCATTTATAGCCGTTTTAAAGTTTTTATCTTCACTCACACTTGAATATAAATAGTCAGCTACAGCATCTAAACGTTCTTTTAAATACTTCTTTTTCTTCATTCTCATAATTTATCACCAAATACAAATATAAGGGTCGATACGGGTATCGGCCCTTATAAAATTACTTATTTAAATTTTCAAGCTTTTCGACAGCTTTGTTAAGATAATCCTCGTTAAAATGTTCAATGCAACCATTATCTACCATTTGAGTAAGTGAAATATCAATTGGTAGCTTGCCAAGTAAATCTATCTCGAGCTCTTTAGCAATATCATCACTTCCGCCACCAAATACGCTGAATTCTTTACCACAATCTGGACATTTAACATAGCTCATATTTTCAACAAGACCAAGAATATTTATATCCATCATCTTTGCCATATTATATGCTTTTTTTACAATTAAAGAGACAAGGTCTTGCGGAGAAGTTACCATAACGATACCATCGAGAGGTATTGTTTGGAAAACAGTTAGTGGCACATCACCTGTACCGGGAGGGCAGTCAATAAACAAATAGTCAAGGTCACCCCATACAACATCTTGCCAAAACTGCTTAACAGCACCTGCAATAACAGGACCGCGCCAAACAACAGGAGCGTCGGTTTCTTTAAGCAACATATTAACAGACATTATTTTGATGCCGCCCTTAGACTCTGCAGGTAAAATACCAAGCTCATTTTGCATAGCATTACCCATAATACCAAATGATTTTGGAATAGATGGACCTGTTATATCGGCATCAAGTATACCAACCCTGTAACCTTTTTGACTCATAAGAGTAGCAAGCAAAGATGTAACCATTGACTTACCAACGCCACCCTTACCGCTTACGACAGCCACAACATGTTTAATGTTATTAAATTCTGCTGTTGGTTCAATAAAACTTTCTTTTTTTCTACTTGAGCAATTGCTGCTGCATGAAGCGCAATTGCCGCTACAATTTTCTGACATTTTCATCACCGCAAAGTATTATACAACATACAATTTTTAAAATCAACCACATTTTACTTAAAATATGTACTAATTTGTTTTGTGCACTCGGGTGGTGAATAAATAAATTCATCTATATGATTACCACTATAAAAATAATTATATGTATAGTCACATGCGGTTTCAAACGCATCAATTATAATAAGTTTTATTTTCATTTTTTCAGGTATTATACTTTTGATAAATACACTTGTACATTGTCCAACCTTAACATTTTCTTTTGGTTCAGCAAGCCCTGCAAGATTTGGTGTCAGTTCAACAAATATTCCATAATCTTCAATACTACGCACAATGCCCGACACGGTCTGCCCTGCACAAAAACTTGAAACATTTTCTTGCCAAGTACCTAACAATTCTTTATGAGAAAGAGTTATTTTATTGTCGACATCTATTTTTTTAATAACAGCCTTTATACTATCGCCAACCACAAATCGATCTTTAGGATGTGATATTCTTGACACACTTATAGTATCTATTGGCATAAGTGCTATATTACCACAACCAATATCGCAAAATGCTCCAAACGATTCAAGATGAGTAACCGTGACAGTAATAATGTCACCGATAGTTTTATTGTTTACAATATATTCTATACACATTTCTTGTGCGGCTCTACGTGAAAGAAGTGCATATTCTTTACCAACTGAATCTGTTTTAAAACCAGTTACAATAAATGCTACGGCGTGCCCTACGCGTGAAATAAGCGCAATATCGCGTGTTATTCCCTCTTTAATACCAATTGCTCCCTCATCGCGAGGAATTATACCCTTCATACATCCAAGGTCTACAATAAGATTATGTTCAGCATCACACATAACCACATTTGCTTCGAGTACTATATTTAACGAGTGTGCAATTTGAAGTGAGTTTATGTTTGATAAATATTTTTTGTTTTCTTCAGTGTTTATTAATGTGCCTTCTGGGTTAAAATCTTTCATTTTTATCTCGCCTTTCATTATTTCTATACAAAAATATATGCAGACGATATTATAAAAATGCAATATAATAAAAGGCTTGTACGCCAAACACATACAAGCCTTTTTAAATTATTTAACAGTTATTTTTCCGCTAACAAACTCAGGTGTGATCATTTCTTCATCTTTATTACAAAAGTTCGATTCTTCGTTAAAATCAAGACTATACTCGCCTTTATCGGCACTTACTTTAATCTTGAATTTTAATGTAGCAATATTTCCGTCAAAATGTGAATCCTCTAATTCTAATTGTGTGGCAAGTATTGCAACACAATCGCCAGTATCGTTCACTTCACATTGGTCAAAAACTTCACTGTTATCTATTGAAAGAAAACTTAAATTATCTGAATCATAATTAATTAATATTTGGCCGCCCCAAATACCAACATTTTTATCAATAGTTAACGGTATCTCAACAATATCGCCAGCCAAACCCTTTGCGTTACCAAGAGAAATTACAGTATCACCGGTATTTCTAAGAAATAAAACTGCACCTAATGCAATTATTGCAATAGCCAAAACAACAGCAATTATAATAAATATTAGTTTATTTTTCATAATCAAAATCCCTCATACTCACCGTTGTTAATCTTTTGTTTTAGGGCACATACAACGCCGTCTTTATCTTCTTTATAGGTAACGCCGTACCATCTGTCTTCGGCAACCAAAACTGAAACATCTTTTTGACCACGATTAATAACATTTGAAACAACCGTTGGAAGATAATACTCAACCTTTGGAACATTAATCTTTTCTTTGAAAAATTCTATAAGGTCATTTTCAATATATTCAAACACATCTGGAGTAAATCCCCACATATTCATAGATACAATGCAGTCAGGCGGTAATTCTGTCCAAGTTTGATCATCCTCAGTATACTTACAATCAAGAATTTTTGTGCGCTCAGTTACAGTTTTAAGATAACCGCCTTCAACTTCGCATATACCACGAGATACAGTACCGTTTTCGGTAAGGGTGTTTTCAAGGCGAAAACCGACCATACAGAAATCGCCTTTTTGTTTTTTAAGATGGTCATACATCTTTTTATAAGCGCTCTTACCATAATAATCGTCGGCGTTAATAACAGCAAAAGGAGTATTAACCTTATCACGCGCACAATAAATTGCATGCGCAGTACCCCACGGTTTTACACGTTCGTCAGGACATACAAAACCATCCGGTAGCATATCAATTTCTTGAAAAGCATAGTCAACGTCAATCATCTTTTCAATTCTTGCGCCAACAATTTCTTTAAATTCCTTTTCTATTTCATGTTTAATAATAAACACAACTTTGTTAAAACCTGCCATCTTTGCATCATAAACCGAAAAATCTATAATGGCTTGTCCATTTGGTCCTACAGGCTCAATTTGTTTTAGTCCACCAAAACGGCTACCCATACCCGCAGCCATTACCACAAGTGTTGCATCAAAACTCATTTTTTATTCTCGCTTTCTTTTTTTAGTGAATTAGAGGCACGTACATTTTCATTAGCTTTTTCATTAAAACCTTCGGTACTTTCGCGCATAAATAAAACCTTGAAGGTAAGTATCAATAGTTTAATATCTAATAGTAATGAATACGTTTCTACATAAATCAAATCCATATGAAGCTTATCCTCAGGACTTGTATTGTATTTACCATAAAGTTGTGCAAAACCGGTAAGTCCACCCTTTACACGATGGCGAAGTTCAAATTCTGGATATTTTTTCGAATACTCGTAAACATTTTCTATTCTTTCAGGACGCGGACCCACAAGCGACATATCTCCGCGCAATATGTTAAAAAGTTGCGGTAATTCATCCATACGACAAGCACGAATTACCCTACCAACGCGCGTTATTCTATCATCATCGTTTACCGCCTTTTTTGCGCCGCCCTTATCAGCGTCTACAATCATAGAACGAAATTTTAATACATTGAAAATTTTACCATTAATTGTAATACGATTTTGCTTAAAAAGAATTGGACCACCGTCATCAAGCTTGATTGCAATGGCACATATAAGCATAATAGGACTTGTAATAATAATAGCAATTGCTGAAATAATAAGATCCATTGTTCTTTTGATTATTCTTTGTTCGAGCGTTAAACCTCTGTTACGACTCATAAGAACAGGAGTATCGCTAATTTGAATATTGTAGCTGTTACTTATAATTATGTCTGTTATATCAGGCAATAAATAAGAACGCTTTTTATGTGTATAGCAGTATGAAAGAATATTTTTTTGCAAGTTTTTATCAATACCACAAATAACAACCGCTTCATATTTATCAATTATTTTTTTTATATCGCTAATGTCGGTTGTATTAACATTTATACCACGTTCAATTTGAAAACGATCTGAAATTTTACCCATTTTTTTAATAAGCTCAAAGCCTGACACATCATCACCAAATACTGCTAATACACGACGCGGTGGATACAATTTAAAATAAATTGTATTTGCACAAAATGAGCAAAGAGCCACAACTAAAATTTGATATGCAATACCAATTAGTATTGGTGGTATATCAACCAATTCACGCGCTATCAAACTAAGCTCAAGATACATAATCGCATTAGTAAAGACTATAGACAATGAAAAGCTATAAATTATTTCGTGAATTCGGGATATACCAATTTTGAAAGCGCCATAAAGCGAAGAAAAAACGGTAAAAAGTAAAACATATGATAATATAACAACATAGTTACCCTTATTGCTAAAAAGTGATTCAGCATAACCGGTTGTCCATACTTGGATAAAACCAACGGTTACTGCGGATACAATCATTATTTTAACAAAAAGCATTATGCTTTTTCTTATTTTAACAAGATTATTCATACAATGCACCTCAATAACTGTGCTAAAACATCACGTATAGTATATAGTTATTATACACCCGTTGTCAAGTTAAATTAAATATCAAAAATATTGTTCTTGACAATAGCAAAATTAAATTGTATAATGCTGTTTGACTCTGTGGCATTTATTATTATATAATGTATTAAAGGTGGTTTTTAACTTGACAAAGTCCATTAAAGTAACCGATGATGGTTTAAAAAAACTTAAGGATGAACTTGAGCATCTAAAAACAGTAGGTCGAACTGAAATCGCAGAGAAAATTAAAGTAGCACGTGGCTACGGTGACCTTTCTGAAAATAGCGAATATGATGACGCCAAAAATGAGCAGGCTAAGATTGAAGCACGTATCGCTGATTTGGAAGCAATGCTTAATAACGTTGAAATCATAAAAGACATCAAAGGCGCTACAAAAACAGTAGTAGTTGGTGTAAAAGTAAAGGTTTACGACGAAGAGTTCGACGAAGAGGAAGAATACTATGTTGTTGGCTCTACAGAAGCTGACCCTACGAACAACAAAATTTCCGATGAATCACCTGTAGGTCGTGCGCTTATGGGCCATAAGGTTGGCGATATTGTTACCGTTGAAGCCCCAGCAGGCGAAATAAAACTAAAAATTGTTAAAATTTCAAAATAAATTTTTGGGGGCAGTTTTTCTGCCCCGATTTTTAAATAATCGAAAGGATGTTTAAAATGAGCGAAAACAATAACAATGCTCCCGTACAAGAACTTAGTGAAATTTTACAGGTGCGCCGAGATAAACTTTCAGCAATGAAAGAAAGTGGCAACGATCCATTTGTAAAAACTAAATATGATGTGGATGCCCACTCTTTACAAATTAAGGCCGACTTTGAGGGCTATGAAAGCAAAGAGGTTAGCGTTGCGGGTCGTATTATGGCACGTAGAATTATGGGTAAAGCAAGCTTTGTAACCGTTCGCGACGGCGAAGGCGATATTCAGCTTTATGTTCGTCGTGATGACGTTGGCGAAGAAACTTATGCAGCATTTAAGAAATGGGACATTGGTGATATTGTAGGTGTTAAGGGTACAGTATTTAAAACCCAGACCGAAGAAATCTCTATTCACGTAAACCATATTGAGATTTTAGCAAAGTCACTTCTCCCCTTGCCAGAGAAATTCCACGGCCTTACAAATAACGATCTTCGTTTCCGTCAAAGATATGTTGACCTTATTATGAATCCAAACGTTAAACGTAATTTTAAAATTCGCTCACAGTTTATCAAGTTTATGCGTAAATATCTTGATGATATGGATTATATTGAGGTTGAAACACCTGTACTTAATACAATTGTTGGAGGCGCGGCTGCACGTCCGTTTATAACACATCACAATACACTCAATATTCCTATGTATATGCGTATAGCTACTGAGCTTCCGCTAAAGAGACTTATCGTTGGCGGTATGGAGCGCGTGTACGAAATTGGACGTATTTTCCGTAACGAAGGTATGGACCCAAAGCACAACCCCGAATTTACAACAGTTGAGCTTTATCAGTCTTATGCCGATTTCCACGATATGATGGACATTGCCGAGGGTATAATCTCCGGCGCTGCAGAAGAAATTCACGGCACATATGAGGTTGAATGGCTTGGCGAAAAGATTGACCTTACACCAGGCTGGCGCCGTCTTACAATGGTTGACGCTGTTAAGGAATATGCTGGTATTGACTTTGGCGCTATTTCTGATGATGCCGAGGCAGTTGCTGCCGCTGAAAGCATCGGTGTAGAACTTGCAGAAACTGCTGATAAGACTTGGGGCAACGCACTTTATGCTTGCTTTGACCAAAAAGTTGAGGAAAAGCTTATTCAGCCAACATTTATTACAATGTATCCTGTAGAGGTTTCCCCTCTCACCAAGGCTTCTCCCGCCGACCCACGTCTTACCGAGCGTTTTGAACTCTTTATTTGCCACAGCGAACTTGCAAACGCATATTCAGAGCTTAACGACCCAATCGTTCAGCGTGAGCGTTTCGAAAAGCAACTTGAACTTCGCGAACGTGGCGATGATGAGGCAGAAATGCTTGACGAAGATTTCCTTACCGCAATGGAATACGGTATGCCTCCAACAGGTGGTATGGGTATCGGCATTGACCGAGCTGTAATGCTTCTTACAAATTCAGATACCATTCGTGAAGTAATCGCCTTCCCCACGATGAAGCCATTAGATTAATATAATATATTTGAGGAATTAAAATGAATAGCAAAAAAATTATTTCAAATTTTATAAATCCAAAATTTATTCCGGTTATTATTTTCACAATACTTCCGCCTTGGATTTTTGGACTTATGGTTCTTTTATGCGGCTCTCTTCCAACGTACTTGCGTGCTAAAAAAAGCATTGCCAAATTAGAAAGTCGCGGCGAGTTAGATAAGGCGGCTGCCGAACTGACATCTCCCAACAGCAAAAGATATATGAACGGAAAGCTTGTTTTAACAGATAACTATGTTTTTTGTAAAAACAACGGTTATATATTTACATATGACGAAATTTTGTGGGCATATAAGCATCAAGAAACAACCACATTTTTATTTATACCAATCCAAGTAGTAAGTTCCCTTTATATTGCAACAAAGAATAAAAAACCCGGTATGGTTGTATCAATGGGTAAAGATAAACTTGATGAAATTAAGAATTCAATTATCGAGATTTATTCGCACAACAACAATTGTTTGATCGGTTATACTAATGATGCTATAGCAAAATATAATGCTATTAAGAAAAAATAAAAATAAGCCTTGTCTTTCGATAAAGAGAGACAAGGTTTTTTAAATTATTATAATGACAAAAAATATCTTCTATGATATAATAATAAAAAAAATTAAAGGGTGAGATTAATGGATAATTATAATTTAATTTTGAACTATGCTAAATCAAACTATAAAAAAATGTTTCGTGAACCTGACGGACTTCTTAAACACAAGTTTATAGTCCCCGGTGCCGTTTACGCTAACAGTTTATGGGATTGGGACAGTTGGCTTACCAATATTGCGCTTCGTGATTTTGTAACCGAAGATGTTTCGGAGTATGAAAAAGGCTGTATTCTAAACTTTCTTGACCATATGGAAGATGACGGTAAAATGCCAATATATATAATGCCTACATTAAAGTTTTATCATTGTGATAATATTGCCGTTACTAACATCCACAAGCCCTGTCTTGCTCAACATGCGGCATTTATTGTAGAGGTTAATAATAACGATATAGAATGGCTTCGTCCATATTTTGATAAAATACTCAAATTTATCGATTACTACTATAATAATCAACGCCACGAATCGGGACTTTATTTTTGGATAAATGACTGTGCAATCGGTGTAGATAACGACCCATCTACCTATTATCGTCCCGAAAATAGCTCGGCATCAATTTATCTTAACTGCTTAATGTATAAAGAGTTAGAGGCGGTGTGCTATTTAGGCGAACTTTTAGGCGTAGATGTCAGCTTTTATAAAAATGAAGCTGAAAATTTAAAAACTGTTGTTCAAGACCTTTGTTACGATGAAAAAGACGGTATGTACTACAGTTGCGACCTTAATCTACTACCTGTTAATCCTGATAACATTATGCACTCTGGTGCGCCTCGTCATTGGAACACACTCATTCAGCGTATTGGTTGCTGGTCGGGCTTTATGGCTATGTGGGCAGGAATTGCAACACCCGAACAGGCTGAGCGTATGGTAAAAGAAAACCTACTTGACGAAAAAGCCTTCTGGGCGCCTTACGGTGTGCGTACCCTTTCAAAATATGAAAAGATGTATTCTATCAAAAAAACCGGCAATCCATCTTGCTGGTTGGGACCTGTTTGGGGTATTTCTAACTATATGGTTTTTGATGGTCTTGTTAAATACGGATTTGTCAATGAAGCAAAAGAACTCGCCGAAAAAACACTTAAACTCTTTGGTGAAGATATTGCAAAAACCGGTGAATTACACGAATACTACGACCCTGAAAGCGGTGAAGGTGTAAACAACCCCGGTTTCCAAAACTGGAACTTATTTGCAATTAAAATGGGTCAATGGTTACAAGAAAATTGATAATTATTTGCTTATTTGCAAATTTACGATAAAATAATATTGGTTTTTAAAATAAAATAATATGGAGTTTGATTTATGAAGGATACAGCGGCAATTATTTTATGCGCGGGCAAAGGCTCTCGTATGAACGACAATTCAAAAAGTAAGGTTTGCTTTGATTGCGCGGGCGTGCCTGTTATACGTAGAATTATTAACAATATGAAGGCTGCCGGTGTTAGCCGATTTGTAGTTGTTATTGGTCATCAGGCATATAGCGTTATGGACTGTCTTGATGGAGTGGATGGTGTTATATACGCTTATCAGAAAGAACAAAAAGGTACGGGTCATGCGGCTCTTTGTGGTCTTAAAGCACTTTCTTCTATGGGATATGATGGCCCGGTTATAGTATCAATGGGTGATAAAATCATATCGAAAAACGTTATAGAAGGCATACTTGACAAAACAGAAAGTGCCGATGCCGTATGGGGTGTACAACCACTTAAAGATAACTTTAACGGTGGCCGCGTTGTTGTACGTGATGGTCGGCCGTATGGTGTTATTGAATTTACTGATGCGGCATTAATGGCGCTCGGTAACACAACAACCGATAATTACAAAAATATACTTTCAGATATTGGTCTTAATCCTAAAAAAGCCAAAAAGGTGCTTGAGAGCGCACTCACAAAGACTCCGTCACCCACAAAAACACTTTGCGGTGTAGAGTTTGGTGCTGATGATGTACTTTCCGCCCCGTATGCAAATGCAGCTCTTTATTGTTTCAATACCAATAAGGTAATTGATGCCATTCAAAACATTGGCTCTGACAATGCACAAGGCGAAATATATCTTACCGATGCTCTCGAATATTTTGCCGCAAAGAATCAGGCTGTGTTATACGAAATTGCTAACAAAAACGATATGCTTACATACAGCACAAAACAAGAGCTTTGCAAAGTGAGCGAACATTTTATGCGTACAGCTTCCCAATATATTGCTGATATTAATAGCGGCAATATGGATGAAAGATTATCTAAACTTTATGCCGATAATCTCGACACGCAAAAGCAAAGATATATTGATTTACTAAATAAATTTATAGAAAAATATGGCGATAAAAAGGTTGTTATCACCCGCTCACCAGGTCGTATAAATCTTATGGGCAGGCATATCGACCATCGTGGCGGTGGTATTAACGTTATGGCAACCGACAAAGACCAGGTGTTTGTATCCGCTCGTCGCGATGATGATATTGTTAACATTGCAAATTTAGACACCACCTACCCTGACCGCAGTTTTTCAATTAGTGAAACTTTAGCTTTAGGCTCTAGTGAATCGTGGCTTTCTTATCTTGCCAGCGAAAAGGTCGTGAGTGCCCTTACCGAAAGCAAGGGTGACTGGTCTAACTACGTTAAATCGGCTGTAATACACGCGCAATTTAATACCGATTATACCCTTTGTGGAATGGATATGGTATCTACGGGTAATATTCCCGTAGCGGCAGGTCTTTCCTCTTCATCTGCTATTGTTGTTGCCGTTATGGAGGCACTTGTTGCACTTAACTGTCTTAACCTTACCGAGCGTGAATTTATTGATCTTTGCGGTGAGGGTGAATGGTTTGTTGGCTCTCGCGGTGGCGCAGGCGACCACGCGGCCATGAAGTGCGGTCAAAAAGATGCTATTGTGCACTTGGGATTTAAACCCTTTACCGTTGGTGAAAGACAAAAATTCTCAGACAAATACGCTGTTTTGGTTGCTAACTCAATGCTTATGGCTAAAAAATCAGAAGGCAGTAAAGATACATTTAATGCAAAGGTTGCCTGTTATGAATTCGCACTTATGCTGCTTAAAAAGAATTACCCCCATTATGAGCTTAAGGAATTCCGCGACCTTGCAAAAATTAGACCGTATTCAACTGTTTATGAAATGATAGCAACATTACCTGAAACTATTACTCGTGGAGGAATAAAAGCGTTATTGCCCGAATACAAACAGCGTTTAAGTGAAATATTCTCTAGCCATAAGGAGCCAAAGGTTTACGAATTACGCAATGTAGCGCTTTACGGCATTTCAGAATGCGAACGCGCCGAGCAGTTTATGGAGGTTCTTAAATCCGAAGATTACACCGCGCTTGGAAATATGATGAAAATTAGTCACAATGGTGACCGTATAGGTGTTGAAAATGTTAGTGATGCGCATTTAGAACAACTAATTGCTAACAATACACCTTTTGAAACCGAATGTGGTTCTTACGCTTGTTCAACACCCGAGATCGACTATCTCTGTGATGTTCTTAACGCAACCGACGGTGTCTTGGGTAGCGAAATTGTAGGCGCAGGTCTTGGCGGTTGTGTAATTGCACTCGTTGAAAAATCGAAATCCGATAACATTATAGAAGTGATAAACCGTGATTATTACGATAAATACGGCTTTACACACGCGGCAAACGTATATAGCGCATCAAGCGGTTCATCGGTAATATTTTAAAATACTAAAAGCAGACAGTAAATTACTGTCTGCTTTTTACATTGACATAAAAAATAAATAGTGATAAAATAATCATAATATTTAATAAGGATGATTTTAATGGCTAATATATATAATTCAATTGACAAATTAATTGGTAACACTCCCCTATTAGAGCTTACCAATATAGAAAAAAAATATAATTTAAAGGCAAAATTGCTTGCAAAGCTCGAATATCTTAATCCGGCAGGCTCGGTAAAAGACCGTGTAGCTCTTGCCATGATAAATGATATGGAGCAAAAAGGTTTACTAACACCGGACTCGGTAATAATTGAGCCAACAAGCGGTAACACAGGTATCGGTCTTTCGTGCGTAGGTGCTGCAAGAGGATATCGTGTAATAATTGTTATGCCCGACAGTATGTCGGTAGAGCGTCAACAGCTTATGAGAGCATACGGCGCCGAGCTTGTACTGACAGAAGGCGCAAAAGGCATGTCAGGCGCAATAGCAAAGGCAGAACAGCTAAAAGCAGAAATACCCAACAGCATTATTGCAGGTCAATTTGTAAACCCTGCCAATCCCAAGGCACACTTTGACACCACAGGACCCGAAATATATCGTGATACTGACGGCAAAATTGATATTTTTGTAGCAGGTGTTGGCACAGGCGGTACTATAACAGGCACAGGCGAATATTTAAAAGCACAAAATCCCAATATTAAGATTATCGCAGTTGAGCCTGCATCTTCCCCACTGTTATCAAGCGGTACAGCAGCACCACATAAAATTCAAGGCATTGGCGCTAATTTTGTACCCGAAGTATTAAATACCGATATCTATGACGAAATTATAACCGTAACCGACGAAGATGCTTTTGAAAGCGGTAGGCTTATCGGTAAAGCCGAGGGTGTACTTGTTGGTATTTCGTCGGGTGCGGCATTATCGGCTGCGATAGAGGTTGCAAAACGCGACGAAAGCAACGGCAAAACAATAGTTGTACTTCTCCCCGACACAGGCGACCGCTATCTATCTACCGAAATGTTTAAAGAATAAAGTTTTAAAGGATATTTATATGAAAATTATTGATTTATTAAATCAAAACAAACCTTCACTTTCTTTCGAGGTTTTCCCACCAAAAAGTGAAACAACCTTTGAAAGTGTAAAATCCGCTACCGAAGAAATCGCAAAGCTGCGCCCTGCTTTTATGAGCGTTACTTATGGCGCGGGCGGAGGCACCAGCCAATATACACTTGATATTGCCAAAAATATTAAATCGCTTTACGGTGTGCCAACACTGGCTCACCTTACCTGTGTTTCATCTACCCGTGACACTGTAAAACAAAAGATTGATGAAATCAAAGCAGCAGGTATACAAAATATTATGGCTCTTCGCGGTGATATACCCGATTCCTTAAAAGATTCCGACCGTACAACTTGGGATTATAAATATGCGATTAACCTGATATACGAATTAAAATCGGCAAACCAAGATTTTTGTATTGGTGCCGCGTGCTATCCTGAAATTCATCCCGAAAGCGCAACACAAAAAGACGATATTAAACGACTTAAAGAAAAGGTTGACGCAGGTGTTGATTTTTTAACAACACAGATGTTTTTTGATAACAATCTTCTTTATAACTTTTTATACAAAATACGCGAGGCCGGAATCACCGTCCCCGTAATACCGGGCGTTATGCCTATTACAAACGCTAATCAGGTTGAACGTTCTATTAAACTTTCAGGCTCATTTATGCCACAGCGATTTAAAAGTTTAGTAGATAAATTTGGTTATAACCCCGATGCAATGAAACAAGCAGGTATTGCCTACGCTACCGATCAAATTATCGACCTATACGCAAACGGTATCTCAAATGTTCACGTTTACTCAATGAACAAACCCGACGTAGCGGCAAAAATTCAAGATAATTTGTCTGATATAATAAAAAAATGAACGAAACTATTTTGACCAAAACATACTCGGCGCCGCCCATTAATGAAAAAGAAATACTGCGGTATGCCGGCGGAATTGCTGACGATAATACAATCAAACTTTTAAACGAGTGTATAAACGAGGTACTGGACTGCATTACATACAAAGTTTGCTACTGTGAATTACCTGTTAAAACGGATGGTGATTTATGCGACTTTGGAGTATTTAATGTACAATCAAAAAATCTTGCTACAAATCTTTCGGGTTGTAACAGCGTAATAATTTTTGGCGCCACAATTGGTATAGGTATTGACCGCCTTATTACAAAATATTCTCACATCTCACCTGCAAAGGCTTTAATGCTTCAAGCCTTTGGCGCAGAGCGTATTGAGGCACTGTGCGATGCTTTTTGTAACGATATACAAAACACGCTCAAAACACCACTTAAACCACGTTTTAGCGCAGGATATGGTGATTTACCGTTAGATACACAAAAACAAATATTTTCACTGCTTAACCTACCAAAAAACATAGGACTTACATTAAACGACAGTCTACTTATGTCACCGACAAAATCGGTCACTGCTTTTATAGGAATACAAGAGGTATAATATGAATTTTAAGGAATATCTACAAAACAATATTGTTTATCTTGACGGCGGTATGGGTACCCTTTTGCAAGCAAATGGACTACAGCCCGGTGAACTTCCTGAATTGTGGAATCTTACCCACCACGAAATAATAACAAAAATTCATACCGATTATTTTAATGCAGGCAGTAATGTTGTATGCACAAACACATTTGGCGCAAATAGCCTTAAATTTGATGAAGCACAGCTTGAACAAATAGTTAAAGCCGCAATTACCAATGCAAAAAATGCAATTACAAACAGTAAAGCACCCCAACATAAATTCGTTGCGCTTGATATCGGCCCTACAGGAAAACTGCTAAAACCACTTGGTGACCTTGATTTTGAAGATGCAGTATCGGTTTTTGCAAAAACAGTAAGGCTTGGTGCAAAATACGGTGTTGACCTTGTTATAATTGAAACAATGAACGACTCTTACGAAACAAAGGCGGCGCTTCTTGCAGTTAAAGAAAACTGTGATTTACCCGTTATTGTTTCTAACGCTTATGGGCAAGACGGCAAGCTTATGACAGGCGCTACTCCTGCCGCAATGGTTGCTCTGATCGAAGGTATGGGCGCCGATGCTTTAGGTGCTAACTGCTCTTTAGGTCCTCGTCAATTACGCACTGTCGCTGAAGAGTTGCTTAAAAACGCGTCTATTCCCGTGATTTTAAAACCAAATGCGGGACTGCCGAAATCGGTTGATGGCAAAACTGTTTTTGATATTACCCCACAAGAATTTGCGGACGAGCTTACCGATATTGTCAAAATGGGTGTTCGCGTATGTGGCGGTTGTTGTGGTACTACGCCCGAATACATAAAGGCATTAACCGACAAAACAGCCAACATTCAACCCACACCGCTTACCAAGAAAAACTTAACCGCCGTGTCATCATACTCACACGCGGTAAAATTTGGTGCATCCCCTATTCTAATTGGAGAACGAATAAACCCTACAGGTAAAAAACGTTTTAAACAGGCTCTGCTTGAAAACGATATTGATTATATCCTTGCAGAAGGTGTAAATCAGCAAGAAAAAGGCGTTCATATACTTGACGTTAACGTCGGACTACCCGACATTGACGAGGTTGCTATGCTAAACTCTGCAGTATGTGAACTGCAAGCAATAATTGACCTACCTTTGCAGATTGATACTGCCGATATTTGCGCTATGGAAGCCGCACTTCGCCGTTACAACGGCAAAGCTATGATAAATTCGGTTAACGGCAAGGCTGAAAGTATGGCCTCCATATTCCCACTCGTTAAAAAATATGGTGGCGTTGTAGTGGCACTCACCCTTGACGAAAACGGTATTCCATCTACAGCAGAAAAAAGAGTTGAAATTGCCAAAAAAATACTTGCCACAGCCGCAGAGTATGGTATTGATAAAAAGGACATTATTTTTGATACACTTGCTATGACCATTAGTGCCGATACCTCCGCCGCAAGTGCTACTCTTGATGCGCTGCATACCATAAAAACCGAGCTTGGTTGCCACACATCACTTGGCGTATCAAATGTATCTTTTGGACTACCAAATCGCGACGCAGTTAACAGCACATTCTTTTCTATGGCACTCCAAAACGGGTTATCGGCCGCAATTATGAATCCATATTCTTCTGATATGATGAAAACCTATTACACATATAATGCTCTCAAGGGTCTTGACCCTAACTGTGCTGATTATATCGCCCATGCTGATGAATTTACGGTATCAGCTCCCACACAAGCCGCAACTGCACCAAGCGGTGATACTCAATATACATCGGAGCTTCAATACGCCATTATAAAGGGCTTTAAGGATAAGGCGAGCGAAATAACTAAAGAACTAATAAAAGTTAATGATCCGCTTAGTATTGTCAACTTCGAAATTATACCTGCTCTTAATACCGTAGGTGTAGGTTTTGAAAACAAAACAGTTTACTTGCCACAACTGCTTATGAGCGCCGAAGCCGCAAAAAGCGCCTTTGAAGTTATAAAATCTACTATGCCGTCAGGCGATACTAAATCTCAAAAGCCAACCTTTGTAATCGCTACCGTTCACGGCGATATTCACGATATTGGTAAAAATATTGTAAAACTGCTACTCGAAAACTATGGCTTTAATGTAGTTGACCTTGGTAAAGACGTGCCGGCAGAAGCAATTGTTGAAAAGGTTATAGAGCTTAATGCCAAAATAGTAGGACTTAGCGCGCTAATGACCACCACCGTACCTGCTATGCAAAAAACTATTGAGCTAATAAAACAAAAAGCTCCTTGGTGCAAAACAATAGTAGGCGGCGCCGTATTAACGCAAGAATATGCCGACAAAATCGGTGCAGACAAATACGCCCGCGACGCTATGGAAGCAGTAAGATATGCAGAAGAGGTATTTAATATTTGATTATACAAAAACAGCCTTTGCGAAATGCAAAGGCTGTTTTGTTATTTGGTTAACAGTTTATTTAAAATTTTAAAATCACTGTCGGTATCTATTATCTCTTCAAAATATTTACCATTTTTATAATATGCTTTTATTCCATATGCTTCTATACCATAATTTGAAGCATCGCATCTTATAAGCCTATATGTATCATCAATTATTTCTATTGCGCAACAATTTGAAATACCTATTCCTACCATATCGATATTTAAAAGTGCATCTTTCATATGCTGAAGTCGATTAGTGCTTTCGTTTGCAACGTTACAATGTGGTGTAAAAAAAGCATCAACAAAACCCAAACCATCAACCGTTATCATTGATGCATTCGGATCATTTGATAGAATTTTAAGCGAATCGGAACTACAACTTTTAAACCAGCAGTTTGCACCAGCAGAAACGCCACAAAGCACTTTCCCCATTTCCCAGGCATTTTTTAAAACACTATTAAACTTTGTAGATTTCCAAAGCTCAATCATACTTTTAGTGTCTCCGCCGCCCTGATAAATTATATCTGCCCAATCAACAAGACATTCTATGTGTTCATGGTTTTTACCTAACTCAGATCGCTTAATAGTTTCGCATTTACAACCAAACATATCACCGTAAATTGATTTCATTGTAGTAAAATAGAGTTCTTCATATTCTGGTTTGTTTTGCGCGTGACCAAGAAACAAAAAGTTAGGTTTTTCTTTACCCGTAAGTTTAATAATTTCGGTATCGATTTCACGTAATTCATAAGGCATTTTTATGCCGCTAAAGGTAGTCCTTCCGTTTTCACCGCCACCAATAGCAACTATTTTTTTAGTCATTTTCTCTCACCAAATATCCCACCACCGCGTGCGGTCCCCCTCCTGACAGGAGCGGTCTCCCTCTGTCACTTTGTGACATCTCCCTCACACCGTGAGGGAGTCTACCCTTTAGGCAAGGGAGGCAATCACACGTAGTAACATACTTTATTTATTATTCTCGATATACTTTTCTAATATTTCGCTTGCTGTGCGCACACATCTTTCGCAAGGGCGTTCGTGATAATATTTTTCGGTTCTCGGTTCGGGTGTGCCGCCAACCTCAGCAGTTTTAAGTATTTCGCGGCATATAATTGAGCCATTTTTATCTTTAAAAGCATTACATAAAGCGCGTGTATCTTCGTAATGCTTCATCTTAATCTCGCCCGTTTCGGGTGTTTCATATCCATACAGATAACCAAACGCCATAAGCATACCGCTAACTGCGCCGCACACTTCACGCTGTCGTCCAAATCCACCACCAAATGGAGATGCCATTTTTAAAGCAGTTGCCTCATCAAAACCTAAATCATCGGCAAATGCACCAAACACCGCCTGCGCACAATTATAACCATCTGTAAACAACTTTACTGCTTTCTCACTATTTTTCATATTAATCGACCTTTATCTTATTATTTCTAACGCTTCTTTTATATTTTTTACACCAATAAGCTCTATTCCCTCGGGCTTATTAGTTATTTGTTTAATTGAACTACGTGGTAAAACACATGTGCTAAAACCAAGTCTTGCCGCCTCATTAACACGTGCTTGTACTCTTGACACACTTCGTATTTCTCCTGAAAGACCAACCTCACCAAAAGCAATAAGTTTTTCGTCAAGTGGTGTATCACGAAGTCCAGATACAAGAGCCATGCATACAGCCAAATCACAAGCCGGCTCGTCTAGTCGCATGCCACCCACAACATTTAAATATGTATCAAGATTTGAAAAATAAAGTCCCTGTCGCTTTTCAAGTATTGCAAGCAAAAGATTAAGTCGGTTATAATCAAAGCCGTTTGACATACGTCTAGGATTACCGAAACCCGTTGTGGTAACTAGTGCTTGTATTTCTGAAAGAATAGGTCTTGTACCCTCTATAACGCAGGTAATACACGCGCCCGATACGTTGCTCATTCTGCCGGACAGCAGCATCGCCGATGGGTTTTCAACTTCGCATAGTCCTGTATCTCTCATTTCAAATACGCCGATTTCATTTGTTGAACCAAAACGGTTTTTAATAGCACGCAAAATTCGGTAAGACTGATTGCGTTCACCCTCAAAATAAAGCACGGTGTCAACAATATGTTCAAGCACCTTTGGACCTGCAATATCGCCGCCCTTGTTTACATGGCCTACAATAAATATAGGAATTCCCAGCGACTTTCCGGTACGAAGAAGCATATTTGTTGACTCACGTACTTGAACAATGCTACCTGCTGATGAAGATAGCTCACTGATTTGTAGCGTTTGAATTGAGTCAATCATTACAAGGTCGGGTTTATCTGCCATAATATACTCACAAATCGCCTGTGTGTCGGTTTCGGTCATTATGGTTATATTTTCCCCTGCTACACCCAAGCGCTTTGCACGCAGTTTTATTTGAACAGCAGACTCCTCACCCGAAACATAAAGAATGTTAAGAGTATCACGCATATTCTCGCACATTTGTAAAAGTATAGTTGACTTACCAATACCGGGATCACCGCTAAGTAGTACCACCGAGCCTTTAACTATTCCGCCACCAAGAACTCGATCAAGTTCATTGATATTTGTAAGATAACGTTGCTCATCGGTATAGTTTATTTCTGAAAGTGTTTTTGCGCTTGTAATTACTTTTTTTACGGCCGATGAGGTCATAGTGCCAACTGCCAATTTTTTATCTGCAATAATCTCTTCTTCAAGAGTATTCCACTCGTTACAGTTTGGGCATTGGCCCATCCATTTGGGTGACTCGTATCCGCACTCTTGACATACATATACCGTTTTAATCTTTCCTGCCATATTTACTCCTTAATTATTTATAAAACTCCATTATTCCAGCGCAAATAGCAAAGGCCATTTGAGATTGGTATTCGTCATCTTTTAATTTTTCAAGGTCGCGACCGTTACTTAAAAAACCGCATTCAACTATAATAGCGGGTGTTGCAGCATTTTTTAGTAAAAACGTACTATCAGTTCCTTGCTTTACAACACGTGCGTTTTCAGGTTGAATTAATGATGTAATACTTCGTTGTACTGATTGTGCTAATATGTATGCTTCTTTATAATTCTTGGTATAAAACACCTGTGCGCCGCTTGCGGCAGATGTTGTAAATTTGTTTAGATGGACACTAACAAAAACTGCATCGGGATTATCCTTCATAATTTGTAAACGATTTACAAGGTCACTCTTTTTTCTCTTTGGTATTGGTTGTGTCTCATCATCCTCGGTACCAGTATCGGTATCACGTGTCATAATAACGTTATAACCATTAAATCGCAATAATTCACAAAGTTTTTTTGAAATAGATAAATTAATATCTTTTTCCACCGTGCCGTCTTTTGCAGACGCACCGCCATCAAACCCGCCGTGACCAGCATCTATAATAACAGTTGGATTTATATATGCGTCAGCATTAACGCCTATAATTTCACTTTTTACATATCCAAATGTCGCTATAATACAAATAATACCCAACAAGCAAACTTGTGGTGTAAACCTTTTCAGCATATTCAAGAGAAGCACCCCTTTTAATTGGCATCTCTTAATAATATGATAATAATTTACTATATATGCTGTACAAAAGTTTGTACAACCAATTTAAATTATTCTTCGTTTCCCAATAGAATATTTATTGCTTTTTTATATTTTTCTTTACGTTCGAGATCCTTTGGTGTTATTACGTCGAGTCTTGATTCGGTGCTATTGTGACGCAAATCAGCAAGTTTAACTGCTTTTGCAATTGGATTTTGTTTTATTCTTCTTACATATACAAAATAATCCGAACCGTCATTATGTGTCATAAGTCGAAGCGCATCAATTATTTCATCGCCAAAGCCTTCGGCAATCAAGTCATCAAAAGTAGTGTTAGTATCTTCAACAACATCATGCAGTAGCGCTACACAGGTTGTAGCCTCGGTAGTCATTTGCGTAGCAAGTTCATATGGGTGGTATACGTACGGTATTCCACCTTTATCAAGTTGATTTTTATGTGCGTCAAAAGATATTTTTAGCGCTTTTTTTGTAAGTGGTGTATAAATCATATTTTCTCCTTTTTAATATTGTTGTTATAAATATTTATAGTATAACTGAAATGTACACATATCATCTAGAAAAATTTAAAAAATATTCTGCTTCATCAATAATCCTGTCACAACCTTTAGGTAAGATTTCTTTTGCTTTTGTAGCATCAAGCCATTGGTAGTTTGATATCTCGTTGTGGTCAATATCAAGTTCGCCATTATATTCCGCAAGAAATAGCACAACCGTTTTATTTTTTTCGCCCGATCTTGTACGAAATTTGTAGTTTATTTCAGTTTTAAACCCGTCGATAAGCTCTGCTTTTATGCCAGTTTCTTCATATAATTCTCTCAGTGCACATTCTTGCTCGCTTTCAAAGGCTTCTATGTGTCCTTTAGGTACACTGTAAGTACCTGAAAGATTTTGCAATAAACAGAGGTATTCCCTTTTTTTATTTGCTATTCTGTAGACAACAACACCACACGATTTTTGATAAATTGCCTCAACATACGTTTTGTAATATTTTTCTTGAAAGTGTATAGCTTCGGCGATTTGTGCCTGATTAAAATTAATACCCTCCGGTGCGGCAATAAGCTTGTCCTCGACGTCGTTTTCTCGATGAACTATGCCTATAATTTTTGCGCGATATTCTTTTACAGGCTTATCCACGCCAAGCAGATAAGCATCAAGTTCCTCCCCATCGCCACCCAAAACACATGGTATATAACCATAATTTATAGGGTAAGTCAGACTGTATTTTTCCTTATGGTGCACGTAACCGATAGGCCTGTCAATTTTAATATCAATCGTTTTGCCAAGGTAGGATTTTACAAGTGCCTTGCGAAGCGTAAAAACTATAAAATCGTGTTTGCCTTTAAGATATTTTTCTCTGCCGTTATCTACGGGCGCCTGTTTTGCAAGTGATACCTTCAAGTCTTCATATTGCTTTGCTATATCGGGATTATTGTTTAGGTAATCTCTAAAATTTATATAGTTAACCCAGTCCATACTGGCGTGTTTTACAACGTGTATAAAATGGGTTTGCTTGTCACCTGTACCGTCATAAAGACTGCCGGATGCAAATAGTAATTGTTCGCCAAGGTCTGAGTTTGGTCGATAATAAAAGCCTGCCGCTTTTAACTCATTCTCGTGCTCAAGAACCGTTTCAAAGCTATCTACAGCGATTGCTATATCAATTATAGGCTTGGCTTTTATGGTTTTTATTGCTGTACTGCCAATATGCTGTATATCGCAAATTACGTCGCTTAAAATATTCTTTAAACAACTTATTGTGTTTTGTGCTTCAATTTCCCACTCATTTTGATGGTCAAAAAGCATTACTGTTCCTCGTTTTAATCCTATCGTATTATCACTTCCTTGTACTTTTATTTTAACATATAAATATATGCTTTGTAAACATTCTTTTAATAAATAACACTTGAAACTTTTTGATTTTCATTTTATAATATAATAAATTATTTTGTAGGAGATTGTTATGGAAAAAAACGCATCAGGTGCAGGAGTTTTGCGTGGCGGACTTTTTAGTACCGCTGAAATAAAAATTTTAATTTGTTACATATTAAGCGCAATTGATGAAGGTGTTCCAGTAGATATGCTTGCAAATGTACTGCACTTTGAAGGAATTGCAAACGCATTTGAAGTAAGTGATGCTGTAGTGTCATTGTCAGCTAATGGTCAGATTGTTGCAACAGATGATACCGAGCAGGTTTATAAAATAACAAATACCGGTCGTGAAACGGCAACAACATTAAAAGATTCTCTTTCATCGATTGTAAAAGAACGAGCATATTTGGCTGTAATGAAAATGCTCGCCAAATTAAAAAACTCTAAAGATAATCAATTTGAAATTACACATGAAAATGGTGCTACATACTTAAGTTGCTCAGCAATCGACGGTGGTAAACCGTTTTTAACTGTTAAGTTACTTATTACTGATGAAGACCAAGGTCACTTTATACGTGAAAAATTTTTAGAAAACCCATCGGCTATTTACTCTAAAATAATTGAAATGTTAACACAATAAAAGACGGTTAATCCCGTCTTTTTTTAAATGTATTTTTTGGATTTTTTATTAACCCCCATAATTCCGCCTACTATTGACGAAAGCATAATTATTATAAAATGAAATAGCGTATTTAATGATAAATTATTTCCCATTATAAGAGAAAATAGTGTTATAACAATAAAAACCACTGAGCCTATTATGATTCCGGTAAGATACCCCTTTTCACCTGTTTTTTTAGCTGTAATAAAGCTTGTAACAAAACTTCCAACCGAGATACTAATTGTAGCAAATGGTGCGGCATACGCGCGATCAATATCAAAAATCAACAATATTACTGAAAAAACAAGCATTGAAATAAGCGTTATAACAACACCGATTATGCCGCCCATTATATAGGCGGATTTTTTATTTGAATTACCTTTTTTAACAAATCCATCAGACATAAAAAATCCCTCCGCTTAAATTTTATTCAAACGAAGGGATAATTTATTACTTATTTATTTGCTTGGTGTGTCATCGTGAACGGTAAGATTTTGTTGCATTGCCCAACGAGCAATTGTCATTTTGCTGTGGTCGCTCTTTGACTCAATAACGATTGTATCTTCTTTTAAAGAAATTACACGACCGTATATACCGCCAATTGTAACTATCTCGTCACCAACCTGTAGGTTGTCACGCATTGCTTTTTCTGCCTTTTCCTTCTTTTTCTGAGGACGAATGATAAGAAAATACATAAGTGCAAGCATAACAATAAATGGTAATGCCATACCTAGTATACCACCAACACCACCTGGCTGAGCGTTAGCCTCGCCTGTAGTTGCTGCTGCCTCAAGAAGAAATAAATTAAAACTCATAATTTTAAACCTCCATAAATATTAACAAAGTGTATTATACATAATACTTATAACAAATGCAAGGATAAATTTGTAAATTAAATTCGTTTACCTAAAATTATTTCCTGTTCTGCCTTAAACTCAGCAAATCTACCTTTATCTAATGCCTTACGAATATCGGTCATAAGATTGTTATAAAACCATAAATTATGCATAACAAGAAGTCTTTGTGAAAGCATTTCCGTACTTTTAAGTAGGTGCCTAATATATGCTTTGCTGTAGCGCTGACATACGGGACAACCACAGTTTTCATCTATGGGCGTCATATCGTATTCATACTTTTTATTATTTATATTTATTATTCCCTTTGATGTAAATAAATGACCGTGTCGAGCATTACGACTTGGCATTACACAGTCAAAAAGGTCAACACCACGCTCTACAGCGTTAAGAATATTAACAGGTGTACCAACGCCCATAAGATAACGTATTTTATTTTGTGGCATATGTGGGGTTACATTCTCAATAACGTCATACATAACCTCCGCAGGCTCGCCAACGGCAAGGCCACCTATAGCGTAACCGTCTAAATCAAGGTCGGCAATTTCTTTCATATGATTAATACGCAAATCGTTATAGGTGCAGCCCTGATTTATGCCGAAAAGCATTTGTTCGCGATTTATGGTCGTTTCCATACTGTTAAGCTGCTGCATTTTATCTTTACAACGCTTAAGCCAGCGTGTTGTACGCTCACAAGAAGCCTTTGAATAGCTATACTCTGCAGGATTTTCAACACATTCATCAAAGGCCATCGCAATTGTAGAGCCTAAGTTTGACTGAATTTGCATACTTTCTTCCGGTCCCATAAAAATACGTTTACCGTCAACGTGGCTTGCAAATGTTACGCCCTCTTCTTCAATTTTGCGAAGTGATGCAAGTGAAAAAACCTGAAATCCGCCACTGTCGGTAAGAATAGGTCCATCCCAAGTAGTAAATTTATGAAGTCCGCCGCAATCACGTATAACCTCGTCGCCCGGACGCACGTGTAGATGGTATGTGTTACTTAGCATTACCTGACAGCCGATATTTTTTAAATCTTCGGCAGATAATGCACCCTTTATAGCACCTGCAGTTGCAACGTTCATAAAAGCAGGTGTTTGTACAGTGCCACGATTGGTTACAAATTCGCCCCTGCGCGCACCGTTTTTATCACTTATTAATTTATACATATAATCTCCTTAAGAAATAAACATTGCATCATCGAAGTTTACGGGATATGTGAAAAAATTAATAATCCGTCGGCGAAGCCGACACCTTACCTCTTCACTATTACCTATTACTTCTTACTTGCTCATCCGCTATAGGATGAGCATCGCATCACCGAAGCTAAAGAAACGATATTTTTCTTCTACGGCAATTTTATATGCATTCATTGTGTTTTCATATCCTGCAAAAGCAGATACAAGCATTATGAGTGTACTTTCAGGCAAATGGAAATTCGTAACAAGTCCGTCCATACACTTAAATTTATAACCAGGATAAATGAATATACCTGTATCATCGCTACATTCACACATTTTACCGTACTTCTCGGCAACACTTTCAACAGTGCGACAGCTTGTAGTACCAACGCAAATTACCCTGCCGCCGTTTTCTTTTGTTTGGTTTATTACATCGGCAGTTTCTTTTGACATAAAATAATGCTCGGTGTGCATTTTGTGGTCACGAATATCATCCACTTTGACGGGTCTGAAGGTTCCGAGTCCCACGTGCAATGTAACATATACAACATTTACGCCCTTTGACTTTATTTGCTCTAAAAGTTCAGGTGTAAAATGTAGTCCTGCAGTAGGTGCTGCAGCTGAGCCAAGTTCTTTTGAATAAACGGTTTGATAACGCTCTTTATCGTTTAGTTTTTCTTTAATGTACGGTGGTAGTGGCATTTGACCTACCTTATCAAGTGTAGCAAAAAACTCACCGTCACATTTAAACTCTATAACACGATTACCGTCGGGTAAAACATCACGTACAATCGCAGATAGTTCATCGCTGAATTTAAACTCACGCTCAATCTTTGCCTTTTTACCCGGACCTGCCAGACACTCCCATGTGTATAGATCGTACTGTTTTAGCAATACAAACTCTACAACTGCACCGGTATCAACTGCAGTACCGTAAAGACGCGCTGGTAATACGCGTGTATTATTTAAGACTAAACAATCGCCCTGTTGTAAAAAATCAGGCAGATTACTAAACGTATCGTGTTTTACTTCACCTGTTTTTTTATTTAGACGTAACAATCTTGAAGAGTCGCGCGGAAAAATCGGAGTCTGTGCAATAAGCTCTTCAGGTAAATCGTAATAAAAATCACTTTTTTTCATATAATTTTACCAATAACTTTCTTATTTTGTATGTATATTTTGATTTGACAAATAATCACTATGGTGATATTATAATTTAGATAATATTATATTGCAAAACTTTATTAATATCAATAGAAAGTTTTGTTTTCTCTGGAGGTCCATAAAAATGAAAAGTTACAACGTAGGTATTATTGGTGCTACCGGTATGGTAGGTCAACGCTTTGCCTTGCTACTTGCTGATCACCCTTGGTTTAAGGTTACCTGTCTTGCCGCAAGTCCACGCAGTGCAGGCAAAACATACACAGAGGCTGTTGGCAACCGCTGGGCTATGACATCCCCAATGCCTGAAAATTTAAAGGATATGATGGTTTACGACGCAGTAGCCGATATTGATACAATTGTTTCCATGGTTGACTTTGTTTTCTGCGCAGTAGATATGAAAAAAGATGAAATCAAGTCATTCGAAGAAATGTATGCTAAACACGAGTGCCCTGTTGTTTCTAACAACTCAGCACACCGTTTTACTGCTGACGTTCCAATGGTTATTCCCGAGCTTAATCCCGAGCATCTTGATGTAATCGATGCACAGCGCAAACGCCTTGGTACAAAGCGCGGTTTTGTAGCAGTAAAATCTAACTGCTCGCTTCAAAGCTATGTACCTGCCCTTTTCCCACTTGACAAAGAATTTGGTGTTGAAAAATGTCTTGTATGTACCTATCAGGCAATTTCAGGTGCAGGTAAAACATTTGAGCGTTGGCCCGAAATGGTAGATAACGTAATCCCATACATTGGCGGCGAAGAAGAAAAGAGCGAAAAAGAACCCCTTAAGATTTGGGGTAAAGTTGAAGACGGCGAGATTAAGCTTGCTAATTCACCTAAATTCACAGCTCAGTGCTTACGTGTTCCTGTTTCTGACGGGCATATGGCTGCTGTGTTTGTTACATTTAAAAATAAACCATCTAAAGAAGAAATCCTTAAAGTATGGGAAAATTTCTCAGGTGTTCCACAAGAATTAGAACTTCCCCACGCTCCAAAGAAATTCCTTAACTACTTTACCGAAGACAATATGCCACAAACCAAAATGCATCGTGATCTTGAAGGCGGCATGGCTGTATCGGTTGGTCGTTTACGCGAAGACAGCCAATACGACTATAAATTCGTATGTCTTTCACACAATACCCTACGTGGTGCAGCAGGTGGTGCAGTGCTTCTCGCAGAATTACTTGCCGCAAAGGGCTACATGGACTAAATACAAATAATTTATAATGAGGTGTTTTTATGAAAAAAAGAATTTTCACAGGTGCGGCAACTGCATTGGTTACCCCTATGAACGCTGACGGAAGCGTGAATTTTGGACGTTTAAAAACACTTGTTAATGAACAAATTGAAGGCCACATTGATGCTCTTGTTATTTGCGGCACTACCGGTGAGAAATCTACCTTACGTTATGATGAGCATTTACGCGTAATTGAAGAAGCCGTTAAGGCCGCAGACGGACGCGTGCCCATTATTGCTGGCACCGGTAGTAACGATACTGTTTATTCGGTAGAGCTATGTGAAGATGCAGCAAGCGTTGGTGCTGACGCATTTTTAATGGTTACACCCTACTATAACAAAACCTCTCAGGCAGGTCTTGTTGCGCATTACAACTACATAGCTGATCGAGTTAGCAAGCCTATTATTCTTTATAACGTACCGTCACGCACAGGTGTTAATATAAAGGCGCAAACATACAAAGAACTAAGCCGTCATCAAAATATCATTGCTACAAAAGAAGCAAGCGGTGATTTATCATTAGTCGCTGAAATCAAATATATTTGTGGTGATGATTTAGATGTTTATTCAGGCAACGACGATCAGACAGTGCCTATTATGTCACTTGGCGGTATTGGTATTATATCGGTGCTTTCTAATATTGCACCAAAGGTTATGCACGACATTTGCGAGCTTTATCTTAATGGATACACACAAGCGGCTGCCGACCTGCATCTTAAACATATAGGTCTTATGAACGCAATGTTCTGCGACGTTAACCCAATTCCCGTAAAAGAAGCAATGAATATGTTAGGTTTAGACGTTGGTCCTTGCAGAATGCCACTTTATCCTACAACCGATGCAAATAAGGCCTTACTAAAAGAAAAACTTGCTGAATGTGGATTTGTAATTTAAATTATATACGGATGTGAAAAACAAATGATAAATATTTTACTTTCAGGCGCATGTGGCAAAATGGGTAATGCCGTTGCACGTTGTGCCTTAGAAAATAACGATTTAAAAATATCGGCAGGCGTTGACCGTGCTGAAATGCTTTGCGACTTTCCTGTTTATAAATCATTTGATGATGTAAAAATAAGTCCCGATGTTATAATCGATTTCTCGCATATATCTGTGCTTGATAGTTTGCTTACCTTTGCAATAAAAAATAATGTTCCTGTTATACTTGCTACAACAGGATACAGCGAAGAGCAAATTGCTACAATAAAAGATGCATCTTTAAAAATTCCTGTGTTTTTTACTGCTAATATGTCACTTGGTGTAAATTTACTGTGCAGTCTCGCAAAAAGCGCCGCAAAGATTTTAGGTGGCAATTTTGATGTAGAAATTATAGAAAAGCATCACAATCAAAAGCTTGACGCACCTTCAGGCACCGCTCTGATGCTTGCAAATGCAATAAACGGGGTTTTTGATGATAAATACGCATACGAATATGACCGTCATTCAAAACGCCAAAAACGCTCAAAAAATGAAATTGGTATACACGCTATTCGCGGTGGTACAATCGTTGGCGAGCATGACGTTATATTTGCGGGTCACGACGAGGTTATCACCCTTTCACATTCGGCACAAAGCAAAGAAGTATTTGCCGCAGGTGCTGTAAAAGCTGCAAAATTTATTGTTGGCAAAAAGCCCGGTATGTATGATATGGGTAGTATTTTAAATTTATGCTAATTTTTAAACCGCTAAACAAATAATGTTTAGCGGTTTTTTTGCGCATACTATTTATAAGGATGTGATAATATGAAATCTTTATGGATAGACACAGTGCAAAAGTTTGAATTTAAAGAATTAAACGGAGATATTAACACCGATGTATTAATTGTAGGCGGAGGACTGACGGGTATATTATGCGCATATATGTTACAAAAGTCTGGCGTTGATTATACCCTAATAGAAGCAAATAAAATTTGCAGTGGAATTACTAAAAATACCACAGCTAAGGTTACTGTTCAACACGGCCTTATATATGATAAAATTATTAATAAATATGGAATAAAAACCGCAAAAAAATATTATAACGCAAATAACAATGCGCTTAATATTTACAGAGAATTATGTAAAGAATTAAATTGTAATTTTGAAAACAAGGATGCATTTGTTTACACAACAAATAAAATTACTAAAATTAAAGATGAAATTAACGCTTATAAAAGCATTGGCGTCAGCACATATTTTACAACCAAAACCACTCTGCCTTTTAAGGTATCGGGTGCTGTAAAAATTAAAAATCAAGGACAAATTAATCCACTTGAATTTTTATATAAAATTTCTAAAAATGTTAATATCAAGGAAAACACAAAACTAATTAATTTAGAGCCACAATGTGCCGAAACGAATAAATGTAAAATAAGTTTCAAAAAAGCTATAATCGCCACTCACTTCCCTATTTTAAACAAACATGGATCCTACTTTTTAAAAATGTATCAGCATCGTTCTTATGTAATAGCACTTGAAAACGCTCAAAATGTTGAAGGAATGTATATAGATGATAACATTAAGGGTTTATCCTTTAGAAACTATGGCGATTTACTGCTACTTGGTGGTGGAAGTCACCGAACAGGTAAATCAGGTGGTAACTGGGCTGAACTTGAAGCGTTTGCCAGAAAATATTACCCTAATTCAAAAATAAAGTACAAATGGGCAACGCAAGACTGTATGACGCTTGACGGTTTGCCCTATATTGGTAATTATTCTAAAAATACACCAAATCTATTTGTAGCAACCGGTTACAATAAATGGGGATTTACAAGTGCTATGGTAGCAGCAGAAATATTATGTGATCTTGTGCAAGAAAAGCACAACGAATATGCAAGTGTATTTTCACCATCACGCAGTATATTGCATCCACAGCTTGCCATAAACGGCGTAGAAGCGTTTTTAAACATTATTACACCTACAACTCCACGTTGCCCACATCTTGGGTGCGCACTTAAATATAACAAATATGAACACACCTGGGACTGCCCTTGCCACGGCTCACGATTTGAAACGAACGGAAAACTAATTGATGGACCCGCAACTGATGATAAAATAATACAAAAGAAATAATTCAGTAGCCGCTTAATTGAATCGGCTACTGAATTTATAGATAAATATCTGTAACATAGTGCATAATTATACAAAGCGGAGCAAAAAATGTTAAAAAATACAATAAATATCTCACTATCCTATATAATTTGTGGCTTTTAGGTATTAAACTTGATAATATGTAAAAGCTTGAGAAAAAAGGTATTAAACTTGAAAATAAAATTATTTCTTTAACTGCAGCATTATAATTTACAATTCCTGATAAAATTTGAATACTGTAACCAGACAACAGCAGAAATACAGATAGAATTATTTTTAATTTTTTAATATCGCATCACCACAATAATTATAATATAATTGAAATGATTTTTCAACAAAAAATCAAAGCACTCATCATAGAGATATGATGAGTGCTTTATCTTTTAATTATGCATTGTGAATTAAATTACATTTTAGCAAGGTTTGCTTTGAGGTTGTCAAGCTGTTCGCGAAGTGCTGCCGGCAACTTGTCGCCAAACTTCTTGTAGTGCTCTTCAATCTCTTCTGCTTCCTTTGTCCAAACGTCTTTATCAACCTTAAGGATTGATTTAAGAGTTTCAATATCCATATCAAGATCTGTAAGGTCGATGTCTTCAGGCTGTGGAATGTAACCGATAGCAGTTTCGGTAGCAGTTGCTTTACCTTCGCAACGGTCGATAATCCAGTTAAGAACGCGCATGTTGTCGCCAAAACCTGGCCATACAAAATTGCCTTCGTCATCGGTACGGAACCAGTTAACGTTAAAGATCTTAGGTGCCTTATCACCAAGCTTTTCGCCCATTTCGAGCCAATGTGCAAAGTAGTCGCCCATGTGGTAACCACAGAATGGAAGCATTGCCATTGGGTCACGACGAACAACGCCAACTGCGCCTGCAGCTGCAGCTGTTGTTTCAGAAGCCATTGCAGAACCTACGAATACACCGTTAACCCAATCCTTTGATTGATATACAAGTGGAGCGCACTTAGCACGACGGCCGCCAAATACGATTGCAGAAATCGGCACACCCTCGCCCTTATTGAACTCGTCAGAGATGCATGGGCAGTTTTCAGCAGGAGCTGTAAAACGTGAGTTGGGGTGAGCTGCGTATGTTGACTTGTCAGCCTTCACAAACATTGAAGGATTCCAAGGATTACCCTTCCACTCAAGAGCGTTTTCAGGTGGGTTCTTGTCAAGACCTTCCCACCAAACGGTGTTATCGTCAAGGTTAAGTGCTACGTTTGTAAAGATGGTATTCTTCTTGGTTGACTCGAGTGCGTTAAAGTTAGAGTGAACGTTGGTACCGGGTGCTACGCCAAAGAATCCGTTTTCAGGGTTGATAGCGTAAAGACGACCGTCAGGACCTATCTTCATCCAAGCAATGTCGTCACCAACTGTCCAAATCTTGTAGCCCTTTTCACGAAGATATTCGGGTGGAATAAGCATAGCAAGGTTGGTCTTACCGCAAGCTGATGGGAATGCAGCAGCGATGTAACGAACCTCGCCCTGTGGGTTCTCGAGACCTAAGATAAGCATATGCTCAGCCATCCAGCCCTCTTTCCAACCCTGGTAAGAAGCTATACGAAGCGCAAAGCACTTTTTACCAAGAAGTACGTTACCGCCGTAACCTGAGTTAACAGAAATAATTGTATTGTCCTGTGGGAAGTGGCAAATATATCTCTTTTCAGGATCAACGTCACAACGTGAATGCAAACCGCGTACCCAGTCGTTGCTGTCGCCTAATACTTCAAGCACCTTGGGGCTAACACGTGTCATAATAACCATGTTAAGAACAACGTAGATAGAATCGGTTACTTCAATACCAACCTTAGCAATTGGTGAACCGATTGGTCCCATTGAATATGGAATAACATACATTGTTTTGCCCTTGTAGCTACCGCGCGCAATGTCATAAAGCTTTTTATACATTTCATCAGGGTCACACCAGTTATTGGTAGGGCCTGCTTCTTCCTTAGTGGTTGTACAGATAAATGTTCTATCTTCTACACGAGCAACGTCATTAGGATTGGTGCGGTGAAGATAGCAACCTGGAAGCTTATCCTGATTAAGCTTATGCAATTCGCCGATTTCACAAGCTTCTGCACGGAAGGCCTCAATCTGCTCTTCGCTACCATCAACCCAAACAACTTGGTCAGGTGTGAGTAATTCTTTCATCTCATCAAGCCATTTTAATACAGTTTTGTTAGTAGTCATTTCTTATTCTCCTTACAAAATAATTCAAATTTTTGCCAAATACATTATACTTATATTCTCTGCAAAAATCAACATAATTATTTAAATTTTTAAAAATTATTCATAATACTTGACACCTTACATTTTTTTGTGTAAAATCGATATACTTATTTACTTAAAGAAATGTGGTATATTTATGAAAAACGTTCCATTTACCAAGGAAAACATCGATAATTGGACTAAAAACTACCCTACCCCCTTTTATGTTTATGATGAAGCGGGTATTCGTAAATGTGTTACCGATTTGTATAATGCATTTTCTTGGAACAAGGGCTTTAAAGAATATTTTGCTGTAAAGGCCACACCTACACCAGCTATATTGCGCCTTTTGAACGAGCTTGGTTGCGGTACTGACTGTGCCTCAATACCTGAGCTTATATTATCGCAAAAAAGCGGTATAAACGGCAAAAATATTATTTTCACATCAAACGAAACTACTGTTGAAGAATACACATCAGCTTTGTCCTGCGGCGCGATTATAAATCTTGACGATATTACTCACATTGAGTTTTTAGAAAAGATTGCTCCACTGCCCGATACCATTTGTTGCCGATATAATCCCGGTAAATTTAATATTACTAATGATATTATGGGCCATTTACACGATACAAAATTTGGTATGACACACGAGCAAATACTTGAAGCCTTTGCGATACTTAAATCTAAAGGTGTAAAGCACTTCGGTATTCATTCAATGCTTGCTAGTTGCTCACTTGTAGAGGAATATTACCCCCGTCTCGCTAAAAAGCTCTTTAAGTTTGCCCTGGAAATCAAGGAAAAACTTGATATTAATGTTGAATTCATCGACCTTTCGGGTGGTATCGGCATTCCATATAAACCTACCGAAGAACCTGTTGATATTTTTGCTATTGGTGAAGGCGTACGCAAGGTATATGAGGAAATCATTACGCCATCAGGTTTAGAGATTGCACTCTTCACCGAAATGGGTCGTTACATAACAGGTCCTTATGGTTATCTTGTAACCAAGGCACTTCACTATAAGCACATATATAAAGAATATATCGGTGTTGATGCAAGTTGTTGTGACCTTATGCGTCCTGCAATGTATGGTGCATATCACCATATTACTGTTATGGGTAAAGAAAACGCTGAAACTGTTGGTAAATTTGATGTTGTAGGCTCGCTTTGCGAAAATAACGATAAGTTTGCTGTTGAGCGTGAATTACCGCAGGTTGATATTGGTGATTATCTTACCATTCACGATGCAGGTGCTCACGGACACTCAATGGGTTATAACTATAACGGTAAATTACGTTGCGCCGAGCTTATGCTTAAACCTGACGGAAACATACAATTAATTCGTCGCGCACAAAGTATGAACGATTATTTTTCGACACTTGATATTGACCCCGAATTCTGCTAAAATATTTTACTTGTAAATATTAATTGTATTTGATATACTGTAATATATGGGATTTTTAAGACGAAGGGATGAATAAAATGTCTGTTGGTTTTAGAAAAAGTCTTTTTGGCTTTAATTGTGATGATGTTATAGAATACATACAAGATTCACATAAAAAGTTTTCCGAAAAAGAAAAAGAATTAAATCAAAAAATTGATTCGCTTGATAAAACAATTGAAACTATAAATTCACAGCTTGATGATGTAAAAGCTGCAAAGATGGCTGTTGAAGCACAGCTTAAAGAGTATACCGATAAATATGACGAAATTGAACGCCTTTCACAAAACATTGGTAGACTTTATCTAGTGGCGCAAACCAATGCAAAATCAATTATGCAAAATTCTATAGACAACCGCGACATTACCAACCGCGAGGTAGAAAAGAATTTACATTCTATTGACAACGCTCACGAGCAACTCGCCACACTAAAGGCCGAAATTATGCAAACATCAAATGAATTTGTTACAAAGGTCGATGCTCTTGTTACCTCACTTGCAACTACAAGAGAACAAGTTAGTCAAAAGAACAACGATAATCGCGAGCTCGTAGAGCAATTTGAAAATCTTTTTGCTGACGTCAATAAATAAATGAATAATTCAAAAGGCAAGATGTAATTTACATCTTGCTTTTTTTCTTATTATGTGTATAATATAATTAAAGTGTTCCATTTGGAACATATTATAAAATAGAGGTGTGACATATTAACTGTTTTTTATTCAATGGATTGTCAGAGTATGAGAAGTCAGAGGTTTTATCGACTTTGCAAAACGTTAAAAAATTCAATAAAGGCGATGAGCTTTATCGTAGCGGTCTGCTTGGCATAATTTTAAACGGCAACGCTAGTGTAAAAAGACTTAACGATATGGGCGACAGTATTACTATACGTTCCATATCAAGCGGTGAGTTATTTGGTTCTGCAAGTGTTTTTGGGGAATGGAAAGACGGTATGAGCAGTATTACTGCAAATTCTTTTTGCGAAGTTCTGTATATTTCTCAGGAAATGTTTTGTGAAATATTAAAAGCGTACCCACAAATATCAATAAATTATATTGAATTTTTAAGTGGTCGCATTCGTTTTTTAAATCGCAAACTTGATGCATTTGCTGCAAAAACAACAGAAGAAAGACTCTATGAATTCTTACTATCTCAATCAAACGGTGACGGAACTGTTATTCTCGATTTTGGTATGGCAGAGCTTGCACGTCGATTAAATGTTGGGCGCACAAGTGTTTACCGTGATATTGATGCTCTTGAATCTAAAGGATTAATTACCCGTGATGGTCACAACTTTAAAATTTTAAAATAAGGTGATTTTTATGAAAAAACTACTATCGATTTTACTGGCACTTACTTTTGTATTCTCACTTGCTGCTTGCGGCAACAACAATACAACCTCTACCCCCGACACAACTAGCCAACCCGAAGCATATACAGCAGTTGATATGTCTGTCGCTTATATGACAGGTCCAACAGGTATTGGTATGGCAAAACTTAATGCTGATAGCGATGCAAAGCTTACCGCTAACAATTACACGTTTACAGTAGCCGCTGCCGCTACAGATATTTTACCTAAATTCATTAAAGGTGAAATAAATATTGCATCTGTACCAACCAATGTTGCAGCAACACTTTACAATAACGAAAAAATAAACGGTAAAGTTAGAATGCTTGCCGTTAATACCTATGGTGTACTCTCTATTCTCGAAAAAGGTGAAACAATAAAATCAATCGCAGACCTTAAAGGAAAAACTATCTACTCTACCGGTAAAGGGCAGAACCCCGAATATATTTTAAATTATATTCTTAATGAAAACGGTATTAACCCTGCTACCGATGTTACAATAAACTTTGTATCAAGCGATGATTTAAAAGCAAAGCTTATAAGCGGTGAAGCAGAAATCGCCATGGCACCGGAACCACTTGCTACTGCAGTTATGGTTCAAAATCAGGCACTTAACCGTGTGCTAAGTATTAACGACGAATGGTCAAAAGTTTCAGACACCGATCTTATGATGGGCTGTGTTATTGCACTTGATAGCTTTGTTGAAGCAAACCCAAAGGCTGTAGAGAAATTCCTTGAAGAATATGAAGCTTCAATCAAATATGCAACAAGTAATATTGACGAAGTAGCAACTTATTGTGAGACCTACGGTATTGCTCCAAAAGCTGCTATAGCAAAAAAATCTATTCCAATCTGCAATCTTTGCTATGTAACAGGTGAAGAGATGAAAACTAACGTAAACGGTTACTTTAACGTATTATTCAATGCAGATCCTAAATCTATCGGAGGTAAATTACCCGCTGATGATCTTTACTATAAAGCAGACTAAAAAATCTATTTTAAAAAACATATTAAAAGTTATATTAGTAGCGACCTTCTGGATACTTGTTTGGGAGGCCGCTTCCCGTCTAGTAAGCAGAAACAACGAACTATTGTTGCTTATTTTACCAAGTCCATTTACGGTGCTAAAAACTTGGATAAAATTTGGCTTTACAAACGAATTTTTAAAGGCCGAATTATTAACACTTGCCCGTATTTTTACAGGCTTTATCATTGGTTGTTTTTTAGGATTTTTAACAGGTATTATAACCCATATTTCAAATGTTGTTTACTTGCTGTTATCCCCTGTTTTAAAAATAATAAGAGCGATACCCGTTGTTGCAATTATTATTTTAATGTATCTTTTCTTTAGTAGCTCTACCTTACCTATTTTAATTGTATGTCTTATGGTTTTACCGATTGTTTGGCAAACTGTGCACGACGGGCTTAAAAACACCGATAAATCGCTTTTAGAAATGGCAAGAGTGTTTAATCTAACAAACTCAAAAACGCTTATAAGCGTAAAATTACCAAGCATTATACCCAGTTTAATATCATCTTTTGTAAATGCTTTGGGTCTTGCGTGGAAATCGGGCGTTGCGGCAGAGGTAATTTGCTTACCTAACTATTCTCTTGGAACAATGCTTTGGCAAAGCAAAGGCAGCATTAATTTTGACGAAGTATATGCAGTAACACTTACAGTTGTTATATTAAGCGTAATAATAGAATTTTTATTTAAATTTTTATGTAGTAAATACCTCTCAAGATATGGAGGCATAAAAAATGATTAAGCTAAACAACATTTCTTTTTCTTACGGCACACACGAAGTTTTGAAAAATTTTAATTTAACAGTAAATTGTGGTGAATGTGTTCAATTGCGTGGTGCGTCAGGATCAGGAAAAACAACTGTAGCTCGACTGGTTTTGGGACTTGAAAATGCCGATAAAGGACAGATTGTTGTTCCGCAAAAAATTTCTACTGTCTTTCAAGAAAACCGATTATTAGAAAATCATGATGTTCAAAAAAATATTCGACTGGTTATATCTAAAGATAAATATAAACTTGCTGATAATCTTATTAAAGAATTCAATCTTTGGGATTCACGCAAAAAACGTGTCGCCGAACTTAGCGGTGGTATGAAGCGTAGGGTTGCAATTATTAGAGCAATTGCTTATAATGGAGATGCATTAATACTTGACGAACCTTTTAATGGGCTTGATATTTGTAACAAGCTTATTGTTGCCAAGGCAATAAAACGTGAGTTTATAGATAAAAACAAACCGGTATTATTGATAACACACGTTAAAGAAGATGCTGAAATACTTAACGCAAGGGTTATTAATTTTGGGGAGGAATAAATTTATGTGTGTTTCATTTTCCGATAATACGTGGCAATTCGATGAGCATTAAAATAAACAAGGGAGGCCTTTTGCCTCCCTTATTTATTTTATAATAACACCCGTTCCATAACCTATTGGTTGATTGCTTTTTATACGCTCTATATATGCACGGCGAAGTGATGTATCGGCGGGCAAATTATCGGGATTACCATCGTAAAGGCAATCAAACAATCGCCAAACCTCACTGTAATTTTGATATTCACCTGAACTTACAATGGTAAAATCATCATAAAATTGAGCAAGATTTGAGCCGTTTTTCAAAACTTCTCTATTCCAAGGGTATAATAACCAACTACTACAAATAAAGATAATATTTTCACGAAATTCTTCTTTAAAAAATTCTACAGCCTTATTGTAAGAATCAAGGACTAAATCGTGTGACAGACGCACTTCAGAGCGTGGAATATGTACACTTAATACCTTGGTACCCTTAGGCACATACTTACCCTTAACAGTACAATCAAACCAAGTATGATTAATTTCAAATTGTAAACGACCAAGTTCAAAAATTTTCATTCCAAAAATGCCTTTATACCACGCTGCAACAAAGGTACCGTTTACATTGTGTACAAGTCTACATTCTTCGAGCTTATACCTTAAATCACGCATTGTATCATAAAAAATTTTATCCTCTATTCCCTTTTGTTTATATTTTTTATATAACATTGGCGTCATACACAAAAGCAACAGCATATGTGCAGTATAAATATTGATACCCTTATTTTCTGCTAAAGCCGTTGTGTTGGAAAGCATATCATTAAAATCGTAATTGTCATTATCGTAGCATTTTACAATATTTATGAATTTGTTATCTTGTAAAAAAACATCTAATGATAAAAGCAATTCATTTTGGGCATCAATTGGAAAATCAAACTTTTCCATTAATTCTTTAATTTTAAATTTCATTTTAAATTCCTTTATTCAACCGTTACATTTGTAAATTTCATTTGAAAATTCAATTCTTTTATTTCGAGTTCTATTGGCAGACCCGACGGTGAAAGCAAAAGCGTATATTTGTATCCGTCAGCATCGCCCGTTATTTTACAATTATCATCACTGGATATCGCAGTTTTTTGCTTTGCATCATCCAACACGCAAATTAGAACCTGATATACGGCACCTTTAGACAACGAAACTGTGTCTAAATCAAACGGAATGCCCTTAAAATTCGCCTTTATGCCGTTTTTATCCAATTCAAATGATAGTCCATCAATTTCCTTTGGAGCGGTTACAACCAAATTTAAAACATCATCACGTATTAAAACATCTGCTGAATATTCACTTTCGCCATATGAAATTTCTGCGATAAAAGAAATGTTATTAAGTACAGGAGCAGTTGCAGCGTTTTGAACGCATCCGCAAAGCAAGAGAAAAACAATGACAATAGCTAATAATTTTTTCAAAATTAATCACCTAATCTGAAATTATTTTTAGCCCCTCAACAATATCACTTGGTAATATAGCACGCGTTGGTACACATTGCGCCAAGTTATCAGCAACTGCACCGTGAAGCCAAACTGAATTTAAAACTGCGGTAATAGGTTCATAACACTGCGCTAAGCGTGATGCAATCATTCCGGACAAAACATCGCCACTGCCGCCCGTAGCCAAACCGTCGTTACCTGTTGTATTAAAGAAAATTCTACCATTTGGTGTTGCAACAATTGTATTGGAACCTTTAAGTACTAAATAACAATTATTTTCGACAGCAAACTTTTTAGCATATTTAACACGATTCGACTCAATTACATCAGTTGTTGTGTCACAAAGACGCGCCATCTCAGCAGGATGAGGTGTAAGTATCACTGGGGCATTTATTTTTCTTATAATATCTATGTTGCCCTGTAACGCATTTATACCATCTGCATCAATAACGGTTGGTATTCTTGTTTTTTCAAGCACTCTTAAAACAAGCTTTTTGGATTCATCGCTTCTTCCAAGACCACAGCCTATGAGTAAAGCATTACTACTTGAAAGTAAGGATAAAATTGTTCTATCATAAACCTCTGGAGCTCCCTCGGCAGTTGTTGAAACGGGTATTGTCACAGCCTCGGGCACGCTACTTGTAAATGCCGAATAGTTCTTATCACAAACAACCGCTTTTACAATTCCTGCTCCACTACGAAGCGCAGCACGTGAAGCTAAAATCTCGGCTCCGCACATACCATAACTGCCGCAAAACATTGCTACAGTTCCAAATGTACCCTTGTGCGAATTTTTAGGTCTGGCAACCTTTTGGGGTTGATCAATTGTAAGATAGGCGTATTCTTCAACCGGTAAATCTATATCAAGAATTACGATTTCACCACAATATTCACTTGTTTGAGGTAACAGTTGGCAAAGTTTATATGAAGTGAACGATAGTGTCAAATCTGCCTTAAAAGCAGATAACACTTCGCCACCATCACAAAACAAACCACTTGGAATATCAATTGCAATTTTTACACAATCGTATGCATTAATTTTTTCAATAAGCTTTGATAAATTTTCTGATAAAAATCTATTAAGGCCAATACCAAACAACGCATCTATAACCACATCAAAATCTGCAGTGAAATCGTCAAGTATCTTTATGCACGACACACTATCTTTAAACAAAAGCGCGGTATCTGTAGAAGGAAAACCTATTGGAGTAAGTAAAAATACGTCAGCGCCGTTTCTTTTCAAATTTGATGCAATAACTAATCCGTCACCGCCGTTATTTCCGTTTCCACACAAAACACATATTTTTTTACCAACTAAATTATATCTGTTAAGTATTTCTCTTGAAGCGGCGTCTCCCGCTTTTTTCATTAATTCGCCATAAGAAAAAATGCCGTTTTTCACGGCATTGTCTTCTGCTGATTTAATTTGGCTTGACAATAAAACCTTCATAAAATCACCTATTTTAAATTTTCACAAATATGACGCGGCAAAAAGTTTTTCATGCCTGTAATCATTTTTTCATTTGGTGCAAAAACAAATGCTTTTTGCGGTTTTCCCTCATTTTTGTAAAATAAAACATACGCATTTTCGTCTGTTTTATTGCAAGCATAAAAGCAATCATTTTCAACATCGTGTGGTAACACACCGGTATATTTTTCGATACGTTGTACCGCGGTAAGATCAAAGCTGACAACACGTTTTCTTGAGCTTTTAGCAATAATTTTATCTATATCCATTGTTGAATTGGTGATAATATATTCATATTCTATATTCATTTTTGCATATAGTTTAAACACGCCATAAACTATCGCCGCGTCAATTGGAATAAATGTGCCACGTGTATACGGAATATAAAAAACCAATGTCATCAGCAAGATCGCAAACAAAGCAATTACAAAATATAACACCCATGTTTTTGCTGTTTTTTTAATTGCAACAATTTGTTCTACAAAAGTATCCATAAAAAATGCCTCCAATACTGTACTTGCATTATATCTCATTTTAGTATATAATTATAAAAAATGCAAGTATTGGATTAAAATATTGTAAGAATTAAGGTGAATTATATGAAAATAAAACAAGGATTTAGTATAAAGAAAGAAAACGGTGAAAATATTGTTGTGTGCGATAAATCAATTCATAATGACTTTAATACTATAATTTTACTTTCCGATACATCAGCATATTTATGGGAATTATTACAAAACAAGGATTCTACAAAAGAACAAATGCTTAACGAACTTCTTAAAAAGTTCGATATATCAACGGTACTTGCACTAAGTGACATCGATGTATTTATTAAAACATTAAAGGAAAATGGAATTTTAGAGGAATGAAACAAAAAACATCAACTATAAAATGGCTATATAAACACACAAAACCATTTATACCTCAAGTGATTATTATTTCACTGTTAAATATTATTGCGGCTGTGTGTTACATATTTTTAGCAAGGCTTTCTCAACAAATCATTGACACAGCAAGTTCAAAATCAAATCACGATTTTCTAATAGGCAGTACATTATTATTTGGCCTAATAATATTTCATATAATAATTGAAGCTATAGTTTCTGTAATATTAACAGCTATGTCAACAAAAATGAACTCGCAGCTTAAAAATCATATGTTTACGCGTCTTATGAAGAAAAAATACACAAACGTGTCACAATATCATTCTGGTGATCTACTTAATCGTTTTTCTTCTGATGTTGACGTTGTGGTAAATGGCAGTATAACGCTTATACCATCTATAATTTCAATGTTAACAAAAATTATTGCCGGTATTGCTGCCCTTTGTATTCAAAATTATTATTTTGCGTTTGCTGTGGTTATAATTGGATTTATATTTCCACTTTTCGGCAGATTGCTTAGCCGAAAATATAAACATTTACATGGACAAGTACAAACTACGGAGGGAGAAACACGATCCTTCTTACAAGAAAGTTTTGAAAACATTGTCGTTGTTAAAACCTTTGGTGGTGAAAAACCGTTTTTATTAAAACTGAATGAATTTTTAAACAAAAATCGTAAACTGCGAATAAAAAAAGGTTTATTTTCTGTTATAATATCTGCATTACTATTTTTGTTTTTCAGCTTTGGTTATTACGGTATTCTTGTATGGGGCGCGTTACAAATTGCAATTGGCGCTATGACAATGGGCACACTTGTTTATTTCTTACAGTTGATATCTATTTTGCGTGCACCGCTTCATAATATATCGGGCGTAATCCCAAAATATTATTCTTGTATTGCGTCTGCCGAAAGACTCATTGAGCTTGAAACACTTGAAGATGAGCCTCAAAATCAAAATAACGAACTTATTGATTTTAATAAAATCACAGCAAAAAGTCTTACTTTTGCATATACAAATGAAATTGTTTTGCGTGATAATAACTTTTCGATTGAACGTGGTACAATAACAGCAATAACAGGTCGTTCCGGTAGCGGTAAAAGCACACTATTTAAACTTTTGCTAGGTTTGTTCCCTGCTACTGCGGGAAATTTATATTTTGATGATAAAGTAATAATTGATGAAACAACCAGACGAATGTTTTCTTACGTACCCCAAGGCAATATGATTATTTCAGGCACTATTCGCGACAATATTTCGCTATGTGACAGTTCCATAAGTGATGAAAAAATTATTGCTGCGGCAAAAACTGCTGCTATTTATGATTTTATACAATCATTACCCAACGGACTAGATACAACAGTTTCAGAAAGAGGACAAGGTTTATCAGAAGGTCAGATTCAAAGAATCGCCATTGCAAGAGCACTACTTTTTGATGCGCCGATTCTTTTGTTGGACGAAGCTACCTCGGCACTTGATGAAACGACCGAAACAGCACTTTTAAAAAATCTTAAAACATTGACAGATAAGACAATATTGTTTATTACACATCGTAATACTTCACTTGATGCTTGTGATAAAATATTATATCTATCTAACGGTACATTTGGTGAAAAATAGTTAATACTGTAAAACCCCGAACAATACGTTCGGGGTTTTATTTTTTACATAAGCCAAAAAATAATGGTAATTATTAAATATATAACGACTAAGAAAAGCACCGCAATAAGTGTTGGCTTTAACATCATTTTTGTAGCCTGCCAATAGGTACGCCAAATTTCCTTAAAGCTTGAATTTGTTCCCTGTTTTGTCCACGGGGCACGTGAAGGTAGATTCGACATATCTGCAATTGTTCTTCCATCGTCAATGTATGTAATTTTTGGCTTTTTATTATTTTTATCTTTCATAAACTTATTCCTGATTAAGTAAGTGACATGCTGCACAGTGTCCATTACCAAAATCGCGATATTCGGGTGCTATTTCACTACAAATATCCATTGCCTTCGGACAACGTGTGTGGAATCGACATCCCTTAGGTGGGTTGGCAGGAGACGGTATATCACCCTTTAAGATAATTCTATTCATTTTTACATCCGGATCAGGCTGTGGTATAGCTGAAAAAAGTGCCTGTGTATAAGGATGTAATGGATTTGCAAAAATATCCTCTTTTGTACCAAACTCAACCATAGAACCCAAGTACATTACACCAATTTTATCAGAAATAAACTTTACAACTGATAAATCATGTGAAATGAACAAATATGTAAGATTCATTTCTTCTTGAAGCTTTTTAAGCAGATTAATTATTTGAGCCTGAATCGATACGTCAAGTGCAGATACGGGTTCGTCACAAATAACAAGTTTTGGATTCACCGACAACGCGCGTGCAATGCAAATACGCTGTCTTTGACCTCCCGAAAACTCGTGCGGATATCTCTCATAATAATAATCGCGAAGACCGCATTTATCCATCAAATCAAGTACGTAATCCTTAATCTGCGACTTAGGTACAATTTTATGAACCTCAACAGGTTCTGATAAAATACCACCCACCGTACTACGTGGCGGCAATGATGAATACGGGTCTTGGAATATAATCTGCATCTTTTTACGGATTTCTCGCATTTGTGAAGACTTAAGATTGGTAATATCCTGTCCCTCAAAAATAATTTGACCGCCATTTGATTCGTGTAATTTAAGTATTGTACGGCCTAGGGTTGTCTTACCGCAGCCGGATTCACCAACTATACCAAGTGTTTCACCAGGCATAAGTTTAAATGAAACATCATCAACAGCAATAAGTTCTTGTGTTACCTTGCCTGTTATTGTCTTTTTTATAGGAAAGCATTTGCGGAGATTTCTAACCTCTAAAATAGCATTAGGGTCAAATTCTTGTATAACTTTTTCTTCCATACTATTTTTTCTCCTCGTCATACAAATGGCACGCTACAAAATGCGTAGGACTTACCTGAATCATTTGAGGGTAGTCACCCGAACATTTCTCTGTGCAGTTTGAACATCTTTCCTTAAAATAACAATGTGTAGGCATATTTATAGGATTTGGAACATTACCCGGAATATTATAAAGTGTATCGCTGTCAGAATTAAGCGTAGGTTTAGATTTTTGTAGTCCGATGGTATACGGATGCATAGGATTATGGAAAATTTCTTCCACTGTTCCCTTTTCAATTACCTTACCTGCATACATAACAACAACGTAATCTGCCATTTCGGCAATAATACCTAGGTCGTGTGTAATAAGTAAAATTGAACCGTCTATCTTATCCTTAAGGTCACGTAATAAATCAAGTATTTGTGCTTGAATAGTAACATCCAATGCTGTTGTAGGCTCATCAGCAATAATAAGACGTGGATCACTTGCGAGAGCCATTGATATCATAACACGCTGACGCATACCACCTGATAATTCATGAGGGAACGAATTGTAAACACGTTCAGGCATAGCAATACCTACAAGATTTAGCATCTCAATCGATTTTGCCTTTGCATCCTCTTTGCTAGCTGCAGGATTGTGAATAAAGGTAACCTCATCAAGCTGTTGACCAATGGTAAATACAGGATTAAGCGATGTCATTGGCTCTTGGAAAATCATAGCAATTTGATTGCCTCTAATTTTATGAATATCGGCAATCGGCATTTTTGCTATGTCAAATATCTTCTCATCGCCACTTTTATCCTTAGATTTAAAACGAATTTCACCCGAATAAATTTGACCTGTAGGTCCTTGTAAAAGACGCATAACCGACATACTTGTAACCGACTTACCGCATCCGGACTCTCCAACAACACCAACAGTAGCATTTTGTGGAACATCAAACGATACACCGTTTACAGCTTTTACAACACCTTGCTCTGTAAAGAAATATGTATTAAGCTCATCTATTTCCAGTATATTGTTATCATCCTTCATCTGAGTTAGATACTCAGACTCATCAGCCTTGCGATACTTATATGCCTCAAGGCGTTTCATAACCTTTTTGTTCTCACGTGTTATTGCACGGATTTCTTTACCTGAAAGGTAGTTTTTGTTAGTCTTTGCCATATCAACTACCTCCTTGCCTTCGGGTCAAGCGCATCGCGCAAGCCGTCACCAATAAAGTTAAATCCAAGAACCGCAATAACAATGCATATACCGGCAGGAACCCATACGTTAAGGTGATTTTGCAGTATATCTTGATTTGTGGATATTATGTTAATCATTGTACCCCACGCGGCATATGGCGCCTTAACACCTAGATTAAGGTAAGAAAGGGTTGCCTCATAAAGAATCATACTACCAAGGCTCAGGCTCATTTGAACAATAAGCTGTGGCATAACATTTGGTACCAAATGCTTAAAGATTTTACGCGAGGTAGAATAACCCATTGCCTCGGCCGCAACCATATATTCTTGTTCACGAAGAGAAAGTATTTGTCCACGAACAAGTCGAGCGGTACCCGGCCATGAAATAAATGTAAGATATATCATAAGCAAATAAATACGGTATTTTGCATCTATACCCGAAGCGTCAAGAATTGTACTAATAATAAGCAAAATCGGAACACCCGGCAGGCATATTAAAATATCACAAAGTCGCATTATAATATTATCAATAGCGCCGCCAAAATATCCAGCAATACCGCCTAAAATAACACCTAAAATTGTAATTAAAAATACGGCAATAAAGCTAACTATCAGCGATATTCTACCACCATACATAAGACGAACAAAAATATCATAGCCCTCATTGTCGGTACCTAAAATATGTTCTCTTGATGGAGGTGCCAAGAAGTTGTCTTTAAGTGATTTTTCGGTAGTTTGACGAATAGTATATTCCTCGCCATTTACTGTATATATAGTTTCGGATATGGAATACTCAGTTTTACCGCTTTCATCAAGCTCTATTTCTCCCCACTCGGTATAAACCAAAGGACCCACAAAGCTAAACAAAAATAAACTTACAACCATTATAAGACCAACAATGCTTAATTTTGAACGGAAAAATCTACGAACCACCATTCTGGTTGGTGACATAAGTCTAACTGTTTTTTCGTGAGGCACTTCTTCTGTTTCGGGAGTTAAATTTTTATTATTTTCTTCCATAATGTGCCTCCTTACTCAAGTTTAACGCGAGGGTCAACAATGCCATACATCAAGTCAGCAAGTAATACACCGATTACGCTTAGTAGAGCCAAGAACATATTATAACCCATTATAAACGGAATATCGCCACGATTCATAGCATCAAGAGCTATATTACCAATACCAGGTAGGTCAAACACCTGCTCGGTAATGATGGCACCTGAAAACAGTGATGGCAACAAACCTGCAAGAGAAGTTACAAGTGGAATAAGAGTATTACGAAAAGCATGTTTGTTAATTACTACCTTTTCACTAAAACCTTTTGCTCGCGCTGTGCGTATGTAGTCAGAGTTCATTACCTCAAGCATATTTGTACGAGTCATTCTCATTCTGGCACCTATGCTAAGAATTACTATTGTAAGAATAGGTATAAACATATGTCTTGCATAGTCAAGCAGTAACTCTATTCCTGTATATGAAGCAGTTGCATTTACAAGACCTGCCGCCGGAAACCAACCAAGTTTTAATGCAAACAAATCCTTAAGCATCTGTCCAAAGAAAAAGGACGGCAATGATATACCTATCATTACAAGCACAGTAACCAAATAATCGCGGAAACTGTACTGGTGTGTAGCGGCTGTAATACCAAGAGGTATAGCAATTAAAAATTCAAAAACAGTTGCAATTAAAGCAATAGCAAAAGAGATCCCCATATGCTCAAAAATAACGTCAGCAACAGGAATACCATATACAAAGCTGGTTCCTAAATCAAAACGTGCAAGCGCACCAAGCCAACTAAAGTATCCTTTTAATATGCCCCAAAGACTGTTATCTCCAAGTCCGTACATTTCGTACATAGCGTTTACTGTTTCTTCACTAACAGTAGCACCACCCTGATTGATAGCGTTGATTTTATCTTGGATAAAATCAACAGGCATCAACCGGATAAGAAAGTAAATAATCATTGAAACGCCAAGCAAAATAAATACGGACATTACTAATCTTTTTAAAATATATTTAAACATTAGTAGTTACTCCAAATTATTTAGCAAATTCAACTTCCCAAATTCTATCAAGTGGTGAAGAGTAAGGATTCATATCCTTTTCTGCAGGCAAACTGTCACTGCTTATAACCTTTGAGTTGTATGCATAAAGCACTTTTCTTTGATAAACAGGAAGTTCGATAGCCAAGTCAAGAATTTGTTCCATAGCCTCTTGATAAAGCTCTGAACGTTCTTCTTGATCATTAGTTTCGCGCGCCTCATCAATAAGCTCACTAAGCTCGTCAAGAATATCTAATTCTTCGGCAGTACCGCTTGTTTTAAGATAATTGTAACCCCATGCAAGTGTACTTGTAGCTGATGAATCCTTATGATAAACTTGATAAAGGTCAGGGTCAAGAGCAGAAGACCAAGCAGCTGCCCAAACTTCGAGTGCGCCAGTATTTATTTTGGTAAGGGCCTGTGTATCACAAACTACCTCAACATTCCAACCCAAATCATTAAGCAATGCAGCAGCATCACGGAAAACTTTATATGTTGGGTGATCCTGTAGACTTGAGCCTGCAATTGTAAACTTAACTGTAAGCTCGCTGTCGCCTGCGCTAACACCTGCTTCTTGCATATATTTTTCAACGTTTGCAATAGCAATTTCTTTGCTCCATGTGCCAAGTGGTGGATAATCAAATCCGTTATCCTCGGCAGCGTCACCCTTTGGATATGCCCAGCTAACCTTTGACATTGGCCAGAAGATTTGTGAAGCAGTACCTGCACGATAATAGTCAAGAGCGAGAGAAGTATTCATAGCACACATAATTGCTTTACGAAGGTTAATATCATTTACTTTTGCAGAGTTGATACCAACGTAACCGTAACCCAGCTGATCAGTACTAAGGGTTACCATACCCTTCTTTGAAAGTGACTCAAGCTTTTCATAGTTATCGGTTGTAAGAGAAGGTGAAATGTAATGAACGTTACCCTCTTGCAAAGCTGCAATAGCGTTTTGTGAGCTTACAACCTGATAGCGAATTTTTTCAATTTTAGCATTATTAATGCCTTCGCCTACTGTGTTAAAGTTTTCGTTTGCCTTGAAATATACAACGTTATTAATGTAAAATTCACTCTCTGATGGGTTATCCTTATTTTTGGTGTTTGTTGCCTTGTATGAGCCTGCACCCATTGGAATTTTAATGTTTCTTGTAGACTGAATAATATCGGTCATAAAATCAAAGCTTGCAAATTCAACGCCAAACTTGTTATTCTCGATATCAACATCAACACTACTACCCTCACCATAATAATGCTGTGGAGCAATTGTTATAGCAAAGTTCCAGATAGCCTTTGGATCTATACCATCAATAGTAATAGAAAGAACATCATATTCATCAGCGTTTTTAACGGTACCATCATCGTTGTGTGCAGAAGCAATCTTGTACTCAGTGCCATTAATCTTAATCTTTTCACCAGCCATATCGGTGTGGCCAAGTGATACAATACCACTGATGTTTTCTACCGCTAATGTACCATCGTCTGAAACGTTTTCGTGAAGAATAACTTCCTTTGCTTTTGCAGCAAATTCGGTGCTGAGGGTGTTTGCTGTACCCCAGTACATAAGAATAATATCTAATTCTCTAGCAATCTTATCGTTGTAGATATAGTCAATAGCATCTTCTTTTGATTTTATAGAATCAGGATAAGCAGGTGTTAATTTCTTTATCTTAGTACGGTCAATTTTGCCGTCCTCACCCTCTTCATATTCAACCTCTACATAACCTTCTGTATACATAAAGCAGAATATATCATCTTTAAATTCTTCATATGATTTATACGGCTCATCAACAAATGATTCTTGTGCACCAAGATAGTCGTCTTCAAGTTCTTCCTTAAAAAGTTTAAGAGCATATTCATAATCTTCTAAAAGATTCTTATTGGTAACATCGTCAGCATTATTTGATATAGCAGACTGATAACCACTACTTACTGTATATGCACCTATGGCTTTCTTCATAGCGTCATAGCTTACTTCATTTGTAGAAGAACTGTCCTTTTCAGCATTGAAAAGGTTAATAAGCTCATTAAGACGTGCTGCTGCACGTGAAGAAGATTGAGATGAAATAAGGTCGTCGCTATCGTCAGAAGCAGAACCAACTGTCTGTGTGCGATATTCAGAAAGACCCAAAATATCAGTTGAATAAAGTGTATTAGAGCCTGTGTATACAGGGTCAAGATATACATAATAGTTAAAAAGAACATCTTCCATAGTAAGTGGATGACCATCAGAGAACTTTATACCGTTTTTAAGTACAAAATTGTATGTAACAGTATCGTCATCGTTTTCTACAATTTCATAATCCTTGGTAACGACAGCCTCATCATCACCATACGCAACAGCAACCTCGCCGTCAACATACTTTGAACCTAACATACCAATTTGTGTCATACCAACAATTGTACCATCGGGTGCAGATGTATAGAAAAACGGATTAAACAAACCGTCTAACTGCTCTGTCATAATTACCAAAGCATCTGCGCCACCTACACCACAGCCCGCAAGTGAAGACAGCATACCTACGCACAATGTAAGGCATAACAAAAGTGAAATAATTCTTTTTTTCATAAAATGTCGCGCTCCTTTATATTAAAATAAAATTTTTACTTTTCAAAATCAACTGTAACAGCATTACCGTTTTCAGTAATTTTAACAATCTCGGGACTATCGCCCACCGCAGTACAGTCAATTTGAGCCGTTGAGAGCTTTGAAGCATCGCCCATACCGCAAACAAGACCTATCGAATAATCATCTACTGCAAAGTAACAGGATGAATCAATTTGTAAATGGCCGTTTAAAATATTAACTCCACTAATTATGGCCTTGTCAGAAATAGTACCGGCAAACAAGCCAAAACTTGTACCTACCTTACGGGTACCTGCCTTAATAGTAAAGGTTATATTTTCAAAATTAACATCGGATATATTAGCTGTATCGGTAATATAACCAAATAAACCTGCATTAACCTTAGAGTTATTCGTTTGTGTAACGTTAACATTTCTGATTGTATGACCATTACCCTTTATCACACCACTAAAATTGCCGTAAACAAAGGTTGTAGGCCAAATCTCATCATTAAAATCAAGATCAGCAAAAAGCTCGTAATTACCGGTTAAACTAGCACTTTCTTTAAACTGGTCAACATTGTAAATGCGATACCACTCACCCTCGTGCCAATCAACATAAAGTTTTAAAATTGGATCGGTAGCGGTAGCGTTTTCCTCGTTTACAGAACCTGGGTGTGTAAGTGTTTCGCCTGTAAGCTCGTTTGTACCTTCGGCATCATAAAAAGCTTTATTAAAGGTATATCCTTCACGTTTAGGAAAATCGTACATTTCTATAGCACCGGTTTCTTCATCCCAAGCAGGAATTTCGATTGCCTTTGCATCGGTAGGATTATACTTTAACGTGTCAACTAAATCGCCCGATTCAAGTGAATAAAACTCTATTTCAAAAAGTGGTATCCACGCCGCATAAAGAGTAAGTGCGGGTGTATCAGCCGAATAAGTCTTATCTTTATCAACTTTTAAAACATCGTTTTCAAAATCCCACTTACCTGAATAACTGTATATTTTTTTGCCGCTTTCATCGGTGGTTTCGATACATTCCCTATACCATCCCGCAAGGAAATGGCCATTCTTTGTGGCTTTGAATGCATCGTTACTACGACGTGAGTCATCAGGTGCAATAAGGGCTACCTGTGACTTATCATCAACATTAAATGAATCAACAATTACAGAAGTATTTGTTGTAAAGGTTCCGCCGTTAGCGTCAAATTTGACGCTAACGGAATATCCATCTTTATTATTTGTTTCATATGGAGTAGCTGTTTCAGTACAACCTGCAAGCAAAAAAACAATTGAGGTTGCAAGTAAAATAAATGATAAATATTTAATTTTCTTCATCTTGTTGTGCTTCCTCCTCGTTTTGTGATTGTTGTTTTTTTGCCTTGGCATTTTTGATTGCGCTACTCACCTTTGCTGCGATAAGCTTTGCAAGCTCTACTGCCTTGTTACAAACAAACTTTGAAACCATAACAATTTTTTCAATAATAATTTTTGCCCACTTTACTACAAAAGGTTTTACTTTAGTATAAGCCTTAATAATCCAGGTCTTGCAAATGCCAAACACCTTTACAGCAAGAGTGGCAATCCACAAAGCAGCCGCCTTAATAGCCGCGCCGATTTTAGTGAATACAGGTTTTAAGAAGTTACCTATTTTTTCAAAAACGGGACCACAAAATGCAGTAATTTTTGTAATTATTGGTTTAGCAAATATAGATACCTTATCCCAAACAGGCTTACAAACCTTTGCAATTTTTTGAATTACAGGCGCAGCAAACGCCGAAACCTTATCCGCAATTGGCTTTGTAAATTTGGCAATTGGCTCCTTGAATTTTTTTATAAGTAGTACAGCTGCAACAATTACTAAAGCAAGAATCGCAACAATCCAAATCCAAACACCTGTGTTAGATTTTTTAGCATCGTCGGTATTTGTATTGTCATTTTTCTGTGCATCAGGGTCGAGAGCTTTAATACGCTGTTCAGCAGAAACAAGGTCAGAATAGTTTGTTACAAGTGCTTGCTGCTCAAGAGTAGCAACCTTACCGTAAGCAGCCCTCGCACTATCAACCAACGCCTTATCTTCATAGGTTACCCTTTCAGGAATTGCCTTGATTGCATTAATAGCATCAACAGCTACATCATTTGGTGCTGCAGGACCATCGATTGTTAAATCGAAATACTGGCTGCAAATAAACGAATCATATCCTACGCCATTTACCGGACGCACCATTGTAAGTTTATCTTCAACCTTACCTACATAATCAACAAATGTTGCGCCATAGAATACGTTAGAATACATTTCACCTGTTGCATTCCACATAAAGAACGGAATAATACCAAGTCCGTTTATAGCAATCTCGTTACCATCATAATCGGTATATGTACCAAAGTCGCCCGAACCAGGAATATTTTCAAAGCTGCCGTAATAAGCCGGGTCAAATTCTTCTTCAAAGTTTGGAACATTATAACTGCCAAACGTAACCATATCAAGCGAGTTGCAATCGAAGAATGCCTTGTGACCAATCGCCGTAGTTGTAAAAGGCATCTTAACGCGAACGGCATCACTTCCGGCAAATGCATATGCTGTAATTCGAACTGTATCATCAGCAACAATTACATCTTCTTTTTCTACTCCGGCATAAGTGATAAGCTCCATACCCTTTTCATTCATACAGTAAAGCGAACCGTCGATTACAAATACTGTATCACTAATTTCAAAGTCGTATACAGTTACTTCCTTTTCCTTACCGTTAACCTTTTGTGTTTCGGTAGTACTGAATGGTTCCACCTTACACATTGCAAACGGATTATCAGCAATCTTTTCAATTTCATCGCCAAGTATAACCGTAAATGGTGTAAGAGTTTCTTTTATAAATACATTTCTACCAATTTTTACAGCAGAGGTAAGATCAGCAGAAGTAATAGCTGTGTATGCAAACGCATAATCACCGATATTTTCTACACAATTAAGATTTTCAACAGAGCTTAAAGGATCGCAATAAGAGAACGCACCCTCACCTATCTCGACTGTCTTCTTACATAATTTTAAGGTGTTAAGCAAACGGTTAGAGACAAATGCATACTTACCTATGTTTTCGGTTGCTGAAGCATCAAGGCTTTCGAGTCCACATTCCATAAATGCATACTCACCTATTGTTTCAACCTTGCCAAGATTAATGTTTTTAAGTGATTCACAACCTGCAAAGGTGTATTGTTTTATTTCTTCAATATCATCACTTAATTTAACATCTACCAGCTTGCGACAGTATGAGAACGCATACTCACCAAGTGTTTTAGCAGATGAAATGTCAGCATTTTCTATTTGTGGACCGTGATAGGTGTAATAATAGAAACCTTCTGAATTAACAGCAGCTACTGTCATATTTTCATCAAGACATGCGTAATATACGTCACCTGAAATTGCGTAATCGCCAATTTCTTCAACCTTGGACAAGTCAATGTTCTTAAGGCTCGAAGTGTTATAAAATGCCATCTTTTCAAGTTTGGCGCCTTCACCTAAGGTAACCGTCTCAAGACTTGCCGCATTAGAAAATGCATTTTCACCTATTTCTGCATTTTTACCTATAGTAAGTGATGTAAGTGGTGAAGAGAACACATATTTAAACAGCTTTTTATCGCCGTCCATCTCCATCTGGACCTTAAACGCCTGATCTTTATCCATACTAAAGGCGTATTTACCAATTTTAACATCGTCGCCGATAATAACTGTAGCAAGGTCTACACACTCGCTAAAGGTACCCTCGGCAACTTCCATCTTATCAGGAATTGTAACCGATGTAAGTTTTGTAAATGAAAATGCGTATTTACCAATCTTTACCTTTTTATCAAAAGCAGGCATTGTGGTAATTGCAGCTTCAAAGAACGCATAATCACCTATTTCTTTTAGTTCGCCTAAAGAAACATTTACAAGGCTCTTATTAGAAGCAAGACCATACTCACCAACCGAAGTAACTTTATCCATAACAATTGATGTTATTTTTTGGTTGTGTGAAAATGCACCCTTTGCTATTTCGTTAACCTTTTTACCGTCAATATTTTCATAGGTGAATTCACCCTCGACAAGCGGTGAAACGGCAACAAGTGTTTTACTGTCTGCCGAAAGTATGTAATTCTTTGTACCGGTTTTATAGTTCTTGTTACCCTTTTCAATTTCAAATTCCGAAATTTTGGTATCTCTGAATGCGAATACGCCAATATCGTTAACATCGGCACCGATAGTAACCTTTTTCATATCATCACATTCGTAGAACATACCCTCTGGCAGAACAGAAGAATTAACATAAAACTCTTTTAGCGATTCACAACCTGTGAATGCATAGGCACCGTATTTAACCTTCTTAGCGTCGATTTTAACATCCTTAAGTTTTTTACAGCCTGCAAATGCATACTGGCCCAATGAGTATAGGTTTTCACCAAGCTCAATGCCCTTAAGCTTTTGGTTGCCTGCAAATGCATAGTCAGAAATTACACAAGCAGCAGGAAGTTTTAGTGTGTCACGTAAATCGCAATTTTCAAATGCGTTTTGGTTAATAATTTTTAAATTATTTTCACCGCTGAATGTAATCTTTTGAAGCGCAGTACAGCCATAGAATGCACCGTAATCAATCGACTCAAGTGTTGAGGGTAATACAACCTCTTCAAGTGCAGTAAGGTTTGCAAAAGCATAATTTGCAATACTTTCAACACCCTCAGGTATTACAACCTTTGTAATCGTATTATCACCAATAAACCATGCCTTTGAAGTTTCGGCATCGTCAAATGCAAGCTCCTCTTCGGTTTTCATTATGTACTCGAAGTTAGAAAATGCAAACTGACCAATCTGTGTAAGAGATAAATCCTCTGGTATAGTTACAAGGCCGCCGTTACCGTAGTAGTGCGAAAGCATAGCACCCGTTGTTACAAACGGATCCTTTACCTCAACATTAACTGTTTCGGAATAATAAGTACTCTTATCATCAAGTAGCACTTTAACGGTAATAGAGGCAAATCCCTCTCCCTGCGCTGTTACAACACCTGATTTATCTACCTTTACAATACTTTCATTACTGCTTTCAAAAGATACGGTAGTATCGTTTTTAAAGAAGGAATCGAGCGACAAATTAAGCAATACCGACTCAGAAGGATACATTTCAAGCTTGTACTTTCCTTCAAAGAAATTTGTGCTTCCTGTATCGCCTAGCTTTTTATCTTCGTTTTCAAGAATATAATAAGCCTTTTGTGTATTAAAACCGTCAAGTGTAAATACATCAGCAACAGGCTTATCGTATCTGCGATAGCCGTCGTCGCCTTTGCTAAGTACTGTAACGTTAAACGTAACACTCTTACTGTTGGTTGGATCCTGAGCCTTAATGATGGCACTACCACTGTTAACAGCAACAAGCTTATTGTTAACAACACGAACAACACTTGGTTTTGATGATGAATATTCAAGCAGCTCTGCCCATTCGCTGTCGGGTGTTATAACCGGAGAAAGTGTATATACTTCATTTGGGCTAAGGGTAAGACCGTCCTCAAGACCTTCAAAATAAAAATCTGTAAAGTCATCAGGAAGAGCCAACTCATAAGTCGCATAGTTTAACGCATAGTCATACGCATTTATTATAAACGTATTTTTAGTAGTAGCATTATTCTTGATGGTATAAATGTAATCAGTAAGTTCAAATGTCACCTTAGTTGTGCTGTTACGCTCTGAATAAACAGGAGTCATATACTGCTCAAGTGTTTTCATAGCAGGACCAACATTTCCGTCATCATCAGCTTCTTCAGTAACGTAACCGATTTGTGAGCACATTGCATAATGATTGTCGTAAATCATTACATCGGCGTACAAGCGGTTTTTCTTTAATGTTTTATCGTATTCATAACGATATTCAACATCAGTAACGGTTGGCGCCTCAAAGTCGGCTACAAGCGGAAATTCAAAAACGTTGTTTTCATTTGTCTTAAGTCCACCATCACCGTAATCAAGGTAACCTACAAGTTTTACGGTATATTCACTGTTGTTTTCAAGATTGTATTCGGTGGTGTCAAATTCAATCTTTACATTTGCGGGATAAATAGATGCGCCGCCATCACTATATGACTTACGAACATCGTTCTCGGTGCGTTCAAACACAACATCACCGGTTGTATCATCAGTAATGGTTATATCAATTTTTGCGGCATTTCGCAATAGACCTGCCCACACAAAGCGAAGCGAATGAATTGTGCCAACCTGATTTGAAAGAGCAACATAATTCTCATTTGCAGAAATAACCATATCGTCAGGGTCTTGCAAGAAATAGTAAGAACCAAGATAACTTACATAGTCATCACTAACACCACCAACAGGTCGTGTAGCGTATGCATCGGCCTTAACCTTATCTTCTTCATCAATACCGTCGTCAAGTTCGTCTGCATTAGTATCATAGTATGTAAGGTCAAAAAGAGGTGCTTTAGTCCAGTCACCATAAAAAGCAAGATATGGAACATTAAGGTCAACCTTTGTACCTGACTTCGCTTCTAAAGTGACAAAGCCTTCAACATACATACCGTTAGCAAAAGATTTGTCAAGATATTCTTTATCTTCATCACTTAATGTTACTTTAACTGTAACAGTTGCTTCGGAATTCTTTTTAACACGAACCTTATCTCCGCTTTTGCGTCCACCCTCAACCGATACAACCTCAAATTTAGCACCATCTAAAAGATAGGCTTCCTCGGTCACTGTAGTTTCACCGGCAGCAGTTTTTGTTTCGCTAACGCCTTCTGTTAAAACATAAGCGCCCAGCTTATATGACACTGCATGCTTAGCTGTATTATTGATAGAAAAGGTCATTGTATATTCACCCGATTTTTTGGGGTCGTCACCAAGCTCAAGCTTAGCTTTATCTGTAACATTACCTTCTTTATCTTTAACTGTAATATAAGCAGGAGATTTAATAGAATTTGTTAGATTTGCAAGACCTGCGCCCTGTTTTCTTACCGAATACGGAAGACCGTTTTTACCAAGAGCAATATCTGCAGTTGACATAAGAAGGCAATTAACCATAGTATTAACCGCATTGTTATCATCTGCAATTTCGGGGTAATTTTCTACAACGTATTGGCGTAATAGTACAACAACACCTGCGTAGTTTGGACAAGCCATTGATGTACCTGAAAGACGGTCATAGCTACCACCCGTAATAGAAGATAGAATACTACCACCGTGTGCAGTAATTTCAGGCTTTATTTTAAGATCAGGTGTAGGTCCCCAAGATGAAAAGTCAGAAATAAAAGGACCTGAAGTCTGCTTACGGCTTATTTTAAGTGTGCCGCCTTTTTTTGCAGCGAGCATTTCACCGTCATCCTGCGAAATAGAACAAACTGCAAGTGTTGCATCGCCGACATTCATTTTAATGTCACCTGACACATTATTGTAAATAATAATACCCGCAGCGTCTTGCTCTTGAGCAATCATTGCCTTTTCTTCAAAAGTATTTGAACCACGACGAACAAGAGCAATTTTACCCTTTACGTTTACACCGGTATAGTCAGCGCTACGGCCAACACCCGGAATAACGACATATTCAAATTTCTTTGACTTTTTATCACCAAGTAAAGTATCGTAAAAATTGTTTTCTTCTGCTGCACCATTTGTTGTTTCAACAAAGTAAATTATTTTACCGTCATACTCAATGTAGGGTGTTTCAGCGCCGGCAATAGATGCAACCGACATAACACCATCATAAGTAGAGGGTGAGCCTACAGTACCAGTATCCGGATTAGAGGTAAGGCCTAAGTTACCGTTCTTTTCAGAACTGTATGCAGAGTTATAGCTGTTAGAAGCCGCAACAACCATACATATACCAGACTCGCGAAGCTTGTCATAAATACCGTCAACAGCCTCTTCGTCACTTTCACGGCTAAAGCCGCACGCAGTACCGATTGACATATTGATAACGTCGACACCGAGTACAATACAGTCTTCAAGCGCTGCAAGAATCCAAGCTGTACGAGCAGTATCCATAACATCAGAAAATATTTTCATAGATACAAGCTGTGCATTTGGCGCTACACCACGGATTGTATCATCGTTACCCACTATTACACCTGATACGTGTGTGCCATGGTTATTGTGTGTTGAATATGCGTCAGAGTCTACATCCGCATAGTCAAAGTTATAAGGAATCTTTTCATTGATATAAACATCGTCAACGGTAAGACCGTCTAACTGCTCAGCAGCCACAGTATCTTTAATAACAGCTTTTACATCATCGTATGTAAGGCCCAGTTTTTTGCTTGTGAAGTTATCGGTAGAAAATGCAGTATGGTTAGAGTCGATACCAGTATCTAGCACTGCTACAACCATACCACTGCCGTCATAGCCACTATCAGAGCTGTCAAAAATACCTGTATCAAAAACATCAACAGCATTCTCAACCAACTGTGTTTCGCAGGTGTTGTATTCCTCACCAACTATTATACTCATACCTTCGCCTAATGACTTACAGGTGCTTTCAAAATCACGCGCTTTAATAACAAGTTCAAAGCCGTTAAGTATTGTCGAATACTCCTCGCCTGTTTTGTATGCAATATTATTTTGGTCAAGCGCCGCTAAAACATCCGCTTTATTTTTGGCAAGATTTTGCTTTGCCACTTTAACGTAGTTACTCTTTAAAGCAAAATCTGATAAACTCATTGTTTTATCAGAACCTTCATATACGTCAATTACAGCTTTATCACCAGTTGTAATAATTACCGAAATTTCATCGTCTTCCTTTATAGTTTCAGGTAATTTAAATACAACCGAATTATCAAAGTACTTTGAATAATCCAATGCAATATTATCAATCTTTTGAATATCGGGTTTATCAGTATTACCCTGCGTAGCATAAACTCGCGACAGCGGTAAAGAACCTAAAGTTATTACTGCTGCAAGTGCCGCAGCGGCAATTCGCTTTATGTGTTTCTTCATTCCCAAAAATTTCATATTTAAACAAAACTCCCTTTATGGCATAATTGTACATTATAAACATACATATTCAATTTATTTTACCTTATTTAGCGAAAAAAAGCAAGAATAATATTACATTTTTTTAGATTTAATTTAGATTTACTTTTATATATAAATATGTTATAATATCATAAATAAAAAAACACGAGGTCACGAATATGACAAATCAAAATAAAACTAGTTTTAAATTTATATATAAAATCCTTTTAAGCGTTTCTATTGCGGTTGCAGGTATCTGCTTAATATGCGGTAGCCTATATATCTACTTTTCAGGCAGCGGCTATTCACGTGAAATTGTGACGTACACTTTTTCAAAAATAATGATTCCGGTTTTTGTGTGCGTTATACTCACAACAGGCAGTTTTTTTATAAATGATAAAAGCAAATCAAAATTTTATAAACCTAAAAATTTCAATCAAAAAAACGAATCAAAACTTGATAGCAAAAAAGTTTTTATTATTAAAATTATAATTATTGTCGTAGCTATTTCTGCCATAATATTTGGCGCATTAATCGGCGGATTTGCCGATGTGCTTACCAAGGCAGTCAACATATGTACCGAATGTATTGGACTAGGTTAAGGGGTGGAAATTTATGAATAAATTTATAAGTAAAATAAAATCATTAAAACCCACCCGTCGCAAAATAATTCAGCTTTATACAGCGCTTTTATTTAACGCAAATGTTAAAGGCTTTGTAAAGGGAAGCATTTATCAAGGTAATACAAAAATTGCATGTGTTCCCGGCCTTAACTGTTACTCCTGTCCCGGTGCTGTAGGTGCTTGTCCATTAGGCTCTTTACAAGGCTCCTTTAGTGCTGACAAAAGCACCATCTTTTACGTAGGTGGAATACTGCTTCTTTACTGCATAATGTTCGGTCGTTTAATTTGTGGTTGGGCTTGTCCGTTTGGACTCATACAAGAGTTGCTTTACAAAATAAAAACACCAAAGCTTAGAAAAAGTCGCTTAACTAAAATTTTATCGTATCTTAAATACATAATACTTATATTCTTTGTTTTTGTTGTCCCGATTTGTTACGCTTTTCGCGATATGCCCTTCCCTGCTTTTTGTAAATACATATGTCCCGCAGGTACACTTGAAGGAGGAATATCACTGCTGGCTAACAAGGTAAACGACAGCTATTTTTCTATGTTAGGTCCCATATTTACTTGGAAATTTTTACTTCTCGTTAGTATTATAGTAGCAAGTATTTTTATCTTTAGAATGTTCTGCCGTTTTATATGCCCGCTTGGTGCTTTATATGGGCTGTTTAATAAGATATCGGTCTTTGGTGTAACGGTTGATAATCACAAATGCACCAACTGTGGTTTGTGTGCGAGCAAATGCAAGCTGGATATTAAAAGCGTTGGTGATGCTGAATGTATAAACTGCGGTGAGTGTATAAGTGTTTGCCCAACAAATGCAATACGTTGGAAATGCTTTAAGGCAAAAGACAATGTTAACAATGAGACCAAACACAAAAATATTAAACTAGTTACTAGGATTATATCGGCCGTATTACTTGTTGCATTACTTGTAGGTTCAATTGCTTTTTATTGGAATGAAAGCAGCAGTAAAATTGAATATGGAACAGCTATTGGTGATATGTGTTATGGCGCAGAACTACCAATTGTTACACCCGATGGCGTTAGTGACAAAACAATAAATCCCGCTAATACAGGTAAAATTACAATAATAAACTTCTGGGGCACTTGGTGTACACCATGCGTTAAAGAGTTACCCTATTTTGACCAAATTGCCAATGAGTACAAAGATAATGTAACCGTTGTGGCAATTCACTCAAGCGCAAGCAAAGAAACATCCCCAGAGTATGTTAAAAATCATTATCCCGAAAGCAGTATAATTTTTGCTAACGATATCCCCGACGAAAATGACACATCTAACGGTAAATATTATCTAAATCTTGGTGGTAGCGGCGCATATCCATATACAGTAATAATCGATGAAAGCGGTGTTATACAAGAGATTTTTGTAAAAGCATTGCATTACGAAGATTTAAAAGGCGCTGTTGATAAAATTTTAAATTAGACATAATTAAACAAAAGCCTATGCCATATACACATTACAATTAGAAAAAACAAAAAAAGAAGCACGATTTCGTGCTTCTTTTAATTTTGTCTTACTCAATGGTAAGCCGGTTGTTACTCATTTATAAACGCAAAAACTTCTGCTTTGCCTTTTTTAGATTTTTTTATAAAATCTTCGACACTATAGATGGGTTCATCAAAACATACTCCAAATAGTTTCTTTTGTTTTGAAGCTGAATGATTATCTGAGCCTGCAAATTTAATAAGTCCATAATGTTCACAATACATTTTTGCAAAATCATTTTCCTCGTCTGGTCTATTAGCGTTCATTATTTCAACGCCGTCAGTGTTTTTTTGAAAAAGTCTAATATGGTCAATATACCATGAATCACGGAAAGGATGAGCCTGAATTACAAGTGCACCATTTTCTCTCATAAATGTAAGCTTATCGCTTTGCCTCATATCCATAATTTCGGGGTGATTAAGGAACCATTCTTTATCAAGTCCGTATACCAAAAAATCGGTACCGCCATAAGTAGTTTCAACACCGCAAAAAACCTTAATTCCAATAGTTTCACTTAACTCTAATGCTTTTTCATAATCCGAAAAATAAAAATCTATCTTTTCTTCATAGGTTCGTTCACTATGATCTATGTCAGGAGTAAAATGGTTTGTAATAAAGATTCCGTCATAACCCAATTCTTTATAACACTTTAAAGTTTCCTCTACACTTGCGATCGCACAACGACTAACCGGAGAAGTATGCAAATGTGTTTCATATTTGTACATTTTATCACCCAAAAATAATTATAATACATTTTTTTTAAAATGCAATAAATAATTCAACAAATTCTCCTGAAGTTTTTTAGTAAAGATAATTCAATATATATAATCGTTTATATTCTTTGATTGATATATCATAAGTGGTGACAATAATTATAAAACGTACTTAGCTGTACAAAATATATACATTAATTTTTATTGCTTAATTTTTAAAAAAAATATATAATTTACATTAAAGTGCAACCTAACTGTTTTTTTATCGTTATATTAAATGAAGGCAATAAAAATTTAGACATATGAGGTGATTTTATGGTTGATGAAAAGATAGTGGAATTGTATTGGAAACGCGATGAATCTGCAATTCGAGAAACATCACAAAAATATGAAAAATATTTAACAGTTATTGCCTATAATATTTTAAACGATATTGAATACAGTCACGAAAGCGTAAACGATACATATTTAAAAGCGTGGAATACTATGCCGCCTGAAAAACCAAATATTTTAAAACTGTATCTTGCAAAAATAACAAGACAAATTTCTATTGATGTTTTAAGAACTCATACGCGCAAAAAGCGTGGAGGTTCACAATATGAAATTTCGCTATACGAACTTGAAGAATGTGTTACTGACAATAAAATGACACATCAAGCAGTTGAACTTAAACTGCTTACTAAATTAATAAACGAATTTCTGTATTCACTACCGGAATTGTCACGAAATATTTTCGTGTGTAGATACTATTTTTTTGACTCAATTAAAACTATCTCCGCCTATTTTTCAATTAGTGAGACAAAGGTAAAAAGTACACTTTACCGAACGAGATTATCGCTTAAAGAGCGTTTGGAAAGCGAGGGATTTTTTGTATGAATAAAGAGGATTTAAGCATTGCTATTGGTCTAATTAATGACGAAATAATCGAACAAACAGAAAATAAACGAATCGTAAATAAAAGGTATAAGGTTATACGTATCACACGAGCCTGCGTAGCAGCTTGTCTTGCAATTATGATAACTGCATCAGCTGTACATTTATATCCAAAATTAAGAAATAACAATACTGTAGTCCCGCAACCTAAGCCAGATATAGATATTACACCCATATCACCCGAACCTAAGCCTGACGCAAATGACCTGCCAACACTAGAAATATCTGAAAATTTTGGTGATGCTGGTTTTGAAGCATATATGGCCCACGACATTTCAGAACTTGTTAATTCTAATCCTTGGAACAGCAATAGTGATATAAAAACTCTTCCTGTTTATCGAAACACACTTAATCTAAATGAGCGTTATGAAATAACAAATATTGATAAAGAAAAAATGAATCAATTAATTCTTGATGTTGCAAAACGTTTGGGACTTAAAGAAAATGAATTTGAAATTACAACCGACCCAAGAATATATAAAGACGATTTATTTGTCAAAACCAAAAATTTTCAAATTAGAGTAGAGCCGGAGCTTACCGCTACAATAGAGTTTGAACCTGTCATACATCTTCCACAAAAGTATAATTTTTCTTACTTTGCAAACTATGAAGATACTTTGGCTTCGGCAAAATACTTAAAAAATGAATACAGTGATATTATTAATTTCAAATCACCAAAAATTAATATAACACTCGGCGACTATAATATATACAATCAACAGCATTATGCAATTGAATTTTTTGATGAAAGTGGAGATATTACTCAAGATATTATTAATTATAATTTTAACAAAGTTACATTTTATTCTCTTTCCGAAAAGGAAAGCGCATTATCTATGATAAGAATTGATAAACCCGATTTATCAGAAAAAATCGGTGACTACCCAATTATTGCTTTAGAAAAAGCCGAAGAATTATTAGAAAATAAAAATTTTATATCAAGCGTTCCATCAAGCTATGAAATGAAAGCAGAAAATGTGAAAAAAGTTGAACTAATCTACCGCAATGTATATTGGATGGATAAAATATATTTGCCTTATTATAAATTTTACATTGAACTTCCCGAGCTTGAAAATCGATTCGGTCACGGTCTTAAACACTACGGAATCTATTACGTTCCCGCGATTGATGGCAAATACATTAAGAATATGCCAATATATGACGGTAAATTCAATTAAAACAAATATTAAAAAATCTCACTGCAATCGCAGTGAGATTTTTTGTTAAATTATTTTTTAGACTTTAAACCAACTACAACTGCTACTGCAGAAAGCATTGCTACAGCAAGAGCAAATGCATTGTCACCCGTTGCAGGGGCTTTGTTGCTTGTGTCGGTATTTGTATTGTTGTTGGGCGTATTGCCTGTTGTATTGTTGGTATTACCACTTGCATTGTTATTGCTTGTGTTTTCATTATTGGTGGTATCATCAGTAGTGGTATCGTCTTTATCATTATTGTTGATATTATCTTTGTCGCTCGCATTTGGGTCCATAGATATTACAGACTCATCATAGTAGCAAGCATAAAGCCATGCATCTTCCGAAGCATATACCCACGCTTCATCGCCGCTATACCAACCGTGTGTAGTTCCAACCTCTTTAAACATTTCGATTAAATCGGCTGTGAGCGGATAATAATATGAAGTAATTGCTCCGTTTGCATCGGTTGGTAATGCCGATAAATATTCATTAAACGAATTAGTATAATCAACCTTTTTAATTACATCTCCGGTAACGTCGTCATAGTAAATTGCAGCTATTTTACCGTAACCTACCATTGTATATAAAGACATAATTGAATCATTTAAATTTGCAAACAAAACAGGACCGTCTTTTTCATTAAGATGATAATAGCCATCATCGCCCAAGACAGCATCATCAATCAAACTGTCTTCAAAATCAACATATCCATCATCAAAGGCATCTACATTAACAAAATCAGGCATTTCAAATTTTTCTGGCGCCTTTTTGTTATCATAAACTGTCCAAGGAATTTCTATGACTGCAGGATCACTCCAAGTTACAGTAATACCAACCTCAGCCAGATCGGACTTAACACCGATCATAATAGCCTGATTTACATCAGTACAGGTCCATTTAATTTCATTAAGATTTACAATCTCATCTGTTGGCTCAAACTGTACCCACATATCAAGATAACTTACAATTCCCATCTTTGCATCAGACGTAAATGTATAGTCACCCACAGCAGTTGGATAAAAAATATATACGGTGTATGGTACTGTGCTATCAATCGCATAATTATTTGTACCTTCTGTAATATTGGTTTCATAATTAACGTTATAATCAATACCTTCTTCAGCCATAACAGACATTGGGACAATTAATAGCGCCATACAAATAATTGCGCTGATAATTACTTTAAATGTTTTTTTCATCATGATTTCTCCTAAATTTTAATATTTAGCAAGCCATTTTATTTCTGTTGCAACATATTTATTGCGCTTGTTTGGTTTAATACCGGCATTAATGATTATTTCATCGCCTTTTTCAACCTCTAGTTCAATATAGGTTCCTGTGCTATCGGTTTTAACCTCACCCTCTTCAGAGGATTCAGTGCTTCTTTGTGCGGAATTGCGATTGTTTGTTGCAAGTAAAATACCCTTTGTAGCATCGCTTAACAAATAGAACTTTAATGTTCCATTTTGTTCAGCTATGTACTTATAGAAATGACCAACTTCATCACCGTCTTCAAGCTTGAGCGTAACTTCACTTCCGGCATTCTTAAGTATAGTTGGATTGGACATACTACCCTGCTCATCGGCAAAAGTAATTGTAAAGTTTTTATCAGTAGAAGATGTGTTACCAATTTCAAACATAACTGCATCACTCGCAAGAGCATCTACAACCTTAAATGATACCTTGCCGCCCTGCGCTGAATGCTTTGTTCCATCACATACAACAAAGGCGTTTGTGTCATTTATGGTAAGAATTCTGCCACCAACACGATAAATACTGTAAAATACAGATTTACCCGCTGGAATTGTTAAAGTTTTTACTGTATGTGTGTCAGCATTTGGCGTATCGATATATGGATCAGCAGAAGTACCGCTACCATATATTTCAAAACCATCAGGATTTGTGTTTGTATTTGGTTCTTCTACTGAAACTGTATTCTCAGTAGAAGAACTGTTATTATTTACTGTTGGAATGCTTTCAATATCCGAGGTTGTATCAACAACCGATTCAGGTTCACTGTTATCTTCAACAATATCTACGTTACTGTAGTTAATAGATACATCAGAATTAACGCTTGAAAGTGCACTATCGTCACTACCTGCTTTGCGGCATCCGGCAAATGTAGCAAGCATCATCAAAACAGCAAGTATAAGTGCTAAAATTTTTTTATTATTCATTAAATTCGCCTACTTTTTTGTAATTTCGAGTGTGTAAGATGTGTCACCGTCTTCAAGATAGATTTCAGCCTCGCCTGTGTATTCATATCCCTCCGGACAAGACATAACCGAAAGCTTGTGCTCATCAGTAATTTCCGCATTAAAGGTTGCTACACCATTTTCATCAGTCATAGCAGGAATGCAAGTATCTTTACAAAGCTGTACCATAACACCCTTTACTGCGTTACCATCAGCATCAGTAACGGTAACTTCAAACTTTGGCGTAGTCTCCTCTTTCGAAGATGTTTCGCTTTTGTCTTGTGTTTGATTATCTATTGGGGTGTTACCTGTAGGTCCATTTTTATCGGCACCACAAGCACAAAGACACAAAACCATACCAAAAGCTAAAATAAGTGCTAAAAGTTTTTTCATAATTATCATCCTTATTATTTTATTAAAAATCGCTCAAACTGCTGTATGTGGACTGTTTATAATTTTCAGAAGTAAATGCTTCAAATACCTTTTCAAAAACACCGTCTTGTGTTACTGCGCCCATATGGCTGAAAGCAATGTAACCATTACGATCAATAACAACAGTTGTTGGAAAACCTCGTAAGGAAAATGCGGTTATCCATGCCTCATCCCCTTTTACAAGAGGAATAGAAAGCTCGTTCTGAGTAGCATATTTTTCAATATCTGTTTCTTTATCAGTTGTTGGATTTATAGCAATTACAGCAATATCATCGCTATAAGTGTCATAAGCCTTTTGTAAATATGGAAACTCCATCTGACAAGGGCCACAATTTATAAACCAAAAGTTAAGAACTATTGCTTTTTTTGATTTTAACAACTCAGAAAAAGTATAACTATTACCACTTACATCGGTAACAGTATAGTCACCCATAGCATCGCCTAAATTATAATTGCTCGAACTTAGGTTTGCTCCGCTTACAAGAGCCGAATCGGAATTATTACCACAAGCCGTAAGACACAGTAAGCAAATACAAAGCAAAAGCGCAAAAAGTTTTTTAAAAACACTATTCATACGGCAATCACTCGGCATAGCAGCACATAAACAACCATGCTATATCGGTATTTATATCGGTCATATTGTTGCCGTCAGCATCCTTAAACATATAACTGCTACTATCAACATCCCACCAACCAACGTACTCACCACGTTGTTGTATAATGTATTTAAGGTCTTCTGTAAGCGGATATACTCCTTTATCCTCGTCTACATACTCAATATATTCAAGTAAACATTCTGAATAGCTTTCTTTTTTAATGAATTTTTCATTTTCATCAAAGAAATACTTATTTACGCCTGAACGGTCAAGCATTGTCTTAAAGCATGCAATATACTCATTATCTTCTGCAAGACGCACAAGCACAATCGGACCGTTTTTATCTTTAAGGTGATAATAACCATCATTCTCATTCAGTACCATTTTGTAGGTATCTGTCGAAGCCGTTAAATCAAACTCTTTAATTTCAAGACCTGCCGGCAATTTATAATCCTGCAATTCAACGGTTTTTTGATATATAGTCCAAGGCTCATCCTCAATTGTCTTTATTGGATCACCTAGACGATTAATGCCCAAGACGCAATCCTTTGCCTTTTTGCCTGCGTCAACGCCAATGACAAAAATTGAAGTACCGGTACCGTTAGTACCAATCATACCGGACTTTACATTAATGGTAAATTTATTATCTTTTACTTCCGCAGCAGATTTTTCTTGCACATAATGTGGTGCGCCATAATAGCCTATGGTTGCATTTTTACCCTCGGGAATTGAAAACTCATAATTGCCCGCCTCGGTAGGTGTAAATAGGAAATAATTACGGCTGTTTTGTTTCAACTCAACATAAGTGCATCCAACACCTACAGCATACGCATCAATCTCATCAGAACCTATATAAAGCTTTTCAGGCTCAGAAGTAATCTTGTACGCCAAAACTACATCAACCTCATTCTTACGTGACGTCAGTTTAATATCGGTATCATAATGATACTGAACACTATCGTCAGCAAAGTTAAGAACAACGTCATATTTGCCGTTTGTAAGCGACTTTGTTGCAGCACCATTCTCATTGCAGGACTGCATAGCCACTTGCTTTCCACCCTTCATAAATTTAACAACTATACCGGAAGTATACGGATTACCTAAAGCATCCTTTAAATTCACAGTAAAATCTCTTTCACCCTTGCCACACGCAGCAAGGGTAAAAATAGATAATGTTAAAACACATATTAATAAAAAGGAAATAAATTTTTTTATATTTTTCATTACTATCATACTTTCGTTAATAATTAGTCATTTGCGCCAAGATAATCATAGTAGTAACAAATCTTTAACCAAGAATTCTCTACCTCTTCAAATGTGTATTTATCCATAAGTTGTTGTAAAAGCTCAGCTAGTTCCTCGTCAACAACAACACAGCCGTCAAGTTCGGTTCCCGATTTATCAATCTTACTTAAATACTTTTTAATATCTTCAGTGCAATCTTCACCGTCACCGTGGTAACGACCTGCAAAGATATCGTCTAATTGGTAGATCTCAGCGTTGGAATCATAATCTTCGCCCCAAAGCTTTTTGAGATATTCCTTGGTTTTTTCTACGTCATTACCGTTTTGTTTTAAATAGGAAATAATTTCACCATCAGTTTCAGACTTGCTAAAGTCAAAGCCACCCATTTCAATCATTTGTGTAATTGAATTGCTAAACACGGTTGTAAGACCAGTAAAATCAGCATAAATCAAACTACCGTCATCACTGTCATAATATTTACCGTCTTTGAGTATGGGTTTAATACCTCCAGTAATAATATCATACATAGCACTACCGGTAGCATCGGTATCATAAGTAAAATAGCCGGGTGCTGCAAGACGGAATAATTTGTGTGAAGCTCCTATAAACTCAACATCATAGTTGATGGTTCCTGTAGCGTATACGTCCCAGAAAGCCATATTGATATAGTACGGTGTACCTGACTCCATATAGTATACCATAGAACAGTTATTTGAATCAGTATACATTCTTTCATCGTGCTCATAGGTATAAATTATTTTGCCGCTTTTATCAAATATCCAAGCATCTATACCATCTTGATAATCACTCTTTGAAGTAAAGCGATATACGCCTGATTGTGTAGGAACAAACTTTGCAAACATACCTCTTGGAATTATTGCGCGATCATAATAGAAATTGTTACTTGGAACATTTTTTCCGACGGTTACTGTCAAAGCACTAAATGTTGCCAAACCTTTAATTGGGTCTTCGAGCTGAGATGCGCCATTACCGTATGCCTGATAATACTTACACATCTTTAACCATTCATTTTCATTATCTTCAAAGCCTGCAACATCGGCAACCTGCTTAAGCATATCAGCAAGTTCCTTATTAACAGTACATACGCCATTTATTTTTGAGTTAGACGCATATGAAAAATACTGCACCATTCCCAAGCCGCCTTCTTCGACCTTGTCGTAAAGACTTACCTTACCCTTATCGGCGTCGCCATTTGTAACAATTGTCTGTACAGACTCTTCTTCGTTGAAGGGTGTAAAGCCCATAAGATCTGCAAGAAGCAATGGTCCGTTCTCGCTACCTACGTGATAATATCCATCGTTTTTATTGTATACAACGTCAACATAGATAAAGTTATCATCTTCATCGGCAGTAGCAGCATAACGAGGCAAATATGTTGCAGTATCAATTTGAGACTGCTCTACAACGCGCATATTATCGATATATACAGTGTCATCACCATCGGAACCGTCTTCATCCTTCATAAAGCAAAGAGCAAGTTCGTATGTACCATCTTTATCTGCAACACAAGGGTAACAAGATTTCCAGGTCTCTGGGCTCGATACACCAGAAATTTGGAAAATGTCCTCATCGTTTACAATAACATACATTATATCGCAACCAAGTTCTGAAGAAACAAGATAATCAAATCCAATAGCCTGACCTGCCTTCAGCTCAACATCGGCATACAAAATAGCATACGAACTATCAATACCGGTATTTGAAGCATATATGCAAGAACGCCCCGACTTGTCACCAAGAATAAACGGCCAAATAAATTCTGCATTTTCATCTTCGGTTTCAGCACGATAAGTAACATTTATATTACCCGAATTAATTGCCGCCGCAATGTCTTCAGACTTAGGCATTTCATACGTTGGCTTAATTTGTGTTACAAGGTCACCTATACCGTTTGTGCAAAGTTTTTGCTCATATGGATCAGCAGTAAAGTGGTCAAAAGCACAAACCCAAGGACGCTTACTTGTAATAGCACCTGATTCTAACACACATATAAGACCGTATTGGTCAATAAATACAGATGTTGGATAACCCTGAACACCAAAGGTATTTGCCCAAGAAGACGGACAAGACGCCATTGGGAAGGTATAACCATACTGCTTTTGGAAACCGTCGACTGCATTATTATCTTCCATCGGATTAAGAGCAATTATTTCTACATCATCTTTATAATCTTTGTAAATTTCATCCATCAAAGGAAACTCTTCTAAACACCAGCTACATGTAGTATACCAAAAGTTAAGCACAACAAGTTTTTTGCTTTTTAAAACTTCTGAAAGCTTGATTTCTGTGCCATCAGGCTTCATAACGGTAAAGTCATACATTACATCGCCAAGGCCTAGCGTTGCAGTAGAAATATCTTCATCAGTAATAAGCGAAGATGTAAGAACAATTTCCTTACTTGTTCCATCAAATTTATAACTTTCTTCAACAGCGTAACCCTTTGGTACAGGTGTTAAAACAATAGCATAATCGGCACTTTCATCAAGATTAAATGTTGCCTTGCCATCATCGTTAGTCTTGGTGTAATCAATCATATCACTGAGACTGTCATCAGTATATACATACACATCAAGACCTGACATTGCCATACCGCCCGCCGTTTTAACGCTTAAGGTATAAAGTGTATTACCCTGTGGTCTATCAAAGTCATCATTACCGCCACTGTTTTTGTTGCGAAAAGCAATGAATACAGTAGTAGCAATTATAGCAAGCACCAAAACAGATGCGATAATTATAAAAAGCACTTTCTTAGCTTTTACAATCTCCCAAAACTTTTTGAAAAGCTCACCAATTTTGTTAAAGAAATTTTTAACTTTTTCCATAACTCCTCCTATATGAATAACGAAAAAATTATTAAGGCATAACACACCCAATTATTCAATATATTCTAACATATAAACCGTAATTTCGTCAACAAAAAATTTAAAAAAATTAAACCCAACTTTTAGTCGGGTTTAATTCCTGTAAAATCAAAATTAGGTATATAATTTTCATCTGCACTGGACCGCTCTTGAATATAACAATTTTCAAACTCGCTGTTCGCGATATAGTCTATCACCTTGTTATATTCTCTAGACGTTATCTTACGATTAATAACCGGCATATCCTTTGCTTTGTGTAGTGGTATATACTGACTCATAATACTAAAGTACGCATTAGGCAAATTAGTGCGAACCCAATCAAAAATTTCTATAGCGTCGCGTGTAGCACTAGGCATAAGCAAATGCCTTACAATAACGCCCTTTTGCATGATGTTTTCTTTGTTAAATTCACACTTACTTTGCTGAGAATACACTTCAAGCAAAGCGGCTTTGCATATTTGCGGATAATCTGATGCTTTTGAATACATAGTAGATTTTTTAGAATCGATATATTTAAAATCCATTAAATATATATCAACATAATCCTTCAATAGCTTTAGCGTTTCAATACTTTCGTATCCAGCGGAATTGTAAACTATTGGAATGGATGGTTTATATATGTCAAGTGCCTTTATAATGCTATTGGCAAAATGTGTTGGCGTTACTAGATTTATATTATGTGCACCGTCATTTTCCAACTTTCTAAAAATATCCGATAGTTGATTTATTGTAATGGCTTTACCTTTGTTATTATAGCTTATATCACTATTTTGACAAAAAACGCAGTGTAGTGAACAACCGCTGAAAAAAACCGTTCCCGAACCATTAGTGCCGCTAATTGCAGGTTCTTCCCAAAAATGAAGTGCCGCTCGCGATAGCACGGGTGTATTTGGCATACAGCATACACCACATCCCTGTGTGTCTGTTCTAAGTGCGTTACACTGTCGCGGGCATAGATTGCACAGCATCGTTATTCTCCTTTGGAGTTTTTACCTTTGGCTCTAATATACGGCGACGTACAACTAATTTGTCAAAAGTTTGTTTGTAGCTTACTCGGCACACATATTTTTTACCGCAGTCTGCGCATACAAAATTTGAGTTAAACCAACCGTTATGATATTTCCACTTAGTATTACGTTTTAATTTTGTTTCGCATTTTTCACAATAAAAATCAAGTGTATCCCTTTGAATTCGCTCGTCTTTAAGGCTACTTAAATGATACGGTCTGAAAAAAAGTTGTCTATAAAATTCAGGGTCAGACGTATCACGGATTAGATTATCAAACGTTGCGGCATTATAATGCTTTTTTAGTAGCGCTGCACAAAGTAAGCTATCATCTTTAGCTGTATGTAAATCATAATTTTCAGTAGTAATACCTAAAAGTTCCGCAGCATTAGATAATGAAATTTGCGAATGCAATTCATGGCCAAGCATTCGCAACTCGCCCTCAATAAATCGCTGTAAATCCAGATATTTTTCGATTTTAAATTTCTTGTCATTTAAAATATATTTCTCGTTTTCAGCAATTGTATAAAGGTCTGAATTACTCCAAGTAATAGTAACTGTATTATTACCAAGCCATTTGTTATAACTATCGACTGCATCCGACAAAGATATACCGCCAAGCATCATTTCCTTAGTTATTCCGGTAAGCTCAATAAACCTGCGAGATACACGGTTGCTTATTTCGGATTTAATAGTTACATCAAAAATGTCTATAATATTGAAATTTTCATCGAGTTTTACAGCGCCTATTTGTAAAATTTGATTTACAAATCTTTTGTGCAATTTGTGATAAGCGCCATCCCATTCCATATCAAGTATTACGTAATTCATCAGCGATTTTTCGCCTCATATTTCATACGTAATTCTTTATTAAGAATTCTTTTTCTTATACGAATATTGTTTGGCGTAACCTCAACCAACTCGTCGTCCTTGATAAAATCAAGCGACTGTTCAAGACTCATAATTGATGGTGGCGTAAGTTTAAGTGCATCATCAGAACCCGAAGCGCGAGTATTTGTAAGATGCTTTGCTTTACATACGTTACACACGATATCCTCACTTTTGGGGCTTTCGCCAATAACCATACCCTCATATACAGGTACACCTGCTCCTATGAACAAACGGCCGCGGCTTTGAGTATTGAAAAGTCCATAAGCAGTACTCTCACCTGTTTCATGAACAATTATTGAGCCTGTATTTCTTTGGTCTATATCACCTTTATACTCTTCGTATCCATTAAAAATATGATTCATAATACCGTTACCGTTTGTGTCGGTCATAAATTGTGAACGGTATCCTAAAAGTCCACGCGCAGGAATTAAAAATTCAAGATGAGTCATACCACCCTCACGTGCACCCATATTTTGAAGTTCGGCGTGGCGAGTACCCAATCGTTCCATAACGGCGCCTACGTATGCTTCGGGAACCTCAATCATAAGTAGTTCAATCGGCTCAAGCAATTTACCATTTTCATCATGCTTATAAATAACGTTTGGAGGAGAAACCTGAAATTCATAGCCTTGGCGACGCATGGTTTCAATAAGAATTGAAAGGTGAAGCTCGCCTCTGCCCGACACCTTAAAAGTATCGGCACTATCGGTTTCTTCTACACGTAAACTGACGTTTGTAAGCACCTCTTTAAATAAACGCTCGCGAATATTGCGTGAGGTAACATACTTACCGTCTTTACCTGCAAACGGAGAATTATTTACCATAAAGTTCATAGCAAGCGTTGGCTCGTCAATTTTTACAAACGGTAGCGGCTCTATGTGTTCTACGTCACAAGCACTTTCGCCTATCTCAAGTTCACTTATACCCGCAACCTGAATAATGTCACCAACAGTAGCGGTCTCAACCTCGGTACGTTTAAGACCTTGGTACATAAATAACTTTGCGATTTTTACACGTGTATTGGTACCATCTTTGTGACAAAGCGCCACAGTTTGTCCAACCTGAACAGTACCGCGAAGTACGCGTCCTACACCAATACGTCCAATATAATCGTCGTATTCAATGTTCGTAAATAGTATTTGTAGCGGACCCTCGCTGTCACCAACCGGTGCTTCAATTTCTTTTACTATTTCTTCGAAAAGAGGCTGCATATCGGTGCCGGGTATATCCGGAGCATATGTAGCATAACCGTCACGCCCCGACGCAAACACAACAGGAAACTCTATTTGTTCTTCGTCGGCACCAAGCTCGATAAACAAGTCTAAAACCTCGTCAACAACCTCGATAGGTCGAGCCATTGGTCTGTCGATTTTGTTAATAACAACAACTGCCTTTTTACCAAGTGCCAATGCTTTTTTCAGCACAAAACGGGTTTGCGGCATACAGCCTTCAAACGCATCGACAAGCAGTAAAACACCGTCAACCATTTGCAAAATACGCTCTACTTCACCACCAAAATCTGCGTGCCCAGGTGTGTCAATAATGTTAATTTTAATCCCGTTATACATAACACTGGTGTTTTTAGAAAGTATTGTTATGCCACGTTCACGCTCAAGATCGTTAGAGTCCATTACTCTATCGTCTACAGCCTCATTGTCGCGGAAGGTACCGCTTTGACGAAGAAGCTGGTCAACAAGTGTTGTTTTGCCGTGGTCAACGTGAGCAATTATTGCAACGTTTCTTATATTTTCTCTTTTTCCTAATGCCATTTAATAAGTCCCCTGAATTTTAAAAATTATTTTGTGTGTTCTTCTATCCAATTTTTATACCAATAAAAAGAATCCTTTGGTATACGTTCTTGTGTCTCATAATCAACGTACACCAGTCCAAAACGATCGGTATAACCCTTTGCCCATTCAAAATTATCCATAAGTGACCACTGGAAATAACCTCTTACGTCAACACCGTCATCGGTTGCTTTTTCAAGTTCTAGTAAATACCTATTCAAAAAGTCTATACGGTTAGGGTCATGCACCTTACCGTCCAGCGATATAACGTCATGAGCTGACATACCGTTTTCGGTTATAAAGAAAGGTAGTTTATATCTTTCATAATAAAATCTTGGTCCCCAACGAAGAGCCTCTGGAGTAATTGGCCACTGAATAGCTGTTTTACCTAAACCAACCTTATGAGCAACTCTTTGCGGATTACCGTTTTCATCAGCACGAATTTCTTGACCGTTATAGATATTGTTAGCGTAAAAATCAAGTGGCTGACTAATAAGCTTCATATCCTCTTCGGTGATTTCGGGCAAGAATTCTTTATACATACAAAGTCCGTCTTCAGGATATTTACCAAGAATTACAGGATCACTCCACCAAGAAACGTTCCACATAAGATCGCGGCTAAGCGGTGGGCACTCGAACATCTTTTTACGAGCAGCCTCTATATCGGCAGCACTCTCGCTTGCTGGATAACAGGTAGTGCCCGTAGGTGCGTAACCCACCTTAATAGGTTGTTTTGCGTTTTCGCGCAGAGCAATAACTGCCGCACCGTGTGCTTTAAGCACGTTATGGCACATTTGGAATATATCTTTATACAAAACCTGATATCCTGGTGCATGTGGGCTTGTCATATAACCGGCACCAATAAAACACTGCGGCTCATTAAAGGTAATAAAATGCTTTACACGGTCAGAATAAAGCTTTGATACCTTTGCGGCATAATCAGCAAACCACTTAACACTATCGTCATTAAGCCAACCGCCTTTTTTATGCAAAGCGTATGGATAGTCCCAATGGAAAAGTGTAACATATGGCTCAATACCGTTTGCGAGTAATTCATCAATTAGATTGTTGTAAAACTCTACACCCTTAGGATTAAGCTCACCTATGCCATTTGGTATAAGACGTGACCAGCTGATTGAAAAACGATAAGCCTTTAGCCCAAGCTCTTTCATCAGCTTGACATCTTCCTTGTATCTATGATAATGATCGCAAGCAATATCGCCGGTATGGCCATCCTGAACGTGTGAATACTCATGAGAAAATACATCCCATACGTTTTCGCCCTTACCATCCTCGTTCCAAGCACCTTCAATCTGATATGCGGCGGTGGCCGCACCCCAAACAAAATCCTTATTAAAAGCCATAAAATCACACCTTTACTTTTTTTCTTGTGATTATATCATAATTATCTATTAATTTCAATGAATAGTTGACAAGTATATTCAATTTTATTAAAATATTTAAGTAAAAATTTTATTGAGGTAAATTGATGAATATACTTTTTCATACACTTGGATGTAAGGTTAATCAATACGAGACCGAAGCTATGCGAGAGGCATTAATAACTCTTGGCCATACAAATGATAAGTTGTTGCCAATAGATGCAATAATTATTAATTCGTGTACAGTTACTGCGGAAAGCGACCGTAAAACCCGTCAGCTTGTCAGGCGTTGCCGACGTGAGCACCCTAACGCTATAATTGCGCTTACGGGCTGTATGGTACAAGCCTTTCCCGATGATGCCAACAACCTTACCGAAGCGGATATTGTTATAGGCAACCGCGACGTGACAAAAATTGTTGATGCAATAAACAATTACCAAAATACACGTGTTTTTAGCGTAGTCGACCACCAAAACGGCGATATATATAACACTATAGGCTTAAGCCACTTTAACGAGCGCACACGTGCTTTTATGAAAATAGAGGACGGTTGTGACCGCTTTTGTACATACTGTATTATCCCCTTTGCACGAGGTAGAGTTCGCTCACGTTCGGTAAGCGATATTAAAGAAGAAGCAAAAAGACTTGCAAAAAACGGATATAGTGAAATTGTTCTTGTTGGAATTAACCTGACTTCTTACGGAAAAGGTGAGGATTTCAACCTGTGCGATGCCGTTGACGCTGTGTGTGAGGTAAAAGGTATTAAACGAGTGCGTCTTGGGTCTTTAGAACCTGACCATATAACTGACGAAATGTTAAATCGTTTTAAAATACAACCAAAGTTTTGCCCACAGTTTCACCTGTCACTGCAATCGGGCTGCGATGAAACGTTAAAGCGAATGAATCGCCACTACGATTCGGCTTTTTACGAGGATTTGGTAAATAGAATAAGAAAAACCTTTACCAATGCCGCTATAACCACAGATATTATGGTAGGTTTTGCCGGAGAAACGGATGATGAATTTAATCAAAGCCTCAATTTTGTAAAAAAAATCGGCTTTGCAAGAGCACATATTTTTGCCTACTCACGCCGTAGCGGTACAGTAGCCGCAGGGCTTAAATCACAAGTAAGCAATGCCGATAAACAAAAACGTGCACATATTATGGCAGAAGCCACTAGGCAAACCGAAATTAAATTTTTAAAAAGCCAAGTTGGTAACGTCTACCCCGTTTTGTTTGAAACTCAAGAAAACGTGGTTGCAGAGGGTTATACCCCAAACTATACAAGAGTTGTTGTTAAGAGCGAAAAAGTGCTTACAGGACAAATTTTAGACGTTTTAATTACTTCTACCAAAGACGATTACTGTATAGGCGAGCTTATATAACTAAAGAGCGGAGCTGTAACTCCGCTCTTTAAAATTTTTAGATAAAAATCCTTGACAAAACAAACACTTTGATATATTATATTTTAGACGCCGCTGTGGTGGAATAGGCAGACACAAGGGACTTAAAATCCCTCGGTAGCAATATCGTACCGGTTCAAGTCCGGTCAGCGGCACCAAAACTCCATTCTCACGAATGGAGTTTTTTGTTTTTAAAATAAAAAACGACCAAGCATTATGCTTAGTCGTTTTCAAATAACCTAAATTCGTTATATGTTTCTTTTCGTCGCTTAGCAGATTTTATGGTCGACATACTATCAAGATTTCGTTTACCAACAATAACCAAATATAAATATTTACACACAGTAAATAACCAACCAATAGGTAAAAAGAGTTTAGATTTGTTTACAAATGTAAATTCTTTTTTTGTTTTTTCATTTATTGAAGCACATAACTGCAAAATTGGATTTTTCTTTGCTGTAGTGCCTTCTTTGCGGTCAGATATGTATTTTATTTGGTTGTATCTGTCAGTATCTTTAGTGCCAAAATTTCCACCGTTTAGTATGTCGAAAACAATACTGTCAATTAAGTTGTTGTCATCTTCCCCCGCCCATTCTTTTTGGTCGCAACCAAGATGACTTACGCAACAAAGTGTAAGCAACTGTGCAAAGCGCCATAGGCCCATTTCTTTGAGTGGTTTTTCAAAAAGTAAAATAAATTCATCGTTTGAAAAATCATTAACAAACACTGCCCAATCGCACAAGTGACGAAGGCCTACACCCTCGTGCGTTAAGTGCGTTGCGGTATGCAACAGTAATATAAGACCATGATGGAATTTGCATGGTACAATACAACTGCCGTTTGACATTTTATACTCAACCGATTTTTCAAAAATATCATCAAGATATTTATTTACAGTATCACCAACGCTATTTTTGGGTGCCCAACCTATTCTGCGGTGCAACTCACAAGAGATACCGTCTTTGCGTTTGTAGCCAATGTGCATATCGTCGCCATAAATATCATCTGCGGTAACAAAGCCAATCGATTTTAAAAGTTTATCGGCTTTGGCAATATCATCAGGCCGTACCAAAACGTCAACGTCGCCCATCATACGAAGCATAGGTTCTTTATAGTATGACGCAGAAGCAACACCCTTTAAAATAACGTAAGGTATACTATTATCGCTTAAAATACGATGCACCTCGTTATGCGCAAATTCCACACGTATATTTTTAGCAATAATTTGAGAAAATGTTTTGCTGTCAACATCATCGCATTTATCTTTTACGAAAGAATAAGCAACAGGAAATACCGTTTGCCTTTTTGATTCTTCGACAAGCTCGTTGCAATCAAATTCATCTGGAATAGTAACATCTTTATCGAATAAAGATTTAGCGCACAAATCAAGAAGTATTGTTTGATTGTTATTGATTTTTTGCATCAAACTCCCCTTTTTTTGATTTTTAAGTATGCGCATATAAAGCAGGTACGATAACGTACCAACCGCCGCACCTAAGGTGTTGGCAATAACATCATCAGTTTCACATCGACCAAGGTGGTAATAATACTGTAAGAATTCAATCCCCACCGACAGCACCGCCGCAAAACCAATTGTAATAAACACATTGCGTTTATATGGCTTTTTAGATAAACAATAAGGCATACTAAGCCCCAACGGCACAAACAACAACGCATTCATAAAGAAAGTACGATACATTTCAGATTGTTGTTTTGCTAAAACAAATGTATAAAAAGGTCTCAATTCGATTTGATTGTTAAAAATATCACGTTTTAATAGAGTAATATAAACTACAAAAACAGTAAAAAAAAGCAAAATAATATGATTAAAAAAACACATAAGTTTATTAATCTTAATATTAATAATTGGCATTAGAACAATAAACCAAAAAGCAACTAATACTAAATTTAATATGGGTTGATGATAGATAAAATTCGTCATACATATCTCACTATATTAATTTATTATTTCAATTTGATTTTTTCTTTAAGAAAGGAATTTTTTTAGTCAAAAACAAATATGTTTCATCTTTTGTAAAAATAGAAGCCAGTAGATAAAAAATAATTCCACCAATAATTTGTAATAATATTATAAAAATCGGTGATATTTTAATACAGTCTATAAATGAAAGTAAAATATACATTATCGTTGATACAAATACAGGTTTAATTACATCTAAAAACTGTTCAAAAAACCTATAATTAATCATCCTACCGCCTATATATATATCTATAAACATACCAATTATTGAAGAGCAGATATAACCCAAAGCTATATAGATAACACCAAACTTTAAAGTAATTAACAAGAATAATATTGTTATTGTGCATTTAATAATTTCTAAAATTAAAAAAATGCCACTCTTACCTAATGCTTTTGTTACTTGCTGACACGGCTTCATAATTGGTTGTAGCATACCACTTATACAAAAAATTTTAATAAAAGGCACGGCCCCAATCCATTCATCCGATAAAACTAAAACAACAAGTTTTTCCGAAAGCAATGCAATCCCAAACAAAACAGGTGCAAGAAAATAAGACAGTGTTTTTACCGCGCGCCTTACCAAAGCCTTCATTTGTTCTTTATCATTTTGGATTTTGCAAAGTGCCGGGAACATAACACTTAAAATAGAAGTATTAAGTGTATCTGCCATCAAGTCGGGAATTTGTTTTCCCCTGTTGTAATAAGCTAAGTCACTTGAAGTATAAAATTTTCCTATAAGTATTGATCTTATATTATTTGAAAGAGAAAAAAACAAATTAGCGCATAACAATTTCCATCCATAACTTATTAATCCCTTAAGTCTTTCAAACGAAAAAGCTAAAATTGGTCTCCATTTAACTGTAAACCATAGAACTAAAGTGTTAACTAAGGCATTGAATAGGTATTGCGCAATCAATGCCCATACACCAAATCCATTAAGTGCCATTGTTATTCCCACTACCGCCGAACTTAAAGAACCACCTATTGTTGCAAAAAAGAATTTTTTGAAAGCCATATTTTTAGATACGTATGACTGTTGAACATTGTTAATAGCTGTAATTGGAATACGAATAGCCAAGACTCGTAAAGCCGAGGTCAAACCAACATAATCTTTACCGTAAAAATCTTCAACAAAAGGTGCTGCAAAAAAAATGATCAAATACAATACAATCGAAAAAATTACATTAAAATAGAATACAGATGAAAAATCAATATCGTCACTATTTTTTTTCTGTATTAAAGAATTACCAAAACCTGCAGTTAAAAGAACTTCTGAAAGATTTATAAATACCAGTAATAACGCAACCATTCCATACGAAGAAGGACCAAGTATACGAGAAATGATAAGAGAAACAATAAAAGTTACACCTTGGGCACAAACCCTTTCTCCAAATCTCCAGAAAAAACCACTGGTTACTTTTTTACCTAAATTGGACATAAACAACCTCTAAAAAATTAAATTCTACGTTTTCTTATTTGATAATAAAGCATTGGTGATAAATATGCAATAATTCCCTGTATTTTATGCAATAAAGAGTATTCTTTGTTTTTTATAAAATGCTTCATATTATCTTTAGTTGTTTTTCGTAATTTGTCATATATTTCTTTGTCACACATATCAGTATGTATATAAATAAATGTAAAATGCATACTCATATTAGCAAGGGTTGATTTCACCATATTAGAAACATTAGGATAATCTTTTTGAGAAATTTCCGCTAATTTTTCATAAGTTTTAAGACCACTAATTTTTCGAGCAGTAAGCGGTGATTTAACATTGGTAACAGCACCAATATGTTGATAATAATAATAGCACGGCGCCGGATTAAATGATATTTTTTTGCAATTCAAAATATATCTAAAGGCAAAATGTAAATCTTGAGCCATTCCTAATTCCGTATCAAACCATAGAGTGTTTTGTCGAATAATATCAAGGTGATATAGTTTGTTAGCAGCAAAACCACGATACCAATTTTGAGAAACAACTCTCTCTAGTGCAGTATTATTATCCGTAACATCTATTTCTTTTTTTTCGTGTGGGTTAACATCGCCATTTTCATTAGAAACATAATATCCGCATATCTCAAGATCAGAATCATATTTAACATGCAACTCGACCAATGTTTCTAAATAGTCTTCAGTAACCCAGTCATCAGGATCAGGAAAAATTATATACTCTCCATTTGCGTTTTCAATACCTGCGTTTCTTGCCGAAGATAGACCACCGTTCTCTTTATACACATATCTAACCTGTGGGTGTTTTGCAACTATTTCTTCACACAATTCTTCCGAACCATCGGTAGAACCATCATTAATTAATATAATTTCATAATTTCTATACGTTTGATTAAGCAAAGTATCAACACAGCGGGTAAGATACTGTTTCATATTGTAAATTGGCACCACAACCGAAATTAAACCAATATCATTTGTCATTAAAAGCACTCCTTAAATCTTCTTGTATAACCTCGTTCCAAGCGTCACAACGAATAAGATTATATGTAATCATAATCTTTCTTTTATTGGGTTTAAATAATTTTCCTTTCAAAATGCGATTGAGTTTAATAAGAACTCTACTTTTACCATAAAAGAGTGGCATATCAAGATAAGATCTTTTTTTACAAAACTCAGAAAACTCTTTTTTTAAAAAATCAGGGTCATATAATTTTTCTGATTCATTATAGAACTTTTTAATTCGTGTGTTGTCATCTACTAATGTGATGCCGTCTAGAGTTGCATTAATTAAATGATATTTAATTTCAACATTTTCGTTAATATCAAGTTCTACAATCAATCCCTCATTCCAGGCATCATTACCCTCTCTATAACCAAAAATACAGTTGCCTTGTCCATAAACTATGGTAGAATTATTATATTCTTCAAAAGTACCAATGCAATGACTGTGCTGGCATAATACTAAATTTGCACCAAAGTCAACCATGGTACGACATTTTTTTTGTAAAAGTTGTGAAGGATATATATAATGTTCAATACCACCATGATAAAGCACCACTACATAGTCACACTGTTTACGCAGAGCAGATATTTGCTGAAGACTTATATATGGATCAAACAAATTGGCTCCTGGCGTATTGGTAGTTGCAATATTAAATTCGTGCTCAGCAAAAGAGATAAAACCAATTTTTTTACAATTAAGATCAACAATTAATGGCTTTTGTGCTTCGTCTTCGTTAATACCTCCGCCAAACACTTCTACATTACATTCTTTTGCCGTATTTAACGTATCAATAACGCCTTGAAAACCATAATCGAGTATATGATTATTGGCAATCGAAAAAGCTTTAAAGCCAATTTGTGCAAGCATTTTCACATCTCTTTTTTCCGCCTTAAGAGATGGACCTGTTTTTAAAATTTTAGATTCACTATCACTTGCCGGACATTCAAAATTACATACAGCATAATCACTATTTTTTATCAAATCAAGGGCGTTGCCAAATAGCTTTTGAGGTGTGTCAAATAATTTTCTATAATCTTCTGTCGGGCATATATCTCCACAAATTATTACCTTCAAAATTAAAACTCCTAATCAAAATTATAATATCCTTTAAGCTTTTCGGTTTCGGTTATAATATCAAAGCCAGCCGATTTAACTGCATTTTCAATATCTGTTTTGTCTAATTTCTTTTTATTGTTTAACAAGCCTTGAATTTTGTCTGCCCAAACATTTGGATCTGAAGAATCAACAAAATTAACTAAACCTATACCCATATCACACAGCTTTGGAAAACCTGTTGATATAACACAATTAGTGCCGCTTGCCTGCGCTTCTACAACAGAAAGACCTAATCCTTCGCGTTTGGATGTGCCAAGATAAACATCAAAACCTTTGTAAAGATTTTGTGTGTCGTTACGAACACCAACGTAATGAAAACGCGCGTCACTTGAAAGTGCATCAAAAAGATATTTTACCGCATTTTCATTTTGCTTATCACCGGCTACAACATAGTGAACGTTTATTCCCCTGCTCCATAAAACCTTTACTATATCAGCAGCTAATTCATAATTTTTAACTGCGGCAATTCTACCAACCGAACCAATAACAATATCGTTTGCGCCAAGACCTAACTCTCTTTTTAAAACACCGTCTTCACAAGCTATAAACTTGTTAAGGTCAATTGCGTTATGTATAACCCGTGATCTGTTACTTTTTATATGCTTTTGATTAAAAAGACTTGGTAATGCTTCATTAGAGCAACCCCAATAATCCGTGGCATATTTTTTTATCCAACGGCGTTGAAGTTTAAGTTCAACATTATTTATAAATTTACTTAATAAAGAACCATCAAAAATAATTTTTGCATGACTATGTACAATTCGCCTTTTTATTCCACACTTATATGCACAGCGAGAAATTATTCCGCCTTTTGAATTAAGATGGCTATGAACAATATCGACCGCGCCCACACTGTCGATTACCGCTTTAAACTGCCGCTCATACTCTTTAATACCAACATCCCAAACAGCATCGATGTAGTAAATAGGTATGTTCAGGCTTTTAATTTCTTCATCGAAAACACCAATAGGAATTGTACCTTTTTTTCGGTTTATAAGAAATACAAATCGAAAATCATTATGAAGCTTTCGGATTATATCCATTATCATAATTTCGGTGCCGCCAAAATTCATTGTGCCGTTTACAATTAAAACTGTCTTCAAAAGAATTACTCCTTTATGTTCCACATATCGCCAACGATTTTATCATACTCAGTTGGCACAAAATCAGGCGCTCCGCCTGCCGGAAAAAATGTTAATTCACCAAAATAAACCTTACCACCAACTTGATATAAATCCACTCTAACGTATGAGAAAGGTTTACAAAGATTTTGAGCAATCTCTTTCATTTGCTCAAAGCATTCAGGTACAGGAATATTTATATCGGGATTATGGGGTAACTCTTTACCAAAAGGCAATAAATTCCAATCCATATCGTAAAAATTACGCGCATTTTTATCGGTGAAACGCCCTACCTCTAACTGTAAAAAAGCAGGCTTTCCGTTAAAGCAATAAAATTTATAGTCAAGCAAGCCGCCCGACTCATCCTCAAGATATTTTTCAGCCACGATACGCTTTTTTAAATTTTTATAAACCCATTCGCGACCGCTCCAATAAATATCTTGCTTGAGCCATAATTTCATTGTTTTCTTTTCTTGCTTCCAATTCATTGCTGATTTATCACGAACAATAAGATTCCAACCACTTGCGTGCGCTGCTTTAAGTACAAAACGCTCAGGTAAATCATTAATAGGAATATCTTTTACAGATTCGTAAACACCATATTGTTCGTTAAGCAAATCTTCGTATCCGCAATCAATTATGTACTGCCTTACATCATTCTTATCAGCGCATTGAGCCATAAGCGGATTGTTGCTGTAAAGCTTGTACCACTGTTGCTTTTCACTAAAAGTAACGGGATTTGACAAGTCGACGGTGAGTCCACCTGATTTTTTCTTGTAGTATCGCTTTACAGCTTTTTCGTCACTTAAAACTAATGGTTTAATCTTACTATTTATTATGTGATACCAATGAATTAAATTTATAACTATACGTTTTTTCCTAAGATTCATAATTTAACACCTATTTTATTTATTAAAATACCATTGAAAATTGTTTAATGATGAACTGTTACTAATCTCATAAAGCCAAAACATTAAATAGAAAATTACTATTAAATATCGCAGTACATTATAATATTTTTTTGAGATGTCACGAGTAATATATTCAAGACCGAGAGGCACGAATGCAGCTGTATACACACCAAGTCTTGTTAAATACGCACTATCAGACATTGCTATAAATATTGCGGCATTTGCAATAAGCATATATACGTAAAACACTTGCTTGTTATTAATTTCTTGCTTTGTTCCTTTTTTCAATACTGAATATACTGCCAAAATAGCCGGACAGCATTGAACTAAAACGCGTAATATATTAACTGAAGCAGTTGAATAATCGTTTTGAATAAATTCTTTGTTATCAAGCCAACCAACAAAAGAAAAAATAGCATCATAATTTAAAGCTAATACAATCGATCCTGCAACAATTATAAGCAATCTTTTAATAGAAAATTTTTCATTATAAACAAAGTACAGCAAAACGCAAAATATTGCCGAACGGTGAAACAAAAATGCCAAAAAGCATACGAACAAATATTTAAAAATTTTACGCTCAGTAATGTAGTGTCTGCCTAAATAAATAATAGTAGCCGCCAAATATTGACGTATACCATTAAAGCAACCATGCCAACGACCACAAAAAATATATAGTAATGTTATATAAGTAAATGACGCGGTTTCTTTATACGTACTGTATAAAAATGGAACTATGGTTAAAATTGCCGCAATAACAAACATTGAAATAGAATCGTTATAGATAATCGATGCTATACGGCACAATAGCGCAAATCCGGGTTCGTCAGTAATATTAAAAATATCTTTAAACGACGAAAATGAATTTACATAATTTATAAAACCGAATGAATAACTATTATAATCAGTACCAACCGAATAACGAAAAGCCGCAACAAAGGTTAAAACTGCCACTGTTATAAACAGAAAAAAATTAGTAGCAGTTGTTTTTGTATAATTAACACTCTCGTTGCTTGTTAAAGCATAGTTTTTTTGAAATGTTTTTGTTGCTAATAAACAACTAAAAAAAACTAATATAATTACAATAAAATAAGTACTCATGAACTAAAATCACCAATATTAATATAATTTAAAAACACACTAATGCTTTTTTCCTATAGAAATACGTGCCTTAATTTTACGAAACTCGTTTCTAAAAAGAGCAGCTAACGTTAACAAAATGTGCCAGTAGCACTTTAATGGAAATTTCAGTAGACGATAACCCTTCCATTTGGTTACCATCAACCACAAATACTGACGAGCCCTGCGCTTAAGAAATGAATTCTCATCCTCTCGCATAAAATAAAGTGGTTCACGTAAACTGGTACCCTTAAAACCCTTTGCAAAAAAACGAAACCAAAGATCATAATCCTGTGCGCGAACGGTTCTTGGTGATACCGTATATCCACCAAGCTCGTTATAAACTTTTGTATAAGTCATAATTGCCGCGTGTGGAAAACAGGGTGAGTCTAACAAGGAAAACTTATCTGGATTTTCTGTGCAGTAAACAATTCTACCCAAACCTTTATCGTCAGAAAATGTTTGCAAGGCGCAACCAACTAAATGATAGTCGGGGTTTTCCTTTAGAAAATTTACCTGTTTTTCAAAACGATCGGCAGTTACATAATCGTCAGCATCCATTCGCGCACAATATTCACCGTCGGCATATTTTAAGCAATGATTAAGCGAAAAAGGAAGTTTTGAATTTTTTTCATTTTTAATAATTAAAAACTTATCAGGATATTGCTCTTCATATTGCTTTAATATGGAATATGTATTATCGGTAGAACAATCGTCGCAAATTATAAATTTCCAATCAGTGTATGTTTGTGCTAAAATTGAGTCAATACTTTGTGACAAAGTATCTGCACAATTATATGTTGCCATAATTACTGAAATATGTCCTTTTTTCATCCCATTAACCTCTACTGTGTAATTAAACCGTGTTTATTATAAATTATTTTTATACCACTCTATAGCAAGTTTGATACCGTCGGCAAAGCTGTAATCAGGGTCATAGCCCAAAAGACGCTTTGCTTTGCTTATATCGGCGTTAGAGTGTTTAATATCACCTTTACGGTCGGGGCCAAAGTTTGGCTCTATATCAACACCCAAAGCCTTTGTAAGACCGTAGTAAATATCAATAAGGTACTCGCGACCGCCGTATGCAATGTTATATGCCTCACCTGCCGCCTCGTGTGGTGCAAGGCAAGATTTAAGGTTTGCTTCGATTACATTGTCAATATATGTGAAGTCACGACTTTGCTTGCCGTCACCATTTATTGTTGGTGTTTCACCGTGGATTAGCATTTTTAAAAATTTCGGAATAACAGCCGCGTATGCGCCATCAGGATCTTGACGACGACCAAAAACGTTAAAATAACGCATACCGTAAGTATCAAGTCCGTAATGCATTGTATAAAGCTTTGCCCACTCTTCATCGCAACGTTTTGTAAGTGCGTAAGGTGACAAAAGGTTACCCTCTCTACCCTCGGTTTTTGGTAAATTGGGTTCATCACCGTAAACTGATGAACTTGAAGCGTAAACAAACTTTTTAACTCCACATTGACGAGCAGCCTCTAACATATTAAGGGTGCCTTCAATATTGTTGCGACAGTAGAAAATGGGCATTTCAAGGCTACGCGGTACACTCCCCCAAGCTGCTTGATTAAGCACAAAATCAACACCCTCGCAAGCCTTAATACAGGTATCTAAATCCTTGATATCACCCTTAATAAACTCATAATTAGGATTATCAAGAAACATATCAACATTTGCCTGCTTACCTGTTGAAAGGTCGTCTAAAGCACGAACCCTATAACCCATATTAAGTATCGCCTCGCACAAGTTACTACCTATAAAACCGGCAGCACCTGTTACTAAAAACAAAGTATTTTCAGGAAATTTTAAATGTTTATAACCCATAATTCTCTCTACACTTTCTCTTTTAATTTAATATGTAGCTATAAATCCCTCCACCGAGTAAACTCGATCTCCCTCCCTTTAGGCAAGGGAGGCTTATAAGGAAATTATAATCTCCAATAATTATAGCCTGCGTTTTCATATTCTTTGCGGTCAAGCAAACCTTTGATATCAACAAGAACTTTTTTGCTGTTATCAACTGATTTAAACATTTTGTCAAAATCAGCCTGTGTTAAAGATTTAAACTGTTCATGTGCAACAGCAAGAATTACAGCATCACAATCTTTAATTGTAGAAATATCTACAAATTTCATACCATAAAGGTGCTCTGCCTCGTCGGCATCGGCGGCTGGGTCAGCAACAGTAGCTGTAATACCATACTCTTTAAGTTCATTATAAATATCAATTATTTTTGTATTACGAGTATCGGGGCAATTTTCTTTAAAAGTAAAGCCTAATATCGCAACCTTTGCATTCTTGATTGGCAAATCAGCTTTAATAAGATTTTTAACAACACTTTCAGCAACGTATTTACCCATATCGTCATTAATACGACGTCCCGAAAGAATGATTTGACTATGATAACCAAGCTGTTCAGCCTTGTATGTAAGGTAATAAGGGTCAACACCGATACAGTGACCGCCAACAAGACCCGGATAAAACTTTAAGAAATTCCACTTGGTACCTGCAGCTTTAAGTACAGACTGTGTATCTATACCCATTTTATTGAAGATAATAGAAAGCTCGTTCATAAAAGCAATATTAATATCACGTTGGCTGTTTTCGATTACCTTTGCCGCCTCTGCTACTTTTATGCTTTCGGCACGATGAACGCCAGCCTCAACAACAAGCTCGTAAACGTTGGCAATTTCCTCAAGAGACTCTTTGTCCATACCGCTAACAATTTTTACAATTGTTTCAAGACGGTGAACCTTATCACCCGGGTTAATACGCTCAGGACTATAACCAACCTTAAAGTCAACGCCACACTTAAGACCTGATTCACGCTCCAAAATAGGAATACAAATATCCTCGGTAACACCTGGATAAACGGTTGATTCGTAAACTACAATTGAGCCTTTGGTAAGGTTGCGACCAACTATTGTTGAAGCGCCCTCAACAGGTGTTAAATCGGGTGTATGGTCGTCATTAACAGGCGTTGGTACCGCAACAATATGGAACTTTGCTTCACGAAGCTTTGTTTCATCAGCCGTAAACTCAACGGTAGTGTTTTTAATAACTTCATCGCCTACTTCGTTTGTAGGATCAATGCCCGACTTGTAAAGCTCAATCTTTTTGGCGTTAAGGTCAAAGCCGACAACCTTAACCTTTTTTGCAAAAGATACGGCTATAGGCATACCAACGTAACCAAGACCTACAAGCGAAATTTTTTCTTCTCCATTAACTATTTTCTGGTAAAGTGACATAATAAATTACTCCTTTTTTAATCCCAAAATATTCGTTAATTCTTCTTTTACATAGTTTACTGTATAATTCTGAGCTAATTCTTTGCTATTTTTGGCAAATAAATTTGCTTTTTCTATGTCGAAATAAATATTATATATACAATCTGCCATTTCTTCAAAATTTCCTATTGAAACAAGATATCCGTTAAAGTCATTTTTGATAAGCTCACAATGGCCACGATTTTTTGTTGCAACAACAGTTTTTTTACAAAGCATTCCTTCTATAACATTAAGACCTAATCCCTCACGTCGACTGCAAGATACAATCAAATCGACGGCAGGCACAATTTTTTCAAGATCTGTTCTATAACCCAATAATTTGATATTATCATTTAAATTTAAATCGGTAATAAGTTTGCGCAATTTTTCCTCATTTGGACCATTGCCGGCAAACAAAATTTTCAAACCCGAAATCTTGTTTTTTAAAATATTTGCAGCTTTAATAAGTTGCTCTTGATTTTTATTTTTGTTTAATTCGCCGGTACATAAAATTACAAAATTATCATCAGTTAAACTTAATGCCGTTCGTAGTTCTTTTTTTGTTAAAGCATCAACAGGATAATATCTTTCGGTTTTAACACCTATGCCATGAATATGTCTTACATCGGTTTTAAAATGTTTTTTGGCGCATATATAATCTTCTTCATTAATGGTGATAACCATATCACAAAGCTTAGCAAACATTTTTTCAATTGGGAAAAATGTTAACCAATACTTTTTAGGCGCACCCTTGTAAAAATGGAAGCCATGTGCTATGTAAATAACGCGAGCGCCATTTTTTCGTGCCTTTCTTGCAGCAATACGCGTTAAAACGCCACCCATTGGTGTATTGCAAACAATAAAATCATATTTATTACAATCAATAACCTTTTTCAATTCTTTATATGCCTTTATATTACGTTTATCTTTTGGAGAACGTTGAAAAGGAATATCGAAATATTTATCCGTAAAATTTAACGAAAGGCCGTTTTTTTCTGCAAGATTATCTCTGGCTGCAACGTGCGTTTCATATCCCATACTTTGAAACATTTCAAGATAAGGTAAATGAAACTGACATATATGACTTGCAACAGTTGCTACATATAACACTTTTTTCAAGGTAATTCTCCTCTATAACTCATAGTTTACTTTTTAGGTTTATAAAACAAAGTTCTAAAATAATAAAATGTTTTTTCCATTAATATTCTATAGTTATGGAAATATAGATTTGCTATTTCTACATCGGCATCAACAATTGCTTTGTTTTTATATTCCATAATACGCTTATGAACAGAATCTGATTTTCGTTCATCGTGTGGAAAAGATAAAAATAATTCTAAAATTTTACGGTTATTCATAGGCATTGTTGTTCGATGATATAACTGTTGTGAAGATACAACTGATACACCCCACGAAGCCATACGCACTTCCCAATATATTAAATCTGTATGTTCAAAGTTGTGTATTGGCTTTTCCAAACCAATTTCACGTAAAAACTTATAATACTCTTTATCACTCCAACGAAGCAAAATCGGATGACCAAAAAACCTTGTTTGAAAAATACTTAAATGCCTTTCATTTAGACGTTTTGGCATTTTGATTTTATATTTTCTCTCAAAGAAAACTCTTGCTACTTCTGACGCCCAAGATTTAAGCTCAATGTCGTAAGCATCGAGGCGATTAAGATATATGTATTTTCTTATTTCGTTGTCAGCAAGATTTACAAAATAATTTGTATTATGTTGTAATATCTTTTTTATAAAATCAAAATCTTTTATTTCACTATTTTCTTGTGGTATGTTATAAAAGGTATGTTCAAGACCTAAGTTTTTACAAATCTTTTTTGCGCCGTTTGCATCTACTAATTCCTGAGGTTTTGAATAAAAACTAAAATATGAAAACTTGTCATACAATCCATTAGCACAAGCAAGTGTTGTTTTACTATCAGTACCACCCGACAAAGAGATTGTACATCTATCCCATTTTTTAGAGCAACATTCAATACCACGATTTATAAGGTCACCGATTTTTTTAATATTTTCGGCCTTTTCTTCTTCTGTGACAAATTCGGGATGTGGCAATGTTGGATAAAAACGTTTAATATCAAACTTACCATCATAATTCAAATAAGTATTAGCACCCAAACGCTTTAATTCGTCATATGGTGTTATATTGCCTGGTAAATTTCTATTACCAATATTGTAACACTTTGATTGGACAAGTTTTTCAACCTTTTGGTTTATTTTAAGATGACATATGTCTGCTACAAGTTGCGGATGCTCGGTAATATACATAGTATCATTTACTTTACCAAAATAACAACCTGTAAGTGAGCAAGCGTCTTGGCAAGCAATAACATTTTGACCATCAATTAAAATTATAATATGCAGTCCAGTAAGTTCAGAAACTTTATCAAAATACGCTTCCATACTATTTTTATAAGCAGAAATTAAATCAACACAAAGTTCTTTTTCATCATACTTCATATCAAATGGATTATAAGCATGACCAATTATAGCAGCACTAATACCATTTTGTGTTGCACTGTAAACCGTCTGACTTTGCTGAACATACAAATAGTAACTGCCTATGTTTTTTTGATTCCACAATTCATAAAATGGATAATTAGCTGTATCCGCTAAAGGCTTATCGGTAAAAATATATCCTCTTCTAAAAAGCAGATCGCGGTATTTAGGTGAAACATCAAGAGTCGCCTTAATTTCATCTTTAAACATTCGTAAACTCATCTGTTATACATCTCCAGATTATATAAAATTATATTTGTTAATCTTTGCATATTACCCTCCCCAACAAAGCTGTTGTGTGGGGTAATAATTACATTTGGCATATCCCATAGTGGACTGTCGGTGTCAAGTGGTTCGGTTTCAAAAACATCTAAAACCGCGCCATACAATTGCTTGCTATTTAAAGCATAAATTAAATCATCTTGATTTACAATTGCTCCGCGCGCAATATTTACTAAAATTGCATTTGACTTAAAATGTAAAAACATTTTTTTATCAAACATATATTTTGTTTGTTCAGTAAGCGGAAGTGTTAAAATTATAACGTCAGATTGACTTATTGCATCGGTTATGTTTTCAAGCGAAAAATATTTATCGTATATATCGCTTTGCGGCTTACAAATATCTACTGCATAAACTGTTGTATTAAAAGCCTTGAAACGCTTTGCACATTCGGTACCAACATTTCCACTACCCACAATGCACACAGTTTTACCGTAAAGTTCTAACAGTCCACGATGCTTATCCCACTTGTGTAGTTTTTGGTTATCATAAAAAAAACTACTTTGTTTGTACAAATCAAGCACACCACATACGGCAAATTCGGCCATTGGTATACTGTAAACACCACGCGCATTGAATATTTTGATATTGTGTTCTTTTACATAGTCCATATCAACACGGTCATAACCTGCGCTTGTAAGTTGAATATACTTTAAATTACAAAATTTTTCGATAGGATGATGTAAGAATAAGCCATTACAAATGACGCCCTCTACCCAATCATAAGAACAAGGTAAATTTTCGCATTCCATTTTATGAAAAAGCACATTGTTGCCGATTTCATAAATTCTATTAAGTTGTTCTTGTGTGCAATTAAAGGCTCCCGTAACCAATAGATTCATTTAAATTCCTCTTAATTACAAATTTCTTCAACAATCTTTTGAAGTTCACAATGATTATCATAAAAAAATTCTTCGTTTTGCTTTGAACAAAATTCTTCATATTCACGTATTTTTTTTACGCCATTTTCAAAAGTACTTTTAATTTCATCCAAGTCTTGAATAACATTGGTGTTGCAAAACGCACGTGAAAGAATAACGCAAGTAGAACCCAAGGCATAGTGTTCGGGCAAAACTTTTTTACCGGGTAGTGCGCCGCCATCAAGTGTTGCCATACCGCCAAAACCAAAAGAAAGATTTTTTTCTTTAAATTTTTCCGTTATCTTTTCTACAGTGCCATCCGCAAGAATCGAAAATAAAAATTTACGACCATAATCCAAACTTAAATCATTAAGTCCTATATAAGCTTCGTCAATACCGTCAAGTGCTAGAATACTATCAATATTTTCAACCGAAGCCGCACTTTCAAATAAAAGCATTGTTTTTGCCCTACCATTTACAGCATTAATAAAACGCTTTACATCAGCAGCAGTTTTAAAATAAGGAAGCATAATAATATCTGCGCCGGCATTTACAACCTCGTTTATTTCATCTTCAGTTGAATTATAATCATTAGTTGCATCATGTATAGGATTAACACGTACTAAAAGTTCCGATTTTGTAAGAACTTTTTTAATAGCGGCAGCATCGGAAGGAGTATGACGGTTTTGTACGGTATCCATACCGCCCTGACGGAGATTTTTGCCTATATACTCTAAATCTACAAATATACGATCTACACCAGCAGATTCGGCAATTAAAGCAACATCGGTGCGATTTGTTATATACATAAGTTTAAGCGACATTGTTTAAAATACCTCACTTATTTACTGTTTCTTTTGAAACCGTTTCACCAACATTTTCATTATCGGCATTTGTAAAAACTTTAAATACAGTCATAAAGCAAATTTTTATATCAAGCCATAAAGAAACATTGTCAACATACCAATTATTGAGCTCAATACGTTTGTTCCATTCAACAGCCTTTCGACCATTTACTTGCGCCCAACCTGTAATACCTGGTCGAACATTAAACATTCTACGCTGCTCAGCTGAATACTCATCAATAGGCCACGGATGATATGTAAGTGGTGGACGAGGACCAACAAAGCTCATATCGCCTTTAAGTATATTAATTGCTTGAGGCAATTCATCAATACTTGTTTTACGTAAAATATTACCAACTTTAGTGACACGTTTATCATTATTGTCAGAGTACACTCCGCCCTTTTCTGCACCAACACACATTGAACGAAATTTGTATATGCAAAACTCTTTTCCACCAAGTCCCAAACGTTTTTGTTTAAATATAACAGGACCTTTAGAATCAAATTTTATACAAATAGCACTAATAATCAATATAGGCGAAAGAATAATTAAAACAAGTAAAGCTAAAAAAATGTCCATTACTCTTTTAAAAAATTTACCATACATAAATTTCATTTCCTTTCAAATGGGTATAATACACCCAATCATACAGTGTATATTATACACCTTTAAGTTTTAAATTGCAATGGTTTTGTAGTAAATACTTGCAAAAAATAAAAAAACAGCGCTCCTTACGGAACGCTGTAAATTTATGGTTTATTTAATTATTTTACCATGCTTGCAACTTCTGCTGCGAAGTCGTCAACGCGCTTTTCGATGCCTTCGCCTTTTTCCATACGAACAAAGTCAACGAGCTTCACGTCTGCGCCAAGTTCTTTAGCAGTGTCAGCAATATACTTGCCAACGCTAACATCACCGTTCATAACGAAAGCCTGCTCAACAAGGCAGTTTTCCTTATAGAATTTACCAATCTTACCTTCAACAATTTTGCCAAGGATAGCATCGGGCTTGTTAGCCATTTTGGGATCTTCTTTCATCTTAGCGATTTCGATCTCTTTTTCTTTCTCGATAACCTCTGCAGGAACAGAAGCCTGATCAAGATATCCGGGGTTCATAGCTGCAATTTGCATTGCAACGTTTTTACCCATAGTGATAAATGCTTCGCTATTAGCGTCAACATCACCATCAAATTTAACAAGAACACCGATTTTGCCGCCTGCGTGAACGTAGTTTACTACGTTGCCTTCAAAGCGTACAAAACGACGGATTTTGATATTTTCACGAACTTTAAGGAAGAGTTCCTGAACCATTTCTTCAACGGTTTGACCGTTTTCTACACAAGCGTTAAGAGCATCAACATCAGCAGGAGCCTGAGCTGCAATAACACGAGCTACCTTGAGTGCTAATTCCTTGAACTCGTCGCCGCCTGCAACGAAGTCGGTTTCTGCGTTAAGCTCTACAGCAACGCCTACGCCGTTTTCGCAGATAGCGCATACAGTACCTTCAGCAGCGATACGGCTTGCTTTTTTAGCTTGAGATGCAAGACCCTTCTCACGAAGATAGTCAACAGCAGCATCCATATTGCCGTCGCACTCAACAAGTGCCTTTTTGCAGTCCATCATACCGCAACCGGTTTTTTCTCTTAAAGCCTGAACGTCTTTAGCAGTAAAAGCCATGATATATATCTCCTTTAGAGTAGTAGTAGTAAATTAAAATTATTCAGCTGCTTCTTCGGTAGCTTCTTCTGCTACTTCTTCAGCGTCGTTTGCAGCGGTGCCCATCTCTTCACCCTGTCTGCCTTCAATAACAGCAGCAGCGATTGTTTCAGCGATGAGTTTAACTGCACGGATAGCGTCGTCGTTACCTGGGATAACTGCGTCGATTTCGTCAGGATCGCAGTTGGTGTCTACGATAGCGATGATCGGAATACCAAGTTTCTTTGCTTCAGCAACAGCGATTCTCTCTTTGCGTGGGTCAACAATGAAGAGTGCACCTGGGATCTTGTTCATATTCTGGATACCGCCGATGAACTTTTCAAGTTTTTCGATCTCAAGAACGAGTGTTGCAACTTCCTTTTTAGGAAGAAGATCAAATGTACCGTCATCACGCATAGCGCGGAGCTGCTCAAGACGAGCAATACGGGTACGGATAGTGCTGAAGTTTGTAAGCATGCCGCCAAGCCAACGAGCGTTAACATAGGGCATACCGCAGTGCTCTGCTTCTTCTTTAACAGAATCCTGAGCCTGTTTCTTTGTACCTACGAAAAGGATATCTCCGCCTGCTGCTGCGATGTCGCGAGCAAACAAGTAAGCCTCGTTAAGCTTCTTAACGGTCTTCTGAAGGTCGATAATGTAGATACCATTTCTTTCTGTGAAAATGTACTCAGCCATTTTCGGATTCCAACGTCTTGTCTGGTGACCAAAGTGAACACCTGCTTCAAGAAGTTGTTTCATTGATACAACTGCCATAATTTTTTCCTCCTGAGGTTTTTCCTCCATCCCGTAAAGCTTGCGGTATTGACCTTGTATCGCGGTCACACCTCTAGCGAGCATAATACGGAATGTGTGTAATATTTTTTGCCACCTATACAGTAGCCGATAAATTATATCACAACACTTTACAAATTGCAAGTGTTTTTTTAGAATTTATTTTAATTCTACATCCCAACCATTAAGATACTGCATAAGTAACGCGTAGTCCTTGTTATCGATTGCTCCGTCACCGTTAACATCGGCATTTTCAGTAACAATTTGTACTGACCAACCATTAAGATGCTGCATAAGTAATGCGTAGTCCTTATTGTCGATGGCACCATCATCGTTCACGTCGCCCGTCATGGTAGGAATTTTATCTACTACTGTAACAACGCCATTTTTTACTATGGGTACAATGAACTGCTCGTTTGAATCAGCAAAGCTGTTGTGAAGCTCGGCACCGTACCTGTCGGGATTATTATTTAAAATAGTTATTGGATACTCGTCCAATAAAGCGGTATCTTTAATTTTAAATTCGAGAGTTATGATTGTGCCGTTTAGACTTATATCCTTTTCTTCTACACTTACAAAAGACACAATGCCCTTATCGTTGTGGTCCATAACGTTATAATTGGTCAAATACCCCTTGGTATAACCGGTATATTCAAGAACTGTGTTATCGTATCCTATACAAAACGCCATAGCCAAAATTCCGGGATTATCTGCTATAGATATTTGTACGTCAATATTTTTACCACTCGTACCAACAGCATCTTTAACAGTTATAGTTGGTTGTATTTGAGACGCATTTGCACTAAAACACACTATAGTAAAAATGAAAATCATACATAATATTATCGTTAAAATTTTTTTCATTTTAAAACTCCAATTATTTTTTATAAACGTTTAATATCTTCTCTGCCCTGTCTGTAATCTTTTTACAAAGCTCATCCGGTTTTAACACCTCGATTAAGTCGGCGTAGTTAGTAATCCAGGTAACGAGAGCATCGCTGACAGCCGCCTTAACAGTAAAGTCAAAGGTGTTTTCAGTAACATTTGTAATAAATATTTTATCACCAAAGCGGTCGGTTACCTGCTCGAGAATTTTGTTAGAGCAACGAAGCTTTACCTCTTGCATATTGCCGCCAAACATACCAAACAGTTTTTTTGTATAGTCAGCAACATCAAACGTATCGCGGTAGTCACTTACCTCGCTAAAATGCCTGATAGGCTCATCTAAAATTTCTACCGAATGTATGCGGTCAATACGTAAATTCATAAGATTATTATACTTTTCATAATTACCGATAAGGTAATAATAATCAAACTGCCAAGTCATTGCATAAGGACTGACAATGCGGGTCTTTGACTCGGTAACAATTTGCTTACCCTCTCGCAAAAGCTTTTTAGTATATGTAAATTTTATCTTTTTGCCTTCGATTATTGCAGTATTAATACGGTCAATGTTATAAAACAGTTCCTCATTATGCGTTTTGCTGCTGCCGTCAATATATATTTCTCTAAGACTGCCCTTTGCCTGATAATTACTCATTAGCTTGTCAAGCTTTTTTGTAAGTTCTCGAGTTTTCTTTTCGCTGATGAACTTGGCTGTACGAACGGCATCGCAAAGCAAGAAAATCTCGGGCAATTCAAAATCACGGCTTGCCAAAAAGTATCCACTTTTGGGAATTCGTGTCTGTATAATATCATACCCAAAAGAAATCAGACACTCAATATCGTCATAAATTGCTTTGCGTTCGGCTGTTACATCGTATGCCGCTAATTTTTCACATATTTCGGTAGCCGATAATGGATGGTCCTCATCAGTAAGTTCTGTTAAAATCTTTACTATGTATAATAGTTTTATTTTTTGTCCGCGTCTTGCTTTAGCTTCTGCCATAATTCAACCGCCTTTACAAATTCATCATATTCAAAAACTGCATTTACACAATCTAAAAAAGCATTTGACGACATACCTTTTGGAAGATTAAGGTGCTGTGCTAATTCTTCACGAAGATATGAGCTATTATTACCGCCTGAAAGTCCAAGTGTAAAAAAAGTAGTTTTGTTGATTCTTTTACCGGTCCTTTTTGCAATTTCTTTGCCTGTGATGCCGCTTCGAGCAAGCGCGTCAACGAGCGCTTGCTGTGTCATACCCTCTACACCAAGAAATCCTTCTTTTGAAGGTTTTGTTTTGCGTTTTTCTTTACCCGATAACTGTGGAATATATACATTTGCAATAGTGCCTTCAGGACAAATTTGTTTTAGATACGAGCGAATAACCGCACCGGCACTATCGGAATCGGTTATTACAATAATACCGCGCCTTTCGGCTAACAAACGTATGAGCTCACGCTTTTCTTTATTTTTAAAAATTCTAAAACCATCGGTTACAATAATTGTAGTATCTATTACATTTTCAAGGGTTATTTTGTCGTATTTTCCTTCCACAATTACCGCTTGATTCAACTTAATCAACCGCTTCACCCTTTGCCAAAATATATACTAGCTTAACTGTTAATTGCTCTAGCACAGTACGAGGATCAGTACCAAAGCTCTTAAGTGACTTGTCAGCCTCGGCAATTGAGTCAAGACTAAGTTGTAGCTTGGTGCTGTTAAACTTTTTAAGATTCTGTGCTGCACGGTCAATTAAAAACAACTTATTTTTAGGGTACTTAAAATCTGCAGCGATGTCCGATTTTGACGCACCCTTAATATTTGCTGTATAAGCTCTATATATATCTACATAGCTCGATGCCGCAACACTTAATATAATCATTGGCTCTATTCTCATAAAGAACATATCATCAAGCTGTGTCAAGGCATCAGATATATTGCCGGCAATTATTTGTTTAACATATTCATAAACCGATGCATCGACCGACTTCACCGCTATTTGTTCAATAGTCTCCTTGGTAATTTCGCCGCTACCAACAAATGCACACAGTTTGTCCAATTCATTTTTTAAAGTGCTTAAATCTGTACCTGAAATTTCAATTAAATGGCGAGCAGAAATCTCTGAAAAATTACAGCCGCGTTTTTTGGCACCATCAGAAAGCATTTTTACAAGTGCTGTAATACTGCGATGATTAATCTCGGCACACTTACCGCCTACCTTTTCGACTGCAGAAATTATCTTTTTTTCTTTGGTGCCCTTTTTGCCGTCAAACTCTACGGTATCAAAGCACAAGATTAACACACAGGTATCGTTTGCATTTGAAATAAGCTGGACAAAGCGGTCAAAATCGCCCCTTGAAAAATCGTAATCTGAAAGCACAACACTTTTACAATCAGCCATCATAGGAAATTGATTTACAGCATCAAAAACCTCTTGCAGTTCAATATCTCCCTCAAATTTTTGAAGGTTAAAAAACGGGTCGCCGTCATATGATTTTTCTGCCAAAGTATCTTTATAGTGGTTTTTAAGGTAAGAATCATCCCCGTAAATAAGATAAACGGGTGCAAAACGTTTGCTCGCGATGTCACGACGAAGCTCGTCTTCATATACTATTGGCATTTAAATCACTTCTTTTCTTTTTATATTCGTAATAATACATATAACCAATCACTACAACTATGAGAATTATCGATATCCAAAATGCGCTTTGAGGTAATACGGCTACCGTGATTGGTAGCTTTGCAATTGCGTTTACAACTACTACAACAAATTTGGAGCATAATCCTGAAATTAAAAATAGCGGATATGACAAGAAATTAATTATGGGAACAGCATATAGTGCAAGCGACGCAATATTACAAACAAGAGCAACTGTTATAGGACAGGTAATTAAAAGATTTGTAATTGGTGAGACTATTGATACGAAGCCAAATGTTTTAATTGTAACAGGTAATGTAAATATAATTGCAAAAATTGAGCATAACGATATGCTAATTATGGTTTTTAAAAATTTTGAAGATAGCTTTAATCTGTCAATAATTAAGCGATAATAAAACTGAAGCGGCCATATTATTGCCAGTGTAGATAAAACCGAAAGTTGAAATGAAACATTAAACACCGCAAAAGGTGCAGCTATTAGTACCGCTGTCACTGCCGTAAGCAAAGAACTTAATGAATCATTATCTCTATTAAATACAGAAGCCAGACCCGCTATTATAAACATTGCACCGGCACGGGTTATAGACATTGTAAATCCGCACACAGCAAAAATAAATATTACAAACGCCACCGATAATAGACTGCGAACATATTTATTATAAAACAGACTATCAAGGCACAAAAATACAGCCGCCATAATTATTGAAAGGTGCATACCCGAAACAACTATAACATGGCTAATACCCGTGGTCTTAACATTATGCAAAAACTGATCGCTTAAAAATGCTTTATCCCCTGTTGTAAGTGCCAATAACAGCCCTGCGGTATCGCCCTTGAAGTGCTTGGTTATTGTGCTTTTTACGTAGCTACGTATATTGCCTGCCGCTTTGTAAAAAACATTACTTTTATTTGTTTTACTTATTTTTTCACAGTTTGCCGTAGCATAAATACCGTTGCTGTAATCGTGTAATCGGTATTCATCATAGCGATCAATAGCACTAATTTTTAATTGGGCAGTAATAATATCGCCCATTTTCAGTTTCGTTTTTTTGTTATCAAAGGTTAAATATTTTGTGTTTTTAGGCAAACCAGATGTTTTTACCGCCTTTAAAGTAACTATATTAAATGCGTCATCCTCTTCTACCTCTGATACAACTAAAAATTGTCCGGTAATTTTTTCATAATTATGCTTGTTTATTTTATTGATATTAACAAATTGAAAGCAAAGACTTGCCGCAAATAAAACAATAGCCAAAGCCACAGTTATGTACTCACATTTTTTGCGATAAATAGCAACTCCTATTATAACAAGCGACAATGCAACAATAACAAATGAAAGTGTCTTTACGTGTAAGGATACTGCTGCAGAAAGTATACATTCAACCGCCGCGTAAAGCATAGGTCTTTTTAAAATATTCATCTTTAAAACAAATTTATGGTAAGTATGCCAAGATGCTCTAACAATATTTTAATACCGATAAGTATTAAAATAATACCGCCTACCAACTCAGCCTTGTTTTTATAAACGGCACCAAATTTGTGACCAATCAATACACCTAATGCCGACAAAAAAAACGTGGTAACACCTATAATTAATATTGACCATAAAATTTGGGACAATGTATTTATGCCGTCAATTGCAAAAGCAATACCGGCTGCCATTGCATCAATACTAGTAGCAACAGCCAAAATAAACAATTCTTTTATATCAAAACTATTACAATTGCAATCGTCATCTTCGCCTTTAAAGGATTCTATTGCCATTTTACCGCCAATGAACGCTAGCAACGCAAAAGCAACCCAGTGGTCAAAGCTCTCAATATAGTCTTTAAAACTGTGTCCAAGCGTCCAACCAATAAACGGCATAATAGCCTGAAACCCACCAAAAAACAAAGCGATAAGACCCATTTGCCTGTAATTTAATTTTTGCATTTTAAGTCCTTTGCAAATTGCAACGGCAAATGCATCCATTGAAAGTGCAATACCGGTCAAAAAAACCGTAACAAACATAAAATCATTCCTAAATTATTTTGATTTATTGTTCCAAGCAGTTACATCCTTGAGCTCCGACGATAACGCAATATAGCTTTGATGCCGTGATTTTTGAATATTGCCGTCTTTAACAGCTTCTATCACAGCGCAACCTTTTTCGGTAGTATGTGAGCAAGATGTAAATTTACAGCAACCCAAGTACTCACTAAAATCCGGAAAACATTCCGGTAATGCTAACTTAAAATCGTATAAATCTTCTTGTGCTTCAACTGTTGAAAATCCCGGTGTATCAACAACATATGCGCCATCGCCTACAAAAAACAACTCGGTATGTCGAGTGGTATGGCGACCGCGACCCAATTTATCGCTTACTTCACCTGTCTTAAGCTGTAGATCGGGAAATAATGCGTTAAGAATACTTGACTTACCTACACCCGAATTGCCCGAAAAAGCGCAAACACAGTTTTGCATTTCGTTTTTTAACTGCTCAACGCCAATATTTTCTTTAGCGGATACAATGTATGTCTTGAAGCCGGCTTTAGTATAGATGCTATAAAGTTCGTCAAAAGAACCCATATCTGCCTTGTTAAAAACAATTATAGGTTCAATATTATTAAAAGTAGCAAGTGCGGTAAGCCTGTCAATCATAATAGTATCGGGCGCAGGGGTTGTATAAGCCGATACTATAAAAAGCTTATCAATATTTGCAACAAGAGGACGGTTAAATAAATTCTTTCTTTGAGCAATTGACTCAACTATGCCGTGTGTGTTGTCGGTAAGACTAAACTCGACCATATCACCCACAACAGGGGAAACCCCCGCCTTGCGGAAGTTTCCCCTGGCTTTACACTCGTATACATTACCGTCACAACTGACGTAGTAAAAGCCGGAAATTGCTTTAATAAGTATACCTGTCATATTTTATTCTTCACCGATAGTGCATATAATGCAGTCTTCACCTACAGGTTTTTTGTGGTCACCGTTTGGACAGTCCTCATGATCGGCATCGGTATGAGTAACACCTTCTGCAAGCTCTGCTGCACAATCCGGACATTGTGTAGTTTTAGGTTCTTCAGTTTTAGAAACATAATCTTTGTATTCTGTAGACTTACCTATTTCGGTGGTTTTATCTTTCGACGCATCTACTTTTATTTCGGCATAATCATAATATGTTTCATCCGAACCAAAACGAACCTTAACAGTATATTTAACTTCCTTTTCAGTTCCTGTCATCTTTTCAAAAGTATAAGAACTGTCAGAAAATTCAAATTTACCGCTTTCTTTAATCATTTTATTACCAGACCACAACGATACATAGCCTGTTTTCTCAAAGTTAACAAAGTCATTTCTGATAGCAACAGTTGGAGCAAAGGTATAATTTGTAACACCGGTACTGATATATACCTTTATGGTTGTGCCCTCAGGAACCTGCCCACTTGAATTAGCGTCGGGTTCTTGCGCTATAACATAACCCTTTGGATAATCTTCATCTGCAGTAAGGTCACGTTCTTCATATTCAAAAACAAGACCTTCTTTTTCAATGTTGCTCTTAGCCTTATCTTTTGTAAGACCTACAACGTGAGGCACGTCTACCATCTTGACCTCTTTACCTGTACTTACGTAAACGGTAATTTCTGCGCCTTCTGCCACAACGGTGGTGCGTACAGGATCGGTCTTGATTACAAGACCCTCCTCTACCTCTTCATCGGCAATAAGCTTAACAGTTGTAACAAAGCCTTTTGACTTAAGCTCGGAAATAGCGTATGATTCAGTCTTGCCGTATACATCAGGAACCTTAATGTTGGTTTTACCTGTACTGATATAAAGGGTAATTTTTGCGCCCTTTTTAAGCTTTTTGCCGTCAGGCTGTGACTGATCACATACGATATTACTATCATATTCCTCGTTTGCTATGTATTCCCAATCAATATCAAATGAAGAAAAATGCTCGTTTTTCTTTACTTCTTCAATTGTCATACCAACAAATTTTGGACATTCAATTTCGTCACCTGTGTTTTTAAGAAGCTTTGGAACAAAAATAATTGCAAGGATAATAAGTGCAATAACTAGTGCCGACGCAATACCCGCCAGAATTGGTATCATAGTATTTTTTTCTTTTGTTTCCTCTATTTCTTCCTCCTCTTCAGGAACAACAGCTGCTGACGCAGGGGTAGAAGACATAAGGGTATCAACAAACTTTGTAGGAGAATTATCTACAAAATATGAATATTCAAACGTAGCCTCAGGATCTTTCTTGAACTGCTCTAAATCGCAAAGCAACTCAGATGCTGACTGATAACGACGCTCGGGTGTTTTTTGCATAGCGTGCATTGTAATTTGTTCAAGTCCCAGAGGGATTGAGGGGTTAACCTCGGTAGGTAGTTTTGGATCACGTTGAAGCTGCATAATGGCAACTGACACAGCGCTTTCAGCCTCAAAAGGCAACTGACCTGTAAGCATTTCATAAAGCATAACACCTACAGAATATATGTCAGACTTTTCGTCGGTCTTTTCTCCGCGAGCCTGCTCAGGACTAATGTAATGAACAGAGCCTATTGCCTTGTCGGTAATGGTGCGTTGCTCGTTTCTTGCAAATCTCGCAATACCAAAATCGGCTACCTTGATAGTGCCGTCAGATAACACCATTATATTTTGCGGCTTAACATCGCGATGCACAATGCCCTTGTCGTGCGCATGCTGTAAGCCCTTTAAAATTTGAATTGCAAAGTAAACTGCGTCTTTCCAACGCAAGCTTCCTTGACGCTCAATAAATTCTTTAAGTGTAATACCGTCAATATATTCCATAACAATATACTGAATAAGGTCACCAAAGCTTACATCATAAACCTTAACAATGTTTGGATGTGAAAGCACGGCAATAGCCTTTGATTCATTTTTAAAACGGCGGATAAACTCCTCGTTAGAAACAAATTCTTCTTTAAGAATTTTTATAGCAACGGTACGGTTCTCTACATTGTCGTGTGCTTTATACACAACTGCCATACCGCCTACACCTATAATTTCTTGAATTTCATATCGCCCATCTAAGCGCTTTCCTACAAATCTATCCATAATATAGCACTATCCTTTCTATCAGTGGGATATAACGGCCGCTGTAATGTTATCTCTACCACCGCCGGCATTAGCCTTGTTAATCAATAAATCTGTTGTTTTATCTAAAGCATTGTCTTTTACAATGCGTAAGATGCTTTCTGAATCTGCATAATTGCTAAGACCATCAGTACATAGCAAAAGCATATCATTTTCATTAATGTCTATAACGTAACTATCGGTAAGTATATTTTCTTCTACTCCAAGAGCTCGTGTAATGACATTTTTTTCAGGATGAACCCTAGCCTCTTCAGGCGATAATTTACCGCTTTCGACAAGGGTTTGCACAATAGAATGGTCACGAGTGATTTGACACAGGTTATCATTTATAAGATATGCACGACTGTCACCTGCATTACATATAACAGCCTGTGTTTCACGCACAATCGCAGCAACAACTGTAGTGCCCATTCCACTTAGTGCTTCATCCTTTTGCGACAATGTAAACACCTCAAGATTTGCCGAGGCAATCGCATTATCTAAAAGTCTTATTATATCATCAGAGGTCATAGATGGATTGTAGGCATTAAGAACATACTGTGAGATTATATCTACAGCAGTTTTACTGGCTATATCGCCGGCACTTGCACCGCCCATACCGTCACAAACAACAGCAAGCGCTACACCGCCCGATAAAATATTTGCAGCAAAAGCGTCTTGATTTATGCTACGCACTTTACCCTTGTCTGTTTTAGCAAATATTCGCACCGTCTATCTCCTCCTTTGTTTTCTTTTTTAGCTGACCGCAGGACGCATCAATATCTGCGCCTAAGGTTCGTCTTATTGTTGCATTAACGCCTAAACTTTCAAGTTTTTTCTGAAAAGCAATAATAGCCTTGCGGTCCGGTTTTTTAAATGTATTTTCTTTAACGGGATTTGCGGGAATTAAGTTTACGTGACACATAATACCCTTAAGTTTTTTTGCAAGCTCACGGGCATTATCGTCACTATCGTTAACACCTTCAATCAACGCATACTCAAACGAGATACGTCGTGTCGTAATTTTTTGATATTCTTTACACGCTTGAAGAAGTGCGTCAATGTTCCACTTTTTATTAACAGGCATTGTTTTATTGCGAATATCATCATTAGGAGCATGAAGCGATATTGAAAGTGTAATTGGAAAATTATATTCCGCTAATTTTTGAATGCCGCTTACAACACCTGATGTTGAAAGTGAAATGTGACGCAAACCAATATTAATTCCGTTTTCATCACTAACCAGCTTTAAAAACTGTACACTATTTTCAAAGTTATCAAGCGGTTCGCCCATACCCATCATAACAACATTTGAAACTCGAATGTCATTATCGCGTGCGGCATAGGTTATCTGTGCCAACATTTCTGATGCAGTAAGATTACGAGTAAGTCCATACAGACCCGAGGCACAAAACTTACACCCCATACGGCAACCTACCTGTGTAGATATACATACGGTATATCCGTACTCATATTTCATAAGCACCGACTCAATAAGCTCGCCGTCGTATAATTCATATACATATTTTACAGTACCGTCTATTTGAGATACATATTTACGAAGTGCTTTAACAGTAGCTATATAACACATATCATCAAGCTGCTGTCGCAATGCGGCAGGTATATTGGTCATTTCATCAAAGCTTTCCACGCCTGATTGCAGCCATTTAAAAAGCTGTAACGCGCGAAACTTTGGCTGACCTAAACTATCAACCAGTTTGGTTACACCCTCCAAATCAAGAGAGCGTATATCGAGTTTGGGATAAATAAAATCACCTGCTTTTTTGCAAGAGCGCACAGTAAAAACCGTCACTGCCGTCAATATGCGGCATAAAGGTATGTTGGTATCTTAACTCATATTGTGGGTATTTGTCAAGAAAACGCTGTATAATGCACTCGTTCTCACTCTTTCTAAGTGTGCAAGTAGAGTACAAAATGCGACCTTTTTCATTAACATATAACACGGCATTTTCAAGTATTTTGCTTTGTATAGTGGTAATATCGCTATACTCGCTTATATCTTTATACTTAATTTCAGGCTTACGGCGAATAACCCCCAGTCCCGAACAAAGCACGTCACAAAGCACAAGGTCAAACTTACCTAATTTTTCATTATAAACCGTGGCATCATTTTGCATACATTGTATATTGGTTATGCCCAACCTACCGGCGCCTTTTTTGATAAGTTCGACACGTTTTTCGTATAAGTCACAAGCGATAATCTCGCCGCTATTTTCCATATACTGTGCCATTGTAAAGGTTTTGCCCCCCGGAGCCGCACACATATCAAGTACACGCTCATCTCTTTGTGGAGAGGCAATACTTACAACCGTTTGCGAAGCTATATCCTGCACGTGAAAAAGTCCAGCATGATAGCACTTATTTTTGGTAATATCAATGCCGTTTGTAATCTCTAACGAATTTTCAAGAATAGAGGGTGTTGCGGTAAGCTCTTCTTGTAATAAATCAGATATTAAATTCTCTGTATTTGTTTTAAGAGTATTAACCCTTAAAGTAACTGGTGGTGCCTGTAAAGAAGCGTTTAGTAAATTTATCGTATTGTCTATACCATAATCGGCAATAAAACTTTTTACAATCCACTCGGGACATGAATACTTTACACTTAAAGAGTGCTCGTCGGTTCCGTCGGGTAAGGATGTACCCTCGCGCAAAATATTACGCAATACTCCGTTTACAAACCCCGATAGATGCTTGTGCTTAGAATTTTTTGTAAGCTTAACCGCCTCATTGACCGCAGCACTTTCGGGAATTTTATTCATAAACATTATCTGGTAAAGTGCAATTCGCAAATTTTCAAGTATATGAGGTTCGAGTTTTTTTAGTGGAGTTTTTATGTAACGTGACAAAACATAATCAAGCGTTATTGTACGGTCAAGTACACCGTAAAAAAGCGCTGTTGCCAATGATTTATCAGCAGAAGATAAATCGCTTTCACTAAAATATTTATTAAGTGTTATGTTAGAATATGCACCACCAACACGTACATCACAAAGCGCATTTAAAGCAATCTTTCTAGCATTTGCCATTATTTAACAACCGTGCCTTTCGGTATAGCATGACCGTTAAGCATTTGTGAGGCGGTCATTACCTTTGCTCCCTCAGGTTGCACCGTAACAAACTCGACACTACCATCTTTACAAGAAATAACGAGTCTGTTATCGCTATCAAGGACTACTCCACACTCCCTAGCAGAAAGATTAGATTTTACCGCCTTTATAACCTTAATACGCTTATCATTTATAAAGCAAAATGCACACGGCCAAGAATAAAAACCGCGTACCGCGTTACAAATCTCATCGGCTGTTTTGGTAAAATCAATATGCGCCATTTCTTTTTTTATAATTGGGGCATAGGTTGCCTCGGCCTCATTTTGCTTTATTGGATTAAGTGTGCCAGCCTGCGCTTTTTCAAGTGTTGAAACCATTAAGTCGGCAGACATAACAGCAAGGCGGTCAAAAAGCTCCTCGGCTGTTTCTTGCTCACCAATATCGGTAACAACGGTTTCTAAAATATCACCCGTATCCATGCCTTCATCCATAAGCATTGTAGAAACACCGGTTTTCTTCTCGCCGGTTACAATAGACCATTGTATTGGCGACGCACCGCGAAGCTTGGGTAAGAGCGAAGCGTGACCGTTTATACAACCATATTTTGGTAAATCAAGTATTTCTTTTGGTAATATTTTACCATACGCTACTACAACAATCACATCGGGATTTAATTCTTTTAATAAGCTGTAGGCCTCACCGTCACGCAAAGTCTTTGGCTGAAAAACGGGAATATTATTATCAATTGCAATTACCTTTGTAGCGGGCGGAGTCAAAATTTGTTTTCTGCCTACGGGTTTGTCAGGCTGAGCAAAAACTGCCGCTATATCATACTTTTCATCAATAAGTTTTTGTAAGGTTACCGCCGCATAATCGGGCGTTCCCATAAAAACAATACGCATAAACTATCTCCTCTTAGCGTGGTCAATGTAAAGAACACCGTCAAGATGATCGATTTCGTGACAAAGTGCGCGCGCTTTAAGCCCCTCACCCGTTACCACAATATTTTCACCGTAACGATTTTGCGCACGCACGCTTACTTTCATTGGGCGTGTAATAACTTCACTACGGTCAGGAATTGAAAGACAACCCTCGTTACCTGTTTGTGTTTCTTCGCTTTTTTCGGTAATTACGGGGTTAATAAGCTCTATTAGTCCATCGCCAACATCAATTACACAATAGCGGCGAAGCACACCAATCTGTGGTGCTGCAAGTCCTACGCCCTCGGCGGCGTACATTGTTTCTTTCATATCGTCGAGAGTTTGATGAAGTCTTTCGTCAAAGGTGAGCTGTGTGCGACAAATTTTACGCAACACATCGTCGCCTATTTTAACAATATTTCTTTTTGCCATAGTTATCCTCTTTTTTAAATTATGTTTTCGGGGTTAATATCTACACCTATATATGTATCTCTTTTAAGTTTTATTTCGATAGCGGCACGTATCATTTCACGAAAACGAGCGCTATTTTTTGTTTTTATGATAATTCGGTATCTGTATTTGTTGTTTACCTTGGGCACAGTTGCAGGCGACGGACCTAAAATTATAAGCTTTATGTCACTATATTCATCGGCTACAAACTGCTTGATGTTTGCAAAAACCTCATTTATAGTATCACTTGCAACAGTAGCATCGTACGACTGAGCGTAAACCATACATATATCGCAAAATGGTGGAAAAATCATCAATTTACGATTTAAGATTTCTTCCTTGAAAAAGGCATCATAGTTTTGCTGTTGTGCAAGCGAGATAATGTTATTATCGGTATCGTTTGTCTGAATAACGGCAACACCCGCATTTTCTGACCTGCCCGCACGACCCACAACCTGTGTAAGAAGTGAAAATGTTCGCTCATATCCGCGATAATCATCACTATACAGTGCTCTGTCGGCACCAATAACACCTACAACTGTAACTCGCGGAAAATCAAGTCCCTTTGCCACCATTTGCGTGCCAAGCATTATATCGTACTCGCCATTAGCAAAAGCCGTAAGATAATTTGAGTAAGAATCACGCGCACCTGTACTGTCGGCATCAAGCCGTAAAATACGCGCTTTAGGAAAAAGTAACTTTAACTCTTCTTCTAATTTTTGTGTACCCGAACCTGAAAAATGAAAAAATTCACTGCCACACTCTGGACATTTTTTAGGTATTTCGTGCGATGCACCGCAATAGTGACACATAAGTCTGCGATTAGCTGAGTGGTAGGTAAGCGAAATACTACAGTTTTCACAAGAGGCTACCCATCCACAGCTACTACAGCTTACGTATGTATTATGTCCACGGCGATTAAGCAGTATTATTGCCTGATTATTATTATCAAGTGCCTCTCCTATTTTTACAGCAAGTTCACGGCTAATATCAGATGAGTTGCCTTCGGAAAGCTCCTTTTTCATATCGACAAGACTAACTTCAGGCAACACAGCATCACCGTAACGCTCACTTAAAGTGAACAGCTTATACTTACCGGACTTTGCGGCACTATAACTTTCTACCGAAGGAGTAGCCGATGCCAAGCATACTAGACACTTATGATAAGCCGAACGAAATCTTGCCAAATCACGCGCATGAAACCGCGGCGATTTTTCTGATTTATAAGTATGTTCCTGTTCTTCATCAATAACTATAAGTCCAAGCTTTTTAAACGGAGCAAAAACAGCACTGCGCGTACCTATAGCAATAAGCGCCTTGCCTTGCTTAATGCGGCGCCACTCGTCCATACGCTGCCCTAATGACATAGCACTGTGAAAGACCGCTATTTTACTACCATAACGCGAACTAAATATTTTTATCATTTGTGGTGTGAGCGCAATCTCGGGCACCATAATTATAACACCCTCACCGCGCGATGATACTTCATCTACAAGTTTTAAAAAAACCTTTGTTTTTCCACTGCCTGTAACACCGTATAAAAGCGCTGTTTCGCCGTTTGGGGACTTGCTTAATTGTGACAAGCCATCATATGCCGCCTGCTGACAGTTGGTAAGCACGATTTGTTCATTAGAAATTTTATTGTGGCTTATATTTGGCAGGCGAAATTCCTGCTTTTCAAAAGAAATTAAAACGCCTTTTTTTTCGAGTGCCGCTATAACAGACGCGGAAACACCCGTAAAATACTGTAATTCCTTTACCGATACACTACCCGCCGCATCAACAATATCATATATTTCTTGCTGACGGTCAGTAAGCTTTGCGGCTGCTTTATCGTAATTAATTTTTACCCAACGGCGAGTCATATCCTGCATTCGTCTTGTGGGTACCTGATTTTTAATAACGGCCTGTTTTTCAACCAAAGACAAAAGTGTTTCGTTGGCGTTATCATAAAGCTGTTCTAGCTTTTTAAGCGGTTGCTCACCCGATTGTAACAAAAAGTCAAAGATTTCTCTTTCACATTCGCTCAAAAGTGATGGTGAACAAAACTCAACATTAGCCGAATAAAAATCACTCAGCTTATAGTTAAGACCTGCCGGCAGCATGGTGTGAATAGCATCAAAATATGTGCAAAAAACATTACCTTTTAGCCATTTGCACATTTTTATCATTTCATCGTTTAGTATAGGTTCTTTATCTGTTACAGAATATATTTCTTTGGTTTTTGAGGTAACTTCACCATTATAAACGCTTAGAATCATACCCTGTTTTTTAAGATTGCCCTTACCAAAAGGAATAGTTACTCTGCATCCGGGTTTAGCATAGTTTTTAAGTTTATCAGGTATTGCATAAGTATAACACTTATCAAAAGAGCCGGCAGCACCGTCTATTACAACTTCTGCAACCAAACGATACATACCGAACCCCCCTTTTAAAGTATAAAATTATATTAGATAAGATTTTTATCCATTGCGATTTTATTTATCGCAATGCTAACAGGCTTTTCAAGTAAAATTTCCTCATTTGCTTCTGCCTCGCTAGAAATTTCACGAGCGCAGTTTGCAATCTCGGTTACAAGACCATAACGGTTTTCATAATTTTCGATAAGTTTTCCAATTGCGGGATTTAACATAGTATTCATTTCCTTTCAAAATCACTTATTTAAAATTTTATTTATTAGCTGAATATTACGATCGGTTTTAAACTTGTCAACCGATACAATAGAAACAAAATCGTTTACTGCAGTATCAAGATCATCATTTACAACAATATAATCATAATCTACAGCGCCTGCGATTTCACGAAGCGCCTCATTTAAGCGTTTTTCAATTACCTCCGCACTATCTGTACCCCTCCCGGTAAGACGGTTTTTAAGCACTTCAAGTGACGGTGGCATTATAAATATGCTTACTACCTCGGGCATTTTTTCACGTATTTGTACGGCACCGTTAACGTCAACCTCTATCAATATATCCTGACCTTTTTCTATACAGTCAACAACCGGTGCTTTAGGTGTTCCGTAATAATTACCAACAAAGATATTATGTTCAAGCAACTCATCATTAGCAATCATTTCAAGAAAACGTTCACGTGAAATAAAGTTATACTTTTCACCCTCTACCTCACCAGGTCGCATTGGTCTAGTAATAGAAGAAATTGAAAATGCAATTTGGGGTAATTTTTCAAAAATTTTTTTCATTACTGTATCTTTACCCGAACCGGAAGGTCCCGAAATAATATACACTCTACCTTTACGCATCTTCATCCTCCTCATCATCAACAGCATTTTCATCACTTATACGGTGGGCTACCGTTTCGGCCTGTAGATAGGTCAAAATTATGTGATCACTGTCAGTAATAATTACCGCACGTGTTCTTCTGCCGTGTGTGGCATCAATAAGTGTGCCGCGCTCCTTTGCGTCTTGAATAATACGCTTAATCGGTGCAGATTCGGGACTAACAATAGATACCATACGGTTAGCGGCTACAAGATTGCCAAAACCAATATTAACAAGTCGCATAAATACCCTCTTATTCTATATTTTGAATTTGTTCGCGAATTTTTTCAATCTCGGATTTGATGTCAACTACAACCCTTGTAATTTCCATATCCTGACACTTTGAACCAATAGTGTAGTTTCACGGTTCATTTCTTGAACAACAAAATCAAGCTTTCTGCCAATAACTCCACCCTCGTCTAGCATTGAACACAGGGTAGCAATATGACTGCGAAGTCTTACAGTTTCTTCTGCAACAGCAATTTTGTCGGCAAAAATTGCGGTTTCGGTAATTAGTCGAGCCTCATCAATCTGAATGTCGCCAATAAGCTCACGCATACGGGTCTCTATCTTTTCACGATATTCTCGCACCGTTTGTGGTGAACGTTCTTCTATAAAATCTACCTGATTAAGAATATATTCGGCTCTGCTTTTTACATCAGCAACAAGTCGTTCGCCCTCAAGAGCTCTTGCAGCAATAAAATTGTTTATTGCTTCGGTAGTTGCCGTAACAACAGCAGATTTTATAAGCTCTTCGTCAATGTCTCGCTTACGTACAGTAAATATTTCACTGTTGCCCACTATTGAAGAAGCTTTTATATCATCCTTAAGCTTATAATCCTTAGCAAACCTATGTAGTGCCGCAATGTAAGCATCGGCATATGCGGTATTTACCGCAAGTTCAATAGATTTTGAAGAAGTATCTTCAAACTGAATGTTAATCTCTACCTTGCCGCGAGAAATCTTTTGCTGACAAAGTGTTTTTAAGGTGTCATCTAAAAATTGAAGGGAACGAGGCATTCTTGAGCTATATTCAAAATACCTGTGATTTACAGATTTAATTTCAACCGTGATATTAAAATCCTGCTCGGTCATCTTTCCGCGACCAAAACCTGTCATACTAGTTACCATAATATCCACCACACATAGTAATCGTATTTTAATTCATTATATTATATCAACAAAATACTCAAAAGTCAATTGATATAAATAAATATATAAATGGGCGCTAAAAAATTTTTTAATAAAACTCTTGACTCAACAAATAATTTGTGTTATTATATACCCCGCAATACACGCAGGTGTAGTTCAATGGCTAGAATTCCAGCCTTCCAAGCTGGCTATGTGGGTTCGATTCCCATCACCTGCTCCAGAAGTAGAAGTTATACTTTTTTGGTATAACTTCTATTTTTTTTGATGGGAATCGAACAAGGAGGGAGCATTAGCGGAAGAAAACAGTCCGGTGGACTGTTTTTGCCGACGTGGCAACGAGCGCAAGCGAGGCGATAGGCGCGTTGCGCCGGCAAATTCCCATCACCTGCTCCAAAGGTAGAAGTTATACTTTTTGGTATAACTTCTATTTTTTTGATGGGAATCGAACATGGAATTACCTTATAAAATAAGAAAACACTCCGTAAACAAAGTCTATTCGTTTACGGAGTGTTTATTTATTCTTTTGTCTCTATACTCTCGGGCCATATCTTTTTGCGGAATATAACCAAAAGAACAGCGCTTATTACTACAACTGTAACACCGCCACCTACAAACCACCATACTATGCTGTTTGATTTTGGCTCTGTTGTATTGGTCATTTCGTTGTTTGTGTCAACGTTATTTTTGATGCCACAAATTGTACAAACGTTATCTTCGCCGAAAACATGCTCTACATCAGCTGAAATTTCTCTCTCGCTACCACAAACATCACAGTCATTATCGCAATCTGCTGCATATGTGTGACCCGTTGGCTCTATCATCTCTCGCCCGCTTATATACTTTTTACAATTTGGACAATATTTACCTGCTGTATAACCCTCAATATCACATCTTGGTTCTTCGGGTTCTACATTGTATGCAGTAGTATGTTTACAATTAGAAGTACTTGGATTTGTTGTTTGAGTATTGTTCTGTGTACTGCTCTGTGTATTGTTTTGAGTATTGTTTTGATTATTATCAGGTGTTGGTTGTGCTGTTACACCATTTTTAGCGTTGCCGGACGGTGTTGTATAATTAGCAGGCACCTGCTCATCAAATAAAATAAATGCAAGTTCAGGATAGTCGACAAACACGTTGCGGGTACCCGTAATAGACTCTACCGAGTCGTTTCGTCCAAGTTCCCAGGTGTCAACAGGGTCGGCTTCCATCCACTCAATTAAAACCTCCTGACTTTCTATTACACCAGAAGTGCCAAACAGACGCATCTGTCCCCAACGAACATACTGATAAAGCGCAATACGAGCCACGTCACCACGCAGATCGTGCTTACCGCCCGATTCCATATTAGGATCATAAAATCCGTTAGTACCATACGCTTTGTTGCTACGAGCACCGTTTTCACTTGTAGCGGTTGGACGAAGCATCATAATATCGTTTTCGCCATCGCCTTCGCCCTTACTATTAGGCCATACGTGCTCACGGTTCCAAGTTTTACCGCTGTCCCAATTAGGCCCGATTTCTTTTCCCGAATAAAATGAAGAAATTTTATTGCTTGTTTTACCGCTGTTTTGACAGTCTGTATACTGAAATTTATAACGAGTATAACCGTAATCGGTTACAAAAGTATGATTTTTCTTCATTAAATTTTGCAATTCTTTATACAGTGCACTTGATGGAATATCATTTACATTACTGCCTCCATCAAGAGCGGCAAGCTGTGAGTATGAAGTGTTATTTTTGCTATAAAAGCTTTCGGCATTTTGTGATAAAAAGGTTGCCGTTTGTTCACGTATACCCCAGTTTTTTATGTATCTTCCTTCGCCGTACGCGTAATCAACCGTGGCAGCATTTACCTGTACATTTACGCCGTAGATTGCTGTCAAAATCAAAACCAAAGATACTATAAGACTTAAAATTTGTTTAGATATGCTTTTCATATATAATCTTCCTTTGATCTAAAGTATTATATTCCAACCATTTAAATACTGCATAAGAGTTGCAATATCCTTATTGTCAAGTCTACCGTCGCTGTTAACATCTGCCGCATTTACAGCAATATCAACCTTCCAACCATTTAGATACCGCATAATTATTACGTAATCGCGGTTGTTAATTTTACCATCATTATTTACATCGGCCACAGAATACTCGCGTAAAACCTCGCCACAAATAGTACAAACAAAATCTTCACCTAGTGTGTGAACGGTGTATACGTTGCGTTCTTCGGTACAAATGTCACAGCATATATCACACTCTGAAGAATACTTATGCGCCGCTTCAATTACCTCGTGACCGCTTATATATTCTTCACAATCGGGACAATATTCGCCTGCTGTAAAGCCTGACTGAGTGCAGGTAGCCTTGATTTCTTCTACCTTGTATGCATGTTCGTGTGTACAAATTGACTGTGTTGTTGATGTAAAATAATAAATTGTTCCCGAGACACGCTTGTATAACGTTAATGTGCCACCAGTTGATTTTGAATATGTCGCAAAACCAAATGTGCCGTTACGTCTAAGATATCTACTATTTCCTAAACTTTGAAATTCGTATGTATCATTGCCAGTTGCAGTCCATTTTGTTGTATTACCAACAGCATCAACCAAGACTGCATTGTTTCCCGTGCCGCTATTTGCAACATATTTTGAAACAGTGGCATTATATATTGTCCAATAACCATCGTCTGTTTTAGCAATGTGCCAAACAATATTTGAATCGATTGCTGTAATCGTGCGGTCGTTATCGGTTACAACGGTATAATCCAATCGGTTTTTACCACCATTTTTTGATGTATTCATGGCACCCAAATCATTGTTGTAGTATGTGATAACATAATCACCCTCAACCAGCGTGCCGCTATACTTTTCAAAAACATTACTACTTGCGCCACCATCGGTTACGTTTTTAGAAAACAAGGCATAAAGAGTAACGTCACTGGTAACTGTATATTTACTGCCCACAGAATAAAAACTTGGCATATCGGTTGTTTCTTCAACCGCATTTTCCACCCAACCAACAAAGCTGTTGCCCTCAGGCACTGTTCCGCTATATGCAGGTAATGTAATTTGGTCGCCGGTGTAGACTGTTTGCGAATTTATAACACCATCTTGTGAAAACTTAACTGTTTTTTGTGAGCGTGGTGCAAAATTAATTTGAATACTAACGTCACTTTCCGATACAACTGAAAAAGCATTACCGTTACGTGTAACAGTAGCCGTACCGCTAAGTATTTCATAGCCCGATACTTCATAACCGGTTTTTGGTGTTGCGTTTACGGTTTTACCGCTTACCGAAACCGTTCCCCAAGCTGTGTTGTTTGACTGAGCAGTAAGTGTGTAGCTATTGCCCTCTGCGCTACCTGATGGTGTTGTATAATCTGCAGGAATCTCCTCATCAAACAATACAAATGCGAGTTCAGGGTAATCAACAAACACGTTACGTGTACCTAGAATTGATTCTGCCGAATCATTACGGCCAAGCTCCCAAGTATCAACGGGGTCAGCTTCCATCCAATCAAGTAAAACCTGCTTACTTTCAAATACGCCGTCAGTTCCAAAAATACCATTTGGATTATAACCCGAACCTGTATTTGTGCACTCCCAACGAACATAAACATAAAGTACTATTCTTGCTACGTCACCACGAAGGTCATATTTACTGTTTGACTCACTGTTTGGATCATAATAACTACTACTTTGGCCATAAGCCTTGTTGCCTCGGCTTGAATTTTCGCTTGTAGAGGTAGGACGCAACATCATAAGGTCGTTTTCACCGTTACCTGCCTTGTCACCCTTACTATTAGGCCAAGTATGTTCACGATTCCACGAACCATCCCAACCAGGACCAATTCCGTTGCCTGAATAGAAAGAAGAAATTTTACCACCATTGTTTTGACAATCGGTATATCTAAACAATTCCTTAGTGGCATTATATGATGTTTCATAATCTTGATTAGATTCCATCAAGTTATGCAACTGCTTGTAAAGTGCACTTGACGGAACAGCGCTTTCGCTACTGCTACCCGAAAGTGAAGAAAGGTATTCATAAGTAACATTATTATCCTCATAAAAGCTTTCTGCATTTTGTGAAAGAAAGGTTGCGGTCTCGCCACGTGTACCCCAGTTATATATGTATTCTCCTGAATAAACATAGTCAACATTGTCTGCACTTGCAGGTACTTTTATACCAAAAATCAAACTCAAGCATAACACTAAAGCAAGTACTACACTAACAGATTTTTTTGCCATAATTTTCATTTAAAATCCCCGTTTCGCATTTTTGAAATGCACATAATAATCTATTTTAAATAATAACACAAGATAAACTTATATGCAACAAATATTTACAAATTTATAACAATTGCATTCTTTACTTTTGGGGGAAGTTAAGTTATACTATTTTAAACGGAGGTGCTTAGAATGGCACAAAAGAAAGAAAGCGATACTCTTCGCCAACGCAAACATGCGCAACAAGAATTTTTACGTCTTAAAAAAATGCAAAGCGGCGAATTAGACGCGGGCCCTAAACCAAGCGAAGTTGCGGTGCCGCTTACATTTGGCGAAAAGCTTAAAAATATATGGTATCACGACAAATTTGCGCTGTCTGCTATTGCAATAATTATAGTGGCGATTACCCTATTATGTGTTCAATGCGCTACCAAAACTGTGTATGACGCTACGGTAATTGTTTTTACTCACACAATAACAGGCGAACCAAACTGTCAAAAAATGGGAGAATATCTTACCCCCCATTGTCCCGATTTGAACGGTGATGGCGAGATTAATATTAACGTAGTCAATTGCTCTATTAATCCAAAGGATAAAAGCGATTACAGCTACACCAATCGTTCAAAGGTGCAGTCAATGCTCGCAACCGAAGCTAGCGCTTTGCTATTTATAACCGACAAGGATTCGTATGAATACCTAATGAGTCTTTCTAAAGAAATCTCGCTTTTTGAAGGTGAACCACTACAATTTGAAGAAGATTTTTATGAGTTTTGTGTCGACGAAAGCGGATTTTTCGACACACCAAAGGATTTGCAAATATCTTGTCGCACAATAAAAGGTGCCGCTATAGAAAAAGATAAGAATGTTGATAAATACTACTCACAAGCCCAAGCAATTTTAGACGGACTAAAAAACAAAAATTAAAATATCACCCTGCACTAAAATGCAGGGTGAATTTTTTATACTTTTATATTTATAAGATGAGAAATACCCGGAATGGTTTCGCCTTGAAGCGATGATGTAGGTGACATAAGCGCACCTGTAGATATAAATAAAATATTTTTAAAATCTCCCGACTCAAAACGGTGCATTACAAAAGAGTTAAGCACCGCAGCACTACAACCGCAACCCGAACCACCCGCATGAACGTCTTGTCGGTCACGGTCGAAAATTATAAGTCCACAATCACTGTGACGGCAGCGAATATCTATACCCTCACCCTCAAGTAATTCGTAAAGCAAATCTGTCCCGACTTTACCTAAGTCCCCCGTAATTACTAAATCATAATCGTGCAAAGTGGTATTTGTATCTTCTAAAAAATGTTTTATAGTAGAAGCAGCAGACGGGGCCATTGCGGCACCCATATTATTGGTGTCGGTAACACCCAAATCCTCGATTTCGCCAAAGCATACCTTGTCTATATACGGTTTTCCTTCTACCCTTTCTCTCGATAAAACAGTAGCGCCGGAGCCTGTAACTGTCCACTGCGCTGTTTGAGGACGAACCGCGCCATACTCGAGCGGAAAGCGGTATTGCCTCTCGGCCGAACAAAAATGCGATGAGGTAACTGCTGCAGCAATATCTGCTGCACCGCTATCTACCATAATTGAAGCGAGCGAAAGCCCCAAGGTCATTGTAGAACATGCGCCATATAAACCCACAAGCGGTATCCCTTTTGATCTTAGTCCAAAATACGATCCGATACACTGATTTAAAAGGTCGCCTGCAAAAATCATATTTATATCATTTTCGTTAACATTTGCCTTTCTCATAGCGGTTTCAAGTGCTATTTTTTGCAGTAGGCTTTCAGCTTTTTCGTAACTGTCTTCGCCAAAACGGCTGTCGTCATCGTGGGCGTCAAATTCGTGCCCCAAAGGTCCTTCATATTCCTTTTTGCCCACAATCGAACCGTAGCCGATTATATACGGTTTGTTTTCTAAAATTATCGTTCTTTTACCAATTCTTTTTGACATAAATACTACTCCTTTTTTCATAGTATTTGTCACCCGGTAAAAAATATAAAATAATTGCTGTAATAAATCACAACAAAATATTTACAAAAATAAATCGCGGGTGTATAATGACATTATAAATATAAAAGGAGTGTTTTTTATGAATTTTGACAAAATTTTAGACTTTTTGTGGAGTTTTGCAACATCATGGGGCATTAAATTGCTTGGGGCAATAATTATTTTAATTGCGGGTCTTAAGCTTATAAGTGCTCTTGCCAAGTGGATAAAAACTTCACCGAAGCTTAATAAAATTGACGGCAGTCTACGTTCATTT
>SVOH01000003.1 GCA_015066515.1 Oscillospiraceae bacterium | reverse complement strand
AGAGGTGCCTGATTATCTGCATCATCAAAGCCCTTACAGGACATGATAATACGACGGTACACTTCATCCTCCGGATTTAAAAAATGCACGTCACAGGTAGCCACCACCAGCTTGTTAAACTGCTCTCCAAGTTTTACAATACGCTTGTTGATTTCCTGTAAATCCGCATCGGAGTTAATATTAGGAAAGGATTTTTCCTGAGACTTTTTATCGTACTGGTCAATCATGAACCGGTTATTACCGATTGGCTGGATTTCATAATAATCATAAAATTCGCACAGTCTGGTAACCTCGTCCATGGACTCGTTTTTCAAAAGCGACTGATACAATTCTCCTGCTTCACAGGCAGAACCAACCAAAATTCCTTCCCGGCATTCCATCAGAAGACTCTTAGGAATTCTAGGCCTTCTGGCGTAATACTCCAGATGGGACAGAGAAACCATCTTGTAAAGATTAACACGTCCCACATCGTTTTTACAAATTAAAATACAATGATAAGAAGGCATTTTCTTAATAACATCCGCAGAAAGTCTTGCATTTTCCTGAATACCTGCCAACGTTGTAACACCCTGTTCTTTTAACATAGCAAGGAATTTTACATAAATTTCTGCAGTTGCCCCGGCATCGTCCACGGCACGGTGGTGATTTTCCAAAGAAATTCCCAGTTCTTTTGCCACAATATTCAGTTTATATTTACTTAAACCTGGCAGCAGGATTCTCGCCATGCCCACAGTATCTACAATGGTAAAATCAAATTCCAAACCAAGCTTTTCTGCCTTATTTCGGATAAATCCGGTATCAAAGGAGGCATTATGTGCCACCAGCACACAATCCTTACAAAACGCTAAAAACTGTGGCAAAATCACATCGATTTCAGGAGAATCCATTACCATCTCATCGGAAATATGAGTTAATTCCTCGATTCTGGCAGGAATCGGCACCTTCGGATTAATAAACGTGGAATACCTGTCCGTAATCTCTCCATTTACTACCTTTACCGCACCAATTTCAATAATTCTGTCGTTTTGCTTATCAAAACCGGTGGTCTCAATGTCGATAAAAAGGATGGATTCCGGCGCAGCAATTTGCTCTAAAGGATAATTGATTTCAAAATTTTCAAATACCAATCCATCCGCCACACCCCATTCACCAAGTCCGGCAACGGCATATCGCCTATAATTTGTCTCACGCATCCGTTCAAATACGTCTCTATCGGTATCATCAAGAAATTCATTACATAAATAATTCGTTGAATAAACGCCTACATCATAGCACACGTTATCAAAAAAACGCTTCTTAAGCCAATGTCCCTCACTCCAAGGATTAAATGTTATAGTAGTTTGCTTAAATAAATGCGCTGGTACGTTACCTCGCGGCACCGATAAGTCAAGTTTTTCAAAATCATTTTCACTCTCTATCTCAAAAGCCTCTTCAATCCATACCCAACACAAATAACCTTCCGATACTGTCGTCGACGCCAATTTCAATACATCATCAAATCCTCTAAACAATATTCTCTGTCCTGTTGGTTTGTATACCATCTCCATTGGCGATACCGTGTTTTGCCATAAATGCATCACACCCAACTTCGCCTGAGCCCACTTAAGCTGTGCAAAGGTGCTGTCACGGTGAGTATTAAATACCGCACGTACTACAAGCAAATTGCTTTCCGGATATTTCATTAGCCTATATATCATATTAAGTGCCGTCGTGGTGCTTTTTTTACTTCCCTTGCCACCTTTAACAACCCTATATCTATGCTTGTCATACCAGAATTTTCCGTATCCCTTCCCGACTATATCCGGCAAATAACAGACCTCACGCCTCAATTTTATCCTCACCCGATATAAAAATTACTCCACTCGACTCTGTATTTTTTCTTTGCAAATTCTTCAAGTCAAAAAATAACTTTAATGCCTGTGGGCTACCTTTTTTAGCTGTATCAATTATCGCTTTCCAAATTTCAAAAAGTTCCGTCTCTGTATATCGGTCAATTAAAAAATTTATATAATCTTTAAATTCCTTTTTATCGTACCATCTATAAAAAGTCGATCTTGCAATACATAACTCATCACAAAGCTTGCTTATGTTTCCGTCAAACTCGTTACTTATAATCCTTTCAGCGCATTTTTTCATCTTTGGTGTCAAGGCTGAATTTTCTTTTGTTTTCACTATAAGCACCTCCTAAAAATTAAACTTCTATTTCCCACGTTGATATCCTAACACACCTTTTACTGACATTCACTGACATGCTAAAAATCTTTAAGATTTGTAAGCGCTTTCTTATATATTCTATAAATTTGCCTCTCGCTATAACAAAGCATTTGCGAAATTTCCGTAAAGCTAAATCTAGTCCTATCCCCGTACTCATCAATCTCACCCAAATACAATAGCCTCAATAATCTTTGCTGCGTCATATCTTCAAGTAAGCTTATGGCGCGTTCAATTCTGATTCTTAAATCACAAAATATTTCTAGTTCTTTACGTATCAGCTTGTCCCAGTCCTCTTCTCTTTTTTCTACAGTCACCTCAACTATCGACCCTTTACTTTTACTCCCTTTTATCTTCTCTTCAAATTCAGTGCTATGATATTTATCACACAGTCTACTATTTTCTTTAGCTCGTCTAAGCTGTTCGATACGGTCATCTATTTGTCCGTACTTTCTTAACAACTGCTTTTTTTCTTCTATTGTCAACCTGCCTTCTCCTCCTGTCAATCAAATCCAACAGCATAACAAACTGCCCGTACGATTTATATGTATTATGTCTTTCGTTATAGTCACTCCTAAATTTCTCTACAACACCAATACTTTTGCTACGTTTAGCGCGTAGCAGATAAATACATTCTTCACATAGCCCATTTTTTAAAACTTTTTCACCACAGATACAAACTTCCACACTTTTCATATTTATCCCTTCAATCTCATTAAAATTCGCTGTAGCTCACTCTCACTACTCATCTTTAATATTTCTCTATCAACATCATTATCCAAAAATTCAAACATTTCACTTATTGCTTCAACTATAATTTCTACACTAGTGTTCAATTCTTCATTTCTAATTGAGCCACCATATATATCCTTTAAAGCGTTACAATATCTATTTAAGTACATAGCAACCGGTAATATGATTTCGGCTACATCAATTTTTTCAATAAAATTCTTATGAATTACAAAATTACTACTGCCGCAATTTGTACATATTGGAATTCGTTCATACGGCGGACTATTCAAACCATGTTTTTCATCCGAATAATTTGGATTATCAAAAAATTTATAACAATCTTTACAAAAATATTTATTTATTTTCATCTATATCTAACTCACCACACTTTATTTTTAAAATCAAATTTTCTCTATTTAACTCTATAATCTCCCTGTTTTTTCTTGACAATAAATTATTTAATAAAAATAATCGTTTATCTGATAAAACTACACAAATCAAACAGCATAAAGATATAATCAATAAAATTACTACCAATGCTAAAAACAAATAAAGGCTAAAGCCTTCTAAAACAATATAATTCATATAAAACCTCCTTTGTATCTATTAAAGATACATACATACTAAAAAAATATATTTTCCCTCCTAAACTTTAAAAAATTATGCCTTGTATCTTTTTTCGATACATAAATATTATCACTACTTTTCCTTTTTGTCAAGAGTTTTGTATCCTATTTTTAACTATTTTAAAATTTTACTTGACATTTCGCTATTTTTAAGATACAATTGTTGCAGAAAGGATTTGATCTTATGAATATAGGTTCCCTTATTAAAAAACTACGTACCGAACGTAATCTATCACAAGAAGAACTCGGTTCTATGCTTGGTGTACAGCGCGCCGCTGTACAAAAATGGGAATGCGGCACTGTTAAAAATCTAAAACGAGAGACCCTTAAAAAACTTTCTGAAATTTTTGAAATTCCTTCCTCTTATTTTATAGATGAGAACTATACTAACTACAGCAATGTGATCTCTTTCCCAAAAATGAACCGCATACCACTTGTTGGTACTATCGCGTGCGGCACCCCAATCCTTGCTAACGAAAATCTTGATGGCGAGGTAACTGTCCCTGAAGATATAAACGCCGACTTTGCTCTACGGTGTAAGGGCGACAGTATGATAGATGCTCGTATACACAATGGCGATATTGTATATATCCGTCAACAACCCACCGTTGAAAATGGGGAAATTGCTGCAGTACTTATCGACGAAGAAGCAACCCTTAAACGTGTTTATATATCCGATAATACTATTACACTCGTCGCTTGCAATTCAAAATATCAACCCTTCGTCTATACTGGCGAGCAATTAAACCAAATTCATATTTTAGGTAAAGCAGTCGGCTTTACTAGTACAATTATATAAAAAAACGGCTTACATAATGTAAGCCGTTTTTAATTTTTAATATTATCTCTGTACTCTACCGGAACCGTCGCCGCCTGCAAGTTTTTCAACTTCAGAAACGCTTACGCGGTTATAGTCGCCTTCAATAGAGTGCTTAAGAGCCGACGCCGCAACAGCAAATTCAATTGCCTCTTGTGTTGACTTACCGGTAAGAATCGAATAGATAAGTCCACCGCCAAATGAATCGCCACCGCCTACACGGTCAACAATGTGAAGATGATATGATTTAGAGAAGCAGTAGTTCTCGCCGTCATAAAGCATACCTGCCCAGTCATTATCACTAGCAGAAATCGATGAACGAAGTGTAATAGCAACCTTCTCAAATCCGAACTTATCAGCAAGCTGCTTAGCAACTGACTTATAACCTTCGTGGTTAAGCTTACCACCGTAAATATCAGTACCTTCTGCTTCAATACCAAATACGTCTTTTGCATCCTCTTCATTAGAAATACAAACGTCAACATACTGACAAAGGTCTGTCATCGCAGTGCGTGCTTCATCACGTGTCCAAAGCTTTCCGCGATAGTTAAGGTCGCAAGAAATTTTAACACCCTTTGCTTTAGCTGCGATACAAGCCTCACGACAAATTTCTACAACATTTGGGCCAAGGGCTGGTGTAATACCTGTAAAGTGGAACCAATCAGCACCCTCAAAAATCTTATCCCAATCAAAGTCTTCCTTTGTTGCCATCTGAATAGCAGAATACTTACGGTCATAAATACATACCGAACCGCGCTGTGAAGCACCTTTTTCAAGATAATAAATACCAACACGCTCACCACCGCGAGTAATGTTTGATGTGTCAACACCAAAACTGCGAAGTGAATCAACAGCCGCCTGTCCTATTGCGTGTTTAGGAAGCTTAGTTACATAAGCACTGTCCATACCATAGTTAGCAAGCGATACAGCAACGTTTGCTTCACCGCCACCAAATGTTGCTTGCATCTGGTCGTTCTGGAAAAAGCGATAATATCCGTTAGGTGCAAGACGCAACATAATTTCGCCAAAAGTAATAATTCTAGCCATTATCCTCTAATCTCCTTTAAAAGTTCTACAGCTTCAGCTGTAAGTTTTTCAATTTCATCAAACTTGCCATCTGTAATCATATCACCCGGCACCATCCAGCTACCGCCACAAGCAAAAATTGCTTTACAATTTAAATACTCAGCAAGATTCTTAGGTCCTATGCCACCTGTTGGCATAAACTTAACCTTAGTATATGGAGCAGCCATTGCCTTAATCATTTTAACACCGCCAGCCGCTTCTGCCGGGAAAAATTTAAGATAGGTAAGACCAAGCGACATTCCCTGTTCTACCTCACTTGGAGTACACACACCGGGTATTATCGGGTAACCTTTTTCAATACAATGCTTAACCACAATTGGATTAAGACCTGGACTTACAATAAACGATGCACCCGCTGCCATTGCAGCATCGGCCTGCTTTGGTGTAAGCACAGTACCTGCAGCTACCAAAAAATCAGGATATTCACTAGAAATAAGTCGAATAGCCTCTTCAGCCGCATCGGTCCTAAATGTTACCTCCGCACAGCACAAGCCACCTTTTTTGAGCGCTGCTGCAAGTGGAACTGCATCCTTCGCATTGTCAATCTTGATAACAGGCACAACGCCTATATCACTAATTCTTTTAATTAGATTTTCCATTTAAAATCCCTACCTTAAAAAGAAAATTTTTACATTCTTAATTTTACCACATATTAAAATATTGTCAATAAATAAAATTTATTTTATCCTTCAGTTTCGCTGCTGTTTTCCGTTTCTTCTGCGTTTTCAGCCTCAGATTGTTCCTTTTCCTCTTCTGCCTTTTTAATTTCTTCTGGTGTTCCAAGTGCTGTACCGTTATGATTTTTACAAATAGACGGCACATTACCTTTCGTATACCAACCAACCGATTTTGATGGGCAAGCATCTGTAGCAAGAAGCCCCGTCTCTGTACAGTAAAATCTATCAACAGCATAACTACTGATTTCATAATCTTTTGCCGTAAGTCCCGTATGAATCTTCGACATTACAGCACCCCACATTTTTTGGGCAATTGCACTGTCCGAAATAGTCTGCTGAGCATCATATCCGCACCAACAAGAGGCTACATAATATGGTGTGCCACCAACAAACCAAAGGTCATTAGAGTTGTTAGATGTACCTGTCTTAGCAAAAATCTTCATATCCTTAATATAACCCGCAGCACCACGACCGGTACCATTAGAGCCATAAACTACACCCTGCAATAATTTATTCATAACAGTAGCAGTATCTTCGCTTATAGCAACAACAGGCTTTATATCCTCGTTAGAGAGAACCACCTCATTACGCTGGTCATACACAGCATAGTAAAGTGTCGGTGTATAGTATCTTCCGCCATTACCAAATACAGCATATGCCGCCGCAGATTCTATAGTCGTAATACCACCGTTTGTACCACCCATGCCCAATGGGGATAGATCGATATCGTTTTTATTCAAGGTTGTAATACCAAGCTTCTGTGTCAAAAAATCAAAACTTGCCTGCGGTGTCATCTTATTAACAAGATATACAGGTATAGTATTTATAGAACGCTCAAGCGCATATTGCGTAGTTACTCCACCCCAATAAGAACTATACCAGTTTTTTGGGGTCCAACCATTATAATTAGTAGCGGTATCATTCAAAATTGATGAATAATGTATAATACCGTTTTCTATCGCAGGTGCGTAGGCTGCTATAGGCTTCATTGTTGAACCTGGCTGACGCAAGGCATCTGTTGCTCGGTTAAAGCCTGTCATACCAAGATTTACTGTCTTTTCACCAATTCCACCTGCAAGACCTCTTACCCTACCCTTATAGTCCATAATTGTAAAAGCACCTTGCAACTGATTGCCATCTTTACCCTTTATTCCATACGCTTGAGAATTAGAAAATACTTCATCAACAGTTTCCTGTATTTTAGGATCAATAGTAGCGTATATTTTATATCCACCACTATAAAAATTCTCTATTGCATGAGCTTGATCCCAACCATATTTATCCATCAAGTCATTTGTAACCTTTACAATCAATGCGTCAACAAAATAGTTGTTAACCTCGGTTTCGTTAAGTTGCTCTCGAGAAGCAATAACAGTTAATTCTTCTTTTAATGCTGCGTCGTGTTCATCCTTATTGATATAACCTTGCTCTAGCATAAAATCAAGAACCGTTTCGCGTCTATCTTTATTGTTTTCAGCATTGTTTTCAGGATCATAAATAGATGGTCCTTTAGTAATTGCGGCAAGACTTGCACATTCAAGTAATGTTAACTCGTGAACACTCTTATTAAAATAATAGTTTGCAGCCACCTCAACACCATAAGTACCATGCCCCATCGGTATAGTGTTTAGATAGCATTCTATAATCGTATCCTTAGAGTAATTATTTTCAAGGTATCTTGCTCTCATAATTTCGCGAACCTTACGGCTTGCGCTTTGTTCACGGTCGTTACTAAGATTCTTAACCAACTGTTGAGTAATTGTAGAGCCACCCTGACGCGAAGAATAAATCGGTATAAACTCGTTTATAACCGCACCAAATGTACGTTTCCAGTCAACACCATAATGTGTGTGAAAGCGCTTATCTTCAATCGCAATAAAAGCATCTACCAATTTTTGTGGAATGCCGTCATATGTCGTGTTTTCCTTATCCTTGGCAGCCTTTGCGTCATACGGCACCCAAATTCTATTAAATTCTCCATGCAAACGTTGATACTCAACCCATTCGCCCTTTTCCTTATCTTCGACATAAATAGCGGTGGTAAAATTAAGTTCCAAATCGTTTAAGTCAACATCCATTGTGCCATCAATCATTGTAAATGCATACACCAAAAAGCTTCCGGCGACAAGACTTACGGTTATAATACCTACAAGCATAACAGTAAGAAACATCTTGAGAAATCTTTCTTTACCACGCTTTTTCTTAGCCTTTTTCTTTCGTGCATCATCAATAGAGGCAGCCGAAAAACTGTTAAGGTCAAGCGACTCAGGTACAGGTTCTTCAGGCGTACTACTACTGAAAATATCTTTATCGTCCATAAAGCACCTCCATAAAAATGGATATAATTATCATTATACATATGTATTATACACCAAACTTTGCTTTTTGGGTAGTTACAATTTTTTAACTAATATTAACAAATTATTAAGGGCATACTAAAACTGGTGATATTATGATACCTACTATCAAAAAAATACTGCTTCCCCTGTTCGTTTTGTTATGTGCATTTCTTATTATGTTACACTTCAACAAAAAACACACTGCAAACAACCCAAACTTCACTCTTAAATCATATAAAAACACAGTAGCCCTATATAATGGTCGGGAAATAGTTGAAATTTACAGCGAAATTGTCTTAAATACACTACCTGAAAAGGATATTCAAAGTTTTAAAAACGGCATTTCTTTTTCGTCACCATCACAAGCCGAAGCATATTTACAAGACTTTGAATAAGCAAAAAAGCGGCATTACTTGCCGCTTTTTATTATTTTTCTGCTTTCTTTTCTTTTGAACGATAGTAAAAATAAAGAATCAAATCAGTGCTAACCATTACAAAGTTAAGTATATAAACCGCAACAGAAAGCCAACCAAACCAACCGTCAATCTCCTTCATAAACTTTGCTATTATACCGCAAACATAACCGGTATCAATAAGCAATAAAAACATCAAGCTCTTACCCTTTGTCGACTTATTTTTAAGTGTCGTCAATATATTGTTTGGCCAAGAAAAACCAAACAAGGCAATCATAATAGTTTCTAAAATAAGTGGTAAATTCATATTTATTCTCCTTTAAGCACGGTATTAACCGCATTTTTAATAATAACTAATTTTTCATCCCTGCAAGCATCTGGCGTAAACTTAACATCAAAAGCATCAATACCCAAAATCTTACAGCACCAACAAAGAGACGCTACATACCGACCATAATCAAGCGTTAAATGAAAACCGTCTCGGTTAAAAGATAATCCACCATTCTTGTAATTAAACTCTTTTGTATTCTCACGCAAATACTGTATTACGTCGCCCGCTGGTATAATGTCTGCACCAATACTTTCAGCCGCTTTATTGCTTGCATCGCATAAACATTTGTACATATACTTTTGATCGTTGTTATAAATTTCAAAATTCGAACTTACAAAATCGTGTTCATAAGCCCACGTCTTATGTATGTAAAATTTTGCATCTGGGCAAATTGCTTTTATCTCACAGTATAAGTCAGCTAAAAACGGTTGATACGTTTCGTATTTACCGCTATAATGACTTACCTGCTGTAATGTTATAACATCCCATTTTTCGCTTGTCAAAATGTCTCTCAACACAGCATTTTCTTTGGTTGTTACACCCTTAAACTGATAAAGATAATTTTCTTCATTACGAAGTAAACTATTCCAATGCATCTCTAATGTGCAACCTGGAATACACGCATTAACAAGATGTATGTCTTCGCCTACGCTTTTAAATAAGTCATAAAGATAACCGTGTGCATCTTCTGAAAAACTGTTTCCAATACTTAATAATTTCATATTATTTCTCCATCGTAAGATTATTCAAAACAATCTTATTTACTGCCGCTTTAACAACATTTATTATATTTTCATCATCACACAATTCTGGTGCAAATAAAACATCGTTTGCATTGCCGCCAAATATCTTACAATACCACGTAAGCGATGCCGCAAATCTGCCATAATCGAGCGATAAATGAAAGCCGTCGCGATTAAGTGAAAGTCCTCCGTTTTTGTAATCAAATTCCTTTGTATTATCACGCAAATACTGAATCACATCACCGCTTGGAATAATTTCTACATCAATACTTTGCGCCGCTTTATCATAAGCATCGCAAAGACGCTCATACATATATTTTTGGTCATTATTATAAAGTACAAAACTACCGTGTGTAGCATCAATCTCATATGCCCACGTCTTGTGTATGTAAAACTTGGCATCGGGACAAACTTCTTTAACCACCCTGTGCAAATCACATAAAAACGGCTGATATTTCTCATAAATGCCACTATCGTGACTTGCCTGCTGATAGGTAATAACATCCCATTTTTCGGCCTTCAATGCTTCGCGCAAACCTATTTTTCTTACAGGTTCCCCTTTTATTTCATAGTCATATGCTTCACTATCGTTTGTGTAAAAATTCCAATGACCGTAAAGACTGCAACCACCATAATAAAGGTTAACATTATATATTTCTTTACCCGCACTTTTACAAACATCATATAACCACTTATGAGCATCCTGTGAAAAACTGTTACCAATGCTTAGTACTTTCATTATAAGCCCCTCTCCTTTAAATCATTCACTAGTTCAACATAAAATTCTCTGACATCAAAACCATCTATATTCTCGCGAGACAAATCAATAATATCTGCGTGCGAAATACCCTTTTTTTGTTCGTTGGTAACCAATATGTAATTTTCGCTCCATTTAAATGACTGCTCGCTTACAAGTCCGTCATTTTCACCGTCAAAAAATTTTGCAAGGTGATAGGTAAAATTAAGCGGAAAACTACCACTGCTACCCTTTTTCATAACTGAACCTATACTTTGACAATAAACACCATCAGGCAAAGGTGTTTCATCATCAAACTTTTGACAAAACTCATCGGTTAGATTATTAACTGCCGCTAAAAAGTCAGGATTCTTGTCCCCTAATTTCTTTAATGCTCTATTATATGTAGCAGCTACCTTATTTTTAAAATCATCATCAATTTTTTCAAGCAAATAATCAGCAAACAAGCACCCTCTATGCGGCGTATTAACCGTGGTAAGAGATGCAACATACTGTGAAACATTCAGCTTGTCAAGTGCATATCTACAATCAAGACCACCCTTTGAATGTGCAATTATATTTAGTTTCTCGCATCCTGTTTCTTCGACTATTTGCTTAATACGCTGGGCAAGTTCATTTGCACTGTCCGCTATTGATGCCGCCGATTGATGATTTCCGTAAAAAATTACGGCGCCGTTTCTTATAAGCTCTTTAGGTATCCTTCCCCAGTAGTTAAAAAACTTATTATCTCTAAAAAATACTCCATGCACCAAAAGCAGCGGATACCTCGTTTTGCAAAGTTGATTTGCTTCACGCGCTATATTTACCCGCTCTTTTTCGCATTCAATTTCAACCTCTAAAAGTACGGTTTTTATAATTTTGCGTAAAACAATAAGATTAACTATCGGTATCATTCCACACAACGCACCTATTACACGTTGCTTAATTCCCATTTGATATGACGTCAAATAAACACAAATAATACCGTTCCAAAACAAAACCGACTGTACACATATACACACAACCGCACTCCATACAAGTGTCATATAATTGTCTGGTATAGTAACAACCGCAATAACAATATGATATATTACCGAAATTATAACCGACGGTACAAAAAAAGACAACATCACAGCCCCGTGATAGCATATCCTTAATCGTATAGATTTAACCTTTATACAAAAAATACCGGCAAATAAATTTATAAAAGCAAAAACAGGTATAGCAAAAAATAGAAAATTTATATTATTTTTCACCAAAATATAACTATTCGCAATTATGCTAAAAAACAAAATATAGATAATATTTGCAAGAAAAAACAATCTCTTTTTCAAAATATCACCTCAATTTTTAAAATTATATCACTCGCTTTAACAAAAAGCAATACAAAAAGCTCTTTTACTTAAATTTCGACGGTGAAATTCCAAAATATTGCTTAAACATTTTTGAAAAGGTATAAACATCACTATATCCCACCGACAGTGCAGTTACCGACACGCTATAACGATAATCACGTAAAAACACCGCTGCCTGCTCCATACGTATTTTAAGTAAATATCGCTTTGGTGAAAGTCCCATACGAGTTTTAAAAACATTAGAAAAATATGTACGCTCAAGCCCTACTTTGTCAGCAATATTTTGCACGCTTATATCGTTCATATATTCCGCATTAATAATATTAACCGCCTGTTCAATATAATCAATTTTTTCGCTTTGTGCATCAAATATAAGAGACAATAATTGCCAGACTTTAGAACACAAAAATTCGGTTTTTCCTTTACTCATATTGCTACATTTTTTCATACTTTCAAAAATATGGTAAGCGTGCGGCATATACATTACATCACTAAATCCAAAATCAATTTTACTGTCAGTAGTAAATCCCACCCATATATATTCCCATGGTTCGTCCTTATCAGCCTCATAATACGTTTCGATAAACGGCGGAATAACAAATATATTGCCGGCATTTACCGTGTATTCACGCCCCTCAATTTTAAAAATACCCTTTCCTCTTACAACATAATGCCAAAGCCAATATGTACGCAGCGCAGGGCCAAAGCTGTGTGAAGGGCTACATATTTCGCTGCCAAACTGCATCGGATTTACATCCTTATATCCTTTATTGATAATTGCTTCATTATAAACAACCATAAACAATTCTCCCAAAAAACAACAAAATGACAAATTATAACAACATTTTATCATTTACAATAAATACTTGTCAATATACAATAAAATTATAAAATTCGAACGAGGTGTTTTTATGAAGATTACCTTTATGGGTGCAGGTAGCACCGTGTTTGCCCGAAATGTTATAGGCGACTGTATGTGCTCAGAGGCCTTGCGCGACAGCACATTTGCGCTTTACGACATCGATGCTGATCGTTTAAAAGAAAGTCATACCATTTTGGAGGCTATGCGCGAACAAAAAGGTTTCAAGGCACAAATTGAATGCTATTGCGGAGTAGAAAATCGCAAGGATGCTCTTCGCGGTGCTAACTTTGTTATAAATGCAATTCAAGTTGGATTATACGATCCTTGTACTATCATTGATTTTGAAGTGCCTAAAAAATATGGCCTACAGCAAACCATTGGTGACACTTTAGGTATTGGCGGCATTATGCGTGCCCTTCGCACAATACCGGTAATGAAAGACTTTGCCGACGATATGGCAGAGGTTGCCCCTGATGCATTGTTTCTAAACTACACAAACCCAATGGCTATGCTTACAGGCTTCATGCTACGCTATACACCAATTAAAACGGTAGGTCTTTGCCATAGCGTTCAGGTATGCACAAAATCACTTTTCGAAACACTTAAAATGGACTACACGCCGGAGGACTGTACCGAGCTTATCGCAGGCATTAACCATATGGCGTGGTTGCTTGAAATTAAGGACAAAAACGGTCGCGACCTCTACCCCGAAATCAAGTCAAAAATTGATGCTGAAATTAATAATCCAAACTGCAATAACAAAGTACGCCTTGATTATATTAAACATTTTGGCTATTATTGCACCGAATCAAGCGAGCACAACGCTGAATACAATCCATTTTATATTAAATCAAAATACCCAGAACTTATTAAAAAATATAATATCCCGATCGACGAATACCCACGTCGTTGTATTAGTCAAATAGAGCGTTGGAAAGAAGATTATAAAAACATTCTTGAAACGGGCATCAAAGAGCACACACGCAGTTTTGAATATGCCTCACATATTATGGAATCAATTGTCACAAACAAAGCCTACCAAATTGGCGGAAACGTGTTAAATACAGGTCATTTGATTACAAATCTACCCGAAAACGCTTGCGTAGAGGTTCCTTGCCTTGTAAACGGCAGCGGCATACATCCGTGTAACGTGGGTGCGCTCCCCGTTCAATGCGCCGCTATGAATATGACAAATATAAATGTTCAGCTTCTTACCATTGAAGCGGCACACACACTCAAAAAAGAACATATATATCAAGCGGCAATGTTAGACCCACATACTGCTTCAGAGCTTGATATAGACACCATCAAGAAGATGGTTGACGACCTTATCGACACCCACGGCAACTGGCTACCAGAATATCACTAAGCACTAAAATCGCAGGTTAAAAAAACTTGCGATTTTACTTTTTATGCCTTGATTATTTATATTTATTATGCTATATTTTAAGTGGATGTTATTTCCACAAAATATTATAGGTGGCGATATTTATGACCGATTACGAATTAAACGTAAAAGTTGAAAGCTTTTGTGGTGATACACCTTGTGATGATATGCAGTTTCACCTTAAGCAGTACCACCCGGGTATTCCGGGCTACGCATTAAAATACGATTACTTTGTAACCTTCAAGGGTGAAAAATTAGCCTTTGAGGATTATGATGTAGATTTTAATCTTCCTATGGTGTGGATCATTGCCGATAGAATAGTTATTCCCGACGAAATCCGTCAACGCGGCGAAATACTTACCATTACCGTAACCCACAAAGAGTATAAAGAATATCGTTCTACCATACATATCAAAATGCGCAAATACGAGCTTACCCTCGAAGATAATTTTGAAAACTTTAATACTGATCTATGGGAGGGTATGCCATACGGTGCCAAGACACCACTGTCTATCACTCCCGTTCAAGATAATTACGTTAAAGACGGTAAGCTTTGTCTTGAATTTAAGAAACTTGATAAACCAATTATAAAAGACGGCAAAGAATATTGGTACACCGATGCAGGTGTTCGTACAAAAGGCAAATTCTCTCAAAAATATGGTTGCTTTACTGCAAAATGCAAGCATCCTAGTTATCGCAAGGGTCTTTTCACAGCTTTTTGGCTTATGCCCGAAGGAAAATATTGCGACGAGTATTTCTTCAAACGCACCGACACAGGCAACGATTTTCACGGCTGTAGCGAGATTGATATTATGGAAATTTTTTGTCACCCCGACACATTGGGTTCTTCCCACACTGAGCATTATTGGGAGCCTGGCTGGGACTGGGCAACACAAGGCACTACAAAAAGTTCGCTTGGTGAAAATTACATAATTCCCGGCTTTAAATACGGTGAGTACCAAGAATATTCTTGCGTATGGAATGAATACGCTATCTATTACTATGTAAACGGTGAACTTGCAAGAGCAAACACCAATATCGCACCTGTTGACGACGTAAAGGCGGCATATATCAAGTTTACTTGCTACATTGGTCCTAAAGATTTCGAAAAAGAAAGACACTGGTGCGGAGTACCCGACGAACTACTCCCACAAGAATTTGTTATCGACTGGCTTAAAGTTTATAAATAAACTTAACATATTATTTCAAGGAGGTTATCCAAATGACTGATTTTGAACTAAACGTAAAAGAAGAAGGCTTTTACAAAGGCGAACCGTGTGATGATTTTATGATTCATCTCGAAAGCTATCATCCGGGCGTACCGGGCTACTCTGTAGTATATAAGTACTACATTATGTTTAAGGGCGAGCGTATCAGTGCGCGCGGCTGTAATATTCGTGCCGACTACCCTGATGTCTTCTTTAAGGCTGACGAAATTATCATACCCGATGCTACTCGCCAAATGGGTGGTTGGATGACCGTTGACCTTCACTGCGCTCTTGACCCCGACTATACCGCAAAGCTTAAAATCAAACTTCGTAAATATGAAATGACCCTCGAAGACAACTTCGAAACCTATAATACTGACCTTTGGACTCCACGCCACGATGGCGCCAAGGTGGATATGGCTTACACCAAGGTTAAAGATAATTATGTTCGAAATGGCAAGTTATGCCTCGATTTTGAAAAGAACGAGGAACCTGTTATCCGTAACGGCAACGAGTGCTACTATTCTGACGCAGGTCTTATAACAAAAGGAAAGTTCTCACAAAAATACGGTTGCTTTGCTTCAAGCATCAAGGTTCCTGCTACCCCTACCGGTATTTTCTCGGCTTTCTGGCTACTACCCGAAGGTAAATATTGCGATGATTACTTCTTTAAGCGCACCGATACGGGCGATGATTTCCACGGTTGTAGTGAAATAGATATTATGGAAATTTTCCATCATCCTGCTACTCTCGGTTCTGCTCATACCGAGCATTATTGGGAGCCAAACTGGGATTGGGCAACACAAGGTAAAACCAAAAGCTCACTCGGTTACGACTACACCATTCCGGGTTACAAAGATGGTCAATTTATTGAGTACGCTTGCGTTTGGAATGAATATGCCCTTTACTACTATGTAAACGGTTCACTCGCAAAGGTTAATGATAAAATAGCTCCTGTTGAAGAGGTGTTCCCCGCTTACATTCTTTACACATGCTACATAGGACCCGAAGGCAGCGGCGCATCCTGGGGTGAGGTTAAAGACGAAGATCTGCCACAAACAATGGAAGTTGATTGGCTTAGAGTTTATAAATAAAAAAGCCTCCCTTGCCTAAAGGGAGGGGGACCACGCAGGTGGTGGAGGGATACATCTTCACCTCACTGTAAATATTATAAAAGGAGAACCCCTATGACAGATTTCGAACTAAACGTAAAAGAAGAAGGCTTTTACAAAGGCGAACCATGCGATGATTTTATGATTCATCTCGAAAGCTATCATCCCGGTGTACCGGGTTATTCGGTATCATACAAGTATTACATTGTATTTAAGGGTGAACGTATAAGCCCACGCGGCTGTAATATTCGTGCTGACTACCCCGATGTTTACTTTAAGTCCGACGAAATCGTCATACCCGATGCTACTCGTCAAATGGGTGGTTGGATGACCGTTGACCTTCACCGTGCCGAAGATCCCGACTATACCGCAAGGCTTAAAATAAAGCTTCGCAAATATGAAATTACTCTCGAAGATAATTTTGAAACCTTTAATACTGACATTTGGAACGCCCTTTCAGGCGTATCAAAAAAACCGATGGTATATAGACGAGCAAAAGACAACTATGTTCGTGACAACAAACTGTGCCTTGATTTTGAAAAATACGAAACACCTATAGTTCATAACGGAGTTGAATGTTATTACTCCGATGCAGGTGTCAGCACAAAAGATAAATTTTCACAAAAATACGGCTGTTTTAGCACCCGTATGAGAGTGCCTGCTACACCTACCGGTATTTTCTCGGCATTTTGGCTAATGCCTCAAGGCAGATACCGCGAAGATTATTTCTTTAAACGCACCGACACAGGCGATGAATTCCACGGCTGTAGCGAAATAGATATTATGGAAATTTTCCACTACCCTGCAACCCGTGGCAGCGCCCACACCGAGCATTATTGGGAGCCTGGCTGGGATCCCAAAACACAACCGATTACAAAAAGCTCACTTGGAATTGATTACACTATTCCGGGTTACAAGGATGGTGAATATCAGGAATACGCTTGTGTTTGGAATGAATACGCTCTTTATTACTATGTAAACGGTTCACTTGCAAAGGTTAACGACAAGATTGCTCCCGTAGAAAATGTGTTCCCCGCTTATATTCTTTACACCTGCTACATAGGACCCGAAGGCAGCGGCGCTTTTTGGGGCGAGGTTAAAGACGAAGATTTACCACAATCAATGATGGTCGACTGGCTTAGAGTTTACAAATAACTATCACATAATAAAAAATCTCCCCTTTTCTAAGGGGAGATTTTTTATAGAGCAATTATAATATTGATGTTAATATTAAACCTACAATAAACGTTCCAACGCCAACTACTGTCGGGAATAAAATACCCAATTTGAATTCAGGCTTCCAATCAAGCTTTTTGCAGTTAGCATTAAATTTTATACAGTATGCAATATATCTTATAGGCGTAACAACAACACCGATAAATATTGTCAAAATTAACTGTATAAACAACATTCCAAGCTTGCCGCCTAGATCAGCATCATACCTTTTGCTACCATCACTATATGTAGTTTCAATTTGATAGTCATAGTTAAAAATGTTCTTAAAACCATAACGTCTAACCGATATTACCGATGGAATCGAAACAATAAGCGCACCTATCACCGCAAATATAGGATTTGTTTTCATACCAATACATACCATTAACCAACCAACACAGCAAAAAATAATAATTTTCCAAATTTCCTTAAGACCATGGCTCATTTTATCAAGCGCTTCATTTTCAATTTCGTTTAACTCTTGCTCATTAATTTGTTCGGTCATAATAATCCCCTTCTCAATTAAAATATGTAACGTTTTAAAAATTACGTCCACCATTATTTTAGCGGATTTTCCGCTAAAAGTCAATAGCGAATATTTCGCTAAACTATAATATGTGCACATAATATTAATTGGTGGTGCTCATTATATGCCTTTATACGAAAGAATACGTAACTTACGAGAAGATAAAGATTTAACTCAGACCGATATGGGCAAGATTCTTTCGTGCAGTCAGCGAGTATACAGTAACTACGAACGTGGCGAGATTGATATTCCAACCGCAATTCTTATCAAACTTGCCGACTTTCATAAAGTATCTGTCGACTACCTTCTTAACCGCACAAACAATCCCAAAACAAATTTATGAAAACCACAAGTCTTAACCTAGACCTGTGGTTTTTTACCGCCTATTCACATATGACATATATGTCTTTATGTCTGTTGGATTTTGTGCGCTGAATTTAACTATACGCCCACCCAACATATCATCTGCATAATACTCGTTAATTCCAATACTAGCAGTATAACACAGTCGTATACCCTCATATCTAACCATAAAATCATTTAAGTGGTCGTGACTATTAATAATGGCAAGAATATCACTCTCCTTTGCGGCTGCAAACAACGAAACATCCTGCGCGTGCGCGCTAATATTTTCACGCTTTTCACCACTCCACTCAAGACCTAGCTTTTCTTTATTATTCCAAGCGTAATATGTCTCTTGCAATGGAATATGAAATGCCATAATACCTGGAATGTGGCCTCCATTATATTTTTCCAGTATTGACGTAGTATTTTTAAACCAATCCACCTGATTTTGCTGCATTGGTTCATAATGAGCATAAAACACATTTCCATCAACTTCCTTATGCTCAGATTTATATTTATTGTACGGAATTCTTGAACTTCCTGAATCCAAACACCATACGTTAAACTCTATTTTATCACAACTATAGTCAAGAACAGGAATCACAAAATTTCCAACTCCAAACAGATTTTCATCCCCCGCCTTCGACACACAATAATCAAAGCTTTCATAAATTTCCTGTTGAATTTCTTTGGGTAAATTATCACCTTCAGCATCGTGATTACCATATACGTGAGCCCAAGGAATTTTGTTTTTTTCCAAACATCTTGTCATATTTGAGATATAAATTCTCATGCTTTCAATATCCTTAATACCCGTAGAATTATCGCCGTTAAAAACAACCAAATCAGGTGTTTCTCTACTAACAATAGTTTCAATGTCATCTAGTGTTTTTGCCGCAATATTTGGAGTACTAAACTGAACATCAGAAAAAAACAGTATTGTAAATTCACCATTTTCATTCACACGCAATCTATGTTTTAATTTTAGTAAGTCATTAATTTGCTCTGCATTTCCTATAGACGCTTTAATACTATCGTTGCCTATATTTTTGCTACACCCCACAAAAAACGAAACAAAGCAAATCGCTATAATCATTGTAGTCACAATAAAAAACTTACGCTTCTGACAATTCATCATAATATTTCCTCCAAAATTCAAATCCAGTCCATCATATGACCACAAGAGAAAATATATGATATTTAATACAATAAAAATAATTATCTAATAAAAGCAAAATAAAAACTCTCAAGTCTATATTTGACTTGAGGGTTTTTTACATCCGTGCCGCAGTCACACAACAATTATGCATTATGCATTGTGAATTGTGCATTATTACGACGCTTTCTTCAATTCCTTTTTTGCTACACTCTCGGCGGTGTCTAGCATATTTTCAGCATAAATGCCATACCCTGTTTTGCTGTCATCAACCAGCACGTGCGTCAGCGCCCCTACAAGCTTTCCATCTTGCAATATAGGGCTACCGCTCATTCCCTGCACAATACCACCTGTCGCATTAATTAGTTCTTTATCCGTTATAGTTACAATCAAATTTTGTGTCTTATCCGATTTGCCGCCCGCCTTTTCTATTTTACAATCATATAGCTTGGGGGTATCGCCACCCACTGTGCATAGTATTTGTGCCCTGCCGTTATATACCTCTTGCTTCAAAGCCACTTCGGTAAGATTGGCGCTGCCCACATCTTTTTGCATAATACCGTATACACCCGCTTCACAATTAAGCGATATATCGGCAATACTGTCATAGCTTAGCTTTCCTTTAAGCGCTCCGGGGGTTCCTGCACTGCCCTTTTCTACGTCTATTATATCTGCTTCAACAAATTCTCCCTCGTTTATTTCCAACAAAATATCGGTATCGCTGTCGCATATTCCGTGACCAAGTCCACATATTACGTCATTTGACGGACTGTAAAATGTAAGTGTACCAATACCCGCCGAACTATCTCTTACCCATATTCCAATGCGGTAAATACTACTGCTTTGCTCTAATACAGGAGTAACCTTACAGGTAAACTCTTTACCGTCACGAACCACCTCAAACTCCATTGCCTTGCCACCCGATTCGGTAACAAGCTGCAGCACATCCTCATTACAAGTTACAGCCTGTCCGTTTACGGTTTTAATATAATCCCCTACTTTAATTCCTGCTCTTTCTGCTGGATTTTCCTTTCCCTTGGCTGTTACAATATTCACACTCTCAATCACAAGCACACCGTCGGTATAAATTTTCATACCAAACGGATTTCCCAATACCTGCACATACATATCATCTACAACTTCTACTTTTACGGTAGAAAACGGTATTACACCAAAAATTTTTAAATCAACGTCAAAGCTGTCGCCTATATGTCGCGCAAAACTACCCTGTGACATCTTAATTCCGTTATAGCTTGCCGTAATCGGTACAAAAGTATCAATATTAAACTCATCGCCGCGGTTTATTCTATAGTTTTCTGATATATCGTCGCTCATAATATAAATTGAAGTAAAAATACAGCTGCATAAAATAAGAAAAAACACAAAAATAATTTTAATAAATTTTTTCACTTTTCACCCTCCCTTACAAAATTTAATTTGCCCCAAAATCATATTTTTTAATAAAGGAAAATTTTAAAAAAACAAAAAAGACACAAGGCATATTAAACCTTGTGTCCCCATTTAAAATATATTGTTTTTATTCTCCTGACGGAAAATCAAAAATACCACCGTTCGAGTTACCCGAAGAACCGTTCTCTGCAGGATTTTTACGGTCAGGTATTACACTTGAATAACTAGACTCGCTTATATTTGCACGTAGCTTAACCTCATAATCAACCACGCTTTCATTAGCGTGCATAACAGTAAGTGTAACCGTATCGCCTGCCTTACAATCCTCTATAATATCAAGCACAATATCGTCATTGGTAATTTCAATACCATTCATATGGGTAATCATATCACCCTCTCCAACCTTGCCGTATATATCACTGTCTTCACCAACGGATACTACCATAAGCCCCACAGCGCCATATCTTTCAATTTCGGCAGTTACCGAATTAACCTCTGTATATGTTATACCCAACTTTGCGCGGTCAGTAACCTTTCCTTCTTCAATCAACTGCTCAACAACACGCTTCATAGTCTTGGTTGGAATAGCAAAGCCTATCGCATCATACTCAACACCTGCAAGCTTTGATGACGTAATACCAATTACCTGACCGTACATATTAACAAGTGCGCCGCCCGACGAGCCGGGATTTATAGCACTATCGGTTTGTATTAAACTTGCAGTATAGCTTGACGTTGTTTTTACTCTACGGCGAGTAAGTGAAACAATACCACTTGTAATCGATGAATTATCGGTAGCATCATTTGGTCTGCCAATAGCGACTACCGATTCACCGTTTATAAGCTGCTGGGAATTGCCAAACTCTGCAACCTTAAAATTTTTGCCGCCTTCGATCTTTAAAACAGCGAGGTCACTTACCATATCACCTGCAACGTAGGCTGCATTGTATTCGGTACCGTCGTGAGTAAACACCTTAAATTTTGGTGCCCCAATCTCAGAATAAATATGGTCGTTGGTTACAATATATCCATCTTTAGAATATATTACACCCGAAGCATCGCTTACCTCACCGGCATCATTATATATTCTTATCCCGACTACCGACTCATTAAGAGCTTCATACACCTGCGCAGGTGTGCTTTGTTCGGTATCTTTAGGTCTTGCAGCAAGGTCAACCTCTACCTTGCTACCAATATATCCTTTAGATACACTGCTTCTTCCCATAAAATATCCCGCAGCAGTCGTAGCCGTAAGCACCATAACAGCAGCTAATGCCAAGCAAAATATCTTTAGCCCTCTGCCCATCGGTTTGTAATCCTCAACACTACCTACAGGTGAATATTCAACCTTATTCCATACGGGCTCGTCCTCTATTTGAGGTGCATCATTAACCACATTTTCCTTAACAGTTTCTTCTTTTTCATTTATATCGTCATTACTTTGAACTGTCTCATCTACGCCTTCGTTACTCTCTAGGCCCTCTTGATTAAAATTCTGATTAAATTCGTCCATATTCTATCTCCTATCTGCCTATTGGCAAATTAAATTCAAATGCCGTAAATTTATCCTCCACGCTCGAAACCGAAATTGCACCACCGTGATTCTTAATAATTGTTTTAACAATATAAAGACCAAGCCCTGTGCTCTCTTTATTTGTCGAACGCGATTTATCTACCTTATAAAATCTTTCAAACACATATGGAAGCTCCCCTTGAGGTATACCCTTACCGGTATTCTGTATTCTAAAAGTCAAATTATTTAAATCGCTTTTAATATGAAACTCAATTTTTCCACCGTCGTTTGTAAATTTAATTGCATTATCCACAAGATTATATACCACACGGTATATAAGGTCCTTGTCTGCTTTTATTGTAATGTCGGGCAGTGTATCAAGTCCTACTATATCAAGTCCTTTTTTCACTATACGCTGCTCTTGACTTACAACAACACCCAGCACCTGCTCTTTAAAATCAAATGCCTCCAATTTTAATTCGGTCTCTTTAGATTCAAGCCTAGAAACACTAAGCATTGATTCCACCATTCTTGAGAGGCGCTTTATTTCATCGTGAACTATACCAAGGTAATAATTTTGTTTTTCTTGTGGTATAGTACCGTCAATAATCCCATCAATAAATCCACCAATGGTAGTCATTGGTGTCTTAAGCTCGTGTGAAACGTTTGCAATAAAACTTTTTCGTACCTCTTCAAGTCTTGCTAAGGAATTTGTCATTTGGTTAAACGACACCGCAAGCTGACCAATTTCATCATCACTCGTAACAGGAATACGTCTTGAAAAATCTCCACGCGACATTGCACGTGCCGCATCCGACATCAAGCGTAGCGGACGTGTCAGTCGATATGTCATTAACGATATAGCAACAAACATTAATACAAGCGGCACAATTGCCGAAATAATATAAATGTATGCTATTTTTTTCATCAAATTACGAGCATCGTCTATAGAGTCCGTTGCAAGAATATAGCCCGTGTTTTCGCCATTGGCGTCTGTAATGTTACGAGCGGCAGTATAGTGTGGTCCTTTATAAATATTGAGTGTCGAAAGAGTGTTTTTATCATCAGCGATAATTGAATCTATAACACTCGTATCAATAGCTGTACCTGTGTGCTCACAACTACCGTTTTGACCCCATTCTTCACAAGCACATAGTCTGATAACACCGTTTTTATCAACCATAAAAACATCTATATCGGCCACATTAGAAAGATTATGCATAATATAATAAACAGCGTATTCATCATAACCATTTTCCTGCTGTGAAATATTATATTCTGTAAAATCCAAAACCGACTCACACGTTTTTTGAAGCGATTTATATTTTTCTTCCGCAAGATAATTATTATACATAAAGGTTAGAATAATAAGTATAAACGAAAGACTTAAAAACACAATCAGCGCTATCGCGCCAAACTGCTTTTTAAATAGTTTTTGACGCATAATTTATTTTACCTCAAATTTATATCCTACACCCCAAACAGTTTTAAGTGACCACTTATCAGATACGCCTTCTAGCTTTTCGCGCAGTCTTTTTATATGCACGTCAACAGTTCTAGAATCGCCATAGTAATCAAAACCCCACACTTCATCAAGCAACTGGTCACGGGTATAAACACGGTTTGGATTACTTGCCAAATGATACACAAGTTCTAATTCCTTTGGCGGTGTATCAATCTGTGTATTATCTACTTCTAACTCATAATTAGTTAAATTAATACGCAATTTATCATAACGTACTTCTTGAACACTATTGGCCTTATCACCATCACCTATTCTACGCAAAACCGCCTTAATACGAGCCACAACCTCTTTAGAATCAAAGGGTTTTGTCACATAGTCATCCGCGCCCAATTCAAGTCCCAAAACCTTATCAAAGGTTTCGCCCTTTGCCGTAAGCATAATAATCGGAACGTTAGAATTTTTGCGAATTTCCCGACAAACCTGCCAACCATCAAGTACCGGCATCATTATATCAAGCAATATAAGATCAGGATTAGTTATCTGTGCTTGATGTAAAGCATCGCCACCATCATTAGCAACGATTGTGCTAAAACCATCCTTTTCAAGATAAAGACGTAATAATTCGCATATATTTTTATCATCATCAACTATTAGAATTTTTTTATTATCCATATTTTTTCTCCTTACCCTAAGTCGAAAATCATTTTACAATTATATAATAAAACAATAATAAAACAATTGTATTAAGAAAATGTGAATTATTTGTCACAAAATATTATACAACAAAACAAAATAAAAAGCCACACTAAATTAGTGCGGCTTAATACTTTTTAGATTATTCAGCGTCGGTAGCTGCTTCCTCTTCCTTCATTTTTGCAAAGCATTCGCTGCAATAAACAGGGCGATCATCACGCGGAACAAATGGTACGCGTGCTACGCCGCCACATGCTGCACATACAGCATCGTGCATTTCACGGGGTGCCCTTCCTGCATTCTTGCGCTTATCGCGGCAGGGTTTGCATCTTTGCGGTTCGTTTTCGAAACCTTTCTCTGCATAAAATTCCTGCTCTCTTGCAGTAAATACGAACTCTTCTCCGCATTCTTTGCAAACTAGGGTCTTGTCTTCAAACATCTTTTTTACCTCTCTTGATTGGTTATTTAGCCCCGGACGGAATCGCACCGACATCTTTGCTTTTTACACAACGCTCTGCTTATTAAACTACATAGGGCATATATAAACGGTTTCCCGTTTAATTACTGCTTTATTTTTGTACGTATTCGACGTAACGCATTATCAACAGACTTTACTGTAACCTGAAGCGCCTCTGCTATATCGGCATAACTTTTACCGCTCAAAAACTCGCATAAAATTCTATATTCAAAATCAGATAACTCTTTTTTTATGCTGTTTGCCAATGCATCATAATTTTCCTTTTCAATAATTATGCTTTCAGGACTGTTTGTATCAGCAACCTCAACATCATCAATCGGAGAAATCAAGCTGTCGGGAATATGCTTTGCCGCACCTGTAGCTCTTGAAAGTGCAGTAGACATAGCTCTATCAATACATAAAGTAACAAATGTTTTAAAAGATGCTTTTTCACTATCAAAAGACTTCACTGCCGAAAAAATCGCCAATACCCCTTCTTGAATAAAGTCCTCAGTATCAAGCCCACCTGCATTATAGCGCGAAGCAACACTTATTATGTAAGGCATATAACGATTTATCAAAAACTGTAAATACTTATATTCACCGCTATTAATAAGCTCTATTAATTGGTTATCAGTCAAATTTTCTTGCATTAAAACTCCATACTAACCGCAATTATTATAATAAATATACATTATTTATCAAACATTGTCAAGCGTTTTTATTAATTTTGACAAAAACCAACAAAAAACGTGATAGTTAAATATCAAAATTCAACTACCACGTTTAAAGATTATTTCAAAAACTTTTTATACCCTTTTCCATATTGAACCGCTCTAGACACGCGACTTAGCGTCGCCGATGAAATAACACACTCTTCCATAACCTGACTATACGTTTTTCCGCTAAGAAGTAGTTTAGCCGCGCGAACACGCTGCGCCATTTGTTCAATTTCCTTTGCAGTACATAAATCGTTCAATAAATCGTCGCAATCCTTTTCACTTTCAAGTGATAAAAACAGCGAATACAATGCTTTAATATCATTTTTATCCGAAAACATATTATACCGCCTTTAAATCTTTTCTAATGAATTTTGCAAAAAATGACGTGTCTTTTCACTCTTTGGATTTTCAAATATCTCCTCCGGTGTTCCCATTTCTTCAATAACACCGTCAGCCATGAATATTATTTTATCCGACACATTTTTAGCAAATTCCATTTCGTGTGTTACAACAATCATTGTGCTGCCGCTCTCTTTGAGGTCCTTTATAACACGAAGTACTTCACCTGTAAGCTCGGGATCAAGTGCGCTTGTTGGCTCATCAAAGCAAAGTATGTCAGGATTCATTGCAAGCGCACGCGCAATTGCCACACGCTGCTGCTGGCCACCCGATAACTGACAGGGGTAACTGTCTATCTTTTCAGTAAGACCAACCTTTTCGATAAGGTCGCGCGCTTTTTTATCAATCTCTTCGTTATTACTCTTTTTAAGCAGTTTTGGCGCCAAGGTTACATTATCAAGAACGCTGTACTGCGGAAAAAGGTTAAAGGACTGAAATACAAGACCAAAATGCAAACGGTTTTCACGTATTTGTTCATCCTTTAATGCGGCTTTATTTTCTCCATCAAACAGCAGCTTGTCACCCACACTGATTGTGCCCTTGTCCGGCGTTTCAAGAAAATTAAGACAACGAAGCAACGTTGTTTTACCGCTGCCCGAAGAGCCGATTATAGATATAACCTCACCCTCGTCCAGAGAAAAGCTTATACCCTTTAAAACCTCAGTTTTACCAAAGCTTTTATAAATATCCTTTATTTCCAAAAAAGGCATAACCAATCCTCCTAAACCTTAAAATAACTTAATTTCTTTTCAATATAATTAAACAACAATGTCAGCAATCCGCTGAATGCGAGATAATACACACCTGTAAAGAACAGCGGCCACAAAAGACCATCAACGCGTATGTAGTCCTGCGCTGCCCAGATAATTTCATAAACAGTTATTGTACGTGCAAGCGATGTATCCTTTACGAGCGTAATAATTTCGTTTGACATAGGAGGCACTATTCTTTTTATCATTTGCATAAGCGTAATTTTAAAGAATATCTGTGACTTGGTAAGACCTAAAACCTCGCCTGCTTCTTGCTGACCTTTTGGAACACCTTGTATTCCGCCACGGAAAATTTCAGAAAAATAGCACGCATAGTTTATCGAAAAAGCAATTATTGCGGTAACCAACGGGTCTGCCATATTTAGCTTTCTGAAAAAATCAATAAAAGCATTATCTACTCCGCCTGATTCTGCCGCACTTACCAATAGACCAGGTCCAAAATAAAACAAAATTAGCTGTAGCATAAGCGGTGTTCCGCGAATAACCCACACAAACACCTTAACCAAAAAGCTAAGCGGTTTAAATCGGCTCATCGAACCAAAAGAAATAATTAATCCCAACGGCAATGAAAAAAGCAAAGTAAACCCAAAAAGCTGTAATGTAACTAAAAAGTTTTTAAACAAATTAATTACTACTTCAATAAACATTCTTTGTATCCTCTCAAACAGTATTAAATAGAGACCTAAAAATAGGCCTCTATCTAACATATATCCTATAATTATTCAGCAAGTGTTAATGAGTACTTGTCAGCCAATGCTTGTAATGAACCGTCAGCCTTCATATCATTCATAAAGCCGTTAATCTTGGCAGTAAGATCAGAATCCTTGCGGCAAGCGATTGCATATTCTTCTTCAGTAAGAGAAATGCCTACACCCAAATCAGCAAAGCTTGTGCCTTCGCCTGTCATTGCCTTTGCCATTGTAATATCAATGATACATGCATCTGCTTTACCTGTCTTGATTGCGGTCATAGCATCGCTTTGTGCATCGTACTCTTTATAATTATATTGCTTTTCAGCAGCAATATCTTTACCTGCAGAACCTGCTTCAACAGCAAAACTTAAATCCTTTAAAGACTCTTCAGTTTTGTAATCATCAAGCTTGTCAGCTTTCATAACAACTACCTGAGCATTAAGCACGTAAGGATTGGTGCAGCTAGCGTTTGCTTTAGCTTCGTCAGAAAGTGTCATACCGTTCCAAACAACGTCAATCTTCTTTGATTCAAGTGTTGCCCACTTATTGTTCCAGTCAATAACGATAAACTCAACGTCAACGTCAAGCTTTTCTGCAACAGCTTGGGCAAACTCGGTATCAAAACCGGTCCACTCACCGTTTTCATCCTTGTAGTTCATTGGCTCATATACTGTCATACCTACAACCAACTTACCCTTGTCTTGAATGTACTCTACGTCAGATTTTGTAACCTGAGTTTCAGATGAGTTGCCTGCAACATCTTCGTTGTTGCCACAGCCTGCAAAGCAAAACAGCATTGCAACTACCATAATTAATGCAATAATCTTTTTCATAATATTTTCTCCTTTTCCCTTGCGGGTTTGTTATTTGATGTTGCTATTATACTTTACCACTTTAGTTTTGTAAAGTGTTTTTTGAATTTTTAATTACTTTTGTATATCTGCACAAAAAAGTGCAAAATTTTTAGTTATTATCACTTTATTTCGATAAAGTAATAAAGTGTTTGCTTTGATATTTCTTCATTACAATATATAACAAAGCCCCTGCTTATATGCAGAGGCTTTCATCTTAGCTTAATTGTGCATTAAATTACGCGCACGCGAATCACGCCGTCAATAGCGGCAATTCGCTCTTCTACGGCGGCGGTGTCGTCAACGCTTACGTCAATCATCGTATATGCATAGTCACCACGCGATTTATTAAGCATATTTTCAATGTTGACATTATTTTCAGCAACGATACCGGTAATTGCTGTGAGCATATTGGGTATATTCTTGTGGATTACGCACACACGGTGCTTACCGCTTCGTGGCATTGAAATTGCAGGCATATTAACAGAATTGGTAATGTTACCGTTTTCAATGTAGTCAACTAGCTGGCGCGCCGCCATATCGGCACAGTTGTCTTCTGATTCGGGAGTAGATGCGCCCAAGTGAGGAATTGCAATAACACCGTCAACACAAAGCATTTCTTCTGTTGGAAAATCGGTAACATATGCTGCTACCTTACCGTTTTCAAGCGCCTTTAACATATCGTCAGAATTAACTAGGCCCGCACGTGAAAAGTTAAGAATTCGTACTCCGTCTTTCATCATTGCAATTGCATTAGCATCAATCATATTTTTTGTTGTATCGGTAAGCGGTACGTGAACACTGATGTAATCGCATTTTTTATAAATCTCATTTATATCATAAATGTGAACAGCGTTATGGGTGAGATTCCAAGCCGAGTTTACCGAAAGATATGGATCATAACCGTAAACTGTCATACCAAGGTGATTAGCGGCATTTGCTACCATAACACCTATAGCGCCAAGACCAATAATACCAAGAGTTTTACCCTTAATTTCTGGACCTGCAAACGCACCCTTGCCCTTTTCTACCAGCTTACCAACAGCGTCACCCTCGCCTTTAAGTGTTTTTGCCCACTCAATTGCAGGAATAACACGGCGAGATGATATAAGCATACCTGCAAGCACAAGCTCTTTAACGGCATTTGCATTAGCACCGGGCGTATTAAATACAACTATACCCTGTTCGCTGCAACGGTCAATCGGTATGTTATTGGTACCTGCACCCGCGCGGGCTATTGCTTTAAGTGTTGCGGGAAATTCAGTATCGTGAAGAGCTGCCGAACGCACAATCGCGCCGTCAGCATTATCAACCTCGTCACCTACTGTATATTTGTCATCAAAAACCTGAAGACCAATTTTAGAGATTTTGTTATAGGTTTTAATCTTATACATTATGCGTTCTCCTCTTCAAATTTCTTCATAAATTCAACTAGCTTTTCTACACCCTCGATTGGCATTGCGTTATAAATAGATGCGCGCATACCGCCAACGCTACGGTGACCCTTAAGGTTTACAAAGCCTGCAGCCTTAGATTCTGCTACAAACTTAGCGTCAAGCTCATCGTTACCTGTTACAAAAGGTACGTTCATAAGTGAACGGTCCTCTGCTACAACGGTGCCCTTAAAGAGCTTGCTGTTATCAAGAAAATCGTAAAGAACTTTAGCCTTCTTAACGTTCATTTCCTTTATTGCTTCAAGTCCGCCCATTTTTTTAATCCATTTGAATGTAAGACCTGCTATATAAATTGTATAACAAGGCGGTGTATTAAACATAGAACCGTTTTCAGCGTGTGTTGCGTAGTTAAGCATTGTAGGTGTAATGTCCATAGCGTTACCGATAAGGTCTTCACGAATAATTACAATAGTAACGCCTGCGGGAGCAACGTTCTTTTGAGCGCCTGCGTAAAGCATTCCAAACTTTGTTACATCAATCGGCTCTGAAAGAATACAGCTTGAAATATCAGCAATAAGCGGAACATCACCTGTATCGGGCAATTCGTTATACTTTGTACCATAAATGGTATTATTCATACAAATATGAACAAAGTCAGCCTCAGGGTCAAAATCAGCCGCAGTAGTCTTTGGAATGTACGAATAAGTCTTATCAGCACTTGATGCAACAACACGTGCTTCACCGTAGCGTGCTGCCTCTTTATAAGCCTTGTTAGCCCACTGACCTGTAATAATAAAGTCAGCCTTTTTATTCTTATTCATAAGATTAAGCGGAATCATTGCAAACTGAGTGGAAGCACCACCCTGCAAGAAAAGCACCTTGTAATTATCAGGAATATTCATTATCTCACGCAAATTAGCCTCAGCCTCATCAAATATTGCCTGATACTCTTTTGAGCGGTGTGACATCTCCATCACGGATTGACCGCTATTACCGTATTCTAACATCTCTGCTGCTGCAGTTTTAAGTACATCCTCAGGTAACATTGAAGGACCTGCACTAAAATTATAAACTCTTGCCATAATATAAAAACCTCCATATTGGGATTTATTTTCCCGAATTTGATGCCTATTATATACTATATGATATTCAATGTCAATAGGTTTGTTAAAATTTAAACAAACTTTTTTATTTTTTCTTTTTCGCAATAAATTTTATTGTTATTTTTTTAACAATACTTTTTAAAAAGAATGCCCCCTGCTTTACAGAAGGCATTTCCTTTTAATATTATCTTAGTTCAAAATCCTCGCTATCAAGTGATAAATTTGGATTATAGTATGGGTCGCCCGCTTTAAGCTGTGTTTCCCATCGTTCCTGAAAACGAAAAATTTCACTGTTAAATCTTGCCCGTTTTTCCGGAGTGTCTTCATCTCCACGACTTTTAGACTCATAATGATAAAACTCAGCAAACGGTGTAAACACAATAAGATACCCTGCTGCGCGAATTTTCATACAAAAATCTATATCATTAAATGCAACCGCATAACCCTCATCAAGACCGGAAACCTCATTATACACATCTTTTCTTATCATAAGGCATGCCGCTGTGCAAGCACTTAAATTTTGAGCTATACTAGCTCTTGCCATATATCCTGGATTATCTCTCGCAAAGCCTTTGTGAGAGTGACCGGCCACACCACCAAGCCCAACTATTACTCCTGCGTGTTGAATTGTATCATCTTCATAATAAAGCTTGGAACCTACCGCACCTACTTCTTTACGCTGAGCAAACATAAGCATCTGCTCAATCCAATCGGAAGTTATAACTTCAATGTCGTTATTAAGCAAAAGTATATAATCCCCACCGGCTTGTTCTACAGCAAAATTATTTATTGCTGAATAATTAAAACCACTTTCCCAAGTAATAACCCTTAAATTGTTATACTTGCTTTGCGCCGTTTTATAATACTCAAAGGTTTCGGGCTCGGTACTATTATTTTCAACAACAATAACCTCAAAATTTTTATATGTTGATTTTTCATATACCGAACTCAAACATTTTTCAAGGTCTTCAGTATGATCTTTATTTGGTATTATAATCGAAACCAACGGTTCGCCTATAATGTCATACTGAATTTTGTAGGTTGTCGGCACCGTTGCATCCTCTACCCTGCCCGAAAGGCCCAACCTTTTTATATGAGCCAATAGCGCACGCTTGGCACTCTCTACAACGTATGGCTTTGCCGATACATCAGATGCCACCGACGCTTTATGTGAGCGCCAAAAGTAAAGTGCTTTAGGTATATGTGCAATACACTTCGCCTTTTCGGTAAGACGCAAAATCAAATCGTAGTCCTGACTGCCGTCATACTCGCGATTAAAACATCCAACCATATCTAACAATTCTTTGCTAAACGCCGTAAAATGACATATATAATTGTACGAACGCAGTGTATCGGGCGAAAAGTCGGGTTTAAAATTATAAATGGTTATATTTGATGGCTTGCCAACAAATGTGACTTCGTCCGTATAAATAAAATCAGCGCCCTTTTGTGCAACCATTGCCATTTCAAAAAGAGCCGACGGATGAAGTAAATCATCGTGATCAAAAAGGGCAATATAATCACCATCAGCCATTTCTATACAGGCATTCGTGTTATCTGCTATGCCCATATTCTTTTCTAATCTTTTATAGCGAATTCTAGAGTCGTTAATGCTTGTTACATATTCACCCACATAACTATGTTCATTATCGCTACCATCAGCCAAGCACAACTGCCAATTAGCGTATGTTTGATTTTGCACCGACTTAATCATTTCACGCAAAAATTTAATTGGCGTATTATAAAGTGGCACCACTATACTAAAGCATACATTTTTGTCAAATACAGTTGAGGCTTCTGTCTTGCGGCGGCGACCGCTTATTTTGTATCGCACAGCAAAGCCGCCGACAAGTCTATTTAACTTGCGGCGGATTTTTCTTATAGCAACTATAAAAAATCTTAAAAAAGCAAAAATACGCGGGTGTTCCTTAAGTCGTAATACAAGTCTTTTTAGAAAACCCCTAAAAGATTTTTCCTGTATAGGTACTTTTTCAAACATTAATTAAAGCCTACCTTTGAGAATTTTTATATGCGTTGCAAACCTCAGCTGCGTCACCTATCATTTTAATTTTACCTTTCTCAAGCCATACGCAGTGCTTGCAAAGGCGTTCTATCTGCTCAATAGAATGTGAAACTATAATAACGGTGGTATCGTCATTAATCATTTTGTTTATGCGGTCCTCGCATTTTTGTTGGAACAAAAAGTCACCAACCGCCAAAATTTCATCAACAATAAGTATATCGGGGGTAGTAACGGTAGCAATCGCAAAGCCAATACGCGCCACCATACCAGAAGAGTAGTTCTTCATCGGCACATCTAAAAATTCCTGCATTTCAGAAAATTCAACTATCTCGTCAAATTTTTCATCCATAAACTTTTTAGAATAACCAAGCACTGAACCATTAAGATAAATATTTTCTCTCGCAGTAAGGTCCATATCAAAGCCGGCGCCAAGCTCAATAAGCGGCGCAATAGTGCCGTAGGTTTTAACGGTGCCCTTGGTGGGCTCTAAAATGCCGGATATTATTTTGAGGGTTGTACTCTTGCCGCAGCCATTAAGACCCACAATACCAAACACATCACCCTTTTTAATATCAAAAGATACGTTATCTACAGCTACAAAATCTTCAAAATAAAGCTGACGTTTAGCAAGCTTCAAAAAATATTCTTTAAGACTTTCAAGCTTTTCTTTGCTCATATTAAAGTGCATTTCGACATTTCGAAGTTCAACTGCATTTTCGTTCATACAAAACACTCCTTAATACAAATTAAATGTGAAGAATAAACTTGCCCTGCGCCTTTTTAAATACAAACGCGCCTATAAAAAACATAGCAAGTGACATACCAATGCAAATCAGATTTTCTTTAATTCCGGGTATATGGTTATACATAATAAGCCCTCTGAAATACTCAACATAATGAGTTATTGGATTAAGCTCTACTATGCGTAAAACAAAGGCGTGACCTTCCAAAAGCGATAACGGATAAATAATTGGGGTCAAATACATAAGGGCTGTCAAGAAAATTCCATACAAATGTTGCACGTCCCTAAAATAGACAGTAGCCGCACTCAAAAACAGGCTTGCGCCACAAACAAATACAAAACAATATAACACAGGTATCGGGAAAAGTATTGCCGTAACACTTGGAACTACACCCTGAAACAGCATTACGATAACCACAGCAATGAGCGTAAAGAAAAAGTTTACAAGTGAAAACAAACACTTTTCAAGTGGGAATATATATTTAGGTATATACACCTTTTTAATAAGCGGAGCCGAACTTAAAATCGAGCCAAGCGAGTTTGATGTGGCTTCCGAAAAGAAATTCCATATAGCAAATCCAACTATATAATAAGTAGCAAAGTTATCAACTTGAATTTTAAGTAGTTTGCCAAAAACAGTTGTGATAACAAGCATAGTAAACAGCGGATTTAAAACACTCCACGCAACGCCCAGCACACTACGACGATATTTTATCTTAAAATCTTTCGATACCAAATTTTTAAGTAGCGGCATAAATTTTTTCATATCAGCAAAAAAATTCGCCTTGTTTAAATTGTCCTTTGCCAAAACACATTCCTCACTTTAACATTAAAGTAATATATTGGTATACGTATTATACCATTTACAGAGTAATAATGCAAGAGAAAAAGCAAATACTAATTATCGGTGATTATAATGATTTCAACCGTTCTACGCACAATAATTTTATACATTGTGGTAACTCTTGCTATTCGTCTTATGGGCAAGCGGCAAATCGGCGATATGCAACCTAACGAGCTTGTAATAACTCTTCTCATCTCTGAAATAGCCGCAATACCGCTTCAAGACAGTCAACAACCCATTTCTGTAGGTGTTGCCGCTATTTTGGTTTTAGTATTTATAGAAATAATTATCTCTATTCTTTCTATGAAAAGTTTTTATATACGAAGACTCTTAAACGGTAGATCTGTCGTTATTATAAAAAACGGAACAATAGATCAAAATGCTATGCGCAATGTGCGAATGACCGTAATTGACTTAATAGAGTTACTTCGCGATAAAGACGTTTTTGATATATCTGATGTCGCCTTCGCAGTGTTAGAGGTTAACGGTAATTTAAGCGTACTGCTTAAAAAAGATATACAACCGGTAACACCTAAGGATATTAAACTTAATGTAAACGAAACCAAGCTTCCGCTTCCTGTAATTAGTGACGGTAAAATTATATATCAATCATTAAAATCTTTACAAATAACCCCACAAAAACTAAATAAAATGCTAAAGCATCATAAGGTCTCACCAAAAGAAATATTCCTTATGACACTTGACCGTGACGGCAATCAAACAATAATAAACAAGGACTGTTAAACCAATCTATGAAAAGACTTATTCCCGCCTTCATAATATTAATTTTCATAATTGTTTTGTGTTTTTCTTCTCATATATTAGTTGATAGTATTTGTAGTAAAACACTTAATGATATCGAAAGTTTTTACAATAAAAAAATTTCGGCGCAAGATATACAAAACTCTTGGCAAAAGCAAAAAGAACTATTATCACTTTTTGTAAACCACAATTTTCTGGACGAAATATCAATTTATATAGGTCAGTTAACCGTGGCCGACGCCGACCTTAAATCTCCCGAATTTGAAACAATTTACAAGAATATACAAACAATATTATATATGATCAAAGAGGAGCAACGCTTTGCCCCACACAGTTTTTATTAAAAAATAATGCATATTTTTGCCTTTGAAACAAAAATATGCATTATTTTTGCATATTTTTAAAGTTTTTGCAAATAAACAAAAATATTTATGCATTTTCACTTGACAAAACCACTTTAGTGTGCTAAAATCATCACATCCTAAAAAAGTTACATATATTGTAATCAGTTAAAATTTTGAAATGAGGTAACAAAAAATGAAAAACTTAAAGAAAATTTTAGCCGCAGTTTTAGCACTCTGCATTCTTCTTTGCTTTGCTGGTTGCGGCCCAAAAGACACCAATTCAGAGGCTGACGGCAAAAAGGTTCTCACAATGGCTACCAACGCAGAGTTCCCTCCATATGAATATCACGAGGGTGACGAAATCGTAGGTATCGATGCCGAGGTTGCTGCTGCTATCGCTGAAAAGCTTGGTATGGAGCTTGAAATCGCTGACGTTGATTTTGACTCTATCATCCCAGGTGTTCAACAGGGCAAATACGATATGGGTATGGCCGGTATGACCGTTACCGACGATAGACTTGAAAAGGTTAATTTCTCTGATACATACGCTAAGGGTGTTCAGGTTGTTATCGTTAAAGAAGACGGCGGCATCGCTTCTCTTGATGATGTAAACGGCAAAAAGATTGGTGTTCAGCAGGGCACTACCGGTGACATCTATGCTTCAGATACAGTTGAAAAAGGTGGCTACGGTGAAGAAAACGTTACAAAGTACGCTAACGGCGCTTTGGCTGTAGAAGCATTAAAGGCTGGCAAGGTTGACTGCGTTATCATCGACAACGAGCCTGCAAAGGCATACGTTGCTGCAAACGAAGGTCTCAAGATTCTTGACACCGAGTATGCTAACGAGGACTACGCTATCTGCTTTGCAAAAGACAACACCGAGCTTCAGACCAAGGTAAATAACGCTCTTAAAGAGCTTATTGCTGACGGTACTGTTCAGAAGATTGTTGACAAATACATCAAGGCTGAAAAATAATCCTTATACTTAAAAATTTAAGGGCGGTTTAAAACCGCCCTTATTTGTGCATTATATGAATGGATGTGATTAACATTTTAGATTGGTTTAATAATTTGTGGAACACCTTCGCACATGAGTTTGATTTTGTATTTATTCAAGGTGACCGCTACAAGCAAATGCTTGACGGTATTTTCAATACACTAAAAATCACCGCAGGCTCTTTGGTTATAGGTATTCTTATCGGTATTGTTGTTGCTGCCATACGTTCCTCATACGACAAAAGCGGCGCAAGACACGGTTTTGGCTTTGCTATACTAAAAGTGCTTAATGCAATTTGTAAGGTATATCTTACAATAATCCGCGGCACACCTGTTGTAGTACAGCTTATGATTTGTTACTTCCTTATTTTTATATCAGCGCGCGATGGTGTACCGGTTGCAATATTTGCTTTTGGTATCAACTCCGGCGCCTACGTTGCCGAGATTTTCCGCGGCGGTATTATGGCTGTCGATAACGGTCAGTTTGAGGCAGGACGCAGTCTTGGCTTTAACTATGTTCAGACTATGATCTACATTGTCATTCCCCAAATGTTCAAAGCCGTACTTCCTACCCTCTGTAACGAGTTTATAGCACTTCTAAAAGAAACCTCTGTTGCAGGTTACGTTGGCGTTATGGACCTTACAAAAGCAGGTAACTCAATTGCAGGCCGTACATATTCATACTTTTTACCTCTTCTTACCGTTGCGGCAATTTACTTGGTTGTTGTTATGATACTTACTTGGCTTGTAGGCCGACTCGAAAGGAGGCTGCGTAAGAGTGACCACTAATAATACACTAATAAAGGTTGAAAACCTTGTTAAAAGCTTTGGCGATATCGAGGTTTTAAAGGGTATCGATACCGAGATTAAGCACGGCGAGGTTGTTGTAATTATCGGTGCGTCTGGTTCTGGTAAATCAACTTTTTTACGTTGCCTTAACCGACTGGAAGAATCCACCGACGGACATATTTATTTTAAAGATACCGACATCACAGACCCAAAGGTAAATATAAATGTTCACCGTCAAAAGATGGGAATGGTTTTCCAACAATTTAATTTGTTCCCGCATATGACCGTGCTCAAAAATATGATTTCAGCGCCTATGAAATTACTTAAAATGAGCAAAGAAGATGCTACTAATAAAGCAATGGCACTACTCGAAAAGGTTGGTCTTGCCGACCGTGCCGACGCATATCCTTCTCAGCTTTCGGGCGGTCAAAAACAGCGTATTGCAATTGTTCGTGCGCTTTGTATGGACCCCGAGGTTATGCTGTTTGACGAGCCCACTAGTGCACTTGATCCCGAAATGGTTGGCGAAGTGCTAGAGCTTATGAAGGACCTGGCAAAAGAAGGTATGACTATGGCGGTTGTTACTCACGAAATGGGCTTTGCGCGCGAGGTTGCCGACCGAGTAATATTTATAGATGAAGGCGTAATTGCCGAAGAAGGCACCCCCGAAGAAATTTTCGGCAATCCACAGTGCCCAAGACTTAAAGAATTTTTAAGTAAGGTTCTTTAATAACGCACAACATATAACATAAAAATTAAGCCACAGCTTTAACCTCAAGCTGTGGCTTAATTTTATATATAAGTGACTTGACCAGATATTAATTATGCATTGTGCATTATAAATTATGAATTTTTAAAACCCTTTTGGAATTTCAAGTTCGCTGAAGTTCTCAAAAAATTCTTTAACTTCCTGTTTCATAACCGCTATTCCGCCAATTTTATTGCTCTCAAAATTCATAGGCATTACAGGGTCGTGTACACTAAGGCGCAGCAAGAACCAACCATTTGGTGTCGACACTCTTATTCCCTCACGATTATCGTCAGCAATAACATAGTCAGCCTTTTCGTCAGCAAATTTTTCAAGACTTACAATTACATTTTCACCGTAAGCACGGAAATCAGTTGATTTTATATTAAATCGATGTTCCTCTTCCTCAGCGGGCATTTCCATTGTAGAAAGCAATTGCTTTATATCAGTTCCCTTTGCAAGCTCAATTATAATCTTTGTTGCAAGATAGGCGCCGTCATCAAGGAAATAGTTTTCACGTAGCGCCGCGTGACCTGAGGTTTCAATAGCAAGCGGACAATCAATTCCCTGCTCGCACAGCTCAATTGCTTTGTTTATAACGTTTTTATATCCGCGGCGATAGCGATAATGCACACCGCCCAAATCTTCATTTATGTACTTTTTAAGTCCGTCGGATGTAACCGAGTCGGTAACAATTGTACCACCCTTTTTGCCACCCAATGCAATATATGCCGCTATTGCTATAAGGCGGTTACGGTTAATCTCGTTACCGTCACCGTCAACACATCCTGCGCGGTCAACGTCGGTATCAAATATCACACCAAAATCGGCATTGCTTTTTTTAACCGCTTCACAAATACTTTCAATAGCCTGCTTATTTTCGGGGTTTGGTATATGATTAGGAAACATACCGTCAGGCTCTAAAAACTGACTGCCCGAAATATCTGCGCCCAAAGGTGCTAAAACGTTATTGGCATAAAAACCACCAACGCCGTTACCCGCATCAACTACTATGTGGTAATTTTTTAGCGGCTTATCGCCTTTGCCTACCTCACGAATAATCATATCACGAAGTCGAGCGGCATAATCGGTCATATAGTCGAACTTTTCTACAGCACCCGAGTTTTCACTGATACACTCTTCTTCATTAGAAGCAAGTGTTAAAATCTCTGATATATCGCTTCCCTCAAGACCGCCTTCGCCTATAAAGAATTTTAGTCCGTTTCTGTCAAGCGGATGGTGGCTTGCCGTAATTTGTATAGCGGCATCGGTATGTAAATCAACTGTAGTCATAAACATAGCTGGGGTTGAAGCCAAGCCACAATCAAGCACGGTAATACCGGCATTTATAAGTGCCCTCTTTACCTGAGCGCTTATTCTATCTGCCGTAATTCGAGAATCATGACCAAGTGCTATACGAAGCTCATTTGAAGGTCTTGAAAACTTGTTAACACACCACACTGCAAATGCAGCCGATATATCATAAACTGCCTTGTCGGTAAGTTCTACCGCTTTACCACCTAAATCCGATGCAATACCGCGTACATCGGTACCGCTTTTTAAAAACATATACTCCATTATAATCCTCCCGACAAAAAACCTGCCGTAAAATATCCAATTAAAATTAGCGTGATTATCGAAATGGTAACAACCATTGATTTTAAAAATACTCGTAAAAAATCATTTTCTATCTTACCAAACATACCAATACTCCCTTTTTAAAAAGAGTATTGGTAATAGTTTTAAAAATATGCATATTAAAGTGATTTAATTTCGCGTACCCTAGCACCAATATCGTCTGCCGAAAACAAGAAATTCCCCGCTACCAATACGTTTGCACCAGCCGCTATTGCAAGCGGCGCTGTCTCAGCGTTTATACCGCCGTCAACCTCTATATCAATATCAAGACCTTGTTTTTCACACTCGGCCTTAATAGCTCGTATTTTGTCAAGTGCCATAGGCATAAACTTCTGACCACCAAAACCCGGCTCTACCGACATTACAAGCACCATATCACATAGCGGCAATAACGGAAATATTTCCTCAGCCGCAGTTGCAGGTTTAATGGTTATACAAGACTTGCATCCAAGCTCGCGTATCTTTTTCAGCAGCTCGGCATTATCGGAACCCGCTTCATAATGAAAGCCTAAAAGGTCAGCATATTTTGCAAATTCCTCTATGTATCTGTGCGGTCTGTCTATCATCAAATGCACATCAAGCGGCAAATTTGTGTGCGCCTTAATTGATTTTATAACGGGGTTGCCAAAAGAAATATTCGGCACAAAAATACCGTCCATAACATCAAGATGCAGCATATCTACCCCTGCATTTTCAAGTTTTTTTATACTGTCACCAAGCGTTAGAAAGTCGGCTGTAAGCACCGACGGAGAAACCATTACCATAAAATCACCCTACAAAGATTATTTTAATAATTTTAATATTTTTATATATACTTGTCAACCAATAATTTCCCAAAAATAACGGCGATTACTCGGTGGAAAATCCGTGAGCACTCCATATTCGGGATCATAAAACTTATCATCAAAGAAAAGCGACCAATGCCAACACTTTGGCGTTTCAAGACTAAGCATTGCTACACGTGGTAATTCACTCTTACTCTTAATCTCTAACCTTTCGTTTTTATACGAAATTCCAAGCTTTGTTAAAGCAATTTTCATATCTTTAAGAGTGGTCTCTTTTTCAGTATTTACAAGCTTCATAATCTCGCAAACATCTACACCCGACAACATCGAGAGTACCGCCTGCCCACAGGCGAGCGGATTTGGCTCATAAATATGTTTTACACTTTCTACTAACGGCATAGTTACCTCTTGCATATATATTTTTTAACGATATTATATCATAATCAAAATAATATGTAAATCAGTTCTTTAAAATAAAAAAAGCGTTTATCATATTGCTACAATAAGCGCTTTTTAAATTATTTTACCAACGTTCCCCCATCACTTTTAAGCAGTATATAGATTTGTTCCTCCTCAAGCGTCAGCAGATTTATATATACCAAAATTTCATTACCGTCATAACCATCGCACAAAAATTCGTAGCATCTTACCTCTGCGGCAGAATCGGTAGGTATAAGCGCTATGGCTGTCTCTCTCACCTCAAGGTCACTGCTTATTTTTTTCATTGCTTCATTCGACGTAAATTCAGGGGTATGAAAAGCACGTTCGGTATGATTGGTTAAATACCCCGCCGTTTCAAGCAGCATAATCTCGCCCGTGTCCATTGCAACACCCACTTTTATAAGGTCGGTATAGCATATTGTTTGGCCATCAAGATATGCAAAATTTATAACACAAACACCGTTATCGGTATAAAAGTATGTGTCAATCATATTTTTAATCTTCATATTTTGCAAAAAATTTTCAGCCTTTGATAGCGCCTGCTCGTAAGACAACAAGCTTTCTCCAACATCGCGATTTTTACGCATATAAACCGCGTAGCCGCCAAGCTTGCTTACAGCTATATTCACACTATTGTCAGCAAAGCGGTAACACTCGATTTTTCCGCCTTGCATATCCGCAAATCTTAAATCATTGTTTTCTCCAACCACTTTTTTTGCTTTGTTTAGTGCCTCTTCGACCGAAAACTCACGTGCTCCTGTTGTCATAAGCGGTGTCTTTTCTAAAATGTGGTCAGAATACGGACCGTCATAAATAAGTGTCGGATAATCCGACAAATCTTCTTCAAGTTGTGTAAGCGAAGTGGCCAATCCCTGCTCGTCTATAACATTATTAAGTCTATTTTCCACAAGTTGTGCCCACTGCTGTGGGCTATTGTACTCAATGGCCGAATCACTTATAACCTTGGTTATTGTTTGCGCTGTATCCGATAACAACTTCAGTTCCTCGCGTTGCTTTGAAGTAAGCGTGTTTTGACTAGTTATACTTTTAGAAACCGACAACGCATAATTACCTACCTGCGACAAAAAACGGTATACTGTTGAAATATTACTTTCTCCCATAGGTAACTCCGAAATGGCTGTCTTAGCAAGCTCGGCTTCGCTAAAAATCTCAGCAGAAAGCGAACTCATCTTCTTTGCTGAAGACACATACACTACCTTTTGCATGGCGGTGCTAATATTGTTAAGACTGCTGTTAAGTTGTTCAAAAGAACGCGAATACTGGTTTTCTATCATCAATAAGTATTTTTTAGACTTATTATATTCTTTTATTGCAAATCCACCGACAACAAATAACGCTGCCGATAATAATGATATTATTTTAATAACAGTTCTTTTTTTAACCACAAAACCACTTCCTTACCATTTATTTTTATCTTTTAATTTTAAAATAAACAGTAAACTATTGATTTTTTTGTAACTTTGTGTTAATATTATGCTCGGTAAAGGCTGTGACGAAGACAGTAGCGTGTTTTATAATTACCATAAGCGAGTTGACGGCGGTGTAAGGTCAGCGGTATGAAAACGCGTGAATATCACTTCTGAGCTTCTGCGTGAAAGGTTTCAAGTAGCGTAAGACGGTCATCTCCACCGTTATCGGGAGTGCGGATATTGGTCCGTTCTAATAGGTGGTTTAAGCTTGTGATGTATTTTTCATCCTCGTCCTATTATGGACGGGGATTTTATTTTTGAAAGGATTATTACTATGTACGACAACATCTCTCCAAATCTTAATTTTGTAGAGCAAGAAAAGAAAATCAAACAGTTTTGGGACGACAACAAAATCTTTGAAAAGAGTATCGAAACCAAGGCTAAAGGCACACCTTATGTGTTCTACGACGGCCCTCCTACCGCTAACGGTAAGCCACATATAGGCCATGTGCTTACCCGTGTTATCAAGGATATGATTCCACGTTACCGCACAATGAAAGGCTGTATGGTACCAAGAAAAGCCGGCTGGGACACACACGGTCTTCCTGTTGAGCTTGAGGTTGAAAAGCTTTTAGGTCTTGACGGTAAAGAGCAAATAGAAGAATACGGTCTTGACCCATTCATCGGTCACTGTAAAGAAAGCGTTTGGAAATACAAAGGTATGTGGGAAGATTTCTCAAAAACCGTTGGTTTCTGGGCTGATATGGATAACCCATACGTTACCTACGATAATAACTTTATCGAGTCTGAATGGTGGGCGCTCAAACAAATTTTTGACAAAGGCTTACTTTATAAAGGCTTCAAAATTGTTCCCTATTGCCCACGCTGTGGCACACCGCTTTCTTCTCACGAAGTGGCACAAGGCTACAAAAACGTAAAAGAACGCAGTGCGGTTGTTCGCTTTAAGGTAGTAAACGAAGATGCTTACTTCCTGGCTTGGACCACTACCCCTTGGACACTTCCGTCTAACGTGGCTCTTTGCGTAAACCCCGACGAAACATACTGTCGCGTAAAAGCTGCCGACGGTTATACCTATTATATGGCAGAGGCATTACTTGATAAAGTTCTCGGTAAGCTTGCAACTGAAGAAGCTCCTGCTTATGAGATTCTCGAAAGCTATAAGGGCGCAGAGCTTGAGTATAAGGAATATGAGCCACTATTTGACTATGTAAAACCTGTTTGCGAAAAGCAAAATAAAAAAGGTCACTTTATCACCTGTGACAGTTACGTTACTATGACCGACGGTACAGGTATAGTTCATATTGCCCCCGCATTTGGTGAAGACGACGCCAAGGTTGGCAGAAAATATGATTTACCTTTCGTTCAGTTTGTTGACGGTCAGGGTAACCTAACTGCCGAGACACCATATGCCGGCACATTTGTTAAAAAAGCTGACCCACTTGTACTTGTAGACCTTGAAAAAGCAGGCCTACTCTTTGACGCTCCTAAGTTTGAACACGACTACCCGCACTGTTGGCGTTGTGACACTCCACTTATCTACTACGCGCGTGAGTCTTGGTTTATCAAGATGACCGACGTTAAGGATGACCTTATCCGTAACAACGATACTGTTAATTGGATTCCCGAAAGCATTGGTAAGGGTCGTTTCGGAGACTGGCTTAAAAACGTTCAAGACTGGGGTATTTCTCGTAACAGATATTGGGGTACTCCTCTTAACATTTGGACCTGTGAATGCGGTCATATGCACTCGGTAGGTAGCATCGATGAGCTCAAATCTATGTCAGACAATTGCCCTGATGATATCGAACTCCACCGTCCATACATCGACGAGGTTACCATTAAGTGTCCTCACTGCGGCAAGGCTATGCACCGCGTACCCGAGGTTATCGACTGTTGGTTTGACTCGGGCGCTATGCCATTTGCACAACACCACTATCCTTTTGAAAACAAGGATTTATTTGAGTCACAGTTCCCTGCTGACTTTATTTCAGAGGCTGTCGACCAAACACGTGGTTGGTTCTACTCTCTTATGGCTATTTCAACCCTTATTTTCAATAAGGCACCTTATAAAAACGTAATAGTTCTCGGTCACGTTCAAGATGAAAACGGTCAAAAGATGTCCAAATCAAAGGGCAACGCAGTTGACCCGTTTGATGCACTTGAAAGCTACGGCGCCGACGCTATTCGTTGGTATTTCTACACCAACTCTGCTCCTTGGCTTCCTAACCGATTCCACGGCAAAGCCGTAGTTGAAGGTCAGCGCAAGTTTATGGGCACACTTTGGAACACCTATGCTTTCTACGTGCTTTATGCTAATATTGATGAATTTGACCCAACTGCTCATACTCTTAACCCCGACAGCCTTACCGTTATGGACAAATGGCTTATTTCAAAACTTAACTCTATGGTAAAGGCAGTAGACGAAAATCTTGCCAACTACCGTATTCCTGAGGCTGCGCGCGCATTACAAGAATTTGTTGACGAAATGAGCAACTGGTATGTTCGTCGCGGTCGTGAGCGCTATTGGGTACAGGGAATGACCAACGATAAAGAAACCGCATACTTGGTGCTTTACAACGCGCTTGTTACCACCGCAAAGGCTGCCGCACCTATGATTCCGTTTATGGCCGAAAGCATTTATCAAAACCTTGTTCGCAATGTTGATGAGTCTGCCCCAGAGAGTATTCACCTTTGCGACTTCCCCGTTGTTGATGAAGCTGCAATTGACCAAAAGCTTGAAGCAAATATGGAAAGCGTACTCGACATAGTTGTTCTTGGTCGTAGCGCTCGTAACGGTTCTGCAATAAAGAACCGTCAGCCACTTAGCACTATGTACGTTAAATGTGATACACCTCTTGATAGCTTCTATGCCGATATTATCAAGGATGAGCTTAACATCAAAGCGGTTGATTTCACAAACGAGGTTGACAATCTTGTTTCATATAGCTTCAAACCACAGCTTAAAACCGTTGGTCCAAAGTACGGCAAACAGCTTGGCGAAATCCGTACTGCACTTTCAGAGCTTGACGGCAATGCCGCTAAAGCCGAGCTTGACCAAAACGGCGAATTGGTATTTAATTTCGCTTCAGGTGAAGTTCGTTTAGGTGTTGATGACCTGCTTATTGAAGCAAAACAAAAAGAAGGCTTCTATACCGTAAGCGACCACGGTGTTACCGTTGCTCTTGATACAACACTCACCGACGAGCTTATTGAAGAAGGATTTGTTCGTGAAATTGTAAGTAAGATTCAAACAATGCGTAAAGAAGCAAACTTTAACGTTACCGACCATATCACCGTCACTATGAATGGCAGCGAAAAGGTTATCGCTATTGTAAACAAGTTATCAGCTGATATTTCCGGTGATACCCTTGCTGATTCAATCGCTATTGGCGAAGCGGACGGTTATATTAAAGAATGGGATATCAACGGCGAAAAACTTACAATTGGTGTTAAACGCATATAATTAGCATATAATTTAAAAAGGAGGATAAGAATATGCCCCAAAACGATAAAAATCAAATGCCCGAGATGGAAGATATAAGCTCTACATCTGCCGAGTACCGCGCAAAAAAGAATCCGGTTTTAGCATATACAAGCGGTCTTTATAAAAATCTTGGCAATGTAATAAAGGTAATATCATTTGTTATAGCATTTGCCGTTATCATACTTTCACTTTTTGTTGCATTTTTTCTCTTTAATAAAACAGCAATCGGCATTGTACTTTGCCTTGCCGTAGTTTTGTTTGGTGCTATAGTTGCCGCGTGCATATTCTTCCCGCTTTTTGGTCTTGGTCACATTTTGTGCCAAAACAATGAAATTTTAAAAATGCTAAACGAATAAAAATTAGGTTTAACAAGGCTCTGCTAATTATTGCAGAGCCTTGTTTTTTGTATAAATATATCAAATTTATTCTTTTACTGTTAAAGATTTCTTAATATATTTAATCTTGTAATTTATGCCACAAAGTGATATAATGTAGTTCAATTTACAATGAGATTTTATGCCTTGATTAATATAATTTAATTATTCTGTTAGAAAGGAATGCAAATTGATGGACACAAAAAAAGTATTTAATACTGTCTCTTCCTTTTTTGCCACTGTAGTTCCAAAAATTTTAACAATTATAAAAAACTTCTTTATTAATAATTTCGAAATCACCAGTACAAAGAAAACTCGTATAGCGGGTGCTTCTGTCGCCGGTATTTTACTGCTTGTTGTTGTTTTTTTCAACAACCAATTTGCAAAACTTGATTCATGGGCAAAGTGGTGGATGTTTGCCTTTGCGCTTATAGCACCACTTATTATTGGTGCTTTTATAACCTTTACTACAAAAATCAAAAACGATTTAATTAACAAGATTTGGCACTTTGTCTTCTTTATGCTGGTCCCAATTATTACAATGACCATGACCGAATGCCTCAACAATATATTTATTTACGATATGACCTATCTTGGCTTTTTTGCAAACTATTTGGTCATATTGCTTATTCAGTTTTTGTTTTTTGCCGTTAGCGGTAGCTTTAGAGTTTCACTGCTTGTTACCAATGCAATATGCTATGGCTTTGCTCTAGCACACTGCTATGTTGTGCTGTTCCGCGGTACTCCGTTTATACCAATGGACTTTTTTGCAATTACAACCGCCGCAAATGTTGCAAATACCTATAACTATACCCCAACACACACTATAATTATAGGTTCTTTAATATTTATTTTTCTGGTTGTTTTAGGACTAAAAATCAAAACTCCTCATTACAGCCTTATTACAAAAATTGTTTCACGCACATTTATGGGCACATTTCTTTCTTGCCTTTTGTTCTTGTTCTATTTCACCTCTATTTTTGCAGATGCGGGCGTAAAGCCTGATTTTTGGAATCAATCACGCGGTTACCGTAACTACGGCTTTGTGTTTAGTTTTTTCTGTAACACAAAATATCTTTATATGAATGAACCAAGTGGTTATGATGCAAACAGTATTGGTGATTATGTTTCAAGCACTGTCGATAAGGAAGAAAGCCCGGTAATAAAGCCTACCGGCAACGAGCCTAACATTATATGCATTATGAACGAGTCTTTGTCAGACCTTAGCGTTTTAGGCGAGTTCACCACTAATCAAGACTATATGCCTTTTATGCACAGCCTTACCGAAAACACCGTTAAGGGCAACCTTTATGTGCCTGTTATAGGTGCCGGTACATCTAACACCGAGTTTGAATTTCTTACCGGTCACACAACAGCATTCTTACCTTCCGGCAGTAATGCATATATGCTTTATGTAAAAAATCCTCTTGCATCACTCGTATCAACACTTGAGGGTCAAGGATATTCCTCGTGGGCTTTCCACCCCTATTACTCAACCGGTTGGAATCGCGTAAACGTGTATAATAACTTAGGATTCAACTCGCACAGCTTCCTTGAAAACCTTATAGATGTTTCAATCCTTAATGATTATATTCAAAACGGTAGTAATGCCGATTACTTACAGTCGCTTATTGACACCTACTATCCAGACCGTGAGAATATGCTTACCCGTCAGTATGTAAGTGATAGTTATAACTACGATGTTATTATAAACAATTTTGAAAACCGTGATAAGTCACAGCCCTATTTTGCCTTTAACGTAACTATGCAAAATCACGGCGGATACTCTAACGGTGCGGCCAATTTTGATGAGTGTATTCAAATTACATCAACCGCAACATACTACAACAAAGCAAGTAAATACCTTTCTCTTATAAAGGCTAGTGATGACGCATTTCGTGATCTTATAGAGTATTTCCAAGGTGTAGATGAACCAACTGTTATTTGTATGTTTGGTGATCATCAGCCATCTATCGAGACCGAATTTATCGCATCTTTATTGGGCGTAAGCAACATCAATAATCTCACTCTCGAGCAGGAACAAGCTCGTCATATAACGCCATTCTATATTTGGGCCAACTTTGATATTGAAGAAAAACAAATTGACAAACTAAGCTCAAACTACCTTTCTTCATATGTTCTTGATATTGCTGGTGTTAAGCTAACCGAATACAACAAGTACTTGCTCAAGCTGTCTGAAACTCTACCTGTAATTGATACTGTAGGCTATATTGATGCCAACAATAACTACTACCGTTGGAGTGGCAGCAGCGAATACACTCAAATACTCAGCGAATACGAAAAGATTCAGTACAATAACATTTTCGATAATGAGCACAAGGATAACAAAATTTTCTTCCTCGACGGTTATGTTATGCCCGAAACCTTAGAAAAAGAAAGTAAAACCATCGAGCCATGATAAACACCACGCTTTGTTATATAGAAAAAAACAATAAGTATTTAATGCTTCATCGTATTAAGAAGCAAAACGATTTAAATCAAGACAAGTGGATTGGCATAGGTGGCAAGTTTGAAACACGAGAAAGTCCCGAGCAATGTGTTCGACGTGAAGTACTTGAAGAAACCGGTCTTATCATGGGTAAATGCTCTTACCGCGGTATTATAACCTTTGTATCCGACAAATGGCCTACCGAATATATGCACCTATTTACCTGCAATGATTTTAGCGGCAAAATAAAGGACTGTGACGAAGGTGTGCTTGAGTGGGTAGAAAAAAATGTAATTTATAATCTTCCTCTTTGGCAAGGCGATAAAATATTTTTAAAACTTATCGAAAACCCAAGTACCCCATTCTTTTCACTTCGACTTGAGTACAAAGGCGATACTCTCATTAGCGCAATTCTAAATGAAGAGGTAATAGTATGAAAATTTGTATATACGGTGCATCATCAAATGCAATTGATCTATCTTTTATCAATGCAGGTGAAACTTTGGGCGAAACCATTGCCAACAATAACTGTACTGTTGTCTTTGGCGGCGGCGCCGCAGGGCTTATGGGTGCAGTAGCTCGTGGTGCGCATAGAAAAAATGGCGAAATAATCGGTATATGCCCTTCGTTTTTTAATGTTGATGGAGCTTTATTTACTGACTGTACTCAAATGATTTACACCGAAACAATGCGTGAGCGAAAACAACTTCTTGACGAAATGTCTGACGCATTTATTATTACACCGGGTGGTATAGGTACGTTTGATGAATTTTTTGAAATCTATACACTTCGTCAGCTAGCAGCACATAAAAAACCGATTGCCATTTATAATACAAACGGCTATTATAATCCTCTTATAGATATGCTAAATAATGCTATCGATAAAAACTTTATGCCCAAAACAAATATGGATTTGCTCTTTATATCCGATAATCCGCATAAAATACTTGAATATATAAAATCTTACAATCCTGCTGATTACGAAGCGGCAGAATTTAAATTTATAAAATAATTTTCATAACATTATAAATAAAAAATTCCTTGCAAATTGCAAGGAATTTTTTATTTATGATTTTAATTCAATATCCCAACCGTTAAGATACTGCATAAGCAAAGCATAATCGCGATTATCAACACTTTTATCAGCGTTCACATCAGCAACTGTCTGGTCTATTTCAACATCCCAACCGTTAAGATACTGCATAAGTAAAGCATAATCACGGTTGTCAATTGAACCGTCCCCATTGACATCGCCAGATTCACTACCGTTCTTTAATTTGCCGCACAAATTACAATCATTGTCATTTTCGCCGTCATAAATATGCTCTTGCCCTATAGCACAACTGCCAAAATGCCAGTTTGCCTTTTTAAGAGAACTATTATTTTTTTCGATAACTATACGTTTAAAATCTTCTTCGCTTCCGGCATACCATACGTCTTTTATGTGTTCGCAATCATAAAACGCATATTCGCCTATTTGTGTCACGCTATCAGAAATATATATATCGGTTAAAAATTTATTAAACGCAAATGCAAATTCGCCTACACTGCTTACTCCTTTAGACAAAACTACATTATTATATGTGCTACCGTAAAATTCGGCTTCAATTACGTCGGTAGATGTCTCGGTTTGCAAAAGCAATTCACCGTCAAGCGTTATAACAATATCATCAATATAAATACTATCTCCACCCAACACCTTAATAGCAACCCATGGTGTCAGCGCTTCAAATGTGTATGTATACTGCGTCCATTTACCATCAGTTTGGGATTGAGATGTTATCGGTTCGGTTAGCTTATCCGCTGCCATATAATCGGGATATATTTTATGTGCAAGCGCAAACTGTGGTTGTAAGTTACCGTTTGAACTTATAGTCCAAAATGAAATAGTATATCGCTGCCCCGCAGTAAGTGTGTTTTTATAATTTATAAGCAAGGTCGCAACATCACCATCCAAAGACATAAGCTGCATCGAGTTTTTACCGCTATGAACATAATCACCGTTATATTCAACCGTGTTACTATCCGTGTTATATCTCCATTGGGTTTTATCACAATCCCAAATGCTATAGGGATATTTTTCAAAATCCTGTGTTACAGATATGTCCTTCCACTCGGCATAAAGTGTAATATCTCTTGGCAAAAAGAAATCATATTCATATTCGCACGAAAGATCCTCAAATCCGTGCCAAGCCACAAATTTATAGCCCTTTCTTTCCGGTACGGGTAATTCAATCTTTTCGTATGCTCTACCCTTCAACGGCTCTACATCAAGACCGTCAACACCTGTCTCGAAACTGACTGTTACCTCAGGTATTACATAACTCTTATCCGAAAATTGCTCAGCACTTCGGTCCGCTTTATCAAATACTCTAAGCACCGGTGTGCCGTTTTCCTCAACACGCCATGTGTTTTCCCAATCAAGCTCGGGCATAGCATTTTTGGCATATTCACCAATACGCCACTGTGGGCGTTTAACACGGGTAGTACCAAATACATCTTGATTACCGTGATAATACATATTTTCAAGATAAATTACACTGCTTCCGGCATCACGGACATTTGCCTGTGTGCCGCCTATAGCACCGCTGTTGCTTTGTGTAAATGAAACTGAATTGTAAACACGTGAAGCATATGTCCAAAATGAACCAATTATACCGCCTTCTCGCGTTTTTACCGTATCATCACCTTTAAGTCTTGCAGTAACAATACAGTCACGTACAACTATTGCAGCACCACCTGGGCAACCAATGCCGCCAACGCTTGTAGCCTCAATATAGCAGGTATGATCAACAAAGCAGTTGGCAATGGAAGGTAATTTGGTTGGAGTTGACTGCCCCGGAACTAAGAATTCGTCTCCAACGGTTTGATTAAAATTGGTTTTATTTCCATAAAAATCATAAAACGCACTACCCATACCAAATATACCGCCGGCGTATATGGTGTTGTCGTTCCTTGTAGCTTTAATATATGCTTGTGACACACCAAGGTTCTTAACCACTGCAGAACCCGCAAAACGAGGAATTAATCCCATATAGGTACTTGACGGTGTTGATTTGAAGTTATAGTACATACCAAAAACTACGTAACCATTGCCATCAAGATGTGATTTAAAGTAACCTACATCGTGGCTTGTAAGCCATTGCTGTGCGCCTGATTTAGCTTGCCACAGCTCGTCACTTACGTTATTAAGATATATATCACAACCAAGCTTAAAGTACTTATCTGCATAGTTGTTTGCCTTTGAAATCATAAGCGCCAACTGCTCACCCGTTTCGATGATAAACGGATTTGATTCGCTACCGTTACCGCCAGCAAAGCTAGATGCTATTCTGCCCGACCAAACATCACCCTTAACACCGTTATAGGCTTTATTGTTGTTTATAGGCTCAGGGGTATTGCTAGTTGAAAGGCGCCAAAGAGCAGTATAATCGAGCGCTGTCATATGATTTCTGGCAGTTATACCAATCATTTTATCACGTGTTAGCACAATAACGCCGGGCTGAGTGGCCACCGCATCGGTATAAACATTTTTTGCGATTACATTACTGTTTTCAGGGAATGGATTATAGCTTAAACAAACGATTTCATTAACCAAAAGCTCTCCAATAACACTCTCGCAAATACCGTACGAATTACCCGTTGATAAAATACTACCTCTAAAGGCGCAATTTTCTACTCTTAGTCTTGAAAAACCAACACTTGCAATAATACCGCCAACATTTGCTTCGCCGGTAAAGGTGACGTTGTCGTTTACAAGGCATGCGTTAATGCTTGCCATAACCAAGGCGTTATCTTGTAACACGCCTGCAATAGCGCCAAGATATGCTCCGTTTACGCCCGTAAGATATGCATTATTTAACTTAAGTTTAGTTATTTGCGCCGATGTGCCAATAACTGGTATTAGAGCTGCATATTCATTTTGCTCATTAGCATTTGCGTATAGACCATAAACTGTAAAGCCGTTACCGTCAAGACAACCTTCAAAGGCCGACACGTCGTTAGAAGTAAACCATTCAAGAGCGCCGCTTTGCCAGTTTTCTTTTGAAATATCGTTTATGTATATATCTGCCGTTAACCTGTAATAATCTCCGCTATTGCCAAAAACGAGCATTCGTGCAAGCATTTCAGCGGTGTTTATCTGATACGGATTAGTTTTTGTACCGTTACCGCCTGCAAACGACATGGCAATTTCACCCGACCAAACCCCGCCTACAACACCATTGCTGCTTTGTTGATTTTTAGGCATAGGTATGGTATCGGTTGTGTCCCATGAATAGTTCCAGTTAAACTCTGAACAGGTTGTTTTTACCGTTTCGCCCTGAAGCGCGCTGTTGGCAACAACGCATACGCCGCTTGCCGCCTCAGTAGAAGCCGTATCAGTATAAACGTTTACATAGGTTCCATTGTAAGAAAGCGGCAAGCTTGAAGCAGGATAAATACCCAAAGCTATACTATTCTTTACGTTAATTTGTGCATTGGTAGCATTTGCCACAAAAGCCGCCTGATATGCGGGCTGACCCTTAGATTCAATTTTACCTGCCGATACAATACAGTTTTCTATATAAACCTTAGAATTGTTCTTTGCATTACCAACAAATCCTGCAGCCGAGGTTTTACCGTCAACATTGCTGTCGATTACCGCAATATTTTTAATTTGAACCGTACTGTTTTCTTCAATCTCCGCAGCAATTACAGCAGCACCCGTCGCCAAAGAAGAGTTTGTCTTAAAATAAGAATATCTAACTGTAAAGTTTTTAAGCGTAGCATTTCCAAGTTTGGAAAACAGCGCCGCATTATTGGTAGCAGAAACGTAAACGCCGTGCATTGTAACGCCGTTACCGTCAAAACAGCCTTCAAATACAGCGGCGTTATCACCGACATATTTTGCGCCTATACCCCAAGAAAAATAGTTCATTAAGGTACTGTAACTTTTACCGTTTATATCATTAAAATATAAGTCGGTAACACCGTTTGCTATTTTATAATGCTTATCCGCTTCAGGTATAGTAGCCATACGACAAAACTCTTCACAATTAGCAATAAGGTATGGGTCTTCTATAGAACCATCGCCTGCCGCAAAATGACCCGCTACTGTGCCGTCCCAAGTATCTGTTGTATATTTAGGGCCGCCATTTTCGTAATACTTTTCGCCGTTTGGTACAATATACTCCCTCATTGGTACAGGATAATCGTTTTCTACCGAACGCCAGGTATAAGCCCAATCAAAATTAGGAATAGTTTTTTCGGCCTCGGTGCCTATTAATTTTGACGCATCGACGACCGTTACCTCAGTATCGGTAAAACTTACATTACCGAAGCTCGAATGATTAAAGGTATATTTATTACTAACTGTGGAATAAACGTTTTTAAAGGTATATGTATGGCTCATACTAGGCTTTTTAAGTCCACTCCACATTTCGTCACGACTAGCTCCGTAAATTGGATATCCCACAGCGAGAATATTTTCCATATTACAAGTTGGATTTGTAGAGCCGTATGGCATATTCATAATAGCACCTTCAACACCCTGTGTAGAACTTGTTGAATTAAGTGTAATATTAGCTGTCATACAATTTGCTATGTACGGTTGACACGAGTTTGCCGCCGCTACAAATGCAGAGGTAAAGTATTTTGCCTCTACGTAAGCATCAACAATAGAGCAATTATTTATGGTATAATCTACCGTATTATAATCACTATCTCCTGCAGCATCGGCGCGCGAAAGTAAAACGCCAGCCGAACCATAAGCGCCGGCATACCATATTTTTTGACCAACTGTATCTCCTAAATCCTCTTGGTCGTTGGAATTAATGTTTGAAGTATTTACAACATAAGACTTTTTAAAATTAACATTTCTTATAACCGCGCCATGCCCCACATTTGGAAAAAAAGCAGAAATTCGGTAGCTGTGTGCATACAAGCCATAGATCGTATGACCGTCACCATTGAAGTTGCCATAAAAGGTACGGTGACAAAAACTATCCTCAAACTTTGACCAATTGTTAAGGCTTGACATATCAAAGCCGCTTTTTCCCCAACTACTATAATTTGATACGTCGTTTAAATAAATATCACATCCAAGCTTATAGTGTGCGGCATTACCGTTAAGCTGTTTGTCAGTTGTACCAAAATTATAAACCATTAGATAAAGTTGATCGCCGTTTTCTATGATATATGGGTCCTCTTCAGTACCATTTCCCTTTATAAAACTGCCGCCACTGTGAGCACTTTGCAAACCACCCCATATATTAACAACAGTATTGTCAGTTGCGGCAAAAGTATGATATACACCTGTATCAATCGATAAAGCAAAAACTAGTATTGCGAGAAATATAGAAATTATTCTTTTCATAAAACTCTCCAATTCAACTTTAATATACACTATAAGTTTAACATAAAACTGTAAGCATATCAATATAAAATCTTAATATAAAAAGACCTTGATTTATAACCAAGGTCTTTAAATCTTATTGATACATATTACCTAAGCACAACGTCCCAATCGTTAAGATACTGCATAAGCAATGCATAGTCTTTATTGTCGATTGAACCGTCAGCATTTACGTCAGAACTTTCGGCAACAATTGTTACTGCCCAACCGTTAAGATACTGCATAAGCAACGCATAGTCCTTATTGTCGATCGATCCGTCAGAATTTGAATCACCGGGAACATTCATTTCATCATCTTCGTTACCGGTATCATCATCGTTATAGTCGTATTTATACGGCTGACTAATTACACGGTAAGCCGATGTTTCAAAATCGTAAATCATACAATGTATTTCATCAAGCCAGTATTCCATTCCACACAAAATCTCATCTGAACCAAGCTGTACCGTATATATAGTTTCGGACTTATTGGTACTTAAATCAAAACGGTAAATCTTATCATTTGATGAATAAATAAGTGATCGACCATCATTTGCAAGTGTAGAATAACTGCCGTCAACAGAGCACAATGCCTTTTTATCACTATAACGCTTCAGCTTTTTATCATTATGATCAATATAGAAAATTTCATTATTTAAAAGTTGAAATTCCGCGTTAGAATCTTGCCAGTAGTAACTATCATACTTGGTATCTGTAGGTGTTGTGTCGTAGTCATATTTGTCGTGTCCCGTAGCGTATATACCGTTACTTGAACGCAAAAAGTTGTCATGTTTTACTTCGCCATATGTATCAAAGTCATCCCAAGTAACATCAACGTGATACTTTTTACCGTTTAAAAACACTATATTCCAACCATGACACAAATCTTCTGATGAGCAATAATAGCTTTCTATGCCAACCTGACGGAGCAAATACATATATGCCATAGCATAACCCTGACACACCGATGCACCTTCACCCAACGCACCATACGCTGTATATATGATTGGGTCGTTGGTTTCTAATCTATCATAGTCATACATATTCCATATTGCTAATCTGTCGTGTAAAAGCAACAACTTTTGCTCATCGTTTAAATTGGCGTTACCCTTTATGTCCTGTAAAATATACTCTGCGCCATATACCATTTTGCTGTAACATTCATCATACTCACTTGCAGTATCAGCAAAAGAATTATAAAACACCGTTATATCGACTATATTATTTTTATTAGTATAAAAAGTACAACCCATCTGCTCTATGTTAAACGCCTCGGGCACACCATAGAAAAAGTAATCGGTAATAGCATCAAGCAGAGATGTTGGAATATTATATTTAGATACATCAATATTTGATTTGCAATCCGAAATTCCTGACAACACACGCACTGTAAATTCATCTAAATCTACATATTTTGACAAAGCATTTTTGGCCGTTTGTTTATGGTTAGTAGCACTGGCTCTATATAGCTTTTTAGAGCGCATTTGCCCCATAACCATAATATCTCCCTGTGCACTAACCGATACAGAAAAAAATCCCACAATGAGCATAAAAGCCAAAACAAGAGATATAAATTTTTTCATAAAAATCACCGCTTAAATAAATTTAATATTATTGTTATAATACTCAAATTCTATGTCACTGAAATTGCTTGACAACAGGATACCAAACGGCTTTATTATCACATTCTCACTTTGGTAGTGACCTGCATCAAACACAGCAACGCCACTGTTTACAGCGTCAATAAACACGTTATGCTTAATATCAGCAGAAATCAGCGCATCGTATCCGCCACTTATAACGTCGCCAAGATAATTTCCGCCCGAGCCCGAGCACACAAGAACGCGGCAAATAGCCTTACCGCTATCTGCGTAACGTACAGCAGTACAAAGCTTTCTCTTTATATGCTCGGCTAACTTATCGGCGTCGTTTATATCACACTCTGCTTCACGGATTAAAAAGCCATCGTGAGCCATAAACGGTTTTACATTTTTAAGACCGATAGCCTCGCACAAATTCTCGGTAACACCACCAACGGCAATATCAAGATTTGTGTGCATCGATATTACCGATATATCACTCTTTACAAGCTCGTAAACCACGCCGCCTGCAAGTATGCTTTTAAGCCCCGAAAAAATTACAGGATGGTGCGTTATAATAAGCTCGGCGCCAATACTTTTAGCATAGTTTACTGCATTTATATCGCAGTCAAGGCATATAACTGCCTTTGTAACTGCGGCATTCTTATCCCCCACCAAAAGACCAACGTTGTCGAAATCACACGCGGTATCAAGCGGGTATTTTTCCGAGAGAAATTCTAAAATATTATTTACTGTCATCATTTTTTCTTAGCAAATGAGTCTTTGAGCGCAACTGTGCGGTTAAAGACTATTTTATCAGCGGTTGAATCCTTATCTACGCAGAAGTAACCTTGACGCATAAACTGGAAGGTATCCCCTACCTTAACGTCTTTAAGAGAAGCATCAATAACAGCATCACTTAAAACGGTAAGTGACTCGGGGTTGAGGTTATCAGCAAAGGATGATACACCCTCTTCGTCACTTGGGTTTTCTACGTTAAAGAGTCGGTCATAAAGACGAACCTCGGCTTTTACGCAGTTTTCTGCGCTTACCCAGTGCAGTGTGCCCTTAACCTTGCGGCCGTCGGGTGCTTCGCCGCCGCGGCTTTCGGGATCATAGGTGCAGTGAACTGCGGTGATATTGCCGTCTGCGTCCTCTTCGTGTGAAGCATATTTTACAAAATATGCACCTTTAAGTCTAACCTCTTTTGCAGGGCAAAGACGGAAATATTTGCCCGGTGGGTCTAACATAAAGTCATCGTCTTCAATAAATATCTCACGAGAAAATGTTACGCTTGTCGTGCCTTGCTCGGGCTTATTTGGGTTAACATCAACCTCAATTTGCTCTTGTTTTCCCTCTGGATAGTTATCAATAATAACTTTAAGTGGACGAAGCACCGCCATAGCTCTGTCAGCGTTTTCGTTAAGATAATCACGAACACAAGATTCAAGCAGCGCATAGTCAATTACGCTATAAGCCTTTGAAACACCGATTTTGTCAACAAAAGCGCGTACTGCCTGTGACGGATAACCGCGGCGGCGCATACCGCAAATGGTAGCCATTCGTGGATCGTCCCAACCGCTGACAAGTCCGTCGTTTACAAGCTTTAAGCACTTACGTTTACTAGTCAAAGTGTAGTTTACGTTCATACGCGCAAACTCAATCTGACGTGGTGGCTCAACATTTATGTCAGCCGCCTCAAGCACCCAGTTATAAAGTGGGCGATGGTTTTCAAACTCTAATGAACAAAGTGAGTGTGTAACACCCTCACGCGCGTCGCTAAGCGGATGAGCAAAGTCATACATTGGGTAAACACACCATTTGTCACCTGTACGGTGATGATGTGCTTTAAGCACACGGTAAATAACAGGGTCACGCATATTAAGGTTTGATGATGCCATATCAATTTTAGCACGAAGCACCATTTTACCCTCTTCTATTTCGCCTGCTGTCATTTTTGCAAATAATTCTTTTGTTTCGGCAATAGGTCTGTCGCGATATGGGCTGTTTTTACCGGGTTCGGTAAGAGTGCCGCGCATTTCACGAATTTCGTCAGCAGTTGACTCGTCAATATATGCAAGACCTTTATCAATAAGCTTTAGAGCGCACTCGTAGATAAAATCAAAATAATCGGATGCGTAATATACGTTGTCCCAGTCGAAGCCCAACCACTTGATGTCTTCCATAATAGCGTCAACATACTCAACATCTTCTTTTGTGGGGTTGGTATCGTCAAGACGAAGGTTACACTTGCCCTTATATTTTTCGGCTGTGCCAAAGTCAATGCAAATAGCCTTTGCGTGACCTATATGCAAATAGCCGTTTGGCTCTGGCGGGAAACGTGTTTGCACACGGCTATACACGCCCTCAGCTAAATCCTCGTCAATAAAATCATAAATAAAGTTGGATGGCTTTACTTCCTCAACTTCTTCGTTTAAAACCTTGTTTTCTTCCATTTTATAAAACCTCTATCATAGCGTCTATACGCTTAATGCATTCGTCATAACCCAGTACTTGCATAATGCTGCAAAGGTCGGGTGTGTTTGTGCGTCCCGTAATCGCAATACGAAGTATTGTGCTAAGGTCACCCGCGCTACCCTTGTAAGCATCGGGATTTGCCTTATACTCCTTAGTTTCGGCGGCAAACTGAAGCTTTGGCGCTACCAACTTAATTTTATCAAACCAAGCCTGTCTATCATCTACCACGTCATAAACCTTTTTATATTCTGCCAAAAACGCCTTTGCATCAGCGGCATCAATATTTTCAGGTAATGTGTGATTTGGTGTGTAGAGCGCATCAAAGAAGTAGGCAAAATACTGCTTTGCTTCGCTCCATTTAGCCAAATCCTTACGTGGCTTTTTAGCGTCATCACGGTCAATGCTGAGCATACCCTTTGTAAAGTCGGGGTTTGCAGCAAGCATCTCGTAAAACTCGCCGTCAAACTCTTTTGCCCAAGCGGTAAGACGGTCGTAAACCTCGTCGCTCTTCATAGCAGCAATCTTGGTTTTACTTACGTCGTTAAGCTTGTTTTCGTCAAAGAGTGCTCCTGACACCGACATCTTTTTAAGGTTAAACTTAAAGGTGCGGTAGTCGGCATCGGGGTTAGCACGGCGCCAATCCTCAAAATCGGATGCCGCTATAGTCATAAGATACTCTATAACACAAATTGATTCATAACCCTGCTCTGCAAAGAAATGAACTGCAGCCTCGGGGTCTTTACGTTTGCTTATCTTACGTTTTGCGCCGTTATCAAGCTTCATTATAGGTGACACGTGACCGTACTTTGGCACCTTGAAGCCTAACAATTTAAAGAGTTGTATATGCTTTGGCACCGATGAAATCCACTCATCACCGCGGAGCACGTGTGTTGTGTGCATTAGGTGGTCGTCAATAGCGTGCGCAAAGTGGTAAGTGGGTATTCCATCAGATTTAAGCAGTACAAAATCCTCATCATTTTCGGGCATTTCAATCTTGCCCTTAATGGTATCGTCAAAGGTAATGCGGTTTTCTTCACTACCCGGTGAACGCAAACGCACAACAAAGGGCTTACCCTCGTCTATAAGCGCCTTTGCCTCTTGGTAGGTAATATCACGATGACGCGCATACTCGCCGTGATAGCCTGTACGAATTTTGTTTTCTTCTTGCACTTTGCGTACTGCCTCTAAATCCTCGGCCGTGCAAAAGCAAGGATATGCAAGACCTTTTTTAATAAGGTCTTTTACGTATGTCTGGTAAATCTCGGCGCGGTGGCTTTGCTGGTAAGGGCCGTATATACCCTTTTGCTCACTGCCGCTTATAAAGCCCTCGTCAATAGTAATACCAAAGCGCCAAAGGCCGTCTATAATATCCTCTATACCGCCTTCTACCTCACGCTTTTTGTCGGTGTCTTCTATACGGGTATAAAACACACCGCCCGACGATGTAGCAGTAATTCGGTTTACAAGCGATGTAAAGAGCGTACCCAAATGCAAATAACCTGTAGGTGACGGTGCTACACGGGTAACACGCGCCCCCTCGGGCAGATTGCGCTCGGGGTATAAATTCTCATAATATTCAGGTGTTTTATCAATATTTGGCAGTAAAAGCTCTGCCAAGAGTTCGCGATTGTCCATTTTAAAAAGATTCTCCTATTTGCTGAGTAGTTTGTTAAGCTCATCCATAAAGGTGTTGATGTCCTTAAATTGACGGTAAACCGATGCAAAACGCACGTAAGCAACCTCGTCAATTTCCTTTAGCTTTTCCATAACGAGCTCGCCGATTTTATCACTGCTAACCTCACGATCAAGCGAGTTTTGAATAACGGTTTCAATGTCGCTGATAGCGTGATCAAGCATCTCGATAGATACTGGGCGTTTTTCACAAGCGCGAAGCATACCTGTAAGAAGCTTTTGACGGTCAAAGGTCTCGCGCGAACCGTCTTTTTTAATAACAACTATTGGAAGACTTTCAATCATCTCGTAAGTTGTAAAACGCTTTCCACATTCAAGGCACTCACGACGGCGACGAATACGCTCGCCTTCGTCTGTTGGACGAGAGTCAATTACCTTACTTTCTTCATAACCGCAAAAAGGACATTTCATAACAATACCACCTATATACATATTTATGTTTAATTATATCACAAGATATTGATAAATACAAGAAAAATATTGATAATATACCCGTTGCAAAAATGCAACATTTATGTTATTATATATTAAATATAAGTTAAAGTGGGAAAATGTTTGTATGAAGATTGTTTTAGCGTCAAAATCTCCTCGCCGTAAAGAACTGCTGGGGCTATTGGATTTAAAATTTCAGATTATCACTGCCGATATAGATGAAACTATGGACCCGTCGCTACCCGTTACTGATGAGGTAGCACGTATAAGTTATCAAAAGGCTGCCGCTGTGGCAAGTAAACTTGATAGCGATAGCATCGTAATCTCGGCCGATACAATTGTTGAACTCGGCGGCACCCTTATGGGCAAACCCAAAGACCAAAGTGACGCTGCCCGTATGCTTAAAAGTCTTTCAGGAAAAAGTCACAATGTTCACACTGCTGTTACGGTACTTAATGGTAACAGACACGAAACCCGCGTCGTTACAACTACAGTTACATTCCGTAATATTGCCGACGACGAAATAACAGCGTACATCGACACTTTAGAGCCAATGGACAAGGCAGGCGCGTACGGTATTCAGGGACGTGCTTCAAAATTTGTAAGCGGTATTGTAGGCGACTACTTTAACGTAGTGGGTCTTCCCGTTTGTGAATTATCACTTATGTTAAAAAATTTTGATATAAATATTTGATTTTTAGGAGGAACAAAATGTCTGCTAAAATTACACAACTTTCAAATGGTGCCGAGGGTGTGTTTATTAAAAACGACCGCTTTAACACCACCCTCATTTCTTTTAACTTTTACGTGCCGCTATCAAGTGACACCGTTGCCGAGTATGCGCTACTCCCCTTCCTTATGACTACATGCAGCGCAGCCTACCCCGATTTTTCGTCGCTTAACTTTAAGCTTGCAAAGCTTTACGGTGCCAACCTATCAGCAAGCGCTGAAAAGGTCGGCGACTATCAGCTACTTAAGATAGCAATATCTACCATAGATGACCGCTTTGCCTTAGATGACGAGTCACTTTGTGATAACGCAGTTAAACTTCTTACCCAGCTTGTATTTGAGCCCAAGGTAGAAAACGGCGCATTTTGTGAAGAGGATGTTTCTCGTGAAAAACGCAAGGCTATTGAACATATCCGCGGTGACCTCGCTCAAAAACGCACTTACGCTAAAAAGCGTTTAATAGAAGAAATGTACAAAGGCGAAGCCTATGGCCTGTCAAAATGCGGTACAGAAGAACAGGTAGAGAAAATCACAGGCACGTCACTTTATGCCGCTTGGGGCAAGCTACTCTCTACAGCATTTTTACGTGTAAACGTTATCTCTCGCTCTATGCCACAGGGTCTTTTTGATAATCTTTCTCAAAAGCTTGGCGCCATTGCACGAGATAATATACCCGACTGCACCAAGAGTATACCTACCAAGGCTGTTTCGACTCCCAACACAGTAATCGAAAAAATGGATATAGCTCAGGGTAAGCTTTGTATGGGCTTTTCAAGTGAGCTTTATGGTGACGATTCTTCTACCGCAGCTCTAACAGTTATGTGCGACATTTTTGGTGGTGGCCCTTACTCTCGCCTATTTACTAATGTTCGTGAAAAATACAGTTTATGCTACTACTGTGCATCAAGCTCTGTAAAAGCAAAGGGCCTTATCACAGTTGACAGCGGTATCGAAAAAGAAAATGCCATAAAAGCAGAAAAAGAAATTTTAAATCAGCTTGATATAATGAAGCAAAACCTATTTACCGATGAAGAGTATCAATCATCTATAAAAAGCATTACCGATTCTTTCAAATCTTACAATGATTCTCAAGGGCTACTTGATGCTTGGTATTCACTTAAAATCGTTAAAGATAAGCTTATTTCTCCCGAGGAAGCAGCCGAAGATATATTAAAGGTTACACGCAATGACGTGGTTTATGCAGCAAGAGGCGTTAAACTGCACACAGTATATAAGTTATTACCAAACGATAAGGAGGGTGAAAACTAATGAAAAAGCGGATTTTTGAAGGCTTTGGCGAAGAAAGTTACGTAATGGCAACCATGCCAAACGGCCTTAATATCTATATTATGGAAAAGCCACAATATTCTTCAAGCTATGCCATTTACGGTACCCGCTACGGCTCTATCGATACACGATTTTCAAAAAATAGCGATGAAATGATAACCGTACCTGAGGGTATTGCCCACTACTTAGAGCACAAGCTTTTTGAAGGCGAAGACGGTGATGCTTTTTCAAAATACGCAAAAACCGGTGCCTTTGCTAATGCGTTCACCTCGTTTGACCGTACTTGTTACCTTTTTTCTTGTAGTGATAATTTTTACGAAAATCTTGATATATTGCTTAGCTTTGTTCAGTCTCCATATTTCACAAAAGAAAACGTAGAAAAAGAACAGGGCATTATCGGTCAAGAAATTCGTATGTATGACGACAATCCGGGATGGCGAGTTATGTTCAACCTACTAAAAGGTATGTATCATAACCACCCTGTTCGTATTGATATTGCAGGTACTGTAGAGTCAATCGCACAAATAGATGCCGACTTGCTTTATAAATGCTATGAAACTTTTTATAATCCTGCCAATATGTTTATCTGTCTTGTTGGTAATATTGACACCGATAAAACCTTAAAGCAAATTGAAAGTTCAATAATTGACCGCGAGCCCGTGGAGATTACACGCGGCGAATTCGATGAACCACAAACTATTGTTAAGCCCTACGTAGAACAAAGACTTGCCGTAAATACGCCTATGTTCTGCTTAGGCTTCAAGCAAAAAATAAACACTCCTCACCGCAGACTCAAAAGCAAAATTTGTGTAGATTTACTTTTGCAGATTATTTGTGGTGATGCATCTCCCCTTTACGCTCAACTTATGAACGATGGTCTAATAAACGATGATTTTGGCAGTGAGTATTTTAACGGCAATGGCTATGCCGCTGTTATATTTGAAGGTGAATCGTGTGACCCCGAGCGTGTAGCATCCGAAATCAAGGCAGAAATTAATCGTCTACGCACCGAGGGCGTTAGCAAAAAACTATTTTCAGCCGTTAAATGCGCTATGTATGGCGATATGGTACGTCGTTTTAACAGTGTAGAAAACCTTGCTATGAGCCTTACCGAGTGCGCTATGTGCGGCTATAGCCTTTTTGATGAAATAAAAATGTTAAAGTCAGTAAGCTACGATGACGTTATGAAGCGCTTTGATGTATTTTGTGATGAAAATGCCGTTTTATCGGTAATCAAACCTTTGGAGGACTAAAAATGAGTTATGATGTTACCATTTTTGGAATTCATTTAACCATAAATCCCATTGCCTTTCACATTGGTAGCTGGCCGATTTATTGGTACGGAATTATAATAGCACTTGGCTTTATGCTTGCCATTATCTATGGAATGAAAAACTCTGAGCGTTTTAATGTTAATACCGATAAAATGCTTGATGTTGTAATTGTCACAACTCCGGTGTCCATACTTTGTGCACGTCTATACTACGTCATTTTTGACGGTGTAAAGTTAAATAGCATTGGTGAATTTTTTGGCTTTGGAACAGGCTTTTCGGGTATTGCTATTTACGGCGCGGTTATAGGTGCATTCACCTGCGGTGCTATTATGTGCAAAATCAAAAAAATTAAAATATTTGATATGTTTGATCTTGCCGCCACCGCCTTTTTAATTGGACAAGGCATTGGTCGTTGGGGCAATTTTATGAATCAAGAGGCCTATGGCACCTTTACAGGCAGCAACTGGTGGGGTATGCAAAGCAATCGCACCATCACCGAAATGGGCGAAGGTCTTGTACACCCCTGTTTCTTATACGAATCGATCTGGTGTATAGCAGGCTTTTTTGTTCTAAATCATTTTTCCAAAAAGCGTAAATTCAGCGGTCACATTACACTTTTATACTGTGTATGGTACGGCTTTGAGCGCTCAATAGTAGAAAACTTGCGCACAGATAGCCTTATGCTCGGAAATATTCGCGTATCGGTTCTTGTATCGGTTGTAATTTGTTTGGCAGCTGCTGTAACACTTATTGTTATTAACCAAAAACAAAAGACCGCTATTGCAGACAAGACATATGTAGAGGTGTTCCCCGACGAATACTCCGATCTCGAACTTCAAGAGACTATTACAGAAGACACGACACCAAAGGATGATAAAAATGAGTAATATAATCGATGGTAAACTAGTATCAAGCGCGGTAAAAGAGCGCGTTGCTAACGAAGTTAAGGAACTCAATCACAAAGGCATTAGCGTGTGCCTTGCAGTTATACTTGTCGGTAGTGATCCCGCTTCACAAATTTATGTTGCCAACAAAAAGAAGGCCTGTGAGCAGTTGGGAATTATATCAAAAGAATACTTACTTCCTGAAACCGCCACACAAGACGAGCTCTTAGCGCTTGTTAATGAATTAAATGCCGACAAAACCGTAAACGGTATACTTTGTCAATTACCACTACCAAAAGGTCTTGACGAAAAGGTTGTAATTGAAGCTATTGACCCCAATAAAGACGTTGACGCTTTTCACCCTGTAAATGTTGGTAGAATTATGATTGGCGATTATGACTTTTTACCCTGTACACCCGCAGGCGTTATGGAAATGTTAAGTTTCTACAATATAGATGTTTGCGGAAAGGAATGTGTTGTAATTGGCCGTTCTAATATAGTGGGTAAGCCTATGAGTATGCTACTACTTCACAAAAACGGTACTGTTACAATAGCGCATTCACGCACACAAAATTTAGCGGAGGTTACTCGCCGTGCCGATATTCTTGTAGCTGCTGTAGGCAAAGCTAAATTTGTAACTGCCGATATGGTAAAAGACGGTGCTGTTGTAATCGACGTAGGTATGAACCGTGCCGACGGTAAACTTTGCGGTGATGTAGATTTTGACCCCGTTAGTAAAAAAGCTTCATACATCACTCCCGTTCCTGGCGGTGTAGGACCTATGACCATTGCTACTTTGATGCAAAACACTCTTACTGCTGCTAAGCGCCAAAATAATATAAACTAGGTGATTTTTTGAAATTCCGTTATTTAATTGCAATTATTTCTATACTTGCTATTTTAAGTATTACAGTATACGCTGCCCAATATGAATACACCATAACGACCGGTGATGATTTTGTCTCCGCAAAGTACGGTGAAAACCTTGACAAAGTTGCCGAAAGACTTAATATGAAACCGCAAGATATTAATTCATATTTCACCAAGAATGGTCTTATCTATCTTGCTGTATCTTCCGACAGTAAAACTCAGGTTAAAATCTCTGCCTTCAGTGATAACTTTTCATCTGAGGTTTCTGACATAGAATATCTTGATGATGCAGGGCTTTCAAAATTCATTTCGGCTATAAGCGAAGACTCGGATACCCCTGCACAAGTTATTGAAAACGCAGATCGTAAATACCTTTGTGTTAAAGACACCTTAAACGACAGCGGTGGAGTTTATACTGTAACACAGTACATAACTATATTTGACGGTAAAACCTTTTACTTTGCAGGATACAATCCCGGTGAAGACACATCAGATGAAGTAACCGCTATGTTCAATAGTTTTCAATTGCAAAAGCCACTATCCGAAACGCCAAAATTAATTGAACAACAAGAAAAAATCAATCGGCAATACCTTCTTATCAATTGCGGAGTTGTGTTTTTTGGTGCTGTGGCAATTGTATCAATAATAGGAATTATTAAAGCAAAATTAAAAACAAATGAGGAGTCTGACGAAAATGAAAATTAAACAAATAATATGCTTAGCACTATGCCTTGCTATGCTATCTTGCACCGCTTGCAGAAAAAATAATACGGAACTTTCTTCAAACTCAAGCAATACATCAACCCCGCTATTATCCTCTACCGCAAACGACAATTCTTCATTGTCCTCCTCACCAACCGAAAGTACAACATCATCCAAAGTAAATACCCCAACTTCAAACACTCAAAGCACAGAATCTATCGATTTTGAAAGAATGTACGGCCTTAAAAGCTTAGAGTCGGTTGGTTACATCTGCTATAAAGATATACCAAACGGTGAAGCACAGTATGAAATTACCGAGGTTTTAAACGATAAGGGACAAGACCTTAAAATCTCATGTGACTATACGTTCGACTCAAAAGATATTAAAATCGATGGCCTTATTGTTACTGTGCCGGCAAAATATAAAGCAAAACACAAATCCGTAAAGGGCACTGCTACCCATCGTCTTTCAGGAATTACTCTCGATTTTGAACTTAAATTTGCCCACAACTACAAACTCATTTTCGAGGACGAGTTTGAAGGCGATACACTTAATACTGATATATGGGCTGACATTTGGGACACTGGGCTTGAACACGAAATAAGAGATGAATACAGTTATGGTTATGTTAAAGAAAATGTATTTTTAGATGGTGAAGGTCATCTTATAAATCGTGTTAAGGCTTTACCCGAAAAGAATAAATATGGTAAACCAATATATACTTCCTCACTTATTTCTACCGAAAATGGTTTTGAATCACGCTATGGCTATTATGAAATGAGCGTTCGCCCACACCTTACAACAGGTCTTTGGGGTGCGTTTTGGATCTTAGCCGGCGATATGGATGATGATAACGCACCCGAGGACAATTCTACTAAAAACGGCGTCGAAATAGACATTTTTGAAACCCTTATGTCAAAGAATGCCGCCCGCCACGCTCTGTTCTGGGACGGATACGGATGGTTCCAAGTGGGTGACGAATGGGTAACCAAAACTCAAGGTCATGGTGTTATGGCACCCGAAATGCCTGAAATTTTTGACGGTAAATTCCATAAATTTGCTCTTCAGTGGACACCAACCGATTTTATATTTTTAATTGACGACCAAGTAACTTATCGCTGGACTGGTACCGAGGGCTGCGATCAGCCCGGATATATGCTTATCAGCTCACACGTTAACAGTGAAGGTACCGGAGAGTTACTCTTAAAACCAGGTGAATATACCGATATGATTGTCGATTATGTTCGCGTATACTCAAGCGACGAAAGCTATAAATAGGTGATAAAATATGAAAAATAAAAAACTCTTAATCATTACTTTTTGCTTAGTGCTAACAACTAGTTTCGTCGGATGCAAAAAAACACCCAACGAGTTATCATCCACCCTTTCAAACAACAATAACTCTTCTGCGATGGGATCAATTATGGAAAACACTTCACAAACTACTTCACAAACTACTTCAACGCCAAGCAACGACACCACAGTTTCTTCCAACAAAAACACAACCTCTGCTACAAGCAGCGAAGAAATTATTGATTTAGAAGAAAAGTACGGTTTTAGTAGTTTGAAATCAGTAGAATACAAATGTATAAACGATATTCCCAGTGGTAACGCTCAATACGAAATTACCGATATAATAACAAATAAGGGTAACAGTATTAGCTATATGGGCGTAATTTCTTGCAAAGAAAAAGATATCACTATAGATGGATTTGTTGTTACCGTACCATATGAATATAGGCAAAAACACAATTCTGTTACACTTACTGCCAAACACCGCGCTTCAAATTTAAGCTGTGATTTTACAATTACATTTGAAAAATGGAATCTCGTTTTCGAGGACGATTTTAACGGCACACAGCTTGATACATCTATTTGGGGCGATATATGGGACACCTCCCTCACAACCGAAGTACGCGATCCATTTTATTTTGGATATAAAAAGGATATGGCATTTCTTGACGGTAAAGGTAACCTTATAAACCGAGTTTACGCTACAGGCGATTTTTCTGATGACGGTCGTCCCCTATACAAATCTTCACTTATTTCTACCAAGGGCTGCTACGAATCAACCTATGGCTATTATGAAATCCGTATGATACCACATCGCGCCAATAGTATCAAAAGCTCATTTTGGTTAATGGCCGGCGATATGGGTGACCCAGATGCACCAAATGACAATTCAAGTGTAAACGGCTGCGAGATTGATATTATCGAAACCCTTTCAAATCTTAATCGCTCTTGTCAAGCGTTACATTGGGACGGTTACTATAACGGTCAAACCAAATCAAAAGTTTACGACAAGATTGAAACTCCTTATATTTACGACGGAAAATATCATACCTTTGCAGTTTTATGGACACCGGACGAATTCATATTTACAATTGACGGTAAAGTTACTACCCGTGACAGCGCAGCAGGTGGTTGTAAGCAACCAGCCTATATGCTTATTAGCTCACACGTGGGTACATGGGGCGGCGATATAACACTTAAACCGGGCGAATACTCAGATATGATTGTAGATTATGTAAGAATATATTCTAACCCAAATTATAAATAATAAAGGGATTTTATGGTATTATGAAAAGATATATTGCTATCACTCTATGTTTTATTCTTAGCATTAGTTTATTTGGTTGCAGAAAAATCAACCCAACCGATTCTTCATTTTATTCTACCGGTTCCAACATTTTACCAACAACCTCATCCGACAATACATCTAGCGATTCCGCTTCATTGGGCGATGATTCATCGTCAACACAAACCGACTCTTCTTCTACCAACAATCAATCATCCCAGACCTTTGAAGAAAAATACGGTTTCAATCGTCTTGTTGATGTAGAATATGAATGTCTTAAGGAAATTCCGGGTGATGACGCACAATACGAGGTAAAAACAGTTACTACCGATACGGGTTATGCCTTTATTTATGCAATTTTCCTTTCTTGTGACGACAAGTCAATCATTATAAAGGACCGTACCGTTACGGTTCCGTTTGAATACCGTCAAAAACACGATTCCGTCACTCTTACTGCTACTCACAATCTTGCCAAAGTAAGTACCAAATTTACAATTACATTTGATAAATGGGATTTGGTTTTTGAAGAAAATTTTGACGGAACCGAACTTAATACAGATATTTGGAACGTATGGGATGAAAAACGCGACTGGCACTATTCATATTCAAAAGACGCTATGTTCCTAGACGGAAACGGAAATCTTATAAACAGAATGACTTCAAAGGATAATCCTACTTCTCCTGACAACCCTATTCGCACGTCAGGCGCAATTACTACCCAAGGCAAATATGAAACAACATACGGATATTTCGAGGTTAGTATGAAGCCTCATAAAGCCACAGGTCTTATGGGTGCATTTTGGCTTATGTGCGGCGATATGGGTGACCCCAATGCTGCAAACGACGGCACAGCTGTAAATGGTTGTGAAGTAGATATAATCGAAACCTTTTATCACAATCTAAATCCATCCCAAACAATACATTGGGACGGTTACACCCATACAAAAAGCAAAAGCTTTAATAAGACCAACTCTCCTGAAATATTTGATGGTAATTATCACACTTTTGGATTCTTGTGGACTCCTGAAGAGTATGTATTTTTCATTGACGGTGAAGTAAATGCACGGACCGATGAAATGGGTATCTGTAATCAACCCGGATATCTACTTATAAGTTCACATTTCAACGATGAAGCCGGCGAATTTTCTGTTACTCAAACCGATATGGCTGTAGATTACGTTCGTGTTTATAAAACTGATGCCCTCAAATAAAAAATAGTGCTCAGGCTTTTAGCCTGAGCACTATTTTTTACTCTATTATTTCATAAATTCATACATAGCTCGATAGCACATATATACGTCAAGTTTTGCTGTTGTCTCATAAGGCGCATGCATTGAAAGCACCGGTACACCAAGGTCTATTACGTCTACACCCAAGTTTGCAACATACATAGCAACAGTACCGCCGCCGCCAGCATCAACTTTACCAAGTTCACCTGTTTGCCAGATTATATTTGCATTATCCAGCATTGCACGAACCTCGGCAACGTATTCTGCAGAAGCGTCAGATGTACTTCCCTTACCGCCGCCACCTGTGTACTTGGTAACAACAACGCCATAGTTCAAGAAGCTTGCGTTTCTACGCTCCATAACGTCCTGGAAGGTTGGGTCAGTACCGGCATTAACGTCGGCTGATAAGCACTTAGAATTACGAAGAGCTACGGTTTCATCACAACCTTGCATTACACAAATATCGTGTACCACATGTGGTAAAAAGTCAGATTGCAAACCGGTGTTACCCATAGAACCAATTTCTTCCTTATCGGTAAGAATTGCAATAGCGGTCTTTTCGGGAACATTTACGTCTAAAATTGCTGTAAGTGCCGGATAAGCACACACGCGGTCATCCTGACCGTAAGCACCAATAAGTGAACGATCAAAGCCAATATCACAAGCCTTTGCCGCGGGCACAAGCTCAAGCTCGGCCGAAAGAAAATCTTCCTCAGTAACACCGTATTTTTCGTTCAAAATTTTAAGAATATTAAGCTTTACAAGCTCGCTACCCTCGTCGCTCTTAAAAGGCATACTACCGATTAGAATATTAAGTTCTTCACCACGAATACCTTCAGAAAGCGTGCGCTTGTTTTGTTCGCGGGCAAGATGTGGAAGTAAGTCGTTTATAACAAATTTAGGATCATCATCTTCTTCACCAATATTAACTTCAACTACACTACCATCTTTCTTTGCAAAAACACCGTGAAGGGCAAGCGGTAATGCAGTCCACTGATATTTCTTTATACCACCGTAATAATGTGTCTTGAATAATGCTAATTCAAGCTCTTCATAAAGCGGATTTGGTTTAAGGTCAAGGCGTGGTGAATCAACGTGAGCCGCTGTGATGTTAATACCCTTATCTGCAGACTCTTTACCAATTACCGCAAAAGCCACCGTCTTTCCACGATTGTTAAAATACACCTTATCACCAGCATTATATTGTTTGCCGATTACAAAAGGTACAAACCCCTTTTTCTCTGCCAAAGCAATAGCCGCAACCACGGCCTCGCGCTCAGTTTTTGCAGCATCAAGATACGCTTTATAACCCTCACAGTATTTTTGCATACTGTCAAGCGTAGCATCATCAGCCTTGAGCAGACCGTTCTTTTTTTCATAAAATAATTTTTCTCTAAGTTCTTTTACTGCATCAGACATTATTATGTTCCTCCAATAATTTTGTTATTAGTTTTTGTATCTTTAAATTGAAAACTGAAAGTTCACAATCATTATACACTATATTATCTGTTTTTTCTATATAAAATTCGTCGGGCTTGCCTGCTTTTATTCGCAATAATGCCGCTTCTTCATCTATATTGTCGCGAGCCATAATACGATCAAGACGCGTTTTTTCATCCGATATAACCGCAATAACTTCGTCGCAAAGGTTATCTGCCCCACTTTCAAAAAGCGTCGGGGCATCGAGCAACACTTTATCGCAATCAATCTCTTCACGGACAAGCATCATAATATATGGTAAAACAGTTTTATTTAAAAGCTCTGTATTTTTAGGCGTGGAAAATGCAATTTCTGCCAATTTTTTTCGGTTTATTTCACCCTCACGATTTAAAATTTCAGTGCCAAAGGCAAGCATCAATGCTCCGTGACCTGCGCTACCTCTTTCCACCGCTTTTCTGGCAAGCTTATCGCAATCAACAACCTTAAAGCCCAATTCTTCGGCCACAGTGGTTACACTACTTTTGCCGGCTCCCGTAGGACCCGTAAGACCAATTACAAAACTCATAATTTCCGCCCCCTAAAGTGTTACAACGTTAAACCCACAAGCACGTATAAGTCGGTTATATACAGCAAGACCAACTCCGTCTTTACTTGGTGCATGAATATAAACCTCTTTCACACCTAAATCATCTATATCTCGCAAAACAGAAAACACCTTTTGTGCCAGCGTAAACTCATCACGTTTTGAGCCATAAGAAATTTTGGGAACCAATATATTGTAATATTCTTCTTCAAAACAAATTGCCGCACAATCGGTCTTTTCATTTACGAATTTAACAAAGCTATTGCTACATCCTTCCACCAATATTGCATTGGTTCTGGGTGCATAGTGCTTATATTTCATACCTGGAGAAGCGGCTGTTTGGCCGTCCTTTAACTGTTCAAGCACGGCATCATCTATCACTAGGTTGGGAAGTACCTTACGCAACTGCTGGGGCGTTACAGCACCTGGACGTAAAAGTCGTGGACTTTCACCTATCAGAGATACCACCGTCGACTCAACACCCACAGCACAATCTCCACCAATTACCACTGCGTCTATTTTACCGTCAAGGTCATCTATTACGTGAGACGCCGATGTGGGACTAGGCTTACCCGAAGTGTTAGCACTTGGTGCCGCAAGCGGCAAACCGCTTTTGATAATTATATCACATATGGTTTTTTCACTTGGAAATCTTACCGCAACAGTCTGTAGCCCTCCCGAGACACTATCGGCAATTTTATCACCTTTAGGCAATACCATTGTAAATGGCCCCGGCCAAAAAGCTTTTGCACATTCATAAGCAACCTCCGGTATATCCTTGGCTATATCACCCAGCATACTGGTACTTGCTATATGAACTATCAGCGGATTATCCTGTGGTCTGCCTTTAGCAGTAAATACCGACCTTATAGCATCATCACTAAAGGCTGATGCCGCAAGACCATAAACTGTTTCGGTAGGAACAGCAACAATGCCGCCGCTTACTAATATTTCAGATGCAATGTTTACAGCATTTTCGTAATCATTTATCGCATCCAATTTTAAAGTTTTCATTTTAAGAATTCTCCTGAGCCTTTAGTGCCTCAGCACGATAATAGGTTGTAAGACCATCTACAATTTCATCAATATCGCCGTTTAAAATACTGTCAATCTTATAAAGTGTAAGACCTATTCTATGGTCTGTAACTCGACCTTGCGGGTAGTTGTAGGTTCTTATTCGCTCACTACGGTCACCGGTACCAACCTGCGCCTTACGATCAGATGCTATAGCCGCGTCGGCTTTTTCTTTTTCGGCATCATAAAGGCGAGCACGAAGCACCTTTAGAGCCTTTTCTTTATTTTTAAACTGACTGCGTTCATCCTGACACTCAACCACAGTACCTGTGGGTATATGCGTTACGCGTATAGCCGATGATGTCTTGTTTATGTGCTGACCACCTGCGCCTGATGAACGGAAGGTATCAATTTTTAAATCGGCGGGATTAAGCTCAAACTCAACTTCGTCGGCTTCGGGCAATACTGCTACCGTTACAGTAGACGTGTGAATTCTACCCTGTGTTTCGGTATCGGGCACACGCTGAACACGGTGAACACCACTTTCATATTTGAAGCGTGAATATGCGCCCGCTCCCTCAATCATAAAGCTAATTTCTTTATAGCCGCCAAGCTCGGTTTCATTAGCATTGGTAATATCAATGTGCCAACGCTTACTTTCGGCATACATTGAGTACATTCTAAAAAGCGAGCCCGCAAAAAGCGCTGCCTCTTCGCCACCGGCACCGCCGCGAATTTCTACAATAACGTTTTTGTCATCGTTAGGATCCTTAGGAAGTAGCAAAATCTTAAGTTCATCAGAAAATATCGCAATATTCTCTTTAGCAGTAGAAAGCTCTTCTTCTACAAGCTCTTTAAAATCCTTGTCAAGACCACCCGCCTCAAGCATTTCAAGCGCTTCCTTTTCAGCCTTTACAGCAGCCGAATATTCTCGATATTTTTCTACAATAGGTGTAAGCTCACTATGCTCTTTCATCAGTTTTGTAAAGGTGGCATTATCACTGGCAACCTCAGGTCGTGTAAGTTCTACACCGATTTGTTCGTAGCGGTTCTCTACCGCCGAAAGTTTTTCAAACATTATTTATTCTCTCCATCAGAAGTTATTATCTTTTTAATACTTTTTTCAACAGTCTTTCGCGGAAGCATTACCTCGTGTCCACAACCGTTACACATAATTTTAAAATCCATTCCCACACGGTGCACAGTAAAGGTGTTGCAACCACAAGGATGATTTTTCTTTAATTGTAAAACGTCACCTACATTAATATTCATAATACTTCTCACCGCCTATTCTTCTAACATAATATTATATCCTAAATTATGACTAAAGGCAATATTTTCTTGTGATTTACGTCCTCTATTATGGGTAGAATTCGAATTTCCGTGAGTAGAACTGTCAACAATTACAGTAGCTTGTATTTTTTATACACAGGATTTATAATTGCTTCATCAATTCACATAAGGAGATTTATTATGAATTTTAAAATTATTGCTGATTCATCAGCCGATATGCTAAGTCTTGACGGAGCACCTTTTGAAGTAACACCACTCAAGATTGTAACTAGTAATAAAGAATATATTGATGACATAAGTTTAGACGTAAACGGTATGGTAGAAGAGCTTTTTTCTTATAAAGGGAAATCGTCATCTTCTTGTCCAAATACAGACGAATGGTTAACAGCATTTGGCGATACACAATACATTTTTTGTGTAACTATAACAGGTACGCTCTCAGGAAGCTATAACGCCGCCTGCATTGCAAAAGAAATATATGAGGAGCAGTATCCCGAACGCAAGGTTACGGTAATTAATTCGCTATCAACCGGTCCCGAAATGAAGCTCATAATAGAAAAAATCAATGAGCTTATTCTACTTGACAAAACATATGAAGAAATATGTGAAGAAATAAAAATATATATGCAAAAAACAGGACTTTTATTTGTGTTAGAGTCTATGAAAAATCTTGCCAATAACGGCAGAGTAAGTCACATTACCGCCAAAGCAGCAGGACTACTTGGAATTAGAGTAATAGGCAAAGCAAGCGACAAGGGAGATCTACAACCGCTTGATAAGGTTCGTGGTAAAGTAAAGACACGCGCTACTATCATCGACCGTCTTCGAAAAGAAGGCTACTGGGGCGGCAAAGTGCGAATAGCCCACTGCCAAAACCCACTATATGCCGAGAGCATAAAACAAGCCCTTACCAAAGAATTCGGTAACATTGATATTACAGTTTATGAATGTCGTGGGCTTTGTAGCTTTTATGCCGAAAAGGGTGGCGTGCTAATAGGTTTCGAAAAACAATAAATATAAAACGGATGCGAAATTCGCATCCGTTTATTTGTTAATTATATATTCAAGCAAAGCCTTGCAACCTTGTTGCACCTCGCACTCTGTAGTTTCAAAATCACCGCTATACCACGGGTCAGCAACATCGTGAGGATGTGCCGTGTAATCAAGCAAACGACTATATTTATTTTGGGTGTCAATAGCAATGTAACCCATATTGCGTAAATTTTTGCCGTCCATACAAACTATGTAATCAAATTTATCATAGTCAGCCCTCGTCATTTGACGAGCGCGTTTTGCGCTACAGTCAATTCCTCTTGCTTTAAGTATGCGTTTTACAGGTGGGTAAACCCCGTTACCGATTTCTTCGGTAGAGGTTGCCGCCGATTCAATGTAAAATTCATTTTCAAGTCCTTGCTCACGCACCAATTCTTTCATCAAAAACTCCGCCATAGGACTGCGGCAAATATTGCCGTGACAGACGAAAAGTATTTTAGTCATTTTATTACCCCACTAAATTTTTTATAATTATACCACAAAATAAAGGGAGGCACAATGCCTCCCTTTAAATTTATTTTATATCATAAACACTTCTTAGTCTTATAGTCTTTGGTGTGCCTTCAACTATTTTTACGGTCTTACTGCCTGCGTTCATATCAAAGTAGTTGTCACTTAGTATAAAGTCGCTATCAAGCGAATCTATTTCAACCGCCTTGGCATAAGTATCGGCATAAACAGTAATTTCGTCGCCATTAATTTCATAACGCAGATTAGGCTCTATAAAATCAAAACGCTTGTGCGCCGCAAAAAGCGTTGTACCGCTTGAAACCACCTTACCGTCAACCGTATAAGAATAACTGATATAGGTTGTATATGGGTCTGTTTTGTTAAAGTCCATATTATCGAGCGTTACATACGAAAGTGCAGGCACTGTAACGGTTTGCTCACCGCTCTTAATTATATTAGCCTTATTATCGCGAAGCTCCCAATTTACAACACCTGTAACATCATTTAACGTATCATTTGTAACGGTAAGCTCGGCAGTAGTTACAAGCTCTATATTACGCTCGGTATTGATAAACGGACGAACGTCCATTTCTCCTACCTCACGGCAAGAGATAAGCACAGGCTCATAAAAACGCTTTGAATAATACTGAAGTGCTTTATATCTGCCGTAAGAATCAATACTTGCCCACGAAGCCACAGGCCATATATCGTTAAGCTGCCAATAAAGCGCACCCATACATCTGCCTCTATGACGACGCAAATGCTCTACGCAATACTTAATGGCTTCTGCTTGGAAAAGTTGTGTTGCATAAAGGAATGCTGGAAGGCTGTTTGGATACTTAAAGTTTTCGGAAAGATACTGCATAAGGAATTGATTTGCAGGAATAGAGCGCTGATGCATTTCCATAACGCGTGAAAATACGTTGCGGTCTTCGGGCAAGGTATAAGCGTTTACGGTCTTTTCGCCCGGATATGACTGCACACCAAACTCACTCATATAACGCCAATGCTTTGTACGGTATTCGGTAATAGGCTTACCACACCATACATCATAGTAATGGCAGTCGCCAAAGTTCTCATTTTGTGGGTCCATAAAGTGACCTATTGACGAGGGTGATGACGGAACGTAAGGAATATCGGGGCAAATGCGGTCGGCAACGTCGGCTAAAACATCCTCAAAAATCTCGAGATAACGTGGGTATTTAACAGGCTGCCATGTGCACCAAAGCTCGATTTCGTTATTACCGCTTATAATAACAATTGACGGATGATGACGAAGTCTTGCAAGATTTTGCTCGGCTTCTATTTTAATGTTTTCCATCATTTCGTCATCGGGGTTCATACTCGAGCAGGCAAACATAAGGTCCATAAATACAGTAATACCCATTTCGTCACAAATATCAAAGAAATAGTCGTGCGGGTAAAAACCGCCACCCCAAACGCGCAAGCAGTTAAAATTACAACGACAGCACTGTGTTATAAGGTCACGTGTACGCTCTTCGCTAAGGCGCGAAAGTATATTATCTTCGGGTACATAGTCGGCGCCCATTGCAAAAAAGCGAACACCGTTAACCTCGTGACAAAAGGACTCGCCCCATTTATCTTTTTCGCGAATAAGCTTTACTGTGCGAAGACCTATTCTTTTACTAACCGAGTCAACAACCACACCATTTTCAATAAGCTCAACCTTTATTGTATAAAGCGGCTGTTCGCCAAGACCTCGAGGCATCCAAAGCTGTGGATTTAAAATCTCATTTTCTTCGTTTGCTATAAGTTCAAAATTGCTGCCATCGGGTATGGTGCAGTTAATTTTCACCTCTGCTTCACCGTCAATTTCAACCTTTGGTGTAACAAACACACGACCACTGTCATGGCGCTGTGTGATATAAACATCACTAATACGAGCGCTGTCTTTTTTAAGCAGATAAATATCTTTCCATATACCTGCGTCAGGAAGACGAGGACCCCAGTCCCAACCAAACATACAGTGCGCTTTTCGTATATTACCAAAGCCCGCCATTGCCTCTTTAGCATAAAATGTAGGTTGTTTTGCCTCTTTTTCTTTTATGTAGGCATCTGCCGGATGAAATGCAATTTTGATTTTGTTTTCACCATCAACCAAAACACCAGTCACGTCAAATTCATAACTGCGGTGCATATTATCGGTATAGGCAATATGTGTGCCGTTTAAATATATATCACATAAGGTATCAAGACCGTCACAGCAAAGTAAAACTGTGTTGCCGTCGGGTGAGTAATCAAACTTGCGTGAAAACTCAAACTCATTGTCCATTATGCCAATGCATTTAAGCTCGTTATCACGGTAGTATGGGTCATCAATAAGTTTATTATCAAGCAAAAACGAATAGACCGAGCCGGGAATTGTACCGTTACAGTCATATTCTCCGCCTACAAGATGCCAAATACCGTTTAAATCAAATTTTTGCATAAAATCATCTCCTTTAAGCCCATTATAGATAACAAAAAAGAGCATTTCAAGACACATTTTGACAATTTTAGGACTTTTATTATATAAATTTATATTACTCAGTAATGCTAAACTTACAAAAAACCATAATATAAAAATATTTAAAATTTATGTTGACAAAATTTAAAAATAAATGTATAATAATTTTTGCTGTCACAAAGGTAGCATATGTGGACCAATAGCTCAGTTGGTTAGAGCAACCGGCTCATAACCGGTTGGTCCGGGGTTCGAGTCCCTGTTGGTCCACCATTTATTTTTTATATAATATAGCTTCTTTATAAGAGGCATATTTTTATTTAGGGGTATGGTGTCAATGGTAGCACACCGGTCTCCAAAACCGTTTGTGAGGGTTCGAGTCCTTCTACCCCTGCCAAAATCTCAGTTCACTCTTTTGGGTGAGCTGAGATTTTTTATATAAAAACTTGAAATTCTATAAAACCCAAAAATACTTACTACAAAAATTTTCAAAATGACACTTGACTCTCCCCTTTACTGTAATGTTATCATACACCTGTAAGGTACCTATACACATTTTTAATGAGGTGATATTTATGTATAAAATCGGTGAACTGTCAAAACTGTCAAATATTCCTGTAAAAACGTTGAGATTTTACGATCATGAAGGCATTTTACAACCTGATAGAATTGATGATTTTACAGGATATCGTTATTATAATGCGTCTAAACTTTCTGATTGCTATAAAATTTTAACCTTAAAAGAGTTAGGGTTTAGCCTTTCAGAAATTAAGTCAATTTTTTCACTTACTAAAGACGAATATTCAAAACTTATCGCTCAAAAGACAAAAGAGCTTGAACTTTTGATGACAGAAACCGAAAAACGCATAAACACTCTCCATTTACTAAATTCATCATTAAAGGAGAATGAGTCTATGTTTAATATAATCATAAAGAAAAGTGACAGATTGACTATTGCATATTGCCGTAAAATTGTTAATAGCAAATCTCAGTATAATGATATATTATGCAAAATTAAAAAAGCCATTCCAAATGAAATTATCGGCGATAGAAAGGTAATTATCGACTACGAAACAGAATTTGCAAATAGAGATTTCGATACAGGTTTTGGTGTCGAAATAATTGGAAAACTGCCAAAATCATCTAACCTGATTGAAAAAACAATTGATTTCACAACTGATACCGCGAGTCTTATCTGCTTGGAAAAAGATTATGAAAAGGCTGTGAAGCAACTTAACAAGTACACATTAGACAATAATTATCAAATTGTAGGTCCAATATATAAAATAATTTATTCTGATAATACAATCGAAATCAAACTACCTATTGTAAAACTCGGAAAATTTGATATAAATTATAACGATGATATAAATATTCCTTTTGAAAATGACCCCGAAGTTATAGGTCGTTGGGTTGTATTTGACGGTTTGCCTTGCAAAGAGATGTTCAATCCACAAAAAACAAAATCATTATTGTCAAATGATTTGATCAAAGAACTCTATTTTTTGCCTGATGGTGAAAAATATTGGTGTTTCAACTGGACAAAAGGGATTCTTTTGTCAAACTGCGGATATCCACACCGAAAAAGTCAGAATAAATATACCATAGAAAAAATCGGGAAAGATACTTTTATGTTCATAGAGTTTAAAACCTATGATTATTTTCAAGGAGGAATACCTGAAATTTTAGTACTTAAAAAAACAGATTCTAAAACATATACAAAAAATGAAATTATGATAAAAGACAAAATTCCAACAGCACCTATCACCGATATAAATGTTATAGGAAAATGGAATGTTTGTGATTTGGTACGCTCACCTAATGACTTCAACTCACAAAGTATGTGTTCTTTTGTACCTTATGAAGCACTCTATTGGCGCAATGCGGAATTTTTAAGCGATGGCGCAATGATTAACACATTTAAAACCTACGAAGAAACGAAATCGCATACCGACCCATCAAATATTTGGCATTGGGTAAATGAATATGTAATATGTAATCCGCGACAAACTGCAAGCAAATACATTATTCAAAAACACGATAACGTAGAGTATTTGTTTATTGAATGGAAAAGTGGTGACTATTCTTTTGGTGGTGAAGACCCGTTTTGGTATGTTTTTAAAAAATAGATAAACATAAAATATTAAACGTTATATTTCACATAAAAGTAAAAGAGCAGTGAATATTCACTGCTCTTTTTTTGCTATATATTATTTCGTAAAATCGGCATATGCGGTTGGTACGTACGGGGTTGGGTTAGCGTTATATTTACTGCTATATTCTCCGCCACCTGTTACGTTACCAAACATTTCTCCCCAACCGCCATAGTAGTTAAGATATTCTCTAAAATCGTTATAGTGATTATGGGTATAGAAAACGTATACCTCGTTATTTTCATATACTCCGTTTCCGTTAAGATCATCCCGAGCATAAACTATTCTCGCAGCGCCACGCTCTATAGAATTACCCTGTATATAGGCTTGAGGCGGATAACCGGGTGTTGAGGTACCGGTGGTACCTATATCCATCTCATAATACCTTAAATCTCCGCCGCAACCCGAAATATTAGGAAGCTCAGGTTCGTACGGGTACTTATCTGTATCACCTATAAAATAGGAATGATTTACGCGCAGATACTCACCCCAAATACTGCTATTTGGTCTACCCTTCTTTTTAGAGATATAGTTTGCAGGTATTTTTCCGCTACCGCCAAAAGCATACATATAGGCCGCCACTTCTTCAAGCGTTATATACCCACCGGCTTTATGTATTCGCATAACCTCGCGGCCGTCAGCATCCATTACCATATATGTATTACCATTGTCTAAATAAACAGCGGCAGTATTTCGTACAAATTTACCGTTTAACATAGGGCGGTTTTCGGTCTCTGTAGCATACTGACCCGGCACCTCTAAGGACCCCGATAAAAATCCGTGCTTTGAACGGTAACTAGCATCGGTATTGCAGCAAGCAGCTTTATAATCAGCATAAAATTCTGATTTACTAACATCAAGATACGGGTCCTCATCGCCGTGAGTACAACCTGTAACACTGTTACCGTTATTGGTTTCATTGTTATTATCTTGTTGTGGAACATCAGTATCTTGAGTTTCGCTTGAAGTAATATCAACAATAGGTATTTCTTCACTACCGTTATCGGTAATCCCCCCTACCAATGAAGAGGAATATGAATCACTGATAATATCTTCTTTTGGATTATCCTCACTGATATCACTTGATAGCGTGTCATTGGTGCCTACCGCCAAACTGCTCGTATCAATGCGACTAGTATCGTCTACCGATGTATTTGGTCGGCAAGCAGTAAGCTGTACAACTAGTATTAAAGCGACAGCAAAAGCCGCTAAACGTTTTAAAAGCATTATATTCATCCCTGTTTTTTACTATGTTGTCATTATACCACAGTTTATATTTGACTAGCAACAAGAAATATGTTATATTTTTTAAAAAATACAAAGGATAATTTATGACTACCATAACACCAAATTATTATAATAAATTTAAGTGTATTGCCGACAAATGCAAACACTCGTGTTGCATTGGTTGGGAAATAGATATTGATGATATCACTTTAGAAAAATATAAGAATCTTCAGAGCGATTTTGCGTCAAAAATAAAATCGAACATTGAGTTTGGCGACACCCCACATTTTAAATTAGACAATAACGAACGCTGCCCTTTTTTAAATAAGCAAGGACTATGCGACATTATTGTAAACTTAGGCGAGGATATGCTGTGTCAGATATGTAGCGATCACCCACGTTTTCGCAATTTTTATGACGATTTTGTTGAAATTGGACTTGGTCTTGCTTGCGAAGCAGCCGCCAAAATTATACTTACCCAAAAAGAAAAAACTACACTTAACATACCCGCCAAAATAAAACAAATACCTACCATAAATTTTAGAGAAAAGCTTTTTGATATTCTACAAGACAGAACACTTCCGCTTGATAAACGTATAGACAATATGCTGTGTTTGGTTGACGGTCAATTACAGACCAATACCGACTGGCATCAAGTTTTTAGCGGCCTTGAAAAATTGGATAACGCATGGGACGAATATTTGTTGCGAATTAAAAACGGAATCGACTCCTCCACACCCGACAACTCGCTTGATACCTCTTACGAGCAGCTACTTGTATATCTTATTTTCAGGCATTTTCTTGATGGTCAATATGATGATATGTTTAAAGAGCGCGTTTTATTTGCGGTACTGATATATAAAGTTATTAAAACTATGAACATATCAAACACTATAGAAGAACTTATTGAAATAGCCCGTATTTATTCCTCCGAAATTGAATACTCTGATGAAAATATTAACACATTACTTTCTATATTAAGTTAAAAAAAGATGTCGCAGAGCGACATCTTTTTTGTTGTTTCTTAAATAAATTTTACCGCTGTTCCGTAAACAATAACTTCAGCTGCGCCCTGCATAACAGCTGATGATGCATAGCGGATATTTATAATCGCATCAGCACCAAGCGTTTCCGCTTCGGCTACCATACGCTTGGTAGCGAGCGCGCGAGCCTCATTCATCATTTCGTTATATGCTTTCAATTCTCCACCTACCAAGGTTTTAAAGCTTTGAGCAATATCCTTACCAATGTGCTTTGACTGAATTGTACTTCCCTTTACAAGACTTATTGTTTCAAGTTCTTTACCGCTGATAAAATCAGTATTTACTAAGATCATCTTCTTCACCCTTCTTAATTTCATTAATTCTTTCACAGCAAACCTTAACTATTAATGCTGAAAATGCAAGTGGTATAATGCCCAAAAGCCATCTCCACACACCGCCTACAAGCCACATTAAAAAGCCAAAGTAAACCGCGTAATACAAAACCGCAACGACCGCAACTACTATAGGTGCTATCATTTTTGTTTTGTGAGACTTCATTTACTCACCCCAAATAATTTATATTGGCAAGGTTATAATATCATACCAATTTTGATATTTCAACTTTATTATTGGTCTGCGTATTTACCTAGCACCTTTTTTTGCCAAGACTTTTGGTGACACTCAGGGCATTTCATATAACGTGTCCTATTTACGTGCATTGCCCATAACACACTGCTAAATGTAGGCACGTAACGGTGACCGCATTTTTGACATTCATAATAACCTGCCGTCTGCTCGATTTTTATCATAAACGGCACTGCCACAACAAACGGGATAAAACCTAACAGTATAAGCAATATTCTAATCCAATCAGTCATTTGAACAAACGATGCCACCATTATTAAAACAAACATAACAACCGAAAATATCACGCCAATAAATATTTCCAAAGCCAACATTCTTTTGTCGTCCGACTCTTTTTGCCTTACCATTTCTAATAATTTGTTTTCCATTTCTTTGTTATAATTTTCCATTATAACTACCTCCCCACTAAGTAAATCGTTTACCGTTATTTTAAGAAGGCTACAAAGGGAAAGCATTATTGCAGAATCGGGTAACGACTTACCCGTTTCCCACTTTGATACTGCCCTATCGGTAATACCAAGCTTTTCAGCCAACTGCATTTGAGTAAGCTTTTGCGCTTTTCTGCATTCGGCTATAAATTTACCTATCTTTACCTGATCCATTCGCGCGCCTCCTTTATCATTAATATAAACAATTCACTGAGGAATGTCTACACACCGTTGGTTGAGTTATTCATACCACGGCAACTCAACTACCGTTTTTGTATGATTTGTAGCAGAAATTATTTTATCAAAAATATCATCGGTTTTAATTTTCATACTTGTAGTATTTACGCACGGATGACAACCTATATACTCATCATTCAAAATATCCTTGTCAACAAGCAAACGCACGCTACACTCGGTATCATTCATTAGTCCTAAAACACTCACAGCACCCGGTGTAATATTAAGATATTTTAGCATAGCATCACTGTCAGCAAACGACAGCCGCGCCGAATTAATCTGTGCTGTTAAATCCTTGGTTTTAAATGGCTTGTCAGCAGGCATCATTAGCAGATAAAAATCTGTTTTTTGGCGATTACACAAAAACAAATTTTTACATATCTTACAATCAAGTGCCCTATCTATCGCCACACACGCTTCCATTGTATCGGCAGGCATATCTCGGTGATCCACGTGATAATACTCAACACCCAGATTATCTAAAAAATCATAACATTTTAATTCTTTTTCTTCGCGGCCGTCCAATATTTCAGGACGGCCCTTTTTAAGTACTAAATCCATAATAAACCTCTAAAACGAAATGCTATCTCCTAAATGGAAAGAGTATATAATTTTTTCTTTTACGGGTAGACCAAAAATCTTTTCTGCCGCAGCAGAATAAATCTCTAACTGTTCACCGTAACAATCAACAAGCTTGCTTAACTCAGCTACTCTATCAGTCTTAAAGTCAAGCACCACCACTCCGTCATCTTCAACAAAGCAGAGGTCAACCGCACCCTGAACAATAATTCCGGCATCACTATTCACCGTAGGATCCAATCGACTAGCCGCAATCTCGGTTATAAAACGCATCTCGCGTTTGACCTCATTTGCCGAAATAATACGGCTATATAATTTTCCTTTAAAAAATTGTTCTATAGCCGCAACATCGACAGAAGCCGCTTCTTGCTCGGTAATAAATTTCCATTCAATAAGACGTTCAATTTCAGCCTTGACATCAACAGTTTTCTCAAAATTTATAAATTGCATAATGTGGTGCATTGCAGTACCACGCTGTGCCCCCGAAAGCTTATTGCCAGTCATAAATGCAGGCCTTTCAACAAAGGCAAAACGATCATCTTCGGCTGAGTGAACAAGTCGTGACACCGATGCCTTTGACTGTAAAAACCGCAAATTTTCATATTTGTATACATAATCTGCGTTTGATTTTATTTTATCAGCAAATTCAGTATTACAAGTCCCCTCTTTGCCGTCTGCTTTATCTGTCATTTCTATAGACGCCGCTTCGCTGTTTAAAATTGTTATCTTAATATCCGCTTCATTTTGAATTTTGGGTACGCCTATATCTGCATACTTACACAAGACCTCACCGCTCGGGTGTACCAATGCACAGCTCAAAATCCAATCACCCATATTCCGACCTTTTTCAAGAAATTCTCTGCTTATATATGGTGCGTCATCAAGCAGTGTTGATGAAAGTTTTTGAATTTTTTTATCGAGATTTTTAGTCGAGTACACCAAACAAAGTCTATCAATTGCTCGTGTCATAGCAACATACAAAAGTCGAAGCTTTTCTTCTACCGTTTTAATCTGTGCAGCATCAGCCATAAGTGCATGACCCAATATTTCGGTATCAAAACCTGTCCTTTCATCATAATACTTAAAGGCAATACCGAGTTTTTCGCTAAACAACACACGGCTTATAGAATCGGCATTATTAATTTGTGAAGACAAATTCGCAACTATGCAAACCGGAAACTGTAATCCTTTTGAATTATGCATCGACATAATTTTTACACTGTTTTCTCCGCCCACATTAACACCTTTAAAACTGTTTTCAGGCAAAGATTTCATATATCTTATAAATCCATATACACCCGAATCACTACGCGCAGCAAAAGATTTTGCATAGTTAATAAGTGCAAAAAGATTAGCACGCCTCACTCTGCCTCCGGGCAGTGCCGACATCATATTTAATATATCGGTTGAATGTATCAACTTTGAAATTAGCCTATCAACCGACAGCACAGCCGCTTCACGACGAAGCTCGGTAAGTCTATGTAAAAATGCGGTGGTTTTACTGTCACCCAACTCACTATACGCCACCACAGCAGAATACAGTGGTCCGTATTTTTGATTTATCCTTATTTTAGCCATTTCTTCAGCGCTAAAGGCAAACACGGGCGACATCATTGTTGCAAGCAGTTCAACGTCACACTTAGGATTATCTATAACCTGTAAAAGGGACATAACAGTGGCAATTTCAGTGCTTTCCATAAAGGAATCGCCACCTAAAGATACAGGTATTCCATAAGATGATAATACCTCTGCAATAACGGTAGCCTTGTCCTTTACCTTGTCAAGCAATATTGCAAAATCGCTGTATTGTGCCAAGCGCAATGTATCACCATGGCTTATAACGCTTCCTTCACGCATTACCGAAATAATGTACTCAGCTATCCTTTGTGCTTCGGTTTCAAGTAACGAATCATCGTCATCGCCGTATTTATCTACGACCAATAACTCGGTGGTTGGTGCATCGCTTTTTGGAAATGTGCCTCCTGCGTTAAGTTTTTCCTCCTCGCTGTAGACTATTGAACCGCATTGACCGGCCAAAAGGTAAGAAAAGAAAAAGTTAACCGCATCGCAAACTCCTTTACGAGAACGAAAGTTGTCTGACAAAAATATTTTTTTAGCCTCTTTTTCTCGAGCAATTTCAATCGGTATGTATCGGTCCTTTTTGCCGAGAAAATTTTCAGGATTAGAGCCCCTAAAGCCATAAATACTTTGCTTTACATCACCAACTACAAATAATCTTTCCTCGTTGTTAGAAAGTATGTTAAAAAGTGTATCTTGCAAATCATTTACATCTTGAAACTCGTCAACCAATACCTCATCATACTTAGAGCAAAGCTCTCGCGCTTCGTCACGTATTACAATATGCCCGTCTTTATACTCACAAAGCAGGTCCAGTGCCATTTGTTCCATATTGTAAAATGTAAATGAGTTTTCTTTTCTAAAGCAATCAAATAGCCTGTTGCCATACTCGATAATAAGCTTTTGCAAAAGCTTGATTGCACCAAGATTTTCTTTAATAGCTTTTTGTGTTTCTTCACGCGTAAAGACAAAAAGCTCACAAAGCTCACCAATTAATGCTTTAATTTGCTTTTGTTTATCTTTAAATACATTAGCACACTCATCTTCTTTATCACTTGACGGCACACGGTCAAATGTTATTTTGCCTAACGCCTCATTCAACCTATCCCAATCATTTAAGTGCGTAACAGCATCAAGATTTTCAAGCATTGCAGTTATATTTTCTACATAAGCAATATGTTTTTCACTGTTTTTATTGGTGTAAGGTGCAACATCTGCCATACGCATTGCACATTTACGTGCCGTATCAACACGTTTTTTTGCAACATCAAAAGCCATATCGTACCATACGTTGCCGGATATAAAATCCGTCTCATACGGTAATGACAAACCGTTTATAAAATTATTTGGAAATGGCAATTGTTGACTATAAAGATAAACTCGGTTTATAAGTTCTGTAAGATTCTTTTCGTCATATTCGCAACACGTAAGTTCTAAAAGACGGTAAAAGTCATCGTTTGGATTTTCTAACTGTTGTGCAATAAGCTCTGACATTATACGATTACAGCTTGCCGCCTGTTGTGTACCGTCACTTATTTTAAAGTCTGGTTCTATTCCGCATTTTTCAAAATTTTCACGTACAAGCTTAATGCAGAAAGAATCTATCGTACAAATCTCAGCATTTTGCAACAAATATTTTTGCCTTTGAAGCATCACATCATCAGGCTTTTTCTGTATTTCTTCGTAAATACGCGCTTCTATTCTACTGCGCATTTCTGCGGCAGCGGCATTTGTAAAAGTAACAATAAGCAATCTATCGGCACTTATAGGTGAGTCTTTATCAGTGAGCATATTTATAACACGCTCTACCAAAACAGCCGTTTTACCTGAGCCTGCCGCCGCAGATACAAGAATATTACCACGCGTTTTAATCGCCTTTTCCTGCATTTCAGTAGGTTTAAATGTCACTGTCGCTCACCTGCCTTTCAATTTCTTTAAGCACTTCTTCATTAGTAAGCTTTGGAACCTGTTTATGTGCCTCGTCGCCTATGCGGCAAACATTTTTATACTCGCAATACTTACAAGCGCCACTGTCGAGACCGTCAACAGGATCAGCGGCAATATCGCCACCGTAAATTCCACTACCCGTTTGTTTTAACCTATTTTCAATAAAATCAAATATCTTATTAAAATCTTCCTCTTTTATAAAACTGTCAGAGGGTGATTTCTCTGAATATTTTGGCACAAATTCGCCTGCGTTTTCTTTTTCCATGGCCGTTACCAGTTCAGCATCTGCTGCGATAAGTCCGTTCATACGACGTGCCGATTTAGAGCCTGTTTTATCGCGACTTGCCGGCATATAAAATATACCGGCGGTTTTTCCGCCAAATTTATCACTACGCGACACTGCGTAAAGGTAAATAAGCATTTGCATATTTTGGCCAAATAGAATATCCGGTAAGCGAAAATCTCGATGTCCGGTTTTATAATCAACTATTCTTATGTAGCCATTCCATTTATCTAATCGGTCAACCACGCCTTTTAATTCTAGTACGCCTTTATCCTCAATAGGTATTTCTATTGCGGGCAAGTCACCGTCAGCGGCAATTTTAAGTTCACATTTTACAGGCTCAAAATCACTTTGAGCAAATTCCAGCGCCAATCGTTCTACCACATAATTTAGCGTGCGTTTAATTGTCGAAATCAGATATTTAAGATATGGGGTTTCAATATCGGTGTATCCGGCTATATTTTCAAGATATTCATTTATATATTTATCAACCAACTCGTAAATTTGATCACTTTCAAGCTGAGATAATTTTTTTCCGCAATCTTCTACCGCACGCTCTAACACATAATGTACAATCGTACCACGTTGCATAGCATTAAACTCTGCAGGCTGAAGACTCTCCGCACGCAAACCATAACGACAAAAATACATAAATCTACAACGGTTAAAGGTGTCGAATTTTGATGGTGACATTGTAAGCTTTTTGCCGAAAAGATTGCGTGCTGTATCGTCGGTAATTGAATGTACTATTCTATTACGACTTTGTAAAACAGCGTTTATTCTTGCGTTTATTTCACAATCTTCAAGCGAACGTATAATTGTATTTGTATCATCGCACTGGCCCTGCATGGTACCGCAAAGCCACGAAAACGCATCCTCTCGTGTTTCGGGTAGGTAATCTGCGCTCAATGCAGACGGCTCCTCAAAAACGCGGCAGTTAAACCTTTTCTTTATATCGCTAACAAAGGCTGATGCCTCAGCCACACCTACTCCGTCGAGTGAGGTCGTATAGCTTAAAAATACGCCGTGTGTAGCACAACAAACACAACTATAAAGCAAGCATTCTTCATCAATTGCAAACGAAAATGTATTATCTGGTATTTCTAATTCAAGCTCTATCAACTTTTGACGCTCATTAACAGAAAAAAGTCCGCCACTTTGTTGTACTCGCGGAAATACATTTTGATTTGCACCCATAATAAACACATATTTAGGACGTGAAGGACGTATACGGTCAGCCGCACCAAATATAGCTTCATCTATCATTTGGGGAATGACACCCACCGTTTCGAGCGATAATGCCATTCTTAACGCATCGCAAAACTCAGCAATGCTTATCTGTGTTTCGCCAAAGCACAGAACAAGGCTGTTTAATATATTCATAACGCTGTCCCATGACTGCTTTATCGCATCACGATAAACAGTGTCACTATATTGTTTAGACAGTGCTTTAAAATGCTCAGCCGCATTAATGTTCGTAAGTAGATTTACGAGTGCTCGTGACATATCACGCGCGGTGCCTCCAAAACTCTTTTTAAATTCAAGCAGTGGTTCAACGGCTATTTTTCGCAACTTATTAATATAAGCGAGTCGTTCCCTTTTGCTTTGTGTCAACTCACCGCCAGACGAAAAACCATCAGGGTCCATTGTCCATTCGTTTTGCCAAAGCATACCGTCAATGCCCCATAAAAAAGCATAGTTTTCAAGTGTAGTTATTTCATCAATACTTAAATTTTCAACACCCGATTTATGAAAACGCAATATATTTTCAGTGCAAAAATTTTGCGCTACATTAGCGGCAGAAAGCACGGCAACTGCAGTTGGCAGATCTATAAGCGGTACTCGCTTATCAATGAAACAGCTTACATTGTTTTTTCTACAAGCGGTGTCAAGTGCATCTTCATAGGTTGCAGTATCACGTGCTATTATTACAAAATCACTATATCTGGCATCCTTTTCACGCACAATACGTCTAATATTACGCGCAACAAAATCCGCCTCGCTATAGATACTATCGGCGCGACAAATTGTAATATCACTACTTTCTCCCGCAAAGTCTGTTTTTCCGGTAGCCATAAAATCTTCTAAACAAGAAAGTTCTTCACTTGAATAATTTTTGCCGTTTAAAACAATATCATCTAAAATATTTACTGCAAATCTCTTGGCTATAGCTGTAATACGGGCTTTAACTCTTTTAATATTTGCAAACAGCCCAAGCGAACGATTATCATTGGCATTGTCGGTCAATGTCACAGTAACATCGCTTGCTTGTGAAATTATTCTTTCAAGTATTTTGTATTGTTGACCCGAAAAACTTTTAAAAGAATCAATAAAAACGGTTTTATCTTCAAAATAATTATAATTACCCAACGCATAATAAAGCTTAGTAATACGGTCGGTGTTATCTATAAATTTTTCCGCAACTATTGCATCATAATTCTCATAAATGAGTGCTGTATCAATAAGTTTAAGCCTTAATAGCTCATCGTCGGTATCGTTTGCCGCATTACGCAAATCTTCGGCTGTAATAAAATTCATTTTGAATTCGCCGATTGTATCAATCATCAAACGCGCAAAGCTTCTTGAAGATGAATATTTTTTAAAGCGATTAAGTTCTTCACGGCAAATTTTAATTGCCCGTGTCATTAAAATTACTCTATCAGCATCGGTAATACCTTCACCGCAAACGCCACCATTAACACGCTCAATTTCGTCACAAAGACGCGTAAAACTGATAACCGAAACGCGACCTGCGGCACCGTCACCAACCATGTCAAGAATATTCTTTTCACTCTCAAAAGAAAACTGTTCAGGCACCAAAAGAACAGGGCTTTTGCCCTGTGCCAAACACTCTGCAATTTTTTGAGTTACCAAATAGGTTTTACCGCTTGAAGCGCGTCCTAAAATAAACTGTAGCATAAACCCACCGCCTTTTGATAAAATTATACCACAATTTAAAGTGTAATACAATTATAATTCTTTTAATGTCTTGATTTACGTACACTAAAAAAACATTGAATATATTTTTGTTTTGTCATATAATACTTTCAGGTGATACATATGTTAAATAATATAGCAAACGAAGCGAAAATAGCTATAACCGAGCTTATTGAAATATCCGGCATTAAGTCGGGAAACATACTTGTAATTGGTTGCTCGTCAAGTGAAATTATGGGTGGAGATATTGGTAAAGCATCAAGCATGGATGCGGCAAAGGCAGTCTTTGACGGCATATACCCCATCTTAAAAGAAGAAGGTATCTTTCTTGCAGCACAGTGCTGCGAACACCTTAACCGCGCTATCATAATTGAACAATCAGTGGCAGAAAAATATAATTTAGAAATTGTAAACGTTATACCGCAGACAAAAGCGGGCGGCTCATTTGCCACTGTCGTATGGCAAAATATGGAGCACCCCGTAGCAGTCGAACATATAAAAGCGAGTGCCGGTCTTGACATAGGCAACACGCTTATTGGTATGCATCTAAAAGAAGTGGCAGTGCCTGTTAGACTATCTATAAACAAAATTGGTAAAGCACCAATAGTTTGTGCAAGAACCCGACCTAAATTTATAGGCGGAGAACGGGCGCATTACTGTGAGGATTTAAAATGAAAAAATTTAAATTAAACGATAAAGATGAGCAACTCATACAAGCTGCACTAAAAGTATTAGAAGAAAACTTTGATGACGGAATATACAATCACACCGTAGGCTGTGCAATTTTGTGCAAAAACGGAAACATTTATAAAGGTGTAAACTGTGACGGAATACACGGCTCTTGCGCCGAATATATAACAATGGGAATTGCTGTATCACAAGGCGAACGTGATTTTGACACAATTGTAGCGGTACACGAAAAGGCTACTAACTGTGTTATTCCACCATGTGGCAACTGCCGTCAAATGCTTTTTGAATACTGCCCCGATATTAAGGTAATAGTAAATGATGTTGACGGAAATCTTATAAAAGTAACTGCTCGTGATTTATTACCTTTTGCGTGGGAAGCTGTTGTTTGCTAATGTTAAAAAATTAAAACCTCTGTATGTTTAGTCATACAGAGGTTTATTTTTATATGATTTCGTTTTCCTTTACTTTTAAAAGCAATCTTTCAACACACGCTTTACAAACGGTTTGATTTTCAAACTCTATACAGTCATCTTCATTGTTGCAAAATATACAGCTTGGTTTATGCTTTTTAAGCACTATGCAATCGTCCTGCATATAGATTTCAATTGCGTCTTCACCTTCGGTCATATCTAAAAATTTGCGTATTTCTTTAGGTATTACTACCCTACCCATATTGTCAAGTCCGCGAATAATTCCTGTTGATTTCATAAAAAATCTCCTTTAATCAATAGTCCAATCTATTGGAGTCTGACCAGTGGATAATAATATTTCGTTGGTTTTTGAAAAATGCTTGCAGCCAAAAAATCCGTTATAAGCGGAAAGTGGGCTTGGATGCACTGTAATTAACTTTTTATGTATAGGATTTGTGATTATTTCTGCCTTTTTGCGTGCATTGGCGCCCCAAAGCAAAAAGACTACAGGTGTTTGTTTTTTGTCAAGTTCAGCAATAACCCTATCGGTAAACTGCTCCCAACCCATACCCTTATGGCTGTTAGGTGATGCCTCTCGTACGGTTAGCACAGCGTTAAGCATTAATACACCTTGACGCGCCCAAGAAGTTAATTCGCCGTGATTTGGTATAGTAAAATCAATATCATCGTGCAACTCTTTATAAATATTTTTAAGTGATGGTGGTGGCTCAATTCCCTTTTTAACCGAAAAACACAGTCCGTGCGCTTGACCGGCACCGTGATATGGGTCTTGTCCTATTATTACAACCTTTGTGTTTTCAAACGATGTAAACTTTAGCGCATTAAAAATATCGTTCATATTAGGGTATATTGTGCGACTGCCATATTCTTTCTTTAAAAAACCACGCAAATTTTGATAATATGGCTTTTGCCATTCGTCAGCCAAAATACCGTCCCAATCATTACCTATATTTACCATAATTCACACCTTAAATATAGTCGTATACTTCAACAATGCCGCTTGAATGATAAAGCGAAGGGGTTACCATAATTGAGTAGCCGCGACCGTTATCACTTGTCCACTCAACCGAATGCTTACGTGGTACAGCACAAGCAGCCAACAGCATCATAATAGCGCCACCGTGCATAATAACACCCGCGCTGGTTACATCATTAGCCATCATATCACGCACAATCATATTAAGAGCCAAGGCTTGACGCTTTACAAAATTTTGAGTGGTCTCGCCACCTGACGGTGCCTCTAACTTGCCGCTTGTCCATTCCGCATACTCGGGCATTAGCTCAAGCTGGCTTGCGGTTTTGCCCTCAAACTCACCAAAGTCATATTCGGTAAGCTCGTCAATAACGTGCGCCTCAAAACCGGGGTAAATAATATTTGCACTTTGCCTACAACGAAGCATGGGACTTGTATAAAGGCGCTCAATATCTGGGTATTCTACCATTTCACGCATCTGCTGCAGCTCACGAACACCCTCGGGAGAAAGAGGCAAATCGGTGCGATTGCCGATATACATACCCGCAGTATTGGCATCGGTAGCGCCGTGACGAATTAAATGTATTTTAAATGTCTTCATAAATAATCACCAAGTAATTCCGTAATAATGCTGTTTGAAATAAGCATACCGCTATTAGTAAGCGATATGTGTGGCAAACTTACCTTTATATATCCTGCTTTTTGAAGCAGGTTTATTTTAGTTTTAATGCTTTCGGGTATTTCACCGTAGATTTTTGATAGGTCAACACCGCGTGACAGCCGCAGACCTAACATTAACGCTTCTTGCTTACTGCCCGCTTCACCGTCGTATACAGTTTGCGGATTTTTTATAAATCCAATTAAATCGCGTGGGTAGTAAAATCGCTTACTGTCAAGACAAGAATGTGCCGCAGGACCAAGTCCAAGATAATCTTCACCTAACCAGTATTTTATATTGTGACGGCTTTCCTTATTTTCACGCGAAAAATTAGATATTTCGTAATGATTATACCCACTTTTCTCAAACATTTCGCACATAAATAGATATTGTTCGGCACTATCGTCATCATCTGGTAGATTTAGCGCATCTTGCTTTTTAAAAAATGCAGTGTTTTGTTCTATCTTTAGAATGTAAGATGAAATATGCTCCGGGTTTAAAGACAAGATAAAATCTATATCATTTTTTAATGTTTGCAAATTACTGTCAGGTAGCGCAATCATAAGGTCAAGTGAAATATTATCAAAACCCAACTTGCGTGCCTTTTGCACGGTTATTGCGGCATCACGTGACGTGTGTGTTCTACCCAAGGTTTTAAGGGTATCATCACACCCGGATTGCACACCTATAGACAGTCGGTTTACACCCGCACGCTTTGCAAATTCTAAAAAATCGCCACTTGAGCTGGGGTTCGCCTCCACCGTTATTTCGGCGTTATCCAAAACTGTAAAATTAGCTTTTACACAGTCAAGCAGCGGAATAATCTCTTCGCTCAAAAGTGACGGTGTACCGCCGCCAATATAAATAGTATCAATGGGGCGGTGTATAGTGCCGCCCCATTTGTTGATTTCACCTTTAAGTGTGGTTAGATAAGAAATTAATATATCTTTGTTGTAAAATGCGGAATAAAAGTCGCAATAATTACATTTTTTCTCACAAAAAGGTATGTGAATATAAAGTCCTAACGGATTAGTCAAGGATTTCACCTATGCAGCTACCAGGTACACAAGCGGCATTTGCTTCGTCAGTATCAATATGCATAGCAAGAGCATAACTATCACTTACACGTGCTACAACATCACCAAAAATAAGTGCTCTGTCCTCGGTTGGAATTTTAACACTTACAATCTGCTTGTCAACAATACCGTACTTTTCACCGTCTGCACAAGTCATATGTATATGGCGCTTTGCTGCGATAACGCCTTCAGTAAGCTCCACCTCGCCACAAGGGCCAACAAGCTTGCAAGCACCACTGCCTGCAACATCGCCTGATTCACGAATAGGTGCTACTACACCGATTGTACGAGCATCGGTAAGAGAAAGCTCTACTTGGTCTGCAGGACGGCAAGGGCCAAGAATTGAAGCCTTAAGGCTACCCTTAGGACCTACAACCGTAACCTTTTCTTCACAAGCAAACTGTCCCGGCTGAGACAAGTCTTTTTTATTGGTGAGGGTATGACCTGCGCCAAAAAGTGTTTCGAGTGTAGCTTGTGTCACGTGTACGTGACGAGCTGAAATTTCAACTAATACTTCCTTTTTCATCTTTAAAGACTCCTTTATTTTTGGGGTAGAGTTATTCTACCATAATTTGACATATTTTGCAAGACAATAATACTTATACTTTCATTCTAAGCATAGAACCAACTTTAACCTCACGGTCAAACGGTATTTTTATTTTGCTCATAGGCTGATATGCGCTTTCAATCTGCTTACCCTTTTCATCATAAAGCGTGGTTGTATCAACACTAAATGGAATACTGCCCGCCTCAAGACAGTCAAGCATTGTTCCGCTTGCGAACTTGTTTTTAAGCGTGGCTACTATACATCCGTCTTCATAACCGTCAACTATAGCCGCAATAGCATAGTCGCGTATATAGCCCGCATTTTCATAGGTCTGCGCATTTTCGGGACGACCAAAATAAAATCCTGTAGAATAGGTGCGATGGCTCATTTTATTAAGCTCTTCGCTTACCCAATTTGGTAATGTCCATTCGCCATCACAGTTAAGTAGACTATCAACCGCACCACGATATGCATTTGCAGTAACCGCCACATAATACTCGGTTTTTGCTCTGCCCTCTATCTTAATACTCGATACGCCGGCCGCAAGCATCTTGTCAAGATGTGGCGCCATACACATATCGTTAGCGTTAAGTATATAAGTGCCCTTTTCGGTTTCGGTAATATCAAAATACTGACCGGGGCGTTTTTCTTCCATAAGGCTGTAACTCCAACGACATGGCTGAGCACAGTCACCGCGGTTAGCGTCACGACCTGTCATATAGCTTGAAAGCAAGCATCTTGCCGAAAAAGATACACACATCGCACCGTGAGCAAAGGCTTCTATTTCAAGCTGGGGTGGAATGTTTGCGCGGATTTTTGCAATTTCTTCGAGTGATAATTCTCGTGCAAGCACCACGCGTTTAGCACCCATTTCATAAAACGCATTTGCCGTTGCGCTGTTTACAATACCCGACTGCACCGATACGTGTAGCTCACAATTTGGCGCATACTCTTTAACCATACCAATGGTGCCAAGGTCGGACGCAATAACCGCGTCAACACTTATTTCGTTAAGATATGTCAAAAATTCGGGCAAACGGGCAATTTCGTCCTCGTGCGGAATGGTGTTACAAGTAACGTGCACCTTAACGCCGTGAGTGTGTGCGTACTCAACACCCTGCTTTAAATCCTCGCGGTTAAAATTAGCGCTGGCAGTTCGCATACCAAACTCTTCACCCGCTATATACACAGCATCTGCGCCAAAATCTACCGCTGTTTTAAGGCGTGTCAAATCGCCCGCCGGACACAAAAGCTCTAATTTTTTATTCAAATGTTTCATACACCCAATTATCACCTTGTTTAAGTTTTGCAATTGTAGCATTTTGCTCTGCTAAAGTTTTATGGAAGTAGAAATTACCATCTTTATCAGTAACAAAATAATAAAATCCCTCTTTATCGGTTGATGGATGAAGAACCGCTTTTATAGCATCAATTCCGGGTGAACACAACGGTCCCGGTGGTAAGCCCTTTGCCTTGTAGGTATCATATCTGCCATCATCGTTTTTAAACGATTTTCCATAATAACAGGTAGGACTAGAGCCCAATGTGCTAAAATCTTTACTATCAAGACGATTATAAAAAACTGCCGCAACACTTGGCATATGCTCAATACTCTGACCCGATTCCATTTGAACAATAGATGCCAAGGTCAAAATTTCGTTCATACTGTATCCCAATTCTTCAGCACGCTTATACATATCGTCGGTTATCTTGCTTTCGGTTTGCTTAATCATTTTTTCAACAACCATACGTGCACATTCCTCAGAATCATATGAATAAAATTCATACGTATCGGGGAACAAGTATCCCTCAAGTGTATAGTAGGTTCTTCCGTCGTTGCAGTTTTTAAGCAACTTTGAATCAAGCTCTACCTCGTTAAGCGCATATATAAAATCGCTTCTTTCGCATACACCCTTCTCTTCAAGTATAGTTGCTATACCCTTTATGGTTTTTTCTTCACCATCAACAATATGGGTGTAGTCGTTAATGCCTGTACCCTCAGGAATTGTTACCTTTACACTCTCAGCCTTAGCTCCGTCATTCATAAGCATATCAGCAATGTTACTGTAGCCTATATCACTGCTAAAGGTATAAAGTCCATATTTATATTGGCTCTCATAACCCTTGAGCTTTGAATAGATTCTGAAAAAGATTGGCATCTTTACGGCACCGGACTCTTCCAACTTTTCGGCAATCGCAACAGTAGACGAGCCGTAGGGTATGTCCACCTGTACTGCTTCTCCCCTACCAAAACCTAAGCCTACATAGTCAAAAAGTCCTATTATAACCGAGCCAGCCAAGGCAACCGATACAACAATAATACTTAAAATCCATATTATGTTTTTAATTATCGAGCTACCTTTTTTAGCTTTCTTATTTTTACGATTTTTAGTCTCAGGCTCACTTACATTAAAGCCTTTACCAATTACAAAATCATCATCATTCATATTAAAATTATTGTTTTGCATATTTACCTCTTATGAACTGCAACGCATATTACGTGCAATTTTTTTTGCTAATTCCTCATTTTCGCTTATTGCTTCCAAAAAAGCCAATGCAAAATCCATAGCGCCACCCGCTCCCCAACCGGTAACTATGTTACCGTCACGAACAGCCGGTCTGTCAAGCACATGGGCGCCGGTAAGTTCTTTTTCAAAGCCTGTGTAGCACACAGCATTTTTCCCACGTAAAAGACCCTTATGTCCCAAAATAATTGGGGCCGCACAAATAGCGCCAATTATTTTGCCGTTGTCCCATGCGTAGTCTATAAACTTATTTACAATTTCATCGTTTTCCAGATTTGTAGTACCCGGTAGTCCACCCGGAAGTACAATACCCTCAAGTTCGTCAAATACCGCCTCGTTTATGGTTATATCACAATTTACCGATATACCGTGTGAACCGGAAACCCTTTTACCTGTAACGCCTACAGTTTTAACTTCAATATTAGCGCGGCGTAGCACATCTACGGGAGCCAATGCTTCAAGCTCTTCAAATCCTTTTGCTAAAAACACATATACCATTTATATCACCTTTAATGCTTCTTTTAAAACGTCGTTTGCAATATCATCTATCGAGCGGGGCTCGCCATCCTTAGCGCATGGAACAATTGTCCAACCCGAATACTCGGCTGTAAACATCGCTGCCTTGCGACACTTATTAAGGTAGGCTGTGTCACTTTCGTGAATATCCTTCTTTGTTTCGTCGCCTTTGTAACGACCGGACAGAAGTTTTTGAGATACCTCAATTGGCATATCCAAAAAGATTACTTTATCAGGTTTTGGAATTGCAACCTTATTGTATTCAAGGTCATATAACCAATCCAAAAAACCTTCCCACTCACACTCGTCCATTTTAGAGGTTTGATGCACAGCATTTGAGGTGGTATATCTTCCGGATACTATTACACCGTTTTGGTTATAATAATCACCCCAATTGGTCTTGTATGAGGCAAAACGATCCACAGCGTAAAAAAGAGAGGCTGCATAGGCGTTTACGTCCCCTGGCTTTTTACCAAATTCACCACCCAAATACATTTTAACAAGAGCGCTTGAATTGCTATCATAATCAGGAAAAGAAACACTTCTGCTATCAATGCCAGATTTTTTAAGATTTTGAGGCAAAAGCTCCAGTTGTGTTGACTTACCGCTGCCATCAAGTCCTTCAATTACAATCAACTTACCCATTTACTTCATTTCCTCATAAAACTTCTTTATTTCTCCTGCCTTACCGCAGCTCATTTTTCCCTCAGGGCAATGACCGTTAAGGCAAGGTGGACCTGCTTTTTTAAACAATTCGGGTGCTACCTCTTTTACAAGCTTAAGCATTTGATTGGCAACCTCCTGTATCTCCCACTGAGCGCGGTTGCAACAACGATGACGGAAAAAGTTATGTAACGAACGAGCGTTCATTGTTACCACCATTTTTGTTTCGCAAGCATTAGGAAGTACAAATCTAGCATCCTCAATAGCCTTTTTAGACGCAAGTCTTGCGGCGGTTTTTTCGTCTTTGCCCTCAGCTATAAATTTAGCCTTGTGCTTTTCGGTAAGTATTTCAGCAATTTTGTCGTAAGCTTCTTGTGCTAGTCTCATTGATTCTTTATAAGCATCAAGTGCTATTGGGTCAGCCTCTATTTCAGGTGGAATTACAAATTCAAACTCGCCTTCCTTTACATAGCGTTGACTCTTAACCGAATAAGATGCAAGTCTATGACGGGTTATTTGCGCCAAAAAGGCACGTGAGACACCCTCTATACCAAACGTAAACGAAGCATGCTCTATAGGGCTTTCGTGACCTATTTCAGATAACATCTCGACAAAATCTGCCGCCTTTTCATCGGTAAGTCCATCATATAACTCCCCTATAGTAGACGAACTATAGCACAACTTTGCCGCAGAGGCAATTGTTTTTTCCGGATTAGGTGTATGGGCAAGTAATGTTACGGTTGGCATAGACTTACAACTCCTGACAATAATTTACTTTATAATCCTACATATTATACCATATAGCACAAATAATATCAATCAAATTTTATAACATTAATATAAAATAAAAAAATGTAAAAATTTTTTAAAAAAGGTCTTTTTTTGTAACACAAAATATGATACAATGTGTTTATCAAAAATTTAATATCTTGCGGAGGGATTTCATATGTCCAGTATTAATTTCAAACACACACCCTATGGCGACCTTGCACTTATCAGTATGCGTGGCTGTGAAGACATTTCTTCTCAGGTAGACTTCTACCTCAAGCAATGGCGTAACATCGATGAGGACCAATCCTTTGTAATCGATGCCAACTGTCCACGTTTTGGCACAGGCGAAGCAAAGGCAGTTCTCAACCACTCTGCACGTGGTCTTGATGCATTCATAATTTGTGACTGCTTCAACTACAATGTGACCTACAAAATGTACGGTCAAACAGTTCCTATGAGTCCCGATGATCACTTCCAAGATTTAAAGCGCGTTATTGCCGCATTTGGCGGTAAAGCACGACGCATCACCGTTATTATGCCTATGCTTTATGAAGGCAGACAGCACCGCCGAACTGCACGTGAATCTATGGACTGTGCAATGGCTTTACAAGAGCTCGTTTCAATGGGTGTTAAAAACATAATCACCTTCGACGCACATGATCCCCGTGTTAACAACGCAATTCCGCTTGATGGTTTCGACAACGTACAAGCCGCTTATCAGATGATCAAAGCACTTCTCCGCAGTGTTCCTGATGTTAAGTTAGACCGAGATCATACTATGATCGTATCCCCTGACGAAGGTGGTATGGGCCGATGCATCTACTACTCCTCTGTTTTAGGTCTCGACCTTGGTATGTTCTATAAACGTCGTAACTACTCAATAATCGTAAACGGCAAGAATCCAATCGAAGCACACGAATTCCTCGGCAATGACATAGTAGGTAAAGACCTTATCCTTGTAGACGATATGATATCAAGCGGCGAATCAATGCTGGACATAGCCGCAAAACTCAAAGAACGTGGTGCAGGTAGAATATTTGTATTCTCTACTTTTGGTCTTTTTGTTGATGGACTTGAAAAATTTGACGACTATTATCAAAACGGTCTTATTGACAAGGTATTTACTACAAACCTTATTTACCAAACACCCGAGCTTCTCTCTCGCGAATGGTACTGCAGTGTAAATATGTCAAAGTACATTGCACTTATTGTAGAAACACTTAACAACGACAATTCAATCAGCAAGCTTCTTAATCCTGCTGACAAAATAAAAGCTGCTGTTGCTAAATACGAGGCAGAAAAAAATTCTTAAACAATAACAATAAAAAGCACTTACTTTTAACAGTAAGTGCTTTTTGTTTTTCAATTTTAAATTTGTTATTAACCGATATGTGTTAACTTAGATTTTATCAAATATCATCTGGTCAACTGCTCTGCGTACTGCAAGCATAGTATCGGCTTCAAGTATACACTTGTCAAAGCGTACCTCACCAACAATATCTTCAACAGCCTTAACCACAGCTTCTTTACCACAAAGTGTCTCGGCAAGCTGCATTACTCGCATATCCTCCATACCTTCATAAAGAGCACGGATGCGTGTTGACTCCCAAGCGGTACCGTCCGGTGCCGGATATACCATATAAGCGTCACCGCTCGCAACAAAGCTTTCGGCATCAGAAGTTGCAAACGGGTCAAGTTTATCGTATGACCATTGGTTATTATAGAAGTTATAGCCCCAATGCAAAAAGCCCTGTATATCATATTTGAACATCTGAACACCAAGACAACGCACACGAGCAAGCTCCATAGCGAAGTGACAGTTACTAACATTGGTACACTGACCACCGCAATAGTATGTCCATAGGTCTTTCACGCCGTTTTCAATAAACTCGTGAACAACCATCGTCTTTGGTACAGGATGTTTACTAAGGCCTAATTTACAAAATTCATAATGTGATATAGCATCAAGTGTTTCATAATCCTCTACTAAGTCATATATTGAATCTCTAACCTTTTTGTACTGTTCAAAGTGTTCGGCAATTGGCTCGTCAGAAACATGAAACCAACACTTTTTATCTTCGCCACGCTCTTTCATGTGAGCAATGAATCCACTTAAGAAGGCACGAATAAAGGTATTATATTCTTCTGACAGCGGATTTGTGCCCCAACCAAAAATTGCCTTCTTTTCACCGTTTACAGTTGCTACAACTTTAGGTGTGCTGTCAGCACCCCACTGTGAAAATACGGGTGAAATTTCATAGTATTTAACACCGATACGCTTATACATATCAAGCCAACGGTCAAGATTTTCATAACCAAATGTGTAGTTGTCTCCGTCTTTATAAACGTCAATAAGCTGTGTGGTAGTTCTTTCTCCACCACCGTAGGTATCAAGCGCATAGGTAAGAATCGGTACCATAAGCATATTTCTACCGTTTTCAACAGCAGTTTTAGCAAAGTTTTCGCAAATTTCAAAATGGCGGTCACTAAATACCTCTACATTATAGTAGTCTGCAAGACAGTCGGCATAAAACCACTGTGTAAATTTAAGTGTTTGCTCCGGAATTTCTATGTCCTTAATATCGATTTTAAGCTCGTGCTCGGCAACTACATCTTCCGTGGGTGTAAATCCCTTGCTTGTAATGCCAACACGTAACAATTTAATCTTTAATACATGTTCACCCGTAATTTCGCCTTTGGGGTCAATATCAAACCAAAGTGCACGACTTTGCATAGGGAACAAACGAAATGTTCCACGATATTTAAGCGGACGTAACAAGTCGGGATAAAGACCCGGCTCGTGCACCTTCGGCATTGGAGTACAGTTTGTATATGTAGGTATTTCTGCAGGAATATTCACAATTTCACGAATTGTAACATAAGGTGCTAAATCGCCTTCTACAACAGGTTTTAAAGCTATTTGCCAATCGTCTTCAAAACGCGCTGCCAACTGAAAAGAATACTTTTGGTTCTTAAAAATATTCTCTTGTTTTATCTCGGTAAATTTTGTAATGTCAGATGTTAAAAAGCATTTTTCAAGCGAAGACACTATTCTTGATTCAAATTTCATTCCATTGCCCCCAAAATGAATAATTATACATTCACGTTATATTATAAAAAATACCGATTGAAATGTCAATCGGTATTTTCCATATTTTCACATATTATCCAAGTACAATCATTTCAAAAAGTCCCACAGAAGGACGACCCTGACATACAACCTCGACTATAATGCGGTTTTGCGCCTCAACGTTTTCGCCTGCTGTTATAACGTAATCGTTATTAGCGGTAGGATAGTAGTCGTTCCTTTGACTACCCTGTTCCATATGGAAAGACCTTGGGCCATCAACCCTAAAACCATCGGGAGTTATAAATCTGATTGATAGATTTTCCGGAATACCCCAGAAACGACCGACAATTCTAATATTTACACCAAGGCTCTCACCCGGCTTAATGCGTGGACATCTGTCGTAAGAAATAACAGCATTACCATAACCTAAGTCGGCGTCAAAAGAATACTCACTTCTCTCAAAAAGATGCTTTCCTTCAAGAGTTCCATAAAGTGGCGGTGTTTCGGTGTCGGTAGGCTCGTCGGTTACGGTAACGCTATAGTTACGGATGGTAGATGCAGTAACCGGTACAAGCTTCAAAACTCGGTCGGTAAGGTCGGTTATTGTAAGTGGATATCTTGGATCACAGCCCATATTTATGGATATAGTAACAATTTTATCACCAATGTATTCTTGCCAATCCTCAGGAATACCGTCCTTGCCGTTTATAATACCAAGAATAGAACCAACAGTTGCAGCGGTACAGTCGGTGTCGTCACCACAGTTAATGGCTGTAATCATTGATTTTTTGAAATCTCCCTCGCCATAAAGTATACCTAAAATAGCAAATGCAACGTTAGCGGGAGCCTGGAACCAGCCAATATCCTCTGACTGCTTAACCAAATCATTTCTTGTGGTTACCCAATCAACACCGTTATCATAGTTATCAAGCAATAGCTTTATAGCCTTTGCCATACGACAGTCTTCGGGGATTTTTGTAAGACCAATATCAATAAGCTTTCTTATATTGCTTTCAACAAAAGCAGCACTTTCGAGTGCAGCTACAAACACAGCGGCATATGTACCCTCGCCTATACCGTGGTCAATACACGCATCTTTAAACGCATATTTAATAGCGGCATCAGGATTTCCGGGATTTAAACAAGCCCAGATTTCAGTACGAATCCAAGCACCGTTTGAATTTCTCCAATAATCATTGTTTATAGCACCACAAAGAGGTGGCTGTATGCCGTATCTCATATTAGATTTACCGATACCGTATTCTGCCCAGTGAGGTACTATAAAGCTTATCCAATACTCGCCAAGATCTAAAGCGGTCATATTAAAAGGACCGTTTTCTTCAAGGTATCTAAGCCATACAAGCTGCAAATCAAGGTCATCATTAGGTAGCGGCTCACCCTTTGGTGTGGTAAAGCCCGGAATATCTAAAAGTTCCCTTTTACCCTCAAAAGGTCCACCCATTGTGCCACCGATATTTTTACCTATCCAACAGCCGTGGATCTTGTCGCGAAGTTCTGCACGATTAAAATTCATATTCATAGCAAATTTCTCCTTGTAATTTATTGCTATTTTTAATATACTAATAACAGCATAAATTTGCAAGTCGTTATCTATCATAAATTTAACCCAATCAATCAAATGCGCAAAGTGGTGATACAAATGCAATACAACTTAATTTCACAATTACCTGCATTTTACAGTCCCGTATACATAGGTAACACCGAGCGATTTGTTTGCTATAACGGCCAGACACCGCTTTCTACCAACGAGATAACCTCACTCCATTTTCATAAGTGTCTTGAAATAGGTGTGTGTACTGCAGGTAGTGGCAACTGCATAATCGACAACCGCCTCTATAGATATAATAAAGGTGATATACAAATCGTTTTACCCTATCAACCGCACCTTGCGAATGGCGACTATGATAACCGTGGCAGATGGATTTGGTTTTCTTATGACCCATATAAACTAACATCTAACGACGATATAGGCAACCGCATTGCAAAAATAATTGAAAAGAAGGTAAACTTTAGCGGTGTTTTTTCTCCGCAAGAATACCCAGAACTTTCCGCAATCATAAGCAAGTGTATTGACGAAACACAAAACGGCAAAGGTCTTTCACAGCTTTATGCTCTTTTGCTTGTGCAACAGCTGATTCTTGAATTGTCGCGAATTGAATGTGATTTAAAAAATAACATTGTCACACGTCGACGCAGTTTCGATAAAATGTTGCCGGCACTTACACATATATCCGAAAACCTTAGCAACTCAGGAGAATTAACACTCGATGTTTTGGCTAGCAAATGCTTTATAAGCACTGCCACACTGCGAAGGTATTTTTACGAATTTACCGATATGTCACCGCAACAGTTTATATCAAGCGCACGAATAAATCGCTCGCAATATCTGCTAAGCAATACAAATAAAAGTATAACCGAAATATCCGACGCTGTAGGTTTTGAATCAATATCCTGCTTTACACGCGCATTTAAGCGCCACTGTGGCGTAAGCCCGTCGGAATATAGAAAATAGCAAAAGGCCTTCGCATTACCGAAGGTCTTTTATTCTGTGTAAAAACAATCGTCACTCCATTTTTGAGGATTTGTGTCAATATAATTCCAAATTTTTAAATAATCCTTTTCGTCACGAATAATATGGTCGTGAAATGAGCGTTGCCAAATGTTTTTGCTATATCCGTTTTTATGAATATCACGTGATACATTCATCTTTAAATATCCCATTGCTTTTGAAATTAACGCGCGTTTTTGTAGGGTCGATTCACGAATCGACCGTTCGTTTTTCTCGATGACGACAATCAAATGAATATGATTTGGCATTATAATATATTTGTCAACTTTTAATTCAAATCTATCATTTAATTTGTTTATATAATAATCTACGATTTTGCCATTTGAATTCAATTTGTTTTCGGGCGATTCGTGAATCGCCCCTACGATATTTGAAAATAAATTTTTGCGATTATGCGTACATATTGTTATAAAATATGCACCCTCGCTACTGTAATCGTAATCGACGAGCCGTGTCGGCTTGCGTTTGGGTAAATTCATATTATCACCGAGAACATTATATCATAAATTATTATCTAATACAAGAAAAGAGAGTGGTATATACCACTCTCAAATTTTTATGTATTATAAACCTAATAACTGCTTTTTCTTTGCATCAAATTCTTCTTGGGTAATAACACCGCTATCAAGTAAATCTTTGAATTTCTTTAATTCATCTGCTTGTGATATATTTGATTGTTGGGTATCTTGATTTTTAGAAATGTTTCTAACTTCTTCTTCGGTTATGGAAACAACATCTAATGAATTGCAATTTGGACATTTATCATAATCAATAATTCTGCTTTTGTTGTCAGCAGCAGTCTGATTATATGTTGCACTCATAATAGCAGGACCAAATGCAGAAGCAAAACTGTTTGCCGCAGCTTGTCTTGAAAGTTGCTTGTTTTTGTTTAAATCGGCTTGGGTATAACAGTAAATATGACCACAAGTGTTACATTTTTTATAAAATTGTATTGGTTCTTTTACAGGTTCTCGTTTTTTAGTTGTATAAGTTTTACCCTTTTTTTCGTCGACAATTATATTATAATTGTCGTTATCAAAAAGTTTTAATAAATATTCTGCTCCTATTTTTGCGTTTTCAATATCTTTTTTGTCATATTTTAGTTCTATTGAATTATTTAAATAATACTCTTCACTATCTTTTTTATAATTTATAAATATTGAACCTTGTGCACCGGGAAATTTTGTAGGTAGGGTATGAATAATTCTACAAATAGTTGGAAGTAGTATTTCCTTTTTGCCACAGATAATTTCGGTATCGGTAATCGTCCATTGTTTTTTCCCTCTTGGATTAAAAGTGATGTTCATTTTAATATCCCCCTTAAAATTAAAAAGTGTGTGCAACCGAAGTCACACACACCGAAAAATGCGACCTCGATTTGCTACCACACAAACTTTGGAACATACACAAGAGTACGCCAAATAAGAAGCCTGCATTTTTACCAAAATAAAAATACGACTCCGCATATGTTCCCAATATTAAGTTTGTGTGGTATGGGTTTATTATAACACTAATAAAATTAAATATCAATAAAAAATTAAGGCTTGAGGTTTAACCTCAAGCCTTGTGTCTTTTTATTCTGCTTTTGCTTCCATTATAGTGCGGAATTCGTCGCCCGAAATCTTTTCGTTTTCAAACAGTACCTTTGCAACCTCGTGAAGCTTTGGCATAGCGCCTTTAAGAAGCTCAAGCGCTTTTTCATACTGCTTCATAACAACTGCTTCAATTTCGTCGTCAATGGTAGCGGCTGTCTTTTCAGAGTAGTTAGGTGTTGACGAGAAATCACGACCTAAGAATACCTCGTTATTATCGTCACCGTAAACTACAAGTCCCAACTTGTCGCTCATACCAAATCGTGTAACCATTTTGCGTGCAAGCTCTGTAGCGCGCTGAATATCGTTTGAAGCGCCGGTGCAAACGTCATCTTGGGTTAGCTGCTCTGCGGCACGACCACCAAGCAGTGAACAAATCTGCTCTAAAATCTGATTTTTACTGGTGTGACCCTTTTCTTCGGTAGGCAAATACATTGTATAACCCGCCGCCATACCGCGTGGAATAATCGAGATTTGATGCACAGGGTCTTGCGTTGGCAAGAAATACGATACAATAGCATGACCTGCCTCGTGATAAGAGGTTACCATTTTGTCTTTTTCGCTCACCTTGTGAGATTTCTTTTCGGTACCCATTACAACCTTAATGGTAGCTTCCTCAATTTCTTCTTGAGTAATAGCCTTTTTATTGTGACGAACCGCAAGAAGTGCTGCTTCGTTAAGCAGGTTTTCAAGGTCAGCACCCGTAAAGCCCGAGGTTGATTTTGCAATTGTAGCAAGATTTACATCAGGGCCTAAAGGCTTACCGCGAGAATGAACCTTTAGTATCTCTTCTCTACCCTTAACATCAGGATAGTTAACGGTAATCTGACGGTCGAAACGGCCGGGACGCAAAAGCGCTTTATCAAGTATATCGGGGCGGTTGGTTGCCGCCATAACTATTACGCCCTCGTTAGTGCCGAAGCCGTCCATTTCAACTAGCATTTGGTTAAGGGTTTGCTCTCTTTCATCGTGACCGCCGCCAAGACCTGCACCACGCTGACGACCAACAGCATCAATTTCGTCTATAAATATAATTGCAGGAGCGTTTTTCTTGGCTTCACCAAAAAGGTCACGCACACGTGACGCACCCACACCTACATACATTTCTACAAAGTCAGAGCCCGAAATCGAGAAAAACGGTACACCCGCCTCACCTGCAACTGCACGAGCGAGCAAGGTTTTACCTGTACCTGGAGGGCCAACAAGCAATACACCTTTTGGAATACGGGCACCAAGCTCGTTGAACTTTTTGGGGTCCTTTAAAAAGTCTACTATCTCGGCCATTTCCTGTTTTTCTTCATCGGCGCCTGCAACATCTGCAAAGGTGGTCTTTTTACGGCCATCATCCTTACGAACCTTGGCCTTACCAAAGCCCATAGTCTTATCGGCGCCCATTGTTGAATTCATCTTTCGCATAAACATTACGGCAAAAAGAATCATAACACCAATAAGTAATATGTTAGGTATCATTGCCACAAGCCAAGAACTTTGTCCACCCTTGATGTAGTCGTATTTAATTGTCTTATCAGTGCCCGCATTTTCGCGGTTTATGGTGTCAATAGCCTCATCAATATCATAATAGAAAAGCGATGCATCTGCTACTCTATAACGATAGGACTTACCGTCTTCACGAAGTTTGTAGGTTAAATCTCCATTATACAGATTCAACTTAAACTCTGACACCTTGTTGTTTTCAATAAGTTCTACAATCTCATAATACTTTACCTTTTCTGTTGTGTTTGCAACCCTTGACGCTACAAAAAATGAACCAAACAACAACACTGGTATTATTAGAATCAATAATATACTTTTAAAATTCTTTTTCAAAATAAGTTACTCACCTTTCAATATTGCCGTTATTCTTCCCCACCGTAAACCGAAGGAGCAAGTATACCTATGTATGGTAAATTTCTATATTTTTCATCGTAATCAAGGCCATAGCCTATAACGAACTCATCGGGGATAACCTTACCAACATAATCAGCCTTGATATCAGCTCTGCGGTTTGCAGGTTTGTCAAGCAGGGTACAAATTTTAATGCTATTTGCATTTCGACCCATAAGCACACCGCTAAGATACGACAATGTAACACCCGAATCCAAAATATCCTCAACTATAAGTATGTCCATACCGTCGGGATCTATATCAAGGTCTTTTTTAAATTTTACAACGCCGGTGGTTTTTGTACCGCTATACGATGATACCGATAAGAAATCTATCTGGCAAAGGCACTTAATTTCGCGAAGCAAGTCAGCCATAAACATTATGCTACCTTTTAACACGCTTACAACCAACAAATTTTTACCCTCGTAATCGCGTGTTATCTGCTCGCCAAGTCTTTTACAGATTTGTTTAATTTCTTCTTCAGATATCAAAATGCTTTTTACATCTTTCTCCATATCTTTATCCCCTTAAAGTTTCTTGACATTTATTTTATATATGCTCGTACTATTTTCATCTGCGGCACAACGCTCGGCTACGCCAATTTTATACACCCATACAATTCCACTTTCATCACAAAGAACGGGTAAATTCTCGCGCTCATTGTGTGGTATTTTGTATTCGCAAAAAAGTTTTTTTAGCGTTTTGGTACCATTTTTATTTTTAAGTCTTATACTGTCGCCCGATTGTCTTTTTCTTAAAACCAGCTCGCCTACTATTTTATCATAGTCCAATATATTTTTTAAAAACAAATTATGAACTTTTTCATCTTTTTTAAATAAATCGTTATCAGTTTTAATTACATCAACTAAAAACTCAATATTTTTAGGTTGGACATTGTTGTCAACAATCATTAAAACGCCGTCACAAATAACCGCCGATTTATTAAGCGGTAAGCTCATTTTGCCTCCACGCAAACAAATATCATATACCGCATTTATATGAAAACTGTCAATCTCTAGCCCTGAGTCATTACAAAAGTATGCAATAATTCTTTTAGCAACAGCAGAATGAAGCGCCTCAAAGCCATCAATCGCAAGTCCGTTTTCACGAAGCAACTCACCATATTTTTGCCTTGCAATACCACCAATAAAATTCTCATCCTCACGCAGTGATGCGCCCATTCGCGACACAGCATTTTCTGCCGAAGAATTCACATCTTTTAGTATTGGTACTACATTGTGACGTATTTTGTTGCGGGTGTAGTCATCGCATAAATTTGTGCTATCGGTTACAAAAGCTATCGATTTTTGCTTGCAATAGTTCTCAATATCCTCACGCGTACAAAGAATAATTGGTCGTATATATCTATCACGCACAGGGGGAATACCGCAAAGCCCCGATAGTGCCGTGCCACGCGTAAGATTAAAAAGCACTGTTTCTATATTGTCGCTTGCTGTATGTGCCGTGGCAATAAGGTCGGTATCAAGAGAGTCAAAAAAAGCGTAACGCAATTTTCTTGCGGCAAGCTCTGTACTAAGACCGTTTTGCTTTGCATACCCTAAAACATCGGCACTACCAACAAAGCAATCTACATTCCTTTGCTTGCAATAATCTTCCACAAAGTTTTGATCGCGAAGTGCTTCGGCTCCACGAATTTGATGATTAAAGTGCGCAGCACTTATTTTTTTTATGTTAAGTTCTTCCTTTAATGTAAGCAGTACTTCAAGCAACGCCATCGAATCAGCACCGCCCGAAAGAGCTACCGTGATATGCTTATCATTTGTAGGCATATCAAAGCCCTTTACTGCCTCAACTACTTTTTTAAGCATTATCTAAACACATCCACCGATGTAAATCTTGTATGGTCACCATCCCAGTGAAGCGGTACAGAACCTACACTACCGTGACGGTTTTTAGCAACAATACACTCTGATTTTGTGGTGTCACTTTTATCCTCATCGGTATTTTTTTCGCCGTCATAGTAGGCTTCACGATAAAGGAACAATACTATATCTGCGTCCTGCTCAATAGAACCCGAATCACGCAAATCAGCAAGAGCCGGCTTGTGCGACTTACCTTTTGTTTCAGTACCACGCGACAACTGTGCACACGCAATTACCGGAACCTTAAGCTCTTTTGCCATAATTTTAAGACTGCGTGTAATTTCCGAAACCTCTTGAACTCGGTTGTCGGTCTTTCTTGCCGAATGCATAAGACCAAGGTAGTCAATAACAACAAGGTCGCATTTTTTCATACGACGCAACTTTGCCATCATTTCGGGAACGGTTATATTTGAACTTTCGTCGAAATATAGCTCAGCTTTTGAAAGGCACTCACCCGCCTGCATAAGTCTTGTCCACTCTTCCGGCTGCAACTCGCCTGTACGCAACTTTTCACTGCTTATTGCAGCTTCGCTGGAAAGCATACGCTGTGCTAACTGGTCACGCGACATTTCAAGCGAGAAAAAACATACCGTTTTACCGGCTGTAACAGCAACATTTCGTGCAATATTGAGTGCAAAAGAGGTTTTACCCATACCGGGACGCGCACCCAAAATGATAAGGTCAGACTTGTTAAGGCCTGTAATCATTTTATCTAGCGCACCTATTCCCGAAGGTATACCTATGTAATCATTTCGTGTTTCAGGATCATTTATTTTAGTAAGGCGGTCGTAGGTTTCCGTTATAATTACATCCTTAATATGTGTAAGACCACCAATTTCTCTACCATCACGAATTTCATAAATACGTTGCTCGGCAGCATCCAGCATTTTGCCGGAGTCCATAGAGTTTTCACTTATATCCTTAAGTATATCCTGAGCGGCACCCGCCAATGCACGCTGATAATAATGCTCGCGCACAATACCAACATAGGTCATTACATTTGCCGATGAAGGAACCTTTTGAACAAGCTGTGTCAAATACTCTTTACCCGATGCCTCATCATAAACGCCGTCTTTTTTAAGTCGTGCAAGAAGCGATATAAAATCAATTGCCTGACTGAACTGATACATAGAAGAAATGGCTTCAAAAATCTGTTTGTGCTGCTTAAGGTAAAAATAATCAGCCTTAACACAAACCGCTACCTCGTCTATACAGTTTGGGTCAATAATCATTGCGCCCAAAACCGCCTGCTCAGCACTTATTGAATACGGCAATCTTGCACCATCAATATCATAAATAAGGTTGTTTTCGCTCATAACAACATTACTCCGTTACTTTTACTGTAATTTTTGCTGTAATGCCAACATAAAGCTTAATTTCTGCAGTATATTCACCAAAGTTTTTAATGTCAGCAACATTCATTTTTTTACGGTCAACTGTAATACCAAGTTCTTTAGCTATCTGCTCAGCGATTTCTTTTGAGGTAACACTACCAAAAAGTCGGCCATTTGAGCCCGCTTTTGCTTTTATAGTAACAGATTTACCCTCCAGCTTTGAAGCGGTTGCATTTGCGGCATCAATTTCTTCTTGCTTGTGGTGAGCTGCCGCTGCCTCACGACTTTTAAGTTCGCTCATTGCAGCAGAGTCAGCCTCTATTGCCAAATTTTTGGGAAATAAGAAGTTGCGAGCATATCCGTCAGATACATTGCAAAGCTCGCCTTTTTTACCCTTACCCTTTATGTCCTGTAATAAAATAACCTTCATATATAAAACTTCCTTTCCAAATCAATCTAAATTCAGTTTGCACACAGCAGCTTTTCCTAAAATTCTTATACTTCCATAATTACAGGCAACACCATAGGACTGCGATGTGTCTTGTTGTATAAGAATTTTGCAACACTGTCTTTAATACGCGTCTTAATAGTGTTCCAATCCTTAACACCCAAAACGTAGCAATTTTCAAGTGCGGTGCAAACAACATTTTCAAGTGCTTCCATAAGCTCATCAGATTCTTTTACGTAAACAAATCCGCGCGAAACTATATCGGGGCCTGACACGACCTCACGTGTAAAGCTGTCAATCGCTACAGTTACCACAATTATACCATCTTCAGACAAATGCTTACGGTCACGAAGCACAATACTACCAACGTCACCTACGCCAAGACCGTCAACAAGTACTCTGCCAGCAGTTACCGTTTCGGTGCATTTAATACCTGCGCTTGACAATTCAAAGACATTGCCGTTAGCACCTATGATAACGTTTTTATAATCGATACCCATAGCATATGCAAGCTGAGCGTGTTTATAAAGATGCTTTTGCTCACCGTGAATAGGAATAAAATACCTTGGATTTACAACACTCATCATCAACTTTTGTTCCTCTTGACAAGCGTGTCCAGATACGTGAACATCGTACATTTTCTCGTAAACCACGTTTGCACCACGCTTCATAAGCTCATTCACAACACGGCTTACAAGTTTTTCGTTACCCGGAATCGGTGTTGCCGAAATAATTATCATATCACCAGGGGCTATCTCTACCTGACGGTGCTCATTTGTAGCCATGCGTGTCAGCGCCGACATAGGCTCACCCTGACTGCCGGTTGTAATTACTACCAATTCACTTGGTGAATAATTCTTTATGGTTTCAATCTCAACAAGTATACCGCTGGGAAGTTTCAAATATCCTAGCTCTGCCGCAACGTTTACAACATTTATCATACTTCTGCCAGATACTGCAACCTTACGCTTACAGCGAGCGGCCTCGTCTATAATCTGCTGTATACGATGTATATTTGAAGAAAACGTTGCAACAACTATTCGATGTCCTTCGGCTTTTTTGAAAAGATTTGAAAGTGATTCACCAACAATTCTTTCCGAAGAGGTATATCCCGGCCTTTCGGCATTGGTAGAATCCGACAGCATTGCAAGCACGCCCGATTTACCAAGTTCGGCAAAACGCGCCAAATCTATAACCTTATCATCAATCGGTGTTGTATCTATCTTAAAATCGCCCATATGCACAACTGTACCGGCACCACAGCTTATAGCAAATGCAACGGCATCCGGTATAGAGTGATTTACGTGAATAAATTCAACACTGAATTTTCCTAAATTTATAGTTTTGCCGTCAGCAATCTCGTTAAGCTTTGCGTCGCCCAAAAGCTTATGCTCTTTAAGCTTGCCCGCAATAAGACCTATTGTAAGTCTTGTAGCATAAATTGGTACGTTAAGCTGCTTTAAAAGATAAGGAATTGCACCGATATGGTCCTCGTGACCGTGAGTTACAACAAGACCTTTAATTTTGTCCTTATTTTCTAGCACATAGGTAAAATCGGGAATAACACTGTCAACACCCGGTGTATCTTCATCAGGGAAGGTCATACCGCAATCGACAATCAGCATATCTCCGTCATACTCATAAAGAGTAATGTTTTTACCTACCTCTCCGAGACCACCCAACGGAATAATCTTTACCGGTTTTGCAGGTGTAATTGACGCATTGTTACGCTTTTTATACGTTGTTGCGGGTTTCTTTTTTGAAATGTTTTTATTTTGTGGTTGAGTATTTTTTACAGCCTTACCTTTATTAGACTTAGGATTTGATTGTTTTGTAGTTGATGTTTTACCGCCGCTCACAACATTTTGAACTGCTTTTTTAGCACTTGATGTACTTTGCTTTTTATTATTTGGCTTTTTACCTTTTTGCGATTTATTTTTTGTTTCGTTCATTAAATTTAATTTTCCTCCAATCTATTAAAACTATGTAATATACAAATCTGCATCCTACCGACACAGAATAAAGGTCTTTTTACAAGTGATAATACCCCAAGATAATATCCATATTATTTTACTATTTATATATATGGCTTGTCAAGAATAAATATTAAATATTGTATATTATAATATTGTCGTATTATACAAATAACAATCAAAAAATTTTTATATTTTACAAATTGATAACAAAATAAACATTTACTATAATAAATACAAGGAGGTTGATTAAATGAAAAAGTTAACCAAAATTTTTACAGTTTTATTTCTCATTATAATTATATTTACTTTTTGTTCTTGTAAATCAAGTGACAAAACTCCTACAACATCATCTACTCCCACAACTGCTGAAAGCAAAAGAACACTGCTACTTGCAATAACCGCAAGTGACGACCTAAATAATATCGGCGGTATTAAAATTGTCTCAAGCAGTTGCACTGTTGGTTCACCCATAATTAGCAATACAAGTGATATGGCATTTTTACAAAACTATACCTACAGTCACTCCAACACCACAAAAAAAGCACTTGAGCAACAACTACTTAAAGATAAGACAAATTATAGCTTTGAAGTCGTTACACAAAGCGGATCAAAATATTTTCTTTATCTTATGAATGACGGAAGCATCGCCACAAAGCAAATGTGTGGCGACAGTCAAGTGTCCGATGTTTCTTATGACTTTTATACCGCAGACAAAAATGACACTCTTTCAAAAGAAAAAATCGAATTACTATTAAACACAGAACAATAAATAACACCTACGATATTTTCATATCTTAAGTTTTGTTTTATTATAAACATAACAAAAGAACCCACCGATTTCTCGGTGGGTTTTTCTATTTTAAGATTTTTAAATCTTAATTATTTACCGTAAAGCTCAACAAGCTTTTCAAGGTGAGCACGACGTGCCTTTGCAGCGTCAGCAGCCTTATCAAAGAGCTCATTTGCACGCTCTGGGAATGAACGTGTAAGTGAAGAATAACGAGCTTCGTTAAGGATGAATTCCTTATAGTCGGTTGTAGCCGGCTTGCTGTCGAGTGAGAATGGATTCTTACCTTCAGCCTTGAGTGCTGGGTTATAACGGAAGAGATCCCAATAACCGCAATCTACAGCCTTCTTCATTTCTGCCTGGCAGTTAACCATACCACCCTTAATAGAGTGCATTTCGCATGGTGAGTAACCAATAATGATTGAAGGACCGTCATAAGCTTCAGCTTCCTTGATAGCCTTGAGTGTCTGGTTCTGGTCTGCGCCCATAGCGATTTGTGCTACATAAACGTAACCATAGCTCATTGCGATTTCAGCAAGGCTCTTCTTGTTTATAGCCTTACCAGCAGCTGCGAACTGAGCAACCTGACCGATGTTAGATGCCTTAGATGCCTGACCACCTGTGTTAGAGTAAACCTCGGTATCGAATACCATAATGTTTACGTTTTCGCCGGTAGCAAGTACGTGGTCAACACCGCCAAAGCCGATATCGTATGCCCAACCGTCACCACCAAAGATCCATACAGATTTCTTTGAAAGGTACTCTTGATTTGCAAGGATGTCTTTCTTCATATCGCAGTCACAGTCAAAGCCTTCGAGTGCTTCAACTAAAGCCTTTGATGCAGCGGCGTTCTTGTCGCCGTCGTTAAGTGTGTCAAGGTATGCATTTGCAGCAGCAACTACGTTTTCAGGTGCCTTGCAAGCGTCAACTATAGCCTTAACATCGTCGATAAGACGGTTACGGATAGCCTTTTGACCTAAATACATACCAAAGCCGTGCTCTGCATTATCTTCAAAGAGAGAGTTTGCCCAAGCAGGACCATGGCCGTTAGCATCTGTGGTGTATGGTGATGTAGCAGCAGGACCGCCCCAGATTGATGAACAACCGGTAGCGTTAGAGATGTACATTCTGTCACCAAAGAGCTGTGTAATAAGACGAGCATAAGCGGTTTCAGCACAACCTGCGCATGAACCTGAGAACTCGAGAAGTGGTTTCTTAAACTGCGAAGAAATAAGGTTAGCGCTTGAAGCGATACCTTCTTTTTCAGTTACGTTTGCAACACAGTAATCAAAGCTTGCTTGCTCAGAAAGCTGTGATTCCTGAGATACCATCTTGAGTGATGAAGTAGGACATACGCCAACGCAAACGCCGCAACCCATACAGTCAAGTGGAGAAATTGTAAGCGCATAAGAATAGCCCTTGTTTGTAACGAGCTTTTCTTTTACTGCAATCTTAATATCTGCAGGAGCAGCTGCCTTTTCGTCAGCTGAAAGTGCAAATGGACGAATTGTAGCATGAGGACAAACAAATGCGCACTTGTTACAACCGATACAGGTTTCGTTGTTCCACTCAGGTACCATTACAGCAACGCCGCGCTTTTCATAAGCAGATGCACCCTGTTCAAATGTACCGTCAGCGTGGTCGGTAAATGCAGATACAGGAAGGTCATAACCGTTCATAAGACCAACTGGCTTCATGATGTTATCAACCATCTTAACAAGCTTGTCTGCGCCAACAGATGCAGCAGCAGCGTTGTCGTCGGTAGCGTTTGCCCAGTCAGCAGGAACGTCAATCTTAACGTAAGCGTTAGCACCTGCGTCGATTGCCTTTTCGTTCATTTCTACAATTTCTTTACCCTTCTTCATAAACTTCTGAGCTTTTTCCTTCATGTAGCCGATAGCCTCTTCACGTGGAAGAACTTCAGAAAGTGCGAAGAATGCAGACTGAAGAACTGTATTGGTACGTTTACCAAGACCAATTTCTGCAGCCATATCAATAGCGTTAACAGTATAAAGCTGAACGTTGTTGTTAGCAATGTAGCGCTTAGCTTCTGCTGGCATATGTTCGTTAAGCTCTTCAGGAGTCCACTGGCAGTTAATAAGGAATACACCGCCTGGTTTAACGTCGTTAACCATCTTGTAACCCTTGATTACGTATGATGGGTTGTGACAAGCAACGAAGTCAGCCTTATTGATGTAGTATGGGCTCTTGATTGGCTTGTCGCCGAAACGGAGGTGAGAAATTGTGATACCACCGGTCTTTTTAGAGTCATACTGGAAGTAAGCCTGAACGTACTTGTCGGTGTGGTCACCGATAATTTTGATAGAGTCTTTGTTAGCACCAACGGTACCGTCACCACCAAGACCCCAGAACTTGCACTCGATTGTGCCTTCTGCAGCGGTGTTTGGAGCTGCTTCTTCTTGGAGTGAAAGGTTGGTAACGTCGTCAACGATACCGATTGTGAAGTTGTGACGTGGAGCGTCAGCAGCTAATTCCTTATATACTGCGAATACGCTTGAAGGAGGAGTATCTTTCGAACCAAGACCGTAACGACCGCCGATAACGGTGTCAATCTTGCGACCTGTTTGTGCCAATGCGCTAACAACGTCCATATAAAGTGGTTCACCAAGTGAGCCTGGTTCTTTTGTTCTGTCAAGAACAGCAATCTTTTTACATGTTACAGGAATAGCCTCAACAAACTTGTCAGCTGCGAACGGACGATAAAGTCTTACCTTGATAAGACCAACCTTTTCGCCTGCTGCCATCATATAGTCAATAACTTCTTCAGCAACGTCGCAGAATGAACCCATAGCGATGATTACACGCTCTGCATCAGGTGCACCGTAGTAGTTAAAGAGTTTATAGTCTGTGCCAATTTTAGCATTAACCTTGTCCATATATTCTTCAACAATTGCAGGAAGAGCTTCATAATACTTGTTGCAAGCTTCTCTGTTCTGGAAGAAGATATCGTCGTTCTGGTGTGAACCACGCATTACAGGACGCTCTGGGTTAAGAGCACGCTTGCGGAATGCATCAACTGCATCCATATCGCACATTTCTTTAAGGTCATCAAAATCCCAAACTTGAATCTTTTGAAGCTCGTGTGAAGTACGGAAACCGTCAAAGAAGTTGATGAAAGGTACGCGACCCTTGATAGAAGCTAAGTGTGCTACAGCACCAAGGTCCATAACTTCCTGTGGGTTTGATTCAGCAAGCATTGCAAAACCTGTCTGACGGCATGCATAAACGTCAGAGTGGTCGCCAAAGATGTTAAGAGCGTGGCTTGCTACGCAACGAGCTGATACGTGGAAAACTGAAGGCAATAATTCGCCTGCGATTTTATACATATTAGGAATCATCAAAAGAAGACCCTGTGAAGCGGTAAATGTTGTAGTAAGAGCACCAGCTGCGAGTGAGCCGTGAACTGTACCTGCAGCACCTGCTTCGGACTGCATTTCTACAACGTTAACCTTTGTTCCAAAAATGTTTTTGAGGCCCTGTGCTGACCACTGGTCAACATAGTCTGCCATTGGGCTGGATGGTGTAATTGGATAAATACCTGCTACTTCGGTAAACGCATAAGAAACGTGAGCCGCAGCGTTGTTACCATCCATGGTTTTAAACTTTCTTGCCATGTTAAAATTCCTCCAAAAATTTTATTCGAGAGGCTGTGTCCTTTAGACAGTCTCATACGAATACATAATAACACTTCTTGCGCAAAAAGTAAATAATAAAATTTTATTTTTTGAAAAAATTGTCAAAATTTTATCAATTTGACATTAAACTACTCTTATGATATACTTTATTCAGTGAATTTTTACTGTAAAATTGATTAATAAAGGTGTAAGTATATGAAATATAACATTGCTATATCAGGTACTTTTAATGTTGAAAATTATGGCGACCTTATGTTTCCGGTGATTTTCAAAAAAGCTATGGAAAAACGTAACTTAGATTTCGAGCTGTTCCTTTTCTCCCCTGAACGCAGTTGCAAAAAGGCTTTGGATGAAAACACCACTGTGTTTTCCATAAGCGAAATAGACAAAATTCATAATGAGCATCCCTTAAATGCCGTTGTTGTAGGCGGTGGTGCTCTTGTTCACTACAACAAAATCTCAGTTAAATTCCCACAAGAAACCCAAATTGTTGGGTATGATATTGGCGAATCATGGTATTATCCCATAGACTTCGCCGTCCGTAATAATATTAAGCTGCTTTTTAACCTGCCTCAAATCCCCTTCCCTTTTCCAGAGTCTTTGCAAGCTACTACTCGCGCAGCGTTTGGTTGTTGCGATTATATTTCTTTTAGAGATGATATGTCAAAGCAGTATCTTCTTGATATTTACGATGAAAATCCACCAAAAATTGAGGTGTATCCCGACTCTGTTTGCTGTATTTCAGATTTAATTCCATTAGAAGAACTAAAAAATTATAATCAAAATATTCTTCCCTTTGATGGCAAATACGCTGTTATTCAATTCAACCCTCAAAAACCGCAAGAAGATGATCAATATCTAATTGAAATAATCAACAAACTTAAAGCCCAGAGGCTTACGGTAGTGTTATTACCAATTGGATACACACACAACGACGACTTTGTGCTTGAACAGTTTAACAAAAACAATAATCTTGATTGTGTGCTTATAAACAAAAAACTTAACATAATGGAAACAGCCGCTGTTTTAGCAGGTTGTGAAATATATTTTGGTTCAAGTTTTCACGGTGCAATAACCGCCATTGCTTACGGAAAAAAAGCTATAAGTTACAACTACATTTTCCCCAAAAATAAAAACCAAGAGATGTTTAAAATGTATGGTGTATCTGATTTTGTTGTCGATAACGCAAAGGATGCATTGAATTTACTCAACGATTTATACGATGGTAAAATAAGCTTTAATCCTAAAAAAAACGAAGTTTTATCTCAGCTTAATGAGTATTTTGACAACCTACTATTAATGATTAAAAGCACTCAACCAAGCAATCACGACTATCAGGATTTTATAAAGCCTCTAATAAAAACCCTTCCCGAACTATCCAGATTAGAAAGGGAAAAAATTCAGTATATAAACGCTCTAGATTCACAAACCGAATATTCGGTAAAATTAGAGTCAATAATCAGCCAACATCTTGATCATATATCAAACTTAGAAAAAAATAACACCGAACAAAACCAATATATAAAATCTCTGGAAAATATTCTTCATTCAACTCAAGAGCAATTAAACGAGATAAACACTGCATATCAAAGAATCAGAGCTAATTTTTTTGTGCGTGTTTTACTTTATATTAGGCGTTTCTTTTCAAAAAATAAACAGGTTTAAAATTAAAAAACCGAACGAAATCCTTTTAAAAAGGCATTTCATTCGGTTTTATTTTTTATAAAAGTTTTGATACCATTGTAAGCGCTATTGTAACAAAATTAACCATACCACAACAACAAAGTATTAAACTATTATACCATTTACGATCAATTGTGTTATTTACAAATCCGCTTCCTATAACCGACATTACCGGTAATAGCAGTGGCATTAAATATCTTCCTTGACAGCCGCGTATAACATCGCTTCCTACAGCTGTAAACGAAATATAAAGTGCGGTCGAAACCAGCGATGCCACTCCAAACAGCAACAGTAAATTAAAGCATTTCACAAGTAAATACTTGTTATTAACATCGTATTGGTTCTTATCGGTAAAAGCGGTAAATAACATCAGTGATAACATTATACCATGACCGAAGCCATAGCCTATGTATGCCATGTTACAAATATAGTCTTTTGCACCACCGATAGATAAATACGACCATAAGAAATTTAAAAGCGTTTTAGCATATGTGAAAGGATTGCCTAAAATAAATTTAACCTGCTGCATTGGACCTATATCTGAACCGCCGCGCAAATCTCCCGACGACGTTACTGACGAAAGACTTCTTAAAACAAGCAACACCAACAATACTATAAATGCTGACATACAAATTGCATAATACCTTTTTCTTTTTTCAAAATTAGTTTTCCTAAGGAAAAATGGTATTAGTAATAATGGAGCATATATTTGCTTCGGCAAACAAGCTAGCGCCAATGAAACACACATTATTATGTTTTCTTTTAATGTAATTTGTTTTTGAGGTTGTTGCATTTCAGAAACAAAATATGCAATACCAAGCATTGAAAGTCCGTTTAACCAATAATCATACGAAAAATTAGTTGCTACAAATAAATTTGTTGGGAAGAATGCCAAAACGGCCATTATCATTTTGCCACTCTTTAGCTTTCTCATACCAAAATAGCACGCGAAAGCATAAATCAAAAGATTAGGTACTCGACCTAAAGTAAGGGTCCAGTAAAAATTTAGACCAAAAAATCTTGAAAGTGCAATAAATATTCCACTTGGTATATGAGTAAGACGTTTGCTTTGATAAAATTCTTCAACAACATAGTCATCAGACGCATTAACAAGTTCAATGTTATTTTGATTGTCTAAAGCGTTTTCTTTTGACCAATAAAGATCTTGATTATTTATTACATATCTATCAGCCTCGGTCTTATATGCCTGACCAATATAAGAGGAATTCAACGCCCATTTATAATGCGTTTCCACATCCCATGCAATATGTCCAAACGGCGACGCGAAAATCATAACAAAACCAGAAATTAGCATAATGGTTAAAAACAGGTTTTCCGGCTTTTTATTAACTGATTTAATAAAGAACGCAATTGCCGCTAAAGTTAAAATTACACCCAGCACCAATAAAAAACGATAAACGTTAAAATTGTGTCCGGCAGTGGTTGGTCCAAATATAAGACCGCATATAAATTCAAAACCCGCTGCCAATAATGCGCAACCACAAACGCCAATAAGTCCCTTTAGTATTGCAAACTTATTGCCGCTTAAGCAATCGCATATTTTGCCAAAGAAATTAAACTTAATATCTAAAAAGAAAACAGCTATAAAGGTAGCGATAGCCACAACCGCACAAATAAGATATTCCCACCAAGGATTTACAATATTTGATAAAACCATATTAGGTTCGGTATCGTACACGTTGATACTATCAATTTTATAATCAATATTTATATCAATTCTCGCAGCAACACAATGACTGTCAGTCGGCAAAGCAAAGCATATCAAATTATCTCCCTTGAATGCTGAGGAATAAACCTTTTCGGATTCATTCAATCCGTTGCCCGTATCGTAATACATATTTGCAGCAAAGGATTCGCTAACGGGTTCTTTGAGCTTTATTGCTATAGTCCTTGTGGTACGGTTTATTTCGTTTACATACACATTTGGATTGGATCCGGTTATTTTTACGTCACCGTTATCATAAACTTCTGCCCCAGAAAGCGAATATAAATCTCTTGGATAATATGTGGCTACAGCCTGTCCTTCAGGAACAAAATGTGCTATTGATTGCATAGGACATGCCATGGCTATAAGGCATATAAATACAACCACTAAAACCAAAGCAGACCCGATACTTCTTTTAATCATTATTTATCACATTCCTTTAAACCTTTTTGCCTTTTTTACCTAACTTATAATCCAAATATCCTCTAAACATAGCAAGTAGTTTTCGTATTTTGTGTTTTTCACAAAGCAAAATACCCTTTACCTCTACCTTCGTGCTCTGCCTTTCGGCATTGCAAAAGCCTGGGTAACGTTCCTCATACATATCGCAAAAATAATGTCTGTTTCTAACAATATAATATCTTCTTACAGGGCTGTGATTAAGTCCGTAATACCGTTTTCCCCTAAAAGTTTTAAAAACAACATCACCTAAATTGTGTTTAAGCTCTACCTGCGGCAAACGCCAAATATCATATCCATGATCGCGCAAATTTAAACAATAGTCAAAATCAACAGCATCAATAAACATCCAATCCTTAAAGCCACCGATTTTTTGATAAGCTTCAAGGCTAATAATATTTCCCGAAGTCATAACAACTGCAGGACTATCAATTTCGCTCAATTGCTCCGCTTCGTTAAACAAGGTTCTATGAAACGGTGTAACAAGACCAATTTTGTCATATTGGTATTCGCTGTCAGCTGACTTACACCCTACAATAAACTCTTTTAGTTTATCGACACCGTCGCCTTGGAATGTGCTATCCTGGTCCATCGTGAGCAACCAATCATAACCATCAGCAATTGCCTGCTTTGCGCCACGGTTTAATGCGTATGCTATTCCCTTGTTTTCACTATTTGAAAGATAGACAATTTTGTCAGATTGCAAAGGTATGCTATTATCCGACGAAGAATTATCAACGGCATACACAACATCTACATAATCAATATATGATTTTATATTTTCTAAAATTTTTGCGCTTGGATTATACAATACCACTACCGCAGCGAGTTTCATTTTACTACCTCTTAACTATTCTTTTTAACAGTCTAAAAATTGCCTTTAAAGGTTTAGATAAAATCTTTGGAACCTTTATTTTGTTTACAATACGCCATTTTGCCGAACGTAGTATACCATCTAGCATAACTTCGACTTCATTATTGTAAATTATGTTTTTAGCGAGTATTACTTCCTGCTTAACCAAATATCTTAGTGCATCATAATCTACAGTTTTATCAACATTTTTTACATTGTATACCTTCAGATAATCTTGACCCATATCATCTACGGTCTTGAAATTGTATTCTTCTACATCTAAGACTGCTTTTTGATATTCATCAACATTATCTTTTATCGAAGTTAAAGTTTCTAATATCTCTTCACACGAAGCATCCTTAGGCACTATCCAACCAAGTTTGTTTTCTTTTATTCGATCCGCACCAGCGCCCAAATCCACCGACAAAACCGGAATTTTAGAAGCTACTGCTTCGTTTACAGTATAAGAATATGTTTCGGGACAAATCTGCAAAAAGCAAATTAAATTTATCTTATTTTTGGCAAGTAGTTTACCTATTTCTTCTCTTTTGTAAGGACCGTGATAGGTGTAATTAGAAGTGTTTTGTTGTAAATCAGCAAACTCTGATTCAACCCTGCCAAAGGTGTGAAACTCTATATTACGATCATTACAATTTTTAATCAGATTTCGTAACATCTCGGCACCTTTATGCCTACACAAAACACCTGTAAATGCTATTCTAAGTTTACGGTCTAGCTTTGGTGTATAGTCCAACTTATCAACGTTAACACCGTGCTCCACAACCTTTAACTCCACATCATTATAAACAGCATTTATTCTTCGTTTTGTATCATTTGATGGCACTATAACACTATCAAATTTCTTTAAGAATGTATGCCAATCACTCTGCCATTCCGGTATAATGTTATTAGCCGCTCTTTCGGTATGGATAAGACATTTTGCGCAATCACGCTCGGCTATGTCGGCGCAATATTTTTCATTGCAATAAAGCATTCCTACTGCCGGACATATTGAATACGTGTCATGCAACGTAATAATTGAGTTAATATTGTATTTGTTAGCAACATCTGCAATGTCAAAGTAATGCCCGGACATATGATGAATGTGTAACGTAGATATTGCAAAAGCGCGCACAACATAATCCAACATTTCCCTATAAATGTTGTTAAAACGATTGTATCTAGCTGTTTTTTCAACCGTAAATGGTAAAGTCATTTTTTCGCTTTCATCGCCAAAAAAGGACTCAATTACATATCTACTGCCCGAAGGATATAAAACATGAAAATTAAACTCACCCGATAAAGCGGATATAATATCCTTTACGTGTGCCGTTGTGCCACCAACGGTATTATCCCACTCGTGAATAACCATCAACACGTTTTTCTTTTTTCTCAAGCCAAGGTTATAATACACGTTTCTACAAATGTGAAGAATAGGAAACGCCCTAAACCAATGCTCTTGACCCTGATAATATCCTAAATATCTATTTTGTATAATTTCAAGATGCTCTTCAATTACCTTTGAACGTTCGTTTGAAAACGACTGACTTTCAAGGTGATAAACAATCACATCGTCACATAAAAGATTTTTAAATCCGTAATCCATACAACGGAAAGAAAAATCATTTTCTTCTCCATAGCCCCTTCCAAAGCTTTCCTCGTCAAAAACGCCAACCTTATCAAGTGCTTCTCGAAGTATATATACACAAAATCCGTGCGATGTAGGCAATTCAGGATATTCACGGTATGCGCATTTAGTGAGCATATCGTTATATTCATCAATGGTTATATCATCGGGAATTTCATTTCTCATAAGGCCCTTTGGAACAGATACTAAGGTAGCATTATTTGACAACGCTGTTACCGTAGCTACCTTTGGTTGACTGTAAGCACAATTTTTCATTTTATCGAGCCAATTTTTACCAACAATAGTGTCACTGTTAAGAAGCAACACATCATTGTCAGAATAACGCATACCTACATTAACTGTGCCAACAAATCCCTTGTTTTTTTCATTTTCAATCACAACAATATTAAGCTCAGAATGTTGCACTTTGACAGCGTTAATATGCTTGCTTATTCTTTCATCCGGACTACAGTCGTTTATGAGTACAAGCCTATTTTCTTTAAGGTCAGTATTATTGATAACCGATTCTATACAGTTAACAGTAGCATCATAAGCATTATATATAGGTATTATGACATCACAAAAAACGTTCATACCACACCCACTTTACATATATTTCTTTAATTGTATCATATATTAACTATAAAGTCAAAATAAAATGACAAAAGCCGACTGTAAATTCAATCGGCTTTTATTTTTATTCACCTGTTATACAGTCAGCTACGTAAATGCCCATTGCACCCGACTGTGAAAGACCGCGGCAGATGCCACTGCCGTCACCAATTATATAGACGTTATCTATAAGCTCGAACTTTTTGTTCATAAATTCAGGTCTGATTGAGTAATACTTACTTTCACAGCCGTAAAGCAAGGTATCATCATTTGCGGTGCCCGGTGCAACCTTATCAAGCGCATAAATGGTTTCGATAATATTAGTAAGTATACGGTGCGGAAGCACAAGTGAAATATCACCTGCCGTAGCCTTGAGTGTTGGTATTACCGTGTTTTGTGAAAGTCTATGGTCGTTTGTACGGCGTCCACGAATAAGATCACCAAAGCGCTGCACAAGCACGTTACCCTTACCTATCATATTAGCAAGGCGAGAGATATTTTCGGCGTACTCGGTCGGTTGATTAAACGGCTCTGTAAAGCGAATGCTTGAAAGAATTGCAAAGTTGCAGTTGTCGGTCTTTTTCTCTGCCTGAGCATAAGAGTGACCGTTTGCCGTAATTATACCGTGATTATTTTCAGCCGACACAAGACCACCTTGATTAAAGCAGAACATACGACAGCGGTCTTCAAAGGTCTTGGTTTTGTAAAGAATTTTTGGCTCGTAAATTTTAGAAGAAAATTCACGCCAAATAATATCCTTCATTTCAACACGCACACCAATATCTATATGGTTTGAGCGCATTTTTACACCGTTCGATTTACAAAACTCTGACACAAAATTAGCGCCCGAACGACCTGTTGCGATTATAATATTTTTTGCTTCAAAAACCTCGCCGTTTGCATAATTAAGAATATAAGTACCCTCTTGTTTTTTTATGTCAACACAATCATAAAAGCTATATAGTTCACTTCCTGATGCACGTATAGCTGCTATAAGATTTTGCATTGTTACGTAGTTATTATCGGTACCAAGATGCTTTACGTTCATATCAAGCAAACGAAGGTTGTTTTGTATACATTTTAGACGTAATTCATCATTAGATTTAAACACCTTTGGAAGGCCAGAAGTGCAGTATTCGTTAAGAATTTTGTCAACCTCGTCTATATAAAGATTGGCAGTATCATCGCCAAGCTCTTCGCCTAATGTTCCACCATAAGCAGTACCAAGGTTAAACTTACCGTCACTAAATGCACCTGCCCCTGCAAAACCGCTTGTAATACTACAAACCTTACAATGAACACAGGTGTTATTTTTACTTGCGGGGCAAACTCGCTTTTCAAGCTCGTTACCACGCTCGGTAATAGCAATGCTCATATCAGGACTGTTTTTACGCAAGCGATAAGCCGCCATAAGACCGCCTATACCGCCACCTATAATAACAGTATCAAATTTTTTCATACAATCACTCCGTAAATTTCCGTAAAAAAAGGACTGCAAACCAAATTTGGTTGCAGTCCCTACTGCTTATCTATTTTACAGTACAACAGCATAAAAGTCAACAACGTTTTATTTCACTCTCAATTATCAGTAGTCTGTTATACTTTGCTACCCTGTCGGTGCGGCAAGGAGCTCCTGTCTTAATTTGCCCTGCGTTTGTCGCAACAGCTATATCGGCAATTGTTGTGTCCTCGCTTTCGCCCGAGCGATGAGAAATTACTGCCGCATAACCGCTGTTTTGTGCCATACGTATCACATTTAGCGTTTCGGTAAGTGTACCTATCTGATTTGGCTTTACAAGTATGGCATTACCCACTCCCTTTTTTAAGCCCGTTTCAAGTCGTTGTATATTGGTTACAAAAAGGTCGTCACCAACCAATTGTACTTTGTGGCCGAGCTTATGAGTCAGTTTTTGCCATCCGTCCCAATCGTTTTCACTTAGTCCATCCTCGATAGATATAATCGGATACTTACTGATAAGCTCACTATAGTAATCTATTAACTGTTCGGCAGTCATAGTTTTATCGCGTTTGGGTAGAATATATTTTCCGTCTTTATACCACTCGCTTGATGCCACGTCTAAAGCCAATTTAACACCGCCGCTATAACCTGCCCTTTCTACCGCCTGCAAAATCAGCTCTATTGCCGCTTCATCGCTATCAAGATTTGGTGCAAAGCCGCCTTCGTCACCCACGCCGCTTGCCAAACCGCTTTCCTTTAAAATCTTACCCAAATTATGATATATTTCAGCGCAAATACGAAGTCCCTCGGCAAATGTTTGAGCGCCTTCGGGAATTATCATAAACTCTTGAATATCGATGTTGTTTGCCGCGTGTGCACCGCCGTTTAAAATGTTCATCATAGGTCTGGGAAGCGTACTTGCGTTTACACCACCCAAATACTTATAAAGCGGAATATTTTTACAACTTGCACCCGCCTTTGCTACTGCAAGAGATACTGCCAACATTGCATTTGCACCTAGGCGTGATTTGTTTTGGGTGCCGTCAGCTTTTATCATCACTTCGTCAATTTCACGTTGCATAAAAACACATTTGTCTTTTAGTAAATTATTGATTTCGGTGTTAATATTTTCTACTGCGTTTTTTACACCCTTACCCATATAACGAGAGCTGTCGTTATCACGCAATTCGTGTGCTTCATACATACCGGTAGATGCGCCTGATGGACTTATCGCAAAACCTTCTGCTCCGTTTTCGCAAACAACACGCGCCGCAACAGTTGGATTACCGCGCGAGTCTAAAAGTTCAAAACCCTGAACGCTTTTAATTTTCATAAAAATACCTCCGTTTTCTTTAATTTTACCCTTTATTTTTCATTTTATGTGTGCTATAATTATTGTGTATTATTATATAATAGGTGATTATATGGAATTTGGCAATAGGGAAAATCTTGACTCAAAGCAAGGTAACATCATATATGGCAGAAATCCTGTTATGGAAGCATTACGCTCAGGTCGTGAAATAGACCGTCTTTTAATAGCACACGGTGTAACGGGCGGCTCGGTTACAGCAATTCGCGCAAAATGCAATCAGCGTGGTATTTTAATAAAAGAAATAAGCCCTCAAAAACTTGATTACTATTGCGGCGGCGGTAACCATCAGGGCGTTGCCGTAATGATAGCCAGTCAGGAATATTCTACAGTAGAAGATATTTTAAAAACAGCTCAAGAACGAAACGAAAATCCTTTTATTGTAATTTGTGATGAAATCGAGGACCCTCACAACCTTGGCGCTATCATACGTACAGCCGAGGCTTGCGGTGTTCACGGCATAATCATTCCAAAGCGTCGTTCAGCATCACTTAACGCCACGGTTGAAAAAACATCTGCCGGTGCTTTAGCATATATGAAGGTGGCACGCGTTACAAACATTGCAAATACTATAGATGACCTCAAAGAAAAAGGTATTTGGGTTTTTGGTGCAGATATGGACGGCTCACCCTATACACAAACAGACTATAATATTCCCTGCGCTATCGTCATTGGAAATGAAGGCAAAGGTATTGGAACACTTGTTGCCAAAAAATGTGACGGCATTATTAGTCTTCCTATGTGCGGAAAAATTAATTCACTCAACGCATCTGTTGCCGCCGGTGTATTGATGTACGAAGTAGTAAGAAAGAGAAATTTAAAATAAAAATGGTGGGAAAATAATTATGGGATTTTTCTCAAAACGAAAAGATGAAAACAACGGATTTATTATAAATACCGACGATGAACCTATAAAAATATCAGGTGATCAAAATTTAGCTCCTCACGCTATGACTCCCGACGAGGTCTCTAACCTTTGGATATTTGGCGATGATGAATCTAATGTAACACAAACGGGAGCTCTTGACTCGCTAAAAAAACGTATGAACGTATCGGCAACCGTACCCCAAAGCGAAGAATCAAAAGAACCTGCTTCTAAACCAAACTCAAATAATTTGGATAAAACTACCCAGCACATTGACAACCAAGAGGATAATTCACATAAGACACTTGTTGAAAAAGTAAAACGATATACAATAGATGAGCATGGTAAAGATGCTTCCGAAAATAATGAACCGCTTTATCACCTTGAATCTGTTGCAGAAATTCTTATGAGTGATGGCGAAAGTGCTATGAAAAGCCTTTCGGAAAAATACGGCATTGATATTAACAATACCGACACCAATAGCGAAGAACCAACCAAACCATCCTTTTCCGAAAAAACGAATTCTGCAATCAAACCTACTGTAGCGTTTGAAAAAATGGTAATCGAATCAGAAAAGCGCGAAACACAAGAGATGTTTGATAATCTTTTTACAGACAACAAAAAGCTAGAAGAAATTCCAGACGCAAGTGTGCCCAATATTTCAGATATCGATAACAAAGAAGTTGGTATAACTACCCCCGGTGAGATGTCTAATACCGCAACTATTCGTTTTACTCCTGTGAAAGATACCAAAGGTAATACCGACCATATAACTATAAGCAGCTCTACGAGGCACATCGACTTGGGCGAAGATTATGTTGAAGATATTTCTTCGCAAAGTCCATTACAAAGCTTTGAACAATCCGAGTTTGAAAAATTTACACCAAAAAATGAAATAACTGATATTGCGAGCGGTAAAAAAATTATGCGAGAGCTTGCAATAAAAAAGCGTTCCGGATTTATAAGCGTTTTTGTTTCTGCTTTAAGTGTTATTGCGTTGCTAGTGTTTTTACTCCCCCCTATTTTTGACTTTATTATAGCAAAACCTAAAAACGCAATGTTTACCTGCGGAGCATTTTTACTGCTTTCGGTCGTAGCAAACATTAATATGTTTTTTGACCTTAAAAACCTCGTCTCAAAACAATGTGGTTTTGACGCTATTGCCGCTCTTGGCGCGATTTTTTCACTATCGCTTACAGTTTGTGCGGCACTTACCGATGCCAATGCGTATTATATGATTTTACTTTGTGCAATAATATTGCTGATGAGAGCAATATGCAATTTTAAAGAAATTTCTTATAAAATTGGCAACCTTAAACAAATTCTAAATAACAGCGATAAAAAAGCCATAACACTTATAGACGACCCTGCAACCACTTTTGCAATGGCTAAAAACACCATAGACGGTGATGTTCTTATTGCGGCACCCCGCAAAACAGTACTACTTTCAGACTATATTAAGCATACCGAATTTGCACCAAAGCTTTCGGGCAAAGGTCCTTTTATGTTTTATTTTAGTTTGGTATTCTCTGTCTTGTGTGGAATTATAGCATATTTTTATTATCAAAGTATATTTGATGCGTTTTATAGTGCCGCTGTTGTTTCGTGTGTTACAGCTATACCAACATTATTCTTTATTGACAGCTTACCTTTATCAGTCGCTTCTAAAAAGCTTAATTCAAAAGGTTCAATGATTGCGGGCATGTACGGTGCCGAAAGATTAGACCTTACAAATGCCGCCGTTGTTCATATAAACGACATTTTCCCAACGGGCTCTATAAAAATGTACAGTATGAAGGTGTTATCCAACAATAATATTGATGACACCATTTTGCGTGCGGCATCGCTTACCGCAGCTGTTAAAAGTCCGCTTGAGGCAATCTTTAACCAGATTGCAGGCACTAACAGCTCATACACCATTCCCGATTCCGATACTGTAAAATACGAAAAAAATCTTGGTATTTCCGGATGGGTAAATAACGAATTGCTATTTATAGGTAACCGTTCGTTTATGCAGGCCCATGGCATACAAATACCCAGTCTTGAAATAGATAAAAAGATTTTACGTAACGGATATTTCCCTGTATATGTAGCAACCACCGACACCGCTTGTGCACTTATTATAATACAATACGAGGCGAGAACTGAAATTGCAAAAGAGCTACGTAAAATTACAAATTTAGGGCTTACACTTTTAGTCGAAAACTGCGACCCCAATATAACCGAGGAAATGATATGTGATTATTTTGACTTATATGAGGGTTCGGTAAAAGTAATGTCAAATGCCGGTGTCTATATGCTTAAAAACATAACACCAGATGTATCAATTTGTTCCGCACCTGCGGCATACCGAGGCTCACAATTAAATTTGGTAAAAATCATTAATTGCGCCTCAATGATTATACGTTCAAATAAATTGCTTACAATTATGTATATATTATTTGCGATATTCGGTATTATGTATTTTGTGTATGCCTCTTTTTCAGGCTTTATGTCAATGCCACAGGCATCAACAGTTTTGCTTTACGCACTTGGCACAACCGTTTTATCAATAATCGGTTTTCTCATTCGAAAACCATAGGCTGACGGAAGCCGAACCCGTTATGCCTGACAAATAATAATTTTATGTTTTTTCTTGCCTCATCGTTTGTAATACGCCAGTATTACTGCACTCTTCGGCTTCACCCTCCCAAAAAATTATTTATTTGGCAGGTCAAGGAGTTTCTCACGGCCGCCTTTTACGAGAGGTGAATCGTGAAGTTTACAGTAAGACTACCGTCATACAAACATAAATATAAGAAAATCGACAAAAGGCGGCGTTTGAAACCATAACCGGTTCGACCACCGTCAGCCTAGGAGGAATAAATTATGGACAAACAAAAATTTTACATCACCACCGCCATTGCTTACGCATCTCGTAAGCCACACATAGGCAACGCTTATGATATAGTGCTTGCTGATATGATTGCCCGCTACAAAAAAATGATGGGCTTTGACGTTTATTTAATGACAGGCTCTGACGAGCATGGTCAGAAGATTGAAGAATATGCAAAGGCTGACGGCATCAGTCCTAAAGAATTTGTTGACAATGCTGCTGCTAATATTAAGGCAGTTTGGGACTCACTTGACACTTGTTATGATAAATTCATTCGTACAACCGATGACTATCACGAGGATGCTGTTCAAAAGATATTTAAAAAGCTATACGACCAAGGAGATATCTATAAAAGCACATACGAAGGCAAATATTGTGTGCCTTGTGAATCATTTTATACCGAAAGCCAGCTTGTAGACGGCAAATGCCCCGACTGTGGCCGTGAGGTTATTGACTCTAAAGAAGAGGCTTACTTCTTACGTCTTTCAAAATATCAGGACAAGTTAGTTGAATACTACGAGCAAAATCCTGACTTTATTAAACCTGAATCTCGTAAAAACGAAATGCTAAATAACTTTATCAAACCCGGTCTGCAAGACCTTTGTGTATCGCGTTCATCATTCAAGTGGGGCGTGCCCGTAAGCTTTGATGACAAACACGTTATCTACGTTTGGATTGATGCTCTTTCAAACTATATCACAGGTGTTGGCTACAACCCCGATGGTAGTAGCGAGCAGTACAAAAAGCTTTGGCCTGCCGATTTGCATGTTATAGGTAAAGATATTGTGCGTTTCCATACTATTTACTGGCCAATTATATTGATGGCTTTGGGTGAGCCATTACCAAAACAGGTTCTCGGTCACCCGTGGGTGCTTGTAGGCGAAGACAAAATGTCTAAATCAAAGGGCAACGTTATTTATGCTGATGAGCTTGCCGCTCGTTTCGGCATAGATGCTGTTCGTTACTACCTGCTTTCTGAAATACCGTTTACACAAGACGGTACCATAACTTACGAAAGCTTTATTACAAAGTTTAATGCTGACCTTGCTAATACACTCGGCAACCTTGTAAACCGCACTGTTGCTATGACTAATAAGTATTTTGGTGGCAAGGTGACTGCACCTGAAGCATTTGAAGATTTAGACAACGAGCTTATTGCTTGTGCTAATGAAACAATCCAAAAGTATTATTCACTTATGGATTCTTACCGCAACGCAGATGCGTGCGAATGCGTTATGAACTTTGCAAAACGCTTAAACAAATACATTGACGAAACAACACCTTGGGTGCTTGCAAAGGACGAGGCTACTCTTCCCCGTCTTAACGATGTACTTTACAACTTGCTTGAGGGTATTCGTATGCTTAGCATTATGCTCACTCCCGTTATTCCGTCAAGCTGTAAGAGTATTGCGGTTCAAATCAACAGTGATTGTAATGAGCTTGCATTTGGCAAAGTAAATGAATTCACCGTAGGCGAAGCAACACCGCTTTTTGCCCGTATTGATATGCCAAAGGTTCTTGAAGAAATCGCAGCCGAGCAGGCTAAAAAAGCCGCTGAGGCAGAAAAGGCTGCAAACATAGTAAAATTACCCGAAATCTCTATTGACGATTTTGCAAAGGTTGAACTTACAACTGCTAAGATCGTGGCTTGCGAGCCTATTCCAAAAGCAAAGAAGCTCTTAAAACTCACACTCAACGACGGAAGTGGGAAGCCCCGTACAGTAGCATCGGGCATTGCAAAATACTATACACCCGACGAGCTTATCGGTCACACTGTAATCGTTGTATCAAACCTTAAGCCTGCTACACTTTGCGGTGTTGAGTCAAACGGTATGATTTTGGCAGCCGACTGCCCCGATGATGACGTTAAGGTGATATTTGTAGATGATATTCCCGAAGGATGCAAAATCAGATAATGTATAGCGACGATTTAATAAACTCATACCCTATTTTTGATACTCACGCGCATTATGACGATGAACGTTTTGACTACATTCGTGACGAGTTATTCCATGAAATGCACCAAAACGGTGTGTGTGGTATCGTAACGTGTGGTTGTGACGAAGCATCATCTAAAAAAGCTCTTAAAATGGCAGAAGACTATAGCTTTATTTATGCCGCTGTGGGCATTCACCCGGGTAATATTGATTCGGGTACAACACCCGAGCAAATAAGGTCGCTCGCCAATCACCCAAAATGTGTAGCCATAGGTGAAATTGGTCTTGACTATTATTGGGTAGACGATAACAAGCAGAGCCAAATTGACATTTTTGAAAAGCAGATTTTGCTCGCTAAGGAACTCAACTTACCAATACTTGTCCATAACCGTGACGCTCACGGTGACACAATGGAAATACTTAAAAAGTATAAGCCGAAGGGTGTTGTGCATTGCTTTTCTGGCAGTGTAGAAATGGCACAGGAAATTATAAAACTCGGAATGTATATTGGTGTCGGCGGTGTAATTACCTTTAATAACGCAAAAAAATTACCCGACGTGGTAAAAATTATACCCGACGAGCTGTTACTCGTCGAAACCGATTGCCCCTACCTTGCACCCGTGCCCTATCGCGGAAAGTTGTGTCATTCAGGGTTAATAAAATACACAGCGCAAAAAATCGCCGAAATACGCGGTACTACAACCGAACAAATTTTAAATTTAACGGCTAAAAATGCTAAAAATTTGTTCCAAATCAAATAACGAATAATCACCCCGTACTCAGTAAACAATACTACTGAAAGCGGGGTGATTTTTGTGAACGACAACAAGAATAAAAACCAAAACAAAAACGAAAATAAAAACAACCAGAATAAAAATGACAACAAGAAAAACGATAATAAGTACGATAACAAACAATAAAAAAATCATAACTACCGGCCGTGCCGGTAGTTATGATTTTATCTTACAAAATTTGTCATTATCCATTTTTCTTTTTCGGGAATACCGTATTTTTCGCGGCCTAAGGCGATACTCTTTATCAAGAAAGACATATTCTCGGCCAAGGTGCGCATACCCTGTAGACCTTCTTCATCGCCTACTGCCTCACCTACCTTGCGTCCGTGAACACTGTTCCAATACTGACCCGAAGCTACAGGCATACCCGATATGGTAAAGTACTTATTAAGCTGATCAAAAGTGGCAGTACAGCCACCACGGCGCGCAACGGCCACGCTGGCACCGACCTTCATAGTCTTATTAAACGACGTGCTATAAAAAAGCCTGTCAAGCAGTGAAATAAGACTGCCATTTGCCGAAGCGTAAAATACAGGGCTACCAACAACCAAGCCATCACACTCCTCAAATTTTTGAGCAAGTTCTTGATTTATAACGTCGTCAATAGCACATTTTCCGTTTTTAAAGCAGTAACCGCACGCCATACAGCCACGAATGTCACGATTACCTATTTGAAAAATTTCGGTTTCTATACCGTTTATGTGAAAAACCTTTTCCATTTCTGCAAGAGCAACACTTGTATTACCATTTGCGCGAGGACTACCATTAATCATTAAAACCTTCATATATCTATCCCTTTCAAAGTTATATTAAATACTATAAATCCAAACTTAAAAAAATACCAACTCTTATTAAATGTTTTGATTAACTATATCATATACCGCATACAATATTTTCATTTTGTCTAACTCTATCTCACCGTATAAGGAATGTTTTTCCGAATCAACCTCACAAAGCAGACATTTACCCACATTTTTTTCTACAGTAAAATATCTAACAGAGTCGTCCTCTTTATCCCAAACAAATATGTATCGCAAACAACTCATATCGTCGCTCTCGTCCTCGGGCAACTCAACAATAACATAAACTCTTCGTTCATCCGCTTGCTTTGCTGAAACGTTAAATTGTTCTTTGGTAAACACGGGCACATTAGACACCTTCATACCGCTCTCTTTAACAAGCGTGGCAATATAAACGTTCATTAAATGGGCCAAAAACTCACCTTTATTTATAGCCACCTCTTTAACAAAGTCAACCCTTTCCTCACTTTGAAGATGATAAGGAATAACTTCAAAATTAAACGAAAAACGAATATCTGCTATAAGATCTTTATCCATAAATATCCACTCCTTTTTAGATATTATATCATAAAAAGAAAACAACCGCAATCCTAAGATTACGGTTGTCCTTGGCGGAGACGGCGAGATTCGAACTCGCGGGGGATTGCTCCCTAACTGATTTCGAGCAAAAGGCAGTATCTACCGCACCGCCCCTCTCCGTCCCTGAAAACTGCAATATTTCCATCTGTTCTGCGAGATTTTGAAAAACATCTGAATTTTTGCGAGAAATTTGCGAGAAATTTGCGAGAAAACAATAAAAACTCCTTTGGCTATTCTCGGGCGAATAAACATAAGGAGAATAAAAATGAATCAAGAAAAACAAAGAGAATCATATCAAAAGATGCTCAAAAAATGCCCCGATATCTTAACACCGATGAAAGCAGCTCGCTGGTCACCCGTCGGTAAGAATTCAATCTATGCCGCGCTCAAAAACGGCGAGATCGAATCCTATACCTACAAGGGCGGTTACATCTTCACCAAAGACGCCTTCATTGATTACCTCGTTAAGACCACAAATGATAAAGGCAGAGGTTATACAATCCGAGGTGATAAAAAATGTTGAGCAGCTTGCCGCAAGTGTTGTCGGGTGAACAAGTGCGGTGTGCTCTGCATATCAGTAAACGTAAGTGTGCATGGATGCTAAACAACGGTTTTATCAAATGCCAGAATACCGGCAAGAGAACAAGAAAATATACCGTGCTCAAAGAAGACCTGCTTACCTACATAGAGGACTCGCAACTCCACCCCGAAAAATATGTAACACCCTACGCCGAGTTTTCAACCGTAAAGTATGGGAACACACGAAAACCCCGACCACGCAAAACAGGATTTCCTTCCTCTCTGCCGACCGACTTCCGAGAGTGGCTCGAACAAGAATTCGAACACTTTCCCGATGCACTCACTATCCAACAAGTCATTTCCACCACAGGCTACACCGATAACACCGTCAACCGCTGGCTCCGCCAAGGCCACCTCAAGTCCGTCCAAACCCAAACCACAAAAACAATTCCAAAACTCTGGCTCATCGACTTCTACTGTTCCTACGCCTACACCATCACAAATATGTCCGATAAACATATCAAACTTATGCAAAAGTTCTTTAAGGAAAATAAATAAACACGTTACGAAAAAGTGAATTTTCGCTGAATTTTCACTTTTTTCACTCTTGAAAGTGAAAATTTGTTCTTGGCAGCAGTTTGATATAGTTTTGAAAGATAATTTGTTTTTTGCATTCAAATATGGTATTACTCGGTAAAAACAATCCGATCAAAAACCTCGATATACACATTAGCGGCTCGTTATCTTCCCCAAAGTGCAATGAGCAAGTCAAAAATTGCACTTTGGTGACACTTTGGATGTCACTTTGGAATGCATTTTGATAAAAATAATGTATACAATTTTTATCAAAATGCATTTATACTGGAACAACATATGATTCAAAACCTCGGCTAAAATTGGAAGTCATCCAATATCTGCCGAGGTTTTTCTTTTTTGCGTACCAGCAATTGCATATGTGCAGACGTTGAAAAAACTTAATTCATCAAAAAAGTTTGCTGATTTGTCAAAAACAAATGTAGTTATCGCTTTATTTTGCCGTTGTAATGTTCGGACTTTCGTGGTATAATAAAATTCTTAAGTTATAATCTTTTTTTATGAGGTGTATTTATGGCTGTTAGCTACAAGAAACTATGGAAGCTTTTAATCGACCACGATATGAAGAAAAAAGATCTTGCCAAGGCCGCAGATATCAGTAATTACACCATCACCAAAATGAGCAAGGGTGAAAATGTTACTGTCGAAACCCTCGGCAAAATTTGCGCTGCTCTAAATTGCGGTGTGGATGATATTATGGAATTCATCCCCGAAGAAACGAATTGAGGTAGTATCATACGAAGGAGAATTTTATGAGAAAACTTTATGGAATAATTGCAGTTGTTAGCATATTAGTTCGACAGTTTGTTTTACCAAATCCGTTTGAACCACTTGGAGAAACATTCACTCTTTCAATTAAAGATTTCTCTATATCTCTAACACCGGCAGTTGCAAATCTTATTGCAGAGCCTGCTTTACACGCTATAGCATTTGCAGTTGTAGGAATTTATTATAGCAGAGAAAACCACGAACCTGCGTTTGGAAGTTTTCTATATTTGTTGTTTTATTTAATACATATTGGGCTGATTTATATTATCAGTTCTTTTGGTTTTACGCCTGTTGCCATTGTCATTATTTTGGTTGTATATGTTATTGCCCATATAAGCGTAAACGCTTTGATAAATAAATTTTCTTATTAACGAGGTATCTATATGATTTTTGGAATTCCAATTGCAGATTTTATTCAAATAATTATTGGTGGACTCTCTTTGATTGCGACAATTTTTGTTTCACTATTAATATATTGGATGCAAAGACACCACGAAAAAGAAAGAGAGCAATTTGAGAAAAAAGCATATGAAAAGAGTCTCCAGGAAAGTGCTAAAATGTTTATTATCGACAATGAGGAAGATTTAGTTTTTTTATCATTATGTCAAATTTCTTCTATGTTATATCCTAACCATAAGCATTTAAGAAATATCTACACACGATTTAACATGTGTAGTTCTGAACTCCAACGAGAGATACTTAGGCAGACAAATACTCCCAATATTGAAAATATTACTTTTAATATGATTTCTATTTTTATTGAACAGTATCGTAAAGATGTGAAATCGTGCCAATTGGGAACAAGTGAATTTCTTTATGAAGGTGCAAAATATTTTCATAGAGCGTTTCAGCGATATTCGCAGTACGCAGTAAATGATATAGATCCTTGTTGCTTCGAAACGCCTTTGTTAACTCCGATTCAAAAATCATTCAACGCCAAAAATAATCTTACCACTTATCGTTGAGTGTGAACGAATTGCCAAAATAATAGTAAATACACTTAGACCCAAGAAAATACACACATCCCTAATTTCTCCGTCCACCATAGCAATTGAGTTTAAAACAGTATATGCAAGAACATCTGTAGACTGGAGATTAGAGTTACTGCCTGGTTTCAACAAGAATAAAAAGAAGAGATGGGAAGGCAACATCTTTGATGCGTTAAAAGAAGCTGGAAGTTATTTTGATGAAACACCTGATATTGTTATATCAAAATTAAATGATCATACTGAAGAAAAAATATTATTAAGTATCGAGTTTTGTTCTGCACTACAAGCTGGGAATCAGGCATGGCAACGAAGCGCACGTGCATTTTCAGTTGGGCGTACAGGTTGTCCGTACATTTATGTCGTTGACATTGGTAAATATGAATTAGATAAAAAAACGCGTGAGAGGAAAAATGTGCGTTTGCCTAATACAGCCGTAGCATATAGCTATGTTAATTACTCTAAAACAACAGGAAACTTGGTCACACAATTGTATACGAAATCCGAAGAATTTGATAGACAGAAAGAATCAACTTTGAAAGATTTTGATGAAGATAATTTTGGAACAAAAGAATTAGGAGTATATATTATAAAACTAATGTTGGGAGAGAGCACCTCTAACGAGGAAGCGTGTCTTCTTGATAAGAATATGAATGTAATTCGATTTTTATCGCAGAGAACAGATAGTAAAAAGAATTTTACAGACATTGAATGGGCAGAAATTCACGATTTGGATACTGGGGATATAATTGATTTTGCTGTCAATAAACGGCGATTCGGCTTTCACAAAACAGTTACCGCAAAGGGGCAGCATGGTCAATCTGCAAAGATAGTTAAACTAATGGATAAATATGGTATAGGATTTGCCTCAAAAGAGCTGCCCTTTGGTATAATTTCAGCAAATGATAGACCTGCTTTTGCAAAAGAAATAAGTAAAATATATTCTACCATTAACACAGATATTATTAATTCAATTGGATCTACAGATAAGCATTTAGTTGTTGCGTTGTTTAAAGGCTTTAAGCCAAAAGGTGATGATGCACGACCTGACCGTGGCTTGCTTCCGTTTGCTGCGATGTTGTCCTCTTGTGATGTGGATGTTATGTCTTACATTTATGGACCAATTATTGAAAGAAATTTATTACTGTTAGATTCAGAACCATACAAGTTGGCTGAAAGGAACGGACTTTGGCGTTCTATATTATCACTTAATAATTTTGTTCTGATTGATGCACCGGTTTTATCCAAAGTTGGCTATGATGTTGTTCGTCTTTTTGAAACAACAGATATAAAAAAGCATTATAATTCATTAGGAGTCGGTAAATCAATAATGCCCAAACCGATTTTTTCTAATACACCTGTAAATTATACTGAAGACGATGTAGACACGGGAATACATTATCTTTTTACACATGTTTTAGGAAAGATCTGTTTTGAAGGAATGTGCAATCCGCCAGGTGGTGATTGGAGTGGTTTTTCAATCATAGATAAAAAGGGCTTTGAAAATCGGTGGGTATCTTTGCCAAGGGAAAGTAAATTTATTGAGGGTAAACGACCTGATCACATCCTACAAATTTCTAATGTGTTCAAAAAGCCGTTGTTATTATCGATAGAATCAAAAGAAAAATCTTTTGACCTTGAAAAAGATGTTGGCATAGCGCTTATTACATATATTAAAAAGTTGCTGGACTTTGTACCAAGCGCCAAGAGAAAACTTTGTCCTTGCCGTAATTTAAATTGGAAATGGGGAGATGAAAGAGTTGACTTTAATGACTTTGAAGTTGTTTCCGCAGCAGCATATTTAAGAAAATATGCGCAGCCAACTGAAAAAGTATTAGAGAAAAAATGCGAAATGTTATTTATTATGGATCCAATATTTACAGAAAGAAAAATAGGATGGGAGATTGAAATCATCCCATCCACTGAACGCAGTAAGATTATAAAAGATTTTATTGTAAAAAAATATAAGGCTACCGGCGACAATCAATTTGTTTTTAAATAATTAATAATTTAGATAAAGAGACTCGAGAACTTCCTCAGTCTCTTTTTCTATTACCTTTTTGAATGTTGAATTGCCGGAAGATATAAATTCGTGGCGTTTGTAAAGCTCTTTGGGTAAATCTACCGTATAATTTTCTTTTCCTCTAATTCCATCAAAAGACAATATATATTTTATCCCTCTTCTATTTAAATCATCAAGATAGTCTAAAAATCTTTTAAAATCAATAGTTCCAAAGTATCGTCCTTTAGTATGAAAATAAGGTGGATCTAAATACACAATATCCCCTGTTTTTGCGCTTTCTGTTGTTGCAATATAGTCACTTGCTAAAAACTCTGCACCTTGTATATGAGATGACCAATCAAGAATAATATTTTTCAGACTATCTGGGTTTATACCTGGTCTCGAATAATGCAAAGAATTATTAAATTCCCCTTTATCATTAAACCGAATTAGTCCATTAACGCAGGTGCGCGATAAAAACAAAAGATCATAAGGAGACTTGTTTTTATTGAAAGTATCTCTTATTTCGTAGTATGCTGTATAACCTTCATTTTGTAGTCGAGACCAACGTATCGAATAACTCTGAGCCAATTCTTCAGGATTATCTCGTATTTCTTTCCAAAGATTGATTAAAGGTTCGCAAATGTCACCACAAATGCTCTTGGATGGATTTATTGCATATAACATTGAACCGCCTCCAACGAACGGCTCATAATAATAGTTAAAAGTTTCAGGAAAATAAGATTTGATTTTTGCAGCTTGAGACCGTTTGCTCCCGCTCCATTTTATAACAGGTTTAAACATATTTATTGCTTACTTCCTTCCAAAGTTTGAAATAAAGTTATTTGTTCGCCACTCTCAGGCTCAGTGTGTTCTAATCGTTTCTCGGCGATTTCACAGTATTCTTTCTCGAGCTCAAAACCAATATAATGCCTTCCAGTTATTTTGGCAGCTACGCACTCACTGCCTGCTCCAGCAAACGGAGTGAGTAGGATATCACCTGGTTTAGAAGATATTTTTATCATTCTTGTTAAAACTTTAATTGGTTTTTGCGTAGGGTGTTTACCGTATTTTAATTCATCTTGTTTTTTATTGTTTGATAAATCCCATACTGTGCGCATTTGCTTTCCAACAGATTTCAGCGTATCATCGGAAAAATCTCCATTTTTTGAATACTCATAATCGAAATAATAATTTCGTTTTTTACCACCAGAATGAGTCCAAAGAATGGTTTCGTGACTTGCGGTCAGTCTTCTTCCAGAAAGGTTGGGAAAAGCATTTTTCTTGTACCAAACCACCTCGTTGATAATTTCTATTCCGAGCATTTGGCAAGCAATATTAATAATTCCAATGTTATGATATGTGCCAAATATCCACATTGAACCAGTGGGTTTAAGTATTCTTTTTGCTTCGGTTAGCCAGGCAAAAGTGAAATTAAAATAATCTTCCAAAGACATGTCGTCCCAATTTTCATTTGTTATATTCCAGTTACCGCCCATACCGGACAAACTGATACTATTATCCCATTTCCACTCACCACTTTTTGAAAGATTATATGGAGGGTCGGCTATGATAATGTCGACACAATTTTCAGGCAATGATTTCATTCCTTGAATGCAATCGGTATTAGAAATATAGTCAAAGGGAATATTTGCGGAAATATTATCTGTAGTATGATTCATTGAAAATCCTCCTGATGTGTTGCACCAACATATTCGACAATATCTCCAATATCAGCATTTAATGTTTCGCAAATCTTTCCAAGAACAGTTAATGTAACTTCTTCATCCCTAATTATTTTTGTCATTGTATTAGGTGAAATACCTGCCATTCTTCTTAAATCTGCACGACTTATTTTTTTATCTATAAGTAATTTCCAAAGTTTATTATAAGAAACAGCCATTTATCTCTCCTCCTTAAATCATCTTTATTATAACACAAACAAAATAATTTCGCAAGAGTTTGTGAAAAAATGTTATAAAAATATGAAAAACATCTGGACTTGTGAGAATTAGTGTAGTATATGTTTGTGTTGCAAAAGAAAGGAGTGCAAAGCACATGACAACACTTGAAGATTTATACTATGGCAACATCAGTCCGCACGAAAGGTATATCAAGCGAGGGACGAGAGTGGACAAACTCGTCAAACTGATATGCAAAAACGAGGAAGAACTCAACGCAGGACTTACAGAAAAGCAGAAAGAAACCTTTGAAAAGTTCAAGGACTGCACAAGCGAATTGTCTTGCATCACCGAGCGCGAAGCATTTAGTTCGGGATTTATTCTCGCAACACGCATAATGGCAGAAGTGATGCAAGGATTAGAAGAGGTTGAGGATATATGAGAAAATTCATTATCCTTCTTCTCTGCTTTGGGGTGCTCATCAGTATGGTAGGATGCGGTGGCAACACCGCACCACCGCCTACGGAAAATCCGCCTACAACATTATTGGAAACGGTAATAACAGAAACGCCTACCGAAACGACACCGCCTATGGCGGCGGTAGAACCTACAGAGAAAGAAAAAGAGCTTCCCTCGACCGTGAGCAAGGATCAGGCAACCAAACCAACTGTGACCGCCACAGCGTCTCCAACAACGGCAAAGCCGAAAGAGGAAACAAAGCCTACTGAAATAGCAAAACCGTCGGCGGCGGAAAGTACTGAGCCAAAAGAAGCACCGACAAAGGATGAAGATCTGCAAGAAGAAATATATGTGAGGATACAGTGGCCAGAGGTTGATCCTGCGGATATCGGAAAGTGTGTCATAGAAAAGATTAATGCTTATCGTATATCTCAGGGAGATAAGACAGCTACGATACTCCCCGGACTGACTGATGTGGCACGGTACAGAGCAAATGAGCTTACGACTAACTTTTCCCACACAGATATTCGTGATGTGTGTAAAGAATTAAAATACGGCGAATTTGTAGATATGACTCTCTACGGTATGACCGCCGAGGATAGTTACTATCAGGGTTACAACCGAGAAGCCATAGGTATGGGGGAATGGTTCGGTACGGCAGAAAGTATGTCTGAGCGTATAGCAGACGGCTTTCATCACAGCAAAGGTCACTGGTCGTATGTCGGCAGCTCCAAGTATCCATACATTGCTGTAGGCGTAACCAAAGCAAACGATAAATGGTATGTCTGCATCTGTATGAGCAAAGAAAACTACGGTGGATAAAAACAAGGCGATTTAAGGCGGGTGTTTGCTTAATCGAGTAAACACTCGCCTTTTTCTTTTTAATCGCAACGTGGGGCAAATTAACGCCCGAAAACGCCAAAATTATAGTAGATCAAAAAAATTTTCAAAAAAATTTTCGCAGAATATTTATTATTAAAAACTACTCAAAATAAACAAAAATACTGTATGGAAATAATGGACGATTTTTTTGTGAAAACCTTGTTGCTATGCGGTTTTCGGGGTGTTGACAAGGTGATTTTTGGTTGTTATAATGAGGTTGCACCAATGGAAAATGGTGCTTACAATTGAATAAAAAAGGATGTCGGGTACAAAGCCGTCGTGGCCTTAACAGGAAAGCAAAGATGGACAACGCCGCCAAGACCTCAAACAAGTGAGCGAGCGATAAGCGTATGTGCCGAACCGAAATAGCGACAACATTTTTTCGGTTTGCGATGATCCACGATTGGTATGATGATACTTCTGCATGGCAGCTCATAGGCATATGAGATGTGGACGATAAGGTTGGAACCGATACCTGTTTGTTACATATGATTCTCTCGTTCTCACGGTACAATCCAAGAGATAGATGTTGCGAGAAACCAAACATCCTTCGTTTAACACAGCAACTTAATTTTAGCACAGACCTTATTATATCGTTTCGCTTTCGCTCGAAACACCCATCCACGTTGCAGAGGATGTAAAGCCGCTGTTGATCGAGCTCAAGCGCATCGGTAACAACCTAAATCAGATCGCAGCGAAGATAAATACGGGTGTGTTTCAGTCGTATGATTTTCAGGA
>SVOH01000017.1 GCA_015066515.1 Oscillospiraceae bacterium | reverse complement strand
GGTTACAAAAAAATTGAAAAAGGTGTGGTAGAAGGCTACAAAAAAATCGAACAAGGGGTTGTAGGTGGTTACACCAAGCTCGAAGATAAGTTTGTCGATGCCTACCTCACAAAAGACGGCGAAACTGTTGAAGAAGCAAAAGCAAGATTGAAAGATAAAAACAAATAGAAAAAGGGCGGACTTAGTAATTATTAATTGCTAAATCTGCCTATTATTATGTTTCGGTGTTTCAAATTCATCTTGACGGAAATTTTAGTGATATTCCACCGTTGGCGGAGTGATAATGAAGCATTTGCTCCGCAAATATGAAGCGGCGGCGTTGCCGCCATGATGCAAATTCGCTTTACGAATTTATGAAGCAAAGCGTTCCTTATCGTGCCGTAGGCACACTTCATTAGCGTAAGCGTCTTCATAGCCGAAGGCTGCTTAATGTTCCCGTAAGGGAACGCTTCATTCCACCAAACAAAAAAAGACTTGCCGAAGCAAATCTCTTTTTGTTTGGTGGGAGATGGTGGATTCGAACCACCGAAGGCTTAGCCAGCAGATTTACAGTCTGTCCCCTTTGGCCACTCGGGAAATCTCCCTTATTAAATTCACGAAAAAGGGTGGAGCTGGTGGACGGACTCGAACCCCCGACCTGCTGATTACAAATCAGCTGCTCTACCAACTGAGCTACACCAGCGTTTTTTCGTGCTTGAATAATATACCACACTTGAAAGGTAATGTCAAGCAAAATTTTCAAAAAAATAATAAAGTTATTGTTGACAATTGATTTTGTTTATGTTAAAATGGCTTTTGCACACGGAGAGGTATCGAAGCGGTCATAACGAGGCGGTCTTGAAAACCGTTTGGCGCAAGCCACAAGGGTTCGAATCCCTTCCTCTCCGCCATTTTTTATTTTATAAGGTTTAACCGTTCGGCATTTGGAGTAGTACTGGGGTGGTGACGGGCAACACATACGAGCGCGTCCGGTGGACGATACAGCGAGTATTTGTTGGCGCAGCGGTCGATAAGTGAGATGCGGCAGCATCGAGTCATCGGGCACCGCAAGAGGGCACGAAGCCGAGGAACCTATAAAATATTAAAGTGGTGCACAATCAAATATTAAATAGAGCGTAAGCATTTGGAGTAGTACTCAAGTGGTGACGAGGCGCCCCTGCTAAGGGCGTAGGTCGGGTAACCGGCGCGAGAGTTCAAGTCTCTCCTACTCCGCCAAGTAATGAAGCATATCCTTTTGGGTATGCTTCTTTGCTTTTGTATTTTTGGTTGGAGAGACTTGAAAAGAACGGTCGGCTTTAGTCGATTTTAAATGTCCGGTGGACATTTAAAAAGTTCGGGTGCGTGTCGGCGACGTTGTCGCCGAGCAAGTCTCTCCTACTCCGCCGGATTTAAAAGCGTATCCTTTTGGGTGCGCTTTTTGTTTTTATAATTACATTTCATTTCAATCTTTCTTCAATGTTACTTTGTATAATGATGCAACATAGGATCAAATTCCAAGAAAGGAAGAAAAGTTATGTACATTATAAAAAACGCAGTAAGATGTATCTCAAGATCAAAGGGGCGCAACATTTTAATAGGCATTATTGTTCTTGTGATTTCTGTTTCGGCCTGTTTGGGTTTATCTATCAGGCAGGCTGCTGAAAGTGCAAAAGAAAACACACTTGCAGAACTGAATATTACCGCTACCATATCGTATGATAGAAGCTCTATGATGAACGATATGATGGGCGGCGAAAAAGGTCAGGGAGGCGGCTTTGACCGTGACCAGTTTAAAGATATGATGGGGAATGCGTCTTCGCTGACCCTTGAAGAATATCAAACATACGCAGATGCTGAGTCGGTGCAGGATTTTTATTATACCCTTACCACCGCTTTTAACGGCAATGACGATTTAGAACCTGTAACCGATGAAACCGAGGACGAGGAAAGCGAATCAAACTCCAATCTTGGTGGCTTCGGCGGTGGAAAGGGTTTTCCCGGCGGTGATCGTGGCGGCAAAGGAATGTTAAGCTCGTCGGATTTCTCCGTTATAGGTTACAGCAGCGACAGTTCTATGACTGCCTTTATTGACGGTACGGCTTCCGTTTTGGAAGGCGGTACGATGTTCGAGGAAGGCACAACCGAGAAAGAATGTGTTATCTCTGAAGAACTTGCAATTTTCAATGAGTTGTCTGTAGGTGATACGATTATCCTTACAAACCCGTCTGTAGAGACCGAAACCTATGAACTCAAAATCGTAGGACTTTATACGAGCAGTGCAAACAACGACTTTTCTATGTCTATGTTTGGCAAGAGCCAAGATCCTGCCAACCAAATTTATATGAGTGCTGCCTCGTTGCAGACAATCCTCGATGCTTCGGATGAGGTTTCGACAACCATTACCGATGAGAATACAGGTAGAGAAAGTGATAGTGCCGTTACCGGTTCTATCGCGGCTGCCTATGTCTTTGCAAATACCGATAAGTATTATGCTTTTGAGGAAGAGGTTCGTACACTCGGTCTTGATGATTCTTACGCCGTATCTTCTCCTGACCTTGCCGCTTTTGAAAACAGTTTAACTCCACTAAATACGCTCAGCACTATGGCAGGGTGGTTCCTCGTTGTTATTCTTATAATCGGCGCAATCATTCTCATTGTTCTAAATATCTTTAATGTGCGTGAACGTAAATATGAGGTTGGCGTGCTGACTGCAATGGGTATGAAAAAATGGAAGGTTGCCACACAGTTTATGTGTGAAATCCTTGTTGTTACTATGATTGCCGTAATCATCGGTGCCGGTATAGGAGCGGTGAGCTCTGTTCCTGTTACGAATGCGCTTTTAGCGGGTCAAGTTGAAAGTCAAAATTCACAGCAAACACAAATGGAAGAAAACTTTGGTCGTCCCGGTGATTTTGGCGGTGGCTTCCCCAACGGTAACATAGGCAGTATGCCCGGCGCAACGCCTTCGGATGCGCCCGATGATATGGACGGAGGAAGAAAAAATCCTTTTGAAAATATGTTGAGCGGTGCCGAGAATTATATTACCGAAGTAAACTCCGCAATGAATCTGACCGTTGTGTTTCAAATGCTTGGCGTGGGTCTGCTATTGACACTAGTGGCAAGTATGGCATCGGTAACATTCATTATGCGCTATGATCCGTTAAAGATTCTTGCAAACAGAGATTAAGAAAGGAGAAAAAAGCTATGTCTATTTTATCACTTCAAAACATCTGCTTTTCATATGATAAAACGCCTGTATTACAAAATGTTTCTTACGAGTTTGAAAAAGGAAAAATGTACTGCATTGTAGGCAAATCCGGCGCCGGTAAAACTACGCTTTTGTCGCTTCTTTCCGGACTGGCATTGCCAAACAGCGGTGAAATTATTTACGATAATAAAAACGTTGCTCAAATCGATAAATATACCTTCCGTTCCAAATACATCGGCGTGGTATTTCAAAGCTTTAATTTGATTACAAAATACACCGCCCTTGAAAACGTTATTTTATCAATGGATGTGGCCGGATATAAAACAAACAGCAAAAAGCAAAGAGCCATTGAGCTGCTTCGCAGCGTTAGACTCGAAGAGGACGAGGCTAATCGTCGTGTTCTAAAGCTGTCTGGTGGTCAACAACAACGTGTAGCTATCGCTCGAGCTCTTTCTTATAATCCTGATATTATTCTTGCTGACGAACCTACGGGAAATCTGGATACCGAGACACAAAATGAAATTATGAATATTTTTCGCGAACTTGCAAATCAAGGTAAATGCGTTATTTTGGTAAGTCACTCACCCGAAGTTGCTTCAATGTGCGACGAGCGATATGAACTGATAAAACAAAATCGTGCTAAATAACGCTTTTCAAAACATAACGAAGGGGAAACAGTGTTGAAAGATAAAAGCAGGGCAGAGAACAAAAAATATCAGTGTTGGATAAGCGATGACGATAGAATTATTTCTTTTAGTTATATCGATAAATACGAGCTTAAAGAGTTTGATGATTTTTCGGAATTTCAGGAATATTATTATCGTAAAACATATTGGGGATATAAAGTAAAATGATTGCTTAAAAAACATTTAACATTTATATGTTTTTTATGATATAATTGTTTTGCTGGGAGGTATAAGGATGAGGCTTTTACTTGTTGAGGATGAAAAAAGAATGGCACAGGCGTTGTGTGAAATACTTCGCCTTGAAAATTATGAGGTAGACCATTTTGCCGATGGTCTTGATGGTCTTGCCGCAATAAAAAGCAATATTTACGATATTGTAATTCTTGATGTTATGATTCCCGGAATAAATGGATATGAAATTGCAAAACGCGTTCGCAATGAAGCTATCACCACCCCTATACTTATGCTCACCGCTAAGGCCGAACTTGACGACAAGGTTACAGGTCTTGACAGCGGAGCCGACGATTATCTTACTAAGCCTTTTATGACAAAGGAGCTTCTTGCAAGGCTGCGTGCTCTTGGCAGAAGAACACTTGGAACCGCAGACGGCAATCTTTGTTTTGGTGATGTTATCTTAGATATAAATACTCTTACTTTGTCTTGTGCAACCAATGGGCTGAGTGTAAGATTGGGTGAAAAAGAGTATCGCATACTCGAATATATGATAGCAAACGGCGGGCAAATTCTTACCCGTGAACAATTGGCGGTAAAAATTTGGGGCTTTGAAAGTGAAGCCGAATATAACAATGTAGAGGTATATATGTCTTTCACGCGAAAAAAACTCAACTTTGTTGAAGCAAAAACCGAGATAAAGGCGGTGCGAGGTATAGGGTACGAATTGAGGTGTGACGATGTTTAAAAAATCAAGAAGAAAAATCGTTGCCGCCATTATGTCTATATTGGTGCTTTTGTGGGTCGGAACGCTTGGTGTGATTTACACATCCAGCTATTTGGAAATGAAAAATCAAAACAACCGTATGTTGAAAGTCCATGCGGAAATGTACACCCTTCAGCAATCAATAAATCAGTTTCCGTCGGCAAGACCGCGACCTGACGGGAATCCAAATTTTAATTCAGAATTTGATCCCGACTCGCCAAAATTTAAGCTGTCTACGTTTTATTCGGTAGCGGTTTCATATGAGGGCGAAATACTTGAAACAAAAAACAATTCACCCACGGTTCATACTGATGATGATCTGGGCAAATTGGCTCAACGCATTATAAAAGGTGAAAAAACAAGCGGGAAAGAAAATAATCTTACTTTTTACAAGGTGGATAAGGGCGGATATACCCTTGTCGCTTTTATGGATAATACCGTCGTAAATGAAAGCGCAATGACGCTGTTTCGCTATACGCTAATATTTGGTGCAGTTGCACTTGTTGCGTTTTTCTTTTTGGCGGTGTTTTTAGCCCGAAAAATTGTAAACCCGTTGGAAGATAGCTATAAAAAACAAAAACAGTTTATATCTGACGCGGGTCATGAGCTTAAAACACCTGTATCAGTTGTAGGCGCCAATGCGGAGCTGCTTTCACGTGAGTTGGGGGACAATCAGTGGCTGCAGAATATTCAATACGAAAATGAGCGTATGGGAATTCTTGTAGGTCAGCTTCTTGACCTCGCGCGAACCGAGAATGTAACACCACGGACGGAACGTATAGATTTTAGCCGTCTTGTTGCCGGCGAATCGCTCCCGTTTGAAAGTGTTGCCTTTGAAAAGGGACTTGCTTTGAACACAAACATTACAAGCAATGTCGGTGTGATTGGCAATAGCACACAGTTAAAACAAATCGTGTCCATATTGCTTGATAACGCTATTCGTCACGGTAAAGGCGCGAGTGAAGTCTGGTTGACTTTAACAAAAGAACACGGTTTTGCGAAGCTCTCTGTAATCAATAAAGGCGATGAAATTCCCGCAGAACAACGCGAGCAGATTTTTGAACGTTTTTACCGTGTGGATACCGCCCGTAACGGTGATGGCAAGCACTACGGGCTTGGCCTTGCCATTGCAAAGGCAATAGCCACTTCACACAAAGGCAATATCAAAGTGAATTGCTATGACGGATTTGTGGAATTTATAGTGCAAATTCCCGCTTTATAATTAAAGGGATTGAATTTTTTAAAAAAGATGATATAATGTCTAAAACAGAATAATTACTGCCACCGGGTAGTGAGATACATAAGTATCCGTTTATACATCGTTAGGTCTTTGAAGATGTATAGTACGGATACTTTTTTTGAGGTGTTTTATGATGAAATTAAAATATTTTTCAAAAGTTGAGTGGGCGTTATGGATGTCTTCACTTTTGTTTATAATAATATCGTTTTTTGCGTTTGGCGGTGACGGATATTTGACCTTGGTAGCGTCACTTGTAGGCGCAACCTCTCTTATATACTGCGCAAAGGGCAATCCTATAGGTCAGGTTTTAATGATAATTTTTGGTGCGCTTTATGGCGTTATCTCTTATTCGTTTGCCTACTTTGGTGAGATGATAACATATCTTGGTATGACGGTGCCAATGGCTATAGTAGCGCTTGTTACATGGCTTAAAAATCCGTACAAAAACAATAAATCCGAGGTTGCCGTAAATAAAATCAGCAAGCAAGAAATTGTTTTTATGCTGTGCTTATCTGCTGTGGTAACAATAATTTTTTATTTTATATTAAAAGCATTGGGCACGGCGAATTTGCTGCCAAGCACGGTGTCTGTCACCACAAGCTTTATAGCGGCATATCTAACCTTTAGGCGCAGTCCGTATTACGCACTTGTATATGCTATGAACGACGTCGTTCTTATTGTGCTGTGGGTGCTGGCATCATTTAGTGATACGTCTTACGTTTCGACAGTGGTATGCTTTATTATATTTTTGTTTAACGATTTGTACGGCTTTATCAGTTGGAAAAGGATGCAAAGGCGGCAATCGGCTTGAAATTAAAGTCTTATAATGTTATACTGTTTTAAAAGATAGGTGATATTAAATGTATGACGAACTTACAAAAGTAGATATAAAAAAGATGCAGGATGAGCTTGATTACCGCATAGGCGTTTTGCGCCCCAAAATAATTGAAGAGGTAAAATTTACCCGCAGCTTTGGCGACTTGTCCGAAAATTTTGAGTACCACGCCGCAAAACGAGAGCGCGGCAAAAACGAGAGCCGTATAAGATATTTGCGAAATATGATTAAGACTGCAATTATTATTGATACCGAAAGTGCCGACGACGTAGTAGGTTTATTTGATACTGTGACCTATTATGTAGAAGAAGATGCCGAGGAAGAAACGGTGCGTATTGCCACCTCGCTTCGCCGTGACCCGTTTCAAAGTATCATAAGCAAAGAGTCACCTCTGGGCAGCGCAATAATGGGTAAGCGAGTGGGCGACAGGGTAGAGGTAAAGGTAAATTCCGATTACAGCTACTATATTGTTATTCGCAAAATAGAAAAAGGCACCGATGATGATTCTTTGGAAATAAGAAAGTATTAAAAAAATTCTCCCTTACAAGAAGGGAGAATTTTGTTATTTGAATATAATGTATTTTACTACAGCCAAACATTCGCGAAGCGTTCCGGATATTAGATAAGAAAGGGTTGTGTTTGAGTGTAGATGAGTTGTGTTTTCAAGACCTGCGCGTTTGGCACAAAGTGAAGCGCGCAATATGTGATATTCGTTTGTAACAAACGCTACGGCATAATCGTTGTCGAAGGTTTTATCTAATATTTCTTTTGAAAAGGCAAAGTTTTCGGTTGTACTTGTCGATTTATCTTCTTTTATGATCTTATCACTCGCTACACCATTTTCTATCAGATATATTTTCATAGCCTCGGCTTCAGATATATCCTCTTGCGCGCCTTGACCTCCGCTAACTATAATTATGGCATCAGGATTTTGTTCATGATATTCTACAGCCTTTTTAAGCCTGTATCTTAGCGTGCGGCTTGGAGTTTTGCCATGTACTGCCGCACCCAGAACTATAATAGCATCTTCGCTGTAGGTAACGGTATCGTTTTTGCCGTCCGCAATTAAAATCGATGATAAAACAACCGCCACACCGATGCCCGACAGCAACAAAATTTTAAGCCACTGAGCAAGCTTATTAAAGAGTAGTGCTATCAAAATAATTACAGCACCCAAGCCAATACTTAAAAAATTGCCAAGGTTTACGTTTGATACAAAAAACAGCGCCGCGCCGTTTAGTGTAATAACCGCGCCAATAGCGGCAACAATTATTTTTAAAATAGTTTTCATATAATCACCACGCATATTATAACTCATAAAAAGTGTGCGGACAAGCAGGTTAAAAGATATTTAATATAATCTTAAAAAACAACCACCCAAACCAAATGGTTTGGGTGGTTTAATCTTATCTTTTTACAAAATACTCCTCATACCATACAAGGAAGGTGTAAATTGTCCACACCTTGCGCCAGTTGTCAGAGTCAACGTTTAGGTAATTGTTAAATATTTTGTTTATTTCGTCACGGTTAAAGAACTTGTCCGCAATATCGCTGTTAAAAAGGCGAATCACGTCGCTGTTATAGCGCTCGTCTGCCATCCACATACGTATCGGCACTACAAAGCCGAGTTTTTTACGGAATGCGATTTCTTCAGGCAACACCTTTGCGGCGGCTGTGCGAAGAGCCACCTTGTTTTGCTCGTCGTTTACCTTGTGGATTGACGGCATATGGCGCGCTATATCAAAGATACGCATATCGGTAAGCGGCATACGAACTTCCAGCCCTGCGGCGCGGCTCATTTTGTCAACGTTTAGGTAAATATCGCCCTCAAGCCAAACCTGAATATCTACGTCCGACATTTTTGAAAGGGGGTCAAGGCCCTCATTTCCCTCGTAAATATCGCGAACTAAATCAATCGGCTCAAAGTTTTCATAATATTTTTTAAGAATTTTGCGCTTTTCGTCTTCCTTCATAATGTTGGTGTTGCCGACGTAAAAGGTTTTAAGATTATCGCCGTAGCGCTCGGCATTGCGGTACATATTGTATCCGCCAAAAAATTCGTCGGCGCCCTCGCCCGAATAGCAAATACCTGTACCCTTGGCGGTAGCAATACAACCCAAGGCGAACGCCACAGCCGACGCATCACCCAAAGGCTGCTCCATATTATACATAACGTAGGGCACTATGTCGAAATACTCTTGGGGTGTAATAACACAGCGGTTAAATTTGCGACCCAAAATATCGGCCGTTTCGCGTGCAAGCCCCGATTCGTCAAGTCGGCTGTCGTCATAGCCACAGCTATTAGCTGCAGGCGCATCAGACACCGCTAAAACATAAGACGAATCAACGCCTCCCGAAAGGAATGACTCAACGTATTCGTCGCTTGATTTAACCTCGGTCATAATTTGTTCGAGGGTGTTGTGAATATCGTCTGCCCACTCGTCAAGTGTTTTTGAATTGTCGGGTTCAAATGTAGGGCGGAAATAGCGGGTGATTTTAATTTCACCGTTTTTAAAGGTCATAAAACGCCCCGGCAATAACTTTTTAACGCCCTCAAAAAAGGTTTCCTCACCCGTGGTGTAGGTCATAGTGAGATATATCTGAAGCATTTTTTGATTGAGTTTTTTATTAAAGCCGTCACTTTCCATAATCTCACGTATGGTGGTGCCGTAAAGCAGCTCGCCGCTATCGGTAACGTAATAATAAAACGGCTTTGTGCCAAACTGGTCACGCATGCAAAACAGGGTATCGGTATCGGTGTCGTATAAAGCAAAGCTAAACATACCGTAGATGTGATTTGCCATATCGCCGCCCCATTTTTTATAAGCGGCAATGATTATTTGACTCTCTTTTTCTTCGCGTGGCAAGGCAGTGTCAATACCTAATTGTTCACATAAAGATTTATGATTGCGGATATGACCGCAATATGTTTTAATTTCTATCATTTAGTTAGACTCCCATCGGTCTAAGTTTTAATAAAAACATTTTATCATATTTTTTGACATAATTCAACAATATATCAAGTCCAATTTTAGTATTGACAAAAATAATTTTTATTTTCAGTCTAATAGCTTTCAATTATTTTATAATCACCGCTTTTTAGTATATTAACTAAATCAATAGGAGAATTGATTTTTTTGTGTGTTTCTATACCGCCCTTAGCAAGCTTTGAAATCTCGTGAAAATCCGAACCGGAAGTAATCGCTTTTTTGTAATGACTTGCAAACATTTTTGCCATTTCGTTACGGAATTTTTCGGTACAGCCGTTATATCCTTCTATGCCGAAAATATTATTTGAAGAACATACAGTCATACCATTTCTAAAGGGATGTGCCTGCACAATTATGGCATTTTGGGGTAGTACGGCTGATAGTTCTTCAATGTTTTGCAGTTTGTTTAAAAGGGGTAGGCTATAAAAATCCTGCTCTTCAAGACCGTAGATAAGATAATCATTTATATTACCTTCAAAGCGCACCTCTGCGCCACAAAGAACAGTAAAGCCTATTTTTTCAGCCTCGTTTCGTGCAGAATAATATCCGCGCAGATATCGGTTAATAATTTTTTCTTTATCATTTGTACCGATTTCGTCCTTGAACCAATCGAGCATCCTGCTTTCATAATGGTCGGTAATAACAAGTCCGTCATAACCTGTGCCTTTATAACGTCTTACAATTTCCGCTCCGCCGACCCACGCGTATTTATCACATTCAGCCGTATGAATGTGCAAGTCATATTTATACATAATTAAAATTCCCTTTCGCATAAAAGCAAAGAATTTGTGTATACATGCTTTGGTGTATTATAGCATAAAATCGGTGAAGAGACAAGGTATTAGTGATATTCCGTGATTCGCACAGGACGATATTATATTAGTTTCTTAACTGTCCAAAGGGCAATATCACTCACCAAAAGGCGAATATAACTGAAAAAACTCCTTGAGAAATCTCAAGGAGTTTTTTGGAGCTGGTGAACAGATTCGAACTGTCGACCTTTCGATTACGAATCGAATGCACTACCGACTGTGCTACACCAGCAAATTCAATTTGCTAAAACATTATATCAAGCCAAAATAATTTAGTCAAGTTATTTTGTATTATAAATATTCATATTATGTTTTAGGATGTGATATATATGCTTTGTAGAATTGATGAACTTAAAAACAAACAGGTGGTTTGCGTAAAGGATGGTTGCGTATTGGGCTTTGTTTCTGATGTAGAGCTCGATACTTTAAACGGCACACTAACGGCAATTATAATTTTTGGTCGGTACAAATTTTTTGGCCTTTTTGGCAAGGAAGAAGACATTATAATTCCTTGGAACGATATTAAAGTAATAGGGGACGAGACTGTTCTTGTAAGCACTGAAGCGCCACCTAGATTGCAAGAAAAGACAAAAAAGTTCAATTGAGCAATTTCTTTGTGTAGAAAAATGGCAATTTTTTGTATATTTTACACAAAAAACATAAAATGGAAATAAAAATATTTCCCATTTTTTAACAAAAACTATTGAAAATAAAACGATGTTTTGATATAATAAATGAGTAAAAATGTATGATTTTAAAGAAAGGATATAAAAATGAGGGATTTTGATAATGCGTTTAACTGTCAAATAACGAATAACGCTTATGAATATTTGGGCTCGTTTTTAACTGGGGACAGGGCTACGTTTCGAGTGTGGGCACCGGCAGCTCAGTCGGTAAGTGTTGTTGGTAATTTTAACGATTGGGACGCCTCGGCCAACCCTATGATGCGTATTGCCGACGGTGTTTGGGAGACTCAAATAGACGGAATTAGTAACTATGAAGTTTATAAATATGCGGTAACGTCGTCTGACGGTAAGGTTACACTCAAAAGTGACCCGTACGCTCGCCATTTTGAAACGGCACCTGCCAATGCGTCAAAGGTATATGCTTTTGACGACTACGTTTGGGGCGATGACGAGTGGAAAGCGGCACAAAGCGAAAAAGATATAATGAATTCGCCCGTAAATATTTATGAGGTGCATTTAGGCTCTTGGAACCGCTTTGACGACGGTAACACCTATGACTATGTAACCGCCGCTAAAGAGATTTCTAAGTATGTAAAAAAAATGGGTTACACCCATATAGAGCTGATGCCCCTTACTGAGCATCCTTTTGAGGGCTCGTGGGGATATCAGGTGACGGGCTATTTTGCGCCAACCTCACGCTTTGGCACACCTACCGATTTTAAAAAGTTTGTAGATATTATGCACGGAGCGGGAATTGGTGTCATACTTGACTGGGTGCCTGCTCATTTTCCTAAAGATGAATTCGGTCTATACCGTTTTGACGGCACACCGTGCTACGAGTATGCTGACGACCGTAAGGGCGAGCATAAAGAGTGGGGTACCTGCGTATTTGACTATGGTAAGGTTCAGGTTATGAACTTCCTTATTTCGAGCGCGGTGTTCTGGCTAAAAGAATATCATATAGACGGTCTTCGCGTTGATGCTGTGGCATCTATGCTTTACCTTGACTACGGCAGAAACGGTGGCGAATGGTTACCAAACAGCTACGGTGGACGGGAGCATTTAGAGGCTATTGAGCTGCTGAGGCGAGTGAATGAAGCGGCGTTTAGCGTAAATCCTAACGTTATGATGATCGCTGAGGAATCAACCGCTTGGCCAATGGTTACAAAGCCCGCATTTGATGGTGGTCTTGGTTTTAACTTTAAATGGAATATGGGTTGGATGAATGATATGCTTCGCTATATGTCGCTTGACCCATTTTTTAGAAAACACAATCATGACTGCTTGACCTTCTCGTTCTTTTACGCATTTAGCGAAAACTTTGTGTTACCTATCTCACACGATGAGGTAGTACACGGTAAATGCTCGCTTATAAATAAAATGCCGGGCGAATACAGCCAAAAGTTTGATAATCTACGCGCTTTTTACGCATATATGATGGCACACCCCGGTAAAAAACTGTTGTTTATGGGTCAAGAGTTTGCTCAGTTTATTGAGTGGAAGTATGATTCAGCGCTTGATTGGTTGTTGCTGGATTATGATGCACATAAACAAATGCACGAATATGTTAAAGACCTTAATAAATTCTATCTTAAAAACAGTCAGCTTTGGGAGATAGATTATTCTTGGGAAGGCTTTAGCTGGATATCTAATGATGACTATGCGCAGAGTATAATTTCTTTCAGAAGAATTAACAAAGCAGGCGATGAAATTATATGCGTTTGCAACTTTGTACCTGTCGACCGTCACGATTACCGTATAGGCGTACCCGTAAGCGGCAGTTACAAAAAGCTGTTTAGCTCTGCAGACCAAAAATACGGCGGTTCGGGCGGCGTGGCCGATTCTTATAAGAGTGACAACACCGCTATGCACGGGTATGAAAATTCTATTTCGCTTGACATACCGGGCCTTTCGGTAACATACTATAAAGTGCCCAAGAAGAACAAAAATGCAAAAAAATAAATCATATTAAGAGCAAAACAAAAAAGGAGATGTTTTTGTGATTAAGAAAAAATGTGTTGCAATGCTTCTTGCCGGTGGGCAGGGTAGCCGCCTTGGAGTGCTTACAGGCAAAATAGCAAAACCTGCAGTACCGTACGGCGGTAAGTATCGTATTATCGACTTTCCGCTTTCTAACTGCACAAATTCGGGTATAGATACCGTGGGTATTCTTACTCAGTATAAGCCGCTTGAGCTTAACGATTACGTAGGCTCAGGTAAGCCGTGGGATTTAGACCGCCTTAACGGTGGTGTGCATATTTTGCCGCCTTATCAGGGTCAAAAGGGCGGTGATTGGTATAAGGGTACCGCTAATGCTATCTATCAAAACCTTGAGTTTATTGAAAGATATAATCCTGAGTACGTGCTTATTTTATCGGGTGACCATATTTATAAAATGGACTACTCTAAAATGATTGAACAACACGAGGCTACAGGTGCCGCTTGTACAATCTCTGTATTAGAGGTATCACTTGAAGAGGCGTCACGTTTTGGCATTATGAACACCAATGAGGACGGCAGCATCTACGAGTTTGAGGAAAAACCTAAGAATCCAAAGAGTCAGCTAGCTTCTATGGGTATTTATGTATTTACTTGGGAAAAACTTAAAAAGTATCTTACCGAAGATAATGAAAATCCCGACTCCGATAACGATTTTGGTAAAAATGTAATTCCGTTGATGCTTAATAATGGTGAGCTTATGATGGTTTACCGCTTTAGTGATTACTGGAAAGACGTTGGTACGGTTGACTCTCTTTGGGAGGCAAACCTTGACCTGCTTAATCCCAAAATTGACCTTAATCTTTCTGACAAGGATTGGCGCATTTATTCACGTACAGTAGCGCTTCCACCACAGTATATTGCAGATACTGCAAAGGTTGAACACTCGCTTATAACCGACGGTTGTGAGGTTGCGGGTGCACTGGATTACTCAATTCTTTTTGAAAACGTTATAGTGGAAGAGGGTGCAACGGTTGAGTATTCTCTCGTAATGCCGGGTGCTGTAATCAAAAAAGGTGCCAAGGTTAAGTACTCTATAATTGCTGAAGATGTTGTAGTAGAAGAAAACGCCGTAATAGGTAAAGATCCTACCGAATTATCGCCCGATGACTTTGGTATTACAGTTATCGGTAGCGGCGTAACGGTGGGCAAGGGTGCCACGGTAGGCGCTAAAGAAATGATAACAGAAGACGTAAAGGAGGAAGCATAATGATTTCATCAAGTGTAGCAGGCATTGTTTTTGCAAACGCTCATGACGAGGCAATAGAAAAATTAACCCAAAAGCGTTCTATTGCGTCGGTACCGTTTGGCGGTAGATATAGATTAATAGACTTTTGCCTTTCTAACCTTGTAAATGCAGGTGTTTCAAACATCGGTATAATAACAAAAGAAAAATACCGTTCACTTATGGATCATCTCGGTAGCGGTATGCATTGGGATCTTGACCGTAAAAGCGGTGGTATAAGAATATTGCCTCCTTTTAACGCTAGACGCGTGCGTCTTTATCAAAATCATGTTGAGGCGCTTTATGGCGCAATGGATTTTATGACCCGTTGCAAAGAAAAATATATTGTTATTTATGATGCTCGCACCGTTGCTAATATAAATATTCGCGAGGTAGTAAAACAGCACATAGATTCAAATGCCGACATCACTGTTGTTTGTCGTAAGGGCCTTAAAATCACCAACGGCGATAACACAATGGCTCTTGATGTAAACAAAGAGGGCAAGGTAGTGCTTACAGGCTTTCCGGAAAAGATTGCCGCAGACGATATTCGCAGTATGGGTGTGTATGTTTTTACTCGTGAAAAGCTGGTTGAGCTTGTTAAAAATTCTTATGAAACAGGCGGTGACACCATAAACGACGACCTTATCTCTGCAAATCTTGACACTTTAAATGTTGTGGCTTATGAGCATACCGGTTATGCCGCTATTATGGACTGTCCAAAGGCTTACCGTCGAGCAAACTTTGAGTTGCTCGACAACGCTGTTCGCAAAGACTTGTTTAATGCAGACCGTCCAATTTACACTAAAACACGTGATGATATGCCCACCCGCTATGGCACACAGTCAAGTGTTACAAATTCTTTGGTTGCAGAAGGCTGCGTAATTGAAGGTACGGTTAAAAATTCCGTGCTCTTTAGAGGCGTTAAGGTAGATAAGGGCGCTGTAGTAGAAAACAGTATACTTATGCAGGGTGTTACTGTTTGTGAAAACGCTATGCTTGATAATGTAGTTTCTGACAAAAATGCAACTGTAAGCGCAGGAATGGTTGTAAAGGGAACTGATGATAAAGCATTTTTTGTAGAAAAGTATCAGACGCTATAAGTTGGGAGAAATTTATGAAAATATTATTTGCAACAAGCGAGGCCCTGCCATTTGCTATGTCGGGCGGTCTTGCCGATGTTTCGGGCGCACTGCCAAAGGCACTACGCAAAAGATTGGTTGGTTGTCGTGTGGTTATGCCGCTTTACAGTACCATAAAGCCAGAGCTTCGTGAAAAAATGACCTTTGTAGGAAGTATTACCGTGCCGGTTTCTTGGCGGCGCCAATACTGCGGAATATTTGAAGCGCATATGGATGGCGTTATTTATTATCTTTTGGATAATGAATATTACTTTAAACGTGATATGCTTTACGGCCACTATGATGACGCCGAGCGTTATGCTTTTTTCTCGCGCGCAGTACTTGAAATATTACCGTATATTAACTTTAAGCCCGATATAATTCATTGTAATGACTGGCAGACCGCAATGGTGCCGGTGTATTTGAATGAGTATTACAAGGCTGATCCGCTTTATAGCGATATAAAAACGGTATTTACTATTCACAATATTCAGTATCAGGGCAAGTACGGTATGGAGCTTTACAACGACCTGCTTGGTCTTCTTCCGGGAAGAGAGAGCTTGGTTGAATATGACGGCTGCGTTAATCTTATGAAGGGCGCTATCCAGTGCGCTGATAAGGTTACAACTGTATCACCTACCTATGCTCGTGAGATATTAGAGCCCTACTATTCGCACGGACTTGATAACATTCTAAAGCAGTTTACGTATAAGTTAACGGGTATCGTAAACGGTATTGACTATGATGTTTATAACCCCGAAACCGACCCAATGATATTTAAAAACTTTACGGTTGATACGCTATCTGATAAGGCGATAAACAAATCAGAGCTTCAAAAACAAATGGGACTTCCCGAAAAGGCAGATACGCCGCTTATTGGTATTGTTACCAGACTTGTAAAGCACAAGGGACTTGACCTTGTAAAGCACGTTTTTGAAGAAATTTTGCAGGCGGACGTTCAGTTTGTAATTTTAGGTTCGGGAGAATACGAATTTGAAAGCTTTTTCTATGAAATGTCACAAAAATATCCTGAAAAGGTTGGTCTTAAAATCGGCTTTGACGCAACTCTTGCTCACCGCATTTATGCAGGAGCCGATATATTCTTAATGCCTAGTAAAAGCGAGCCGTGCGGCCTTGCACAAATGGTGGCTTTGCGCTACGGCACTGTGCCTATCGTTCGTGAAACGGGCGGTCTTAACGACACAATTACTGATAGTGGCGACGGCGAGGGCAACGGCTTTACCTTTAAAAACTTCAATGCCCACGAAATGCAAGAGTCGGTTTGGCGTGCGCTTCAGGGCTATAGCGATAAAAAAGGTTGGGATATACTGCGCCGACGCGGTATGAACTGTAATAACAGTTGGGGTGCATCTGCAGGTGCGTATATAGGTCTTTATAAAGAGCTTGTAGGTAAAAAATAAATTTTAATTATTGCAGGGCGTATAACACGCCCTGCAGTTTAATGAGGTACATAATTTATGCCAAATATTTTTGAAATAATTAAAACGGTAATACTTGGTATTGTTGAGGGTATTACCGAATGGCTACCAATAAGCAGTACAGGTCATATGATTTTGGTTGACGAGTTTATGAAACTTAATGTGCGCAATGAGTTTATGGATATCTTTTTGGTGGTAATCCAGCTTGGCGCAATTTTGGCGGTAGTAATACTCTTTTGGAGCAAGCTGTGGCCGTTTAATTTAAAACGTCAAGAGGGTAAAAAAATTGTCGATACAGATAAAATTTTACTTTGGGTAAAAATTCTTATCGCAAGTGTTCCTGCGGCAATAATAGGTCTTGCATTTGATGACCAGATTGACGCAATGCTTACAGGTGACGCCAGAGCATTTGTTGTTGCAGGCGCGCTTATAGCTTATGGTATATTGTTTATAGTAATAGAAAGCCTAAAGAAAAAAGAAAAAATTACCGACCTTAATAAAATGCCGTATCGCACAGCATTATATATAGGTCTTATTCAGTGCTTGTCATTAGTGCCTGGTACATCGCGTAGCGGCTCTACCATCTTGGGTGCATCGCTACTCGGTACGTCACGTACCGTTGCAGCGGAATTTTCCTTCTTTCTAGGAATACCTGCTATGTTTGGCGCAAGCGCAATAAAGCTACTAAAATTCTTTGCTGACGGACTTAGCTTTACAACTGCCGAAATCATAATACTTATTGTTGGTTGCGTGGTGTCTTTTGTGGTATCAATTCTTGCAATCAAATTTTTGGTATCTTATATCAAAAAGCACGATTTCAAAGTATTTGGCGTGTATAGAATAATTCTGGGTATCGCAGTAATTGCTTATTTTTCGTTTTGTTGACAACGGCGCTTAATCATGGTATAATAATCAAGCAATAACAGATCGTTATCTGTGATAATTTAATATGGTTTGGCATTAAGGCGGTCTGTTGTTACAGGTCGCTTTTTTGATTTTTTAAATTTAATTATATAAATGTGACCGCACGAGCAGTAAATGGTACTATATAATTGAAAGAGGTGTATGACATGAAAAAATATATATCAATATTTTTAGTGATTATTTTATTGCTTTCGCTTGCCGCCTGTCGCAAGGATGATACCGTGACGTCGTATTTGGACAGCAGTGAAACGGTTAAACCACTAAAACCAATAATCTCAACATCTGAGGTTTCAAAAATAGAAGACGCGCCGAAAAAAGAGGAATCTTCTAAAACCGAAACACCCCAAAGTATTAAAAGTACCGTTACAACACCATATGAAGTGCGCTTTTATAAAAGCGGTATGGAGACTATATCCACCGATAAAGAGTTAAATTTAAGAATTGCCCAACATATAGAGGCTTGGTTTAACGGAAAAGATATGATAGCCGAGACAAATCTTGCGGCAACCACCGATCTTATAAGAGAAACAAAGCGTAGCGAATGGGCAATAGAGCTTAACTTTGACCGTGAGATAAATGACAAAAACGGTGTTTTTTATAAAGGCACACGTACACTGTTTTTGCCGATTACAGGTAAATATAAAGGCTTGATATTTAATAATACAATATCTTCACCGGATTATTGGGGCGGTCCAATAGGTGGCGATAGGGGACTTGAAAAGTTTTTTGAAGAGGTTGACTTCACCCCGCTTACCGAAGAAGAATTACGTTGGCGTAGCACGGTTAGCACACCGGGCGGCATTAAGTTTTATTCCGGCGGCAAACTTGTAGGTGAGTCGAGGGATATGAAGGGTTATGCGTTTAACCGCGAAATTGCATTGAAAATTGAATCCTGGTTTTATAAAAAAGATACCATAGCAACAAAAACAGTTGGCAAAATTCCGCTTGAAACTGCATGGGGCAGTGATGACTACATTGAGTTGTGGTTTGATGAAGCGCCTACCTTTTATGGTGAGCAGATAATTGATGAAAAAGATTATGAATTAATAATTCCGCTCACGGGTGATTATGCGTATCATATTTTTGCAGGAACATACGATGAAATATCAGACGTAGCGATAGATATTGGCGGATCCGGTCTGGAAGTGTTTTTTAATCAATTTGTTTCAAACGTTTCTGTATCGGAAGATACAATAGAGGTTGTGGTTGAGTAATTATTAATAAAAAACACTTGATTTTATTTTATTTTGTGTTATAATACATTTAGCATATTGATTTAGAAAGGTGAGTGGGAGGTTTCCCGCTCACTTTTTATGTGCAAAGAAAGGATGAAGTAATCTTATGGCAAGTATAGCCGACAAGGTCTACGACCTGGTTAAAGAGACGGTAGAATCGTGTGGCGTAACGCTTTGGGACGTTAAGTTTGTTAAAGAAGGCGTATCACACTATTTGCGTATTTTTATTGATAAGCCCGAGGGTATTAGCATCAACGATTGCACCGACGTATCTCACGCTATTGACCCTGTAATTGACGATGCCGACCCAATCGACTGCTCATATTATTTAGAGGTTTGTTCCCCCGGTATTGACCGCGAGCTAAATCGCCCACATCACTTTGAATATGCTTTGGGTAAAGAAATTACGGTAAAACTGTTTAAAGCTATTGACGGTAAGAAGGAATTTACCGGTGTGCTACAGGCTTATGACGGTGGAATAAAAATGTTGGTTGACAAAGAGGAAATACACTTTGAAAAAGGTACTTTTTCAAAGGTTTATATATTTGAAGCAATTTAAAATACATTAAGGATAGAGGTAATTACAAAATGGCACGAGTAAAAATGACAGCAAAGGAAAAAAAGGACAACAAAGAACTTTTTGCGGCTCTTAGACTTATGGAACAAGAAAAAGGTGTTCCATGCGAATTTATTGCCGAAAAAATTGCAGAGGCTATTACGGTAGCGGCAAAGAAGGATTTTGGCGGCAACGAGATTGTTACATGCGTTATCGATGTTGAAAACGAAATTTTCAGAGTTACTGCCAGAAAGGAAATTGTAGACGAGGTTGAAAATCCGTATACACAAATCAGCCGTGAGGATGCGGCCGCTATTGATTCTAAAGCGATAGAAAACGGATTTATCGACATTAAGCTTGATCCTAAAAAATTTGGCAGAATAGTAGCTCAAAACTCAAAAAACAATTTCCGTCAAGGCGTTAAAGAGGTAGAGCGCGGACACACACTTGCCGAGTTCCAAAGCCGCAATCATGAGGTTGTAACAGCGCTCGTTAAGCGCATTGACCCCAAAACAGGAAATGCTATTTTGGAGATTGGTACTAACGAGGCAGTGCTTCCAAAGGCAGAGCAGGTACCCGAAGAGGTTTTAAATGAGGGCGATCATATCAAGGTATACGTTGTAGACGTTAAAGAAACCGACCGCGGACCTAGAGTTATGCTCTCTCGTACACATCCGGGTCTTGTTAAACGCTTGTTTGAAACTGAAGTTCCTGAAATTTTTGACGGCACTATCGAGATTAAGTCTATTTCTCGTCAGGCAGGCTCGCGCACAAAGATGGCGGTTTGGTGCAGCAATACCGAAATTGATGCTATTGGTGCATGTATTGGTCAGCGCGGAGCTCGCGTTAACAAAATAGTTGAAGAATTATCGGGCGAAAAGATTGATATTGTTAAATATAGTGAGGATCCTGTTGCATTTGTAAGTGAGGCGCTTTCTCCTGCAAAGGTTGTATCGGTTGAAATTCAGAGTGTTGATCCAAAGGTTTGTGTAGCACGCGTTCCTGAATCGCAGTTGTCCCTTGCTATCGGCAACAAGGGACAAAATGTTCGTCTTGCCGCAAAGCTTACCGGTTGGAAAATCGATATTCATCCCGAAAGCGGCTTTTTCGGCGAATAAAATATGGACACAAATTAATAAAGGAGAGTTTTTGATTTGGCAACAAAGAAAGTACCGCTTCGTATGTGTATAGGCTGCAGAGAAATGAAGCCTAAAGCGGAGTTATATCGCGTAGTGAAGACGCCGGACGGAAATATTGTTATTGATAAAACAAATAAACTTTCAGGTCGTGGTGCATATATTTGTAAATGCGGCGACTGTCTTAAAAAAGCAGAAAAAACAAATGCTTTGGCGCATACTTTTTCCATAGCTGTAGACAAGCAAATTTATTCACAGCTTGCCAAGGAGTGTGAAAATTCTTGAACGACAAGATTTTAACACTTTTAGGATTTGCCTCAAAAGCGGCAAAACTCTCTTTTGGATTTGATGCTGTAAAAACCGCTCTTACGCAAAGCAAAAGTAAATTAGTGTTGATAGCAAATGATGTTTCACCGAAAAGTAAAAAAGAGGTTTTATTCTTTAGCGAAAAATTTAAAAGCAAGGCTTTGGTTTTAGCTAACTATGATATGGAAACTCTTTCGCACGCGGTAGGACGCAAATGTGGAATAGTTTCGGTAAACGACGCTTCGTTTGCAGAAGGCTTGCTGTCGGCAATCAATGTAGGGAGGAACTTAAATGATTAATAGATATAAGATTAGCGATTTGGCTAAGGATTTTAATATGCCTTCAAAGGAGCTTATAGCGCTTGTTGGCACACTCACCGGAGAAGAAAAGAAATCTTCAACCGTTCTTATCGAAAATGAGATAGCAATGGTTTTTGATGCGCTTACAAAGCAAAATGCTGTAAAAAGTTTTGACGATTATTTTGCAATGGGCGCAGAGACACGAGCTGCTCAGGCTAAGAAAAAACAGGATGAAAAAGACAGAAAACTTGCTGAGCAAATGGCAATACTTGAGCAGTTAAAGGCTGCCGCCGCTGCTGCAGAGGGCAAAGCGCCTGAAAAAAAGGCAGAACCCAAGGTGGAAAAAGCGCCTGAAAAGAAAGCAGAGCCTAAGAAAGAGGAGCCAAAGAAGGCCGCTAAGCCGGAGGACACAAAGCCTCAAGTTAAAAAAGAGACCATAAAGAAGGAAGAAGTTAAAAAGGATACTCCGCAAAAAGAAACCAAGAAAGAGCAACCTAAAAAAGAAGAGCCTAAAAAGGCCGAAAAGAAGGAAACCAAGCCTTATGACGGTCCGCTTGTGGCTCCGCCTAAAAAAGAAAAAAAGGGTGGCGAGGCTCCAAATCGCGGTCCTGCGCAGCTTCGCAACGTAGATATGCGTACTTCAAACGTTAATATCGAAAAATATAATGAAAAATACGAGAATATTGCGCCTGCAAACGCTATGCACGATAACTATTCACGCAAGCAAAAGATTAAACAAAAATCTCAGGATTACCGTCGTCCACAGGGCGCTAAGCGTGAGACCGAGGCAGACAAGTTGCGTCGTATGCAACTTGAACGCATAAAGAAAACACCCATTACAGTTACCGTTGGTGATGAAATTACCGTAGGTGAATTGGCTGCCGCTCTTAAAAAGACTGCCGCCGAGGTTATAAAAGAATTATTAAAGCTTGGTATGATGGCAACTGTAAACCAGGTTATTGACTATGATACCGCCGAAATTGTTGTTACCGAAATGGGTGCAAAGATTGAACGAGCTGTTGTAGTGACAATTGAAGAAAAGATTATGGACGTAACCGAGGACTCTGCAGAGGACCTCAAGCCACGTAGCCCTGTTGTAGTTGTAATGGGTCACGTTGACCACGGTAAGACATCTTTGCTTGATGCTATTCGTGACACTGCCGTTACCGATACGGAAGCCGGCGGTATTACACAGCACATAGGTGCTTACCGCGTTAAGTGTAAGGGACAGGACATTACCTTCCTTGATACACCGGGACACGCGGCATTTACCGCTATGCGTCAGCGCGGCGCTATGGCTACCGATATTGCAATCCTTGTAGTAGCTGCTGATGACGGTATTATGCCACAAACAATTGAGGCTATAAACCACGCAAAAGCGGCTGAAGTTCAAATTATTGTTGCTATCAATAAAATGGATAAACCAACCGCTAATCCTGACAGAATAATGCAACAACTTACCGAGCATTCGCTTGTTCCGGAAGAATGGGGCGGCGATGTTATATGCGTTCCTGTATCTGCAAAGACACATGACGGTATAGATAATTTGCTTGAAAACGTATTACTCGTAGCCGAAATGCTCGAGCTTAAGGCAAATCCTGATCGTCGAGCTAAGGGCGTTGTTATCGAAGCGCGTCTTGATAAGGGTCGTGGTCCTGTTGCTACGCTTCTTGTACAAAACGGTACACTTAACGCAGGCGATATAATCGTTGCAGGTACTGCCGTTGGTCGTGTTCGTCAAATGACCGACGAAAACGGCAAAGTAGTAAAGAGTGCAGGTCCATCCGTACCTGTAGAGATTACCGGTCTTGCCGAAACACCTGATGCAGGTGACGGCTTTGATGCCGTATCTGACGAGCGTCTTGCACGTGAGCTTGTTGAACAGCGTAAAGAAAAGATTAAGAATGAAATATTTAACGCTAAAGAAAAGGTTACGCTCGACAACCTCTTTAGCCAGCTTAGCGACGGCGACCTTAAAGAGCTTAACATCATTGTTAAAGCCGACGTTCAAGGTAGCGTAGAGGCAGTAAAAGACAGCCTACAAAAGTTATCTAACGATGAGGTTAAGGTTAGTGTTATTCACGGTGGTGTTGGTGCCATTAACGAGTCCGACGTAATGCTTGCTCAGGCTTCGGGCGCTATTATCGTAGGCTTTAACGTTCGTCCCGATGCAGTTGCAAAGGCTACTGCCGAGCGCGATGGCGTAGATGTTAGAACCTACCGTGTAATCTACGAAGCAATCGAGGAGATTGAAGCCGCTATGAAGGGTATGCTCGCTCCTAAATTCCGCGAGGTTATACTTGGTACGGTTGAGGTTCGTGATACCTACAAGATTTCAAACGTTGGCACAATTGCAGGCTGCCATGTTACAAACGGCAAAGTAACACGTGCTTGTCAAATTCGTGTTGTACGTGATGGTATAGTTATTAGTGAAGATAATATTAAATCGCTTCGTCGCTTCAAGGATGATGTTAAAGAAGTGGCTCAGGGATATGAATGTGGTATAGGCCTTGAAAAATTTGCCGATATCAAAGAAGGCGACATATTCGAAGCCTTTATTATGGAGGAATATAAGGACTAATGGCTGGATTTAAAATAAACCGTGTAACCAGTGATATAAGGCTTTGCCTTTCTGAGCTTTTGCGTGGGGTAAAGGACCCAAGAGTGAGTAAAATGCTAAGCATTGTAAAGCTCGATGTTACGGGTGATATGTCTTATGCTACTGTTTACGTAAGCGCAATAGAGGGCAGTGAGAAAACGGCCGAATCTGTAAAAGCACTTAACAAGTCCGCGGCGGGTTATATCCGTCGCGAACTTGGAAGCCGACTCAAGCTTCGCAAGGTGCCTGAGCTTCGCTTTATTGCCGATAATTCTATCGAAAATAGCGCTCACATTTCAAAAATTATAGAATCTTTTGATAAATGATTTATCAAAAGATATTGCGAAAGGAAGTGACACATTTGAATAGTTGTATTGACGTTTCGTTTAAAAACGCAGTAAAGTTTTTGAAGAAAAACGACAATTACATCATCTTAACCCACGCATCACCCGATGGTGACACATTGGGGAGCGGCTATGCACTATATTACGGACTAAAGCAGCTTGGCAAACAGGTTGAGGTTATTTGTCCTGATGTAATTCCTCAAGAGTATTCATACTTTTTGTGTGATACTGACCACATTAGCCGTGACGGCGCAACGCTTATTGCGGTTGATATTGCCGATAAACGCTTGCTTGGTGCTTTAGAGGAAGATTTTGGTGATGTGATTGACCTTAATATAGATCATCACATTTCAAATACACGATATGCAAAATCACTTTATCTCGATGCTGACGCTTCGGCTACATGCGAAATTATATATGAAATACTATCCGCCCTTAAGGTTAAAATAAACGATACAATAGCAAAGGCAATTTATACCGGTATTTCTACCGATACGGGATGTTTTAAATATTCGTGTGTTACAGCAAGAACTCACAAAATAGCGGCGGCACTATATAGCTATAACATAGAAGCCGACGTTATAAATAAAGTAATGTTTGACACAAAAAGCAAGGCGCTTTTATCTCTTGAACGAATGGTGCTTGATACTGCAGAATATCATTTTGATGATAAATGTATGATAGTTACGGTTACGGCAGAAATGCTTAAAGCAACCGGTTGCAAGGGAACTCAGCTTGAAGGTATAACCAATATTTCGCGTAGTGTTGACGGTGTGCTTGCCGGTGTTACCATAAAGCAAACCGGTGATGACACCTACAAAGTGTCGGTTAGAACCTACGAGCCTCTAAACGCATCACAAATATGTGTAAGCCTTGGCGGTGGCGGACATAAAAATGCTGCCGCAGTAATATTGCGCGGTAGCTTGAATGAAGTAAAGGAAAAAATCTTAAATGCTATAAAGCGGCAAATGGAGGAAACAAATGCTTGGACTTCTGCTGCTAGATAAACCAAAGGACATAACATCTTTTGGTGCGGTAGCAAAAACAAAAAAACTTACGGGCGAAAAACGCGTAGGCCATACCGGAACACTTGACCCTATGGCTACGGGTGTTTTACCAATACTTATTGGCAGAGCAACCGTGTTGTCGCAGTATCTTATAGAAGCCGATAAAAGCTATAACGCTACTATAAAATTGGGTATTGCTACCGATAGTTGCGATATTACGGGTAATGTTATCTCGCAAAGCGACGTTAATTGCAAAGACAATGATATAGAATGTGTTTTAAGGCAGTTTTTAGGGCGTCAAATGCAGACACCACCTATGTTTAGTGCAATAAAACAAAACGGTGTACGTATGTACGAGCTCGCCCGTCGAGGTGAGGTTGTCGACATACCAGCCCGCGAAATAGAGGTTTTTTCTCTTGATAAAAAATCTTGTTTGAACGAGCAAAACGAATTTGTTATAGAATGTACTGTATCGAAGGGCACTTATATTCGTTCTCTTTGCCGCGATATTGGCGAGATTTTGGGTTGTGGTGCTACGCTTACAAGCTTGCGTCGTACAAAAACCGCCGGCTTTGATATTTCGCAGTGTGTAAGTCTTGATGATTTAACACCGCAAAATGTAAGCGATTATATTTTACCGTGCGATAAGGTTGTAGACTATTTGCCGCAAATTTTTGTAAGTGAAAAGCAATCTACACGCTTTACTAATGGCGGACAGTTAAGCCTTGACCGCATAAAATATTTGGATTTTACCCATAACGGCATATACCGAGTATATTTTGGTGAAAAGTTCTTAGGTCTTGGTCGCGCCGATAAAAAAGACAATATTTTAAAAATCGAATGTTTGGTAGATAGGAGGGTGTAAAAAATGAAAACTGCAATAGTGCTTGGTACCTTTGACGGCTTGCATGCGGGTCACCGTGCTGTAATTGATAAAGCAAAGGGCTTTTACAGCGTTGCAGTTACATTTGATATGCCACCCAAAAGCTATTTTACACTCGAACCACAGCTTTTAATGCAGACAGCTTCGCGTGTAGAGCGCTTAAAAATGCTTGGTATTGACAGAGTAGATGTTCAGCACTTTTTTGATGTTAAAAACATTGAGGCGTTGGATTATCTTTTTGGGCTAAAGCAGAAATACAATCCGCAAAGAATAGTTTGTGGTTTTAATTACCGCTTTGGCAAGGATGCCAACGGGGACACAGAGTTAATAAACAAGTTTTGTGTTGATAATGATATAGAGTTTATTTGTGTTGAGCCTATAACAGAAGATAAAACTGTGCTTTCATCGACATACTTGCGTGGGCTTTTGCGTGAGGGAAAGGTGGATAAAGCTGCTACACAAATCTTTGGCGGTTTTTCGTTTACGGCACCGGTAATTCACGGTGATGCTCGTGGGCGAACACTTGGGTTTCCCACGGCTAATCAGCAATATCCCAAAGAAATGATAAGTCCAAAATTTGGTGTTTATATTTCTCGTGTCACAATAGACGGCAATAAGTATGATGCTATTACAAATGTTGGTATACGACCTACTTTTAAAACAAATACTATAGGTTGCGAAACCTATATAAAGGATTTTTCGTCCAATATTTATGGCAAAGAAATTACTACAGAGCTTTTGAAGTTTGTCAGAGAAGAGAAAAAGTTTTCGTCTGCTGCAGAACTTAAAAATGCGATCTTAAACGATATTAAATTAATTGAAAAACAGGAGGAAGACAATGAAACGAATATTTAGTATGGTGTTGTGTTGTGTGTTTTTGTTTTGCCTTTCGGCCTGCGAAAAGTTTGATGAAAATTACGGAAAATCATCGGCCCGTCCCGAAAAGAGTGAAAACAAGACTTCAAGCGAAGAAATCAAAATACCCGAGATTAAATCCGATGACGAAATTATGCCTACCTACGTTGACATAAGCCTTTACGATGAAGAAAACTATGCCGACATATATCTAGGTAAAGATTTTAAATATAAAATCACATATGTCGGTAGCGCTTTGGAGGTTCCAACCACCTATAAAAATATGACACAAGAGGGTTGGTCCCTCGTGGAATCACCGGAATATGATGAAAATTCACAAATCTTGGCAGGAAAGTCTATAACGACTGAATTTATAAATGAATACAATAAAAAAATAACCGCAGTTTTTTATAACAGTAAAAAATCCTCGGTGCCACTTAAAAAGTGTTCGATAGTTAAGTTCATAGTTAAAGAAAATATTATCGACGCAAACGCTCCGTACGGACAGTTCTTTGTTAACGGTGTAAATAACGTTTCGGCAATAACCGATATTATCGAGCGACTTGGTTCGCCGTCACATTTTTACCGTGTGGCTGAAAACAAGTATTATCTTGATTGGTTTATAAGCGAAAAAGACCGCCGTAGCGGAATAACAATTTATGTTGATACTGCAGAGGATCGTATTGATTCTATTGAGTTTTCGTATTATTAAAGAGGTAAAAATATGAAATATAATCATTCTTTTTCGGTTGCAGATATTTTGTTGCCTAAAAAAGATTTTGAAAATTGGGCAGTAATTGCCTGTGACCAATATACTTCCGAGCCTGAATATTGGGACAAAGCAAGGGTTGCCGCAGGCGACAAACCATCGGCACTTAATATCGTGTTGCCTGAGGTTTATCTTTCGGCGGATAACAGCGAAAAAATTGATGCCATAAACAAAAATATGCAGCGTTATTTAGACGATAATATTTTTGCTAAATATTTTGATGCGCTTATATTTGTTGAACGCATACAGTCTGATGGTAAGTGCCGCCGTGGTATAGTGGGTAAAATTGATCTCGAATGTTACGATTATCGTTCGGGCACCAATGCAGAGATACGCGCCACCGAGCAAACAGTGCTTTCACGAATTCCTCCACGTGTAGAAATTCGTAAAAATGCTCCGCTTGAACTACCTCACGTAATGTTGCTTTTTGATGATGTGAAGGACCAAATCTTTTCATATCTGTGTGCAAGCAAGGAAAGATTTGAAAAGATATATGATTTTACGCTTATGTGTAATGCCGGTAGTATCACAGGCTATCTTTTAGATGAGTCGGCAAAAGACACTGTTTTATCAATTTTATCAGAACTAAAGCGGCAAAATGACGGATTTTTGTTTTGTGTGGGGGACGGCAATCATTCGCTTGCTACGGCAAAGGAATGCTACAATCAAAATCCAAGCGAAGCTTCCCGTTACGCTCTTACCGAGATTGTAAATATTCATGACACGGCTCTCGAGTTTGAGCCGATTTACCGCATAGTATTTGGAGTAGAGCCTCAAAGCCTTATAAACGATTTTGTTAAGGCTGTGGGTGCGGGTAGTCAAAAGTTTAAGTGTTATTACGGCGATACCGAAATTGAAATTGGTGTAAATCCAACTGCTAAATTGGCGGTTGGCACGTTGCAAGCTTTCCTTGATGAATATGTAAAAAATCATCCCGAATCAGAGATTGACTATATTCATGGCGAAGATTCGCTTAAAAAGTTGGCTTCACGCGATAATGCTATTGGATTTATCTTTGACGGTATGCAAAAAGGCGAGCTTTTTCCAGCCGTTAATGCCGACGGCTCGCTACCGCGAAAAACCTTTTCAATGGGTCACGCCGACGATAAGCGCTTTTATATAGAAGCAAGAAAAATTAAATAGTTTACAATGTTGTTACAATACCCCTTTTATCTTGACTTGCGTAGGATAAAAGGGGTATTATAGTTTTAAACAACAAACAATTGACATTTTAGTCTATATGTGATAGACTTGATATAAGAAGAGGAGGGCTGCAATATGGTGTTTTCGTCGCTTGAGTTTTTATTTTTTTATCTACCGACGGTTCTTGCTATTTATTTTTTAATACCGTCAAGGTATCTTGCAGCCCGTAATTTTGCGCTACTTATAGTGAGCCTTTTGTTTTATGGCTGGAGTGAACCAACATACATATGGATAATGTTGCTTTCAATCACGGTTGACTATACTTGCGGTAGACTTATAGGAAAGTATAGGGAATCTTCGCCCAAAAAGGCAAAAGCGGCTCTTATTGCAAGTGTTGTTATCAATTTGAGCATATTAGGATTTTTTAAATACGCTGACTTTATTATAAAAAATCTATCTCATATACCGGCACTTTCACACCTAAAACCTATAGGTATTGCGTTGCCTGTCGGTATTTCGTTTTACACCTTCCAGACAATGTCATATACACTTGATGTTTATCTGGGCAAGGCCAGAGTTCAAAAAAATGTAGCCACCTTTGGCTCGTATGTTACAATGTTTCCGCAGCTTATAGCGGGGCCTATTGTGCGCTATCGTGATGTTGATAATGAACTTAGACAGCGTTTTCATACCATTGAAAATGCGGCTCGCGGAGTTAGGCGTTTTGTGTGCGGACTTGCCAAAAAAGTACTTCTTGCAAACACGGCAGGTGTTTTTTATAACAGCTTTGTTCAAGGTGTAGGCGAAACGCCAAGTATTTTGGGCTCGTGGATGGGCATTGTGTTTTTTGCCTTTCAAATTTATTTTGATTTTTCGGGTTATTCCGATATGGCAATAGGACTTGGGCTTATTATGGGATTTAATTTTCCTGAAAACTTTAATTATCCATATCTATCTAAAAGCATCACAGATTTTTGGCGTCGTTGGCACATAACTTTGTCAACCTGGTTTCGTGAATATGTGTATATACCGCTTGGCGGCAATCGAAAGGGGAAATTAAGAACTTTTATAAATCTTATAATAGTTTGGTTTTTAACAGGTCTTTGGCATGGCGCCAGTTGGAATTTTGTGGTTTGGGGACTGTATTTTGCTCTGTTATTAATTGTAGAAAAAGCATTTTTGGGGAAGGTACTCGAAAGACTTCCTCAAATAATATCACATTTATATGCTTTGATATTTATTGTGTTTGGCTGGTTTATTTTTATATGGTGCGACCTTGATAATCCTTTTGGATATCTATCAGCAATGTTTATGTCGCCTGTAGTTTCATCTACTGCTATATATGATTGTATAAGAGGAATATTGTTTTTAGTAATCTTGGTGCTTGCATCAACAAATTTACCGCACAAAGTATATTTGCATCTTTATAAAAGAAAATTTTTCAGGGTAATAATGTGCGTTGCTATACCAATTACAATTTTATTGTGCACCGCATATCTTGTAGATTCGTCGTATAATCCGTTTTTGTATTTTAGATTTTAAGGGGGATTAAAAATGAAAAGATTTTTATCTGCTATGCTAACGTTTGTTTTGCTGATAACTCTTTGTGGATGTAGCAAGTCAACCGACAAGAATTCTACGGTCAGCGATATATTTGTTTCGGAAGAAATTATTGAAATTCAGAGCAATCAATCAAATACAAGTAACAACGAGAGTGTTCAGCAAACTTCAAGCGATGATACATCAAGTGTCGACGATGCATCCGTTTCGGGCAATACATCTACACCCTCGCAGGATACTACTTCCTCAAAGCCTGATCCAAACGCAAGTAAATCGCCGTCGGTTACACTGTGTGCACGGGTAGCGAGCAATATATACATAATAGGCGGTGTGTGTTCGGCCTCTACCGAATATATAACTATTGGCGGTGCAGGTGTCCAGAACGAGAAAATAACCCCCGTAAAGGGAAAAGACAATAATTACTTTATCACTCAGGTAAAAATAGATTTTGCGACCATTATTGAGGTTCAGGGTAAAGAAACGGGTAAAAACTTGTCAAGCAAGGTGACTACCTTTGCAACTACAAATATGGGTATGAAGAATCTGATGACCGAAAATGATTACCGCCCCGTTTTTGGATTAGATAACCGTATGCACTATTACAGCGCTATTTTGAGCTATACACTATCAAACAAGCTTGATTCCGGTATAAAGCAAATGGGAAAAAGTAATATAGCCGCTACGGTTGAAGCCGCTAAGAGCGTGGGAGCCGAGGTTATATATCTTGTGGTTCCGTCTTCTGCAGCGGTTTATCCCGAAACTGTACCTACCGAATATAAAGCGGCAACGGGCGAGTCAATTTATAATGTGTTTGAAAGCATCGCAACACAAAGCGGTGCAAAGGTTATATATCCGCTCAACACAATGAAGGCGCACAAAAACGACGGCGACGGTTATAAAATTTATAGCCACACCGACTCGCATTGGACCACCTACGGTGCATATTGGGGCGTGAATTCCCTTATGAACCATATTTCAGAAAAATATCCGTCAGCCGCTCCGCGCACGGTAGAGGATATGGGATTTTACACTGCCGAGCTATATGCGGGTGATGCGTTGTTTTCGTTTGACGACAATAGGGGCTTCGAGAATTACTCCCAAGCGGCCGCAACAAACGGCGAAACAAAAATTACAGGCATAAAGGAATTAACCACTTTATATAATCTTAAAATGCCAACAGATACCTTAAGCAAAATAACCCGTGGCAAAAAAAGCGTTTATCTTACCAAAGATAATGCCGCCGCCAAAACCGAAACCAACCAAGCTGTATTGGGACTTCCAACTGCGGTAATAGTGCGTGATTCTTTTGGCAGAACTGCTTATGATATGATTAACGACCGCTTCTCTAAAACCACTTGGCTAGCCGAGGGTGACTATGCAAGTGTAATAGGAGAAATATATAAAAACAACCCTAATTATGTTATTTATGTTGTGTCTGAAAGAAACTTAGTTAAGGTTATGCTAAACAACAAGGATATTGCCTTGGTACTGCTTCAATAATTATGAAAAACAAAACAAATATTATAAACATATTGTCGTGCTCTCTTGTGTTGGTTTTGCTTGCAACAATGTTTTTTATAGTGCCGGATAAAGAACTTTCTCAAAAAGAAAACCGTAGTCTTACTCTTGCTCCAAAATTTAATATAGCGCAACTGTTTTCAGGCGAGTATACCGCCGATTTGGCCGATTATATAAGCGATCAGTTTCCGCTGCGTGATACGTTTGTGTCGGTTAAAGCCTATAGCGAGTTGCTTGTCGGTAAACTCGAAAATAACGGGGTTGTATACGGCAAGGGCGGAGTGCTTATTGCACGTGATAATATGACCGAAAATCGACTTAAAGAAAACATTCAAGCAGTAAGTGACTTCGCTACTGCTACACAAGTACCGGTTTATCTTGGAATATTGCCTCGTACTATAGATGTATTCAGCGAATACTTGCCACAAAGTTATCCGATTGACAACAACAGTAGCCTGTGGAAACAATATTTTGAATGTCTGAAGAAAAGCGAACTTATTGTTCCAAATCTTTATGAACCGCTATGCGAGCAAAACAACTACTACCTAACCGATCATCATTACAACACATACGGCGCTTATCAAACATACAATCTGCTTGGTGACAGTCTTGGTTACACACCAAAGGATATAAAGTTTTTTAAAAAAGAGAAGGTCGCAGAAGATTTTTGTGGTACATCGATGCGTGCATCGGGCTTTTATCTTGCTTCAAAGGATAAAATAACACTTTTTCGCTATGATGGCGATACCGAGTATAAGGTGATGGCCGACGGAAAGCAGATAGATTTATACGATTTTTCAAAGCTCGACACCACCGATAAATATGCAGTGTTTTTGGGTGGCAATCACGCGCGGGTTGATATAAGTGTTGGTGTCGACCGACCAAAACTGCTTATAATACGCGACAGCTTCGCTGACAGTTTGGTTCCGTTTTTGGCAATACATTACGACTTGACACTTATAGATTTGCGCTATTTTACCGATAACGTTGCCCAAACTGTAAAGAAAGAAGAAATAGATAAAATTTTAGTGCTTGAAAGCATAGGCGAATTCGCTAGCGCTAAAAACATATCATATTTAAGGAGGCCGATTGAATGATTAAAAAAATAATGGTTGTTTTTTTAGTTCTTGCGTTAACTTTTTGTGTAGCGTGCGGGGGTAAATCATTACCAGAGACCACTACCTGCGAGCAAATTTTAACCGCGGCAACATCTGCGCAGTCTTACGGTAACGTAAAAACATATATAAAAGGAAAGGTTGAACTCGATGCCTTTTTTATGTCGTTGTGGGCAGACGGAAGCTTTGAAGAGTGTCAGGAGTTTGACTTGATTTCGGATTATGCTATATGTTACAGCAACGATAATAAAACCTTTGAAATAGCAATTTTAAGGGCAGAAAAAACTGATGATGTGGCGAGGCTACAAGACCTTTTAGAACGTCGAAAGCAAACCTTATCACAGGGCGACAAGGCAGAATACGATCCCGATTTTAAAAAGCTTATGTCAAACTGTAAAATTATAACCGATGAAAAATTTGTTATGCTATTGATAACCGAAGATAATGCGTCTGTGGTAAATGCTATAGAAAACCTGAAAAAATAGTTTAAATGGATAGAGATGGTAAATCTCTATCCATTTTTTTATAATTGACATAATACGACACAAAATATATAATGTACTTGTATTATAATGGGATATTATCCGTTCGAGGTGAAAATAAAAAGTGCATAAAGTAAAAAGACTTTTATCATTGCTTTTATGTATTGTAATTACTGTTAGCATGATGGGCTTTACTGTTTCGGCAGAAGAAAAAAAGGCTAACGTTGTTGGTACGGGTATTGCAATTCGTACCGAGCCCAACACAAAAACATCAACCGTTTTGGCCCGTGTTTCAAACGTTACTGTTATAACGCTCGATTCCGTTGAAGGAGAGCAGGCAGAATCCGGAGGAACAAAAATTTGGTATAAGGTTAAATATGGCGAGATTCAAGGATACATATACGGAGCTTATATTTCGTTTCCTCCATCAAGTGACGACTACGTTTATGACGAGGATTTCGAAAAAAATCTTGAAAACTTTCCCGAAAGTTATCGTGACGCTTTAAGAGCATTGCACTCAAAATATCCAAACTGGCAGTTTGTAGCGCACAATCTTGATATAGATTTAAATGCGGCAGTAGACCTACAGTATAGTCCCTCAGATGCATCTAAGAGAAAAAAGATGGTGGAACTCGTCTATGGCGGTAATGAATGGCGCGATATACGCTCGTACGACAGTGAAAAGCAGGTCTGGGTTGAAACATACAAGGGTTGGACTTATGCGTCACGCGCGGCGATTGCTTATTTTGTAGACCCCAGAAATTATTTGAACGAAAGACACATATTTGCCTTTTTAGAGCAGTCATATAACAAAGAGTTACAAACCAAAGATGGCCTTCGCACGGTTGTGGCAAACACATTTTTAGCCAAAGGTTATGATAATGACGCCGATGCTTATATTGACGATTTGATGCTCGCGGCCGAGAAATCGGGTATAAGTCCATATGTTTTGGCGGCGGCAATAATACTCGAGGTGGGTGCAAACGGAAGCACTGTTACATCTGGCACATACGCAGGCTACGAGGGATATTATAACTTTTATAACTGGAATGCAACAGGTAGTGATGTAATTGGCAATGCATTGAAATTTGCAAAGGAACAGAAAGACCCCGAGTGGAACACGCGTGAAGGGGCTATTGTGGGCGGCGCAAAACTTTATGCCGATGGCTATGTGAATGCTGGGCAGGATTCATATTATTACAAAAACTTTAACTATGTAACCCAACAATCGGTAAACCATCAGTTCGCCGAATCGGTATACGGCTCGCAAAAAGATTCAGAACGTATTTGTGTTGGGTTCGTCGATAACACCAACGGCACAGCAACCTTTAAAATACCAGTATTTAAAAACATGGGCGACACAGCAAGCCCCAAACCAACTGTTGCCGAAATTCCAAAACCAACCCCCACCCCCACACCTACACCTACTCCAACCCCCACACCACCCGAACCGGTGATAAAAAAAGGTGATATAAATAGTGATGGTGTAATAAACGCTATAGATGCTGCGGCGATCAAAATGGATATTTTAGATTTGAAAAAGCTCGAAGGAAATAAATTTAAAGCGGCTGATATAAATAACGATGGCGTGATTAACGCTATAGATGCTGCAGCAGTGAAAATGGATATACTTGATCTTAAAAAAATTGGTTAGTTGAGGTATTAAAATGAAGAAGTTATTTAAAAAAATATTATTATGTCTTATAATTGTCTCTCTTGCTGTTTCTGCTTTTGGGTTTAATGTCTCAGCGGCGAGTGCCTCTATAAGTGGCACAGGCGAGTATGAGGTTGGCAAGTCATTTAATGTTACGGTTCGCTTTAATGCGGATGCAACTTTGTATGTTGTTGATGCTAAAATTAGTTACAACAAAAGTGTATTAAGACTTAATAAGGTTACCGGTGCGGATTATACAGAAAACAATGGAACCATTAAAATTTATGATGAGGCTTTCACGCCTGAAAAGCCATCTAAAACTAGTTCTTACACATTGAATTTTACAGCTATTGCTGCAGGCAATTCTAATATTTCGGTATCTGTCGTAGGCGGCGGCGAAGGAGATTCTTATGCATCGGGTTCGGCGGCTGTAACGGTTGTTACGCCAAAACCATCTTCAAACGCTAATCTTGCTTCTATCAAGTTGAGTTCGGGCGCGCTTTCTCCTGCGTTTAATCCAAACACTACAAATTATACTGCAACCGTGAAATACAGCGTTGACAGCATTACCATCACAGGCGCTGTCGCTGATGGCGGTGCTACCTATACCGGCGGTGGAACATTTGCACTGAATGTTGGTGACAATAGCCGTGTGTTAACCGTAACTGCACAGGATGGTACCAAAAAGTCATACACTGTAAATATTAAGCGTATGACCGAGCAAGAAACCGCCGATGCCGAGCAGGCTGCACGCGATGCTAATCCGTTGCTTGTTGTACTGAATGATGCCGACTATACAATAGTTAACAGTTTTGAAGGTATTATCATTCCTGCAGGCTTTACACAGGGCACTGCTACCAGAAAAGAGACCGAAATCGCTGTACTTAACAGTGCAGACGGTAAGTATCAGCTTTGTTGGCTTGTTGATGCCGCGGGTGAGAACGGAGCTTTCTATCGTAGAGATGAAAACGATAACTTTACTAAGCTTGCATACATAAATTCAAACGACGTTATGTATATTATCGAAAGCATTGACGACGAGGCGCAAATGCCGTCGGGCTTTGTAAGAGCAAGCTATGAAATCGACGGTAGCAAGGTTGATGCCATACAGCATCTAAACGAGGCGTATAAAGATTTTTATATCTTTAATTGCTATGTTTCGGGCCAAAGCGAAAATGCATTTTACCGCTATGACACCGTAGAGGGCACAATGCAACGTGCTGCAGAATATAATTTTGCTGCAAATCAAACGGATAGCGATATTATAGATGACGAGCCGCAAGACACCGACAAGGTTATAGGCTTTAACACCATGAATAAAACCGGCAAAACGGTATTTATAATGATTGTTGTAGTAGCGTTAATGCTTATACTTATCACCGTGCTTATAGTCGTTAAGATTGTTTCTTCGAGAAATGATGATTTTGACGATGATGAGTCGTATGCTTCGGATACGGGTAACGGATTTATTATGGGTGATTCGGGAACACAAGATATTAACGATAATTCTAACGAATAAAAAATAGACCTTCGGGATTATTTATCCCGAAGGTCTTTGTTTTCTTTATGCTTAATTTTAAGTTTTTTAATTTCTTCCTTGGCTTTTTCTTTCATATTGTGAAGTTTTTCAAGTGTCTTTTTATCATTTGGAAACAAAAGCTTGAGCAAAAATATCGCTATAATTACGGTAATTATCTTTTCCGGGGTAAAGGGAATCCACAGTGCCGCAAGATAACCTCCCGCAATTGCGGCGAGCCACTCCAATTTGAAATACGCCGATATAGCTACGGTAATATACGCCCACCCATTTGTTATAATCCATGCAATCCCAAAACATAAAAGCAAACGCGGGTTAAGAATAAACTGAATTATTGTTTTTAACCAATATTTTATTTTTTCTTTTAAATTATTCATAGTGATACCCATTCAAAAATTTGCTTTATTGTAGCACATAAAATATTAAAAGTAAACAAAAAACAATTAAAGTTTTTATTAAGATATTATTCGGAATAACCCTTGCGATATTTAAGTGGAGTTGTGTTGCACTGTGATTTAAATATACGTATAAAGTAGTTGTAGTCAGTAAATCCACAAAGGCTAGAAATTTCCGAAACACTTTTGTTGCTGGTTCGTAGATACTCTTTTGCGCATTCAATACGTTTTGAAATTATGAATTCATTTATGGCAAGACCAAATTCCTTGTAAAACAAATCATATAACGAGTTGCGAGAAATATTAAATTGCTCGCAAAGCTCATCAATGTATATTTTTTGATGTATATTTTCGAGTATATACTGCTCAATTTTTACCGAAAGCATACTACGTTTGCATTTGATAAGACCGTCTTCCCAGAAGGATTTAATAATTATATTTAATAAATTATGCAACGAAGTAAGCTTTTGGTTTGATACAATGGGGATGTCGTTTAAAACTGAATCAATTCTTCTGAAATTTGTATAGCCCAGGTCCATAAGCTTTAATGCATCTTGGTATGTGGCGTGGGTTGTACGGAATTGCCCTATCTGAAGATATGCTATTATTGTATCTTCGTAAAAAATAGGTGTTATAACCTCGATGTTTCCTGCGTGACACGTATAGTATACCGCCGTGCGATTTTTTTTGGCAAGCTCAATGTGCTCTACGTCACAAAGTCTGCAGAGCTTTTTTAACTCGGGGATTCGTCCTATTAAAGCGCAAAAGTCGGTGTGCTTACCGGAACTGGCAATAGCGTTTTGGTTTATGTCATAAAGTGTTATAACTATACCGGTGCTTATATAAAAATCCAAAATTAGCGCTTCGATTTTTTCTTTGTCAAATATATATGTTTCCATAGTCTAAATTTTACTCGCAAACGACAAAAATGTCAATATTTTTTTAAAATCCGAACAAAAATGCTATTTCTGTGCATGTGCAAGACATTTAATTGACTTTTTGTGCGGTGTATTGTAAAATGAATTTTGTTCAAAGAGGAAACAGGTGAAAATCCTGTACGAGCCCGTCGCCGTAAGACGCATATAACGTTGTTTTTCTACTCTTGGCCGCAACAAGAGGACACGCCATTGGATAAATCCGAGAAGGCGAAAGGCAACAGCGTCGAAGTCGGAATATTTTTTGAACAAAATACCTTTTTTAAAATGGTTGCGGTAGCCAACCCAAAAGGTAAAATAAAATATTATTTAGGAGAATGCGAATTATGAAAAAGACACAATTTACTAAATTGTTGTCGGTACTTCTTTGCATCGTGCTTATTGCGGCTATGGCACTACTTGCGGGATGTAACGATAACACTACCACATCAAACCCCGTATCATCGGGCATTACCGAAACACCAAAGACAGAAAAAAGCTTTACCTTTGTTGTGGTTGATACCACCGGCAAAGAGACAAGCTTTGAAATCAGCACCGACAAATCTATCGTTGGCGATGCCCTTTTAGACGAAGGACTTATCGCAGGCGAAGACGGTCAGTACGGCTTGTATGTAAAAACCGTAAACGGTATTACCCTCGATTTTGATACCGACGGTAAGTATTGGGCATTTTATGTAAATGACCAGTATGCCACAGCGGGTGTAGATACTACCGAAATAGTAGACGGCGAAACATATTCCTTTAAGGCGGAGTAAAATGAAGCTTAAACTTAAAGATATTGCCTTGCTGTCGCTACTTGCCGCGCTGATGTGCGTTGGCGACTTCGCTATGGAGTGGCTGCCAAACGTTCATTTTGTGGGCGTATTTATAGTTATAACTACAGCAGTTTATCGAAAATGGGCGTTGTTGCCAATTTATGTGTATGTTTTTATTCAGGGATTGCTTGGCGGTTTCAGTCCTTGGTGGATGGCTTATATTTATATATGGGCAATTCTCTGGGGTGCGGTTATGCTAATACCGCAAAAACTGCCGCAAAATATAAAGTATATCTTATATGTGGCTGTATGCGCACTGCACGGATTTATGTTTGGCATACTTTACGCTCCTGCGCAAGCGCTGTTGTTTGGCCTTGATTTTAAAGGAACACTTGCGTGGATAGCGGCTGGATTTTATTTTGATATGCTACACGGAATAGGAAATTTGGTGTTAGGTTCATTGCTTATATATCCAATGACAAAAATCATAAAACAAACAGATAAATATTTGAAATGAATAAAAACAAGAAACAGGTCTTGTCTTAATGACTCGACCTGTTTTTTTGCGATGTTTTACTCAAGATAAAAAACCTGCTCCATAAGGGGCTGCGCACCGGTTTTTTCGTCCATTTCCATAATCATAACGTCCTTCATATATTCGTTCCATTTATCTACCACCGAGCTTTTTGCTTGTACCTCGGCAGCATAGGCAACGCCTTTTTCACACTCGTAATATCCAAACAGCTCATTGCCCACGTTCCATATAGAGTAGTTGCATATACCCGCATCCTTTAAAACTTTAACAAGCTCGGGCCAAATTTCATTGTGCCTTTTAATATATTCGTCGCGTTTGCCGTCTAAAATAATTGCTTTCCATGCGTATTTTTCCATAAAATCACCTTTCGTTAAATTCATTTAAGGATATGTATCTATCGTTTATGTATATTGATTGCTCGTTTGAAAAAATAAAATTATTATTTTTAAATATTATTTGGTCAAAGGCTTCTTGATTTATTATAGAGTAAATTGCCGAGCCACAGGCTACAAACCCAAAAGTATTGCCCGAAATTTCAAAATAAGCATCCTGCGTGGGCTTGTTTATCCGCCATATAAACAGGTGGTGTCCCATAGGCTGAGGATAAATTTCAGACTGACGTGGTGGAGTGTCATAGTCAACGCATAGCCCCACACCCGCATTTTCGCATACGTTGTTGGTAAAATACGTATCATAGGTTATTTTATCGCGAAGCTCGTAGGCAGCCATACCAAAGTTGGAAAAACGATTGTTTTTAATAACGATATTTTTTGGCGTTTTATAATTTTTTCCGCCTTGATGCGTTATGCAAGAGTCGTAAACGTTATCGACAGAGCAGCCTTCTACAAGGATGTTTTCGGCTTCTTCCCAAAACTCAATAGCGTTGCCAAAACGAACTCTACGTTCTTTGTTCCATACGGCGCCGCCAATGTTTTTGAAGCCGCAATCCATAATTTTTATGTTGGTGGCATCAATCGTTGCAAAGCCGTGACAACCGCCAAACGAAAAATTAAGTCCTTTAAGTGTAACAAAGTGTTTTGCGGTGACAATACCTCTACCAAAATACAGTGAGGCTTTAAGTTTTTTGTATATATTTGTGGGATTGCCTTGGCAGTAGATATATAGAGTGGCATTTTCGGACACGTTAAGTCCTTTTACAACGGTGGCATATTCGCTGAAATACCAGTCGCCGTTATTTTGCAAATCGCTATACTCCCAACAAAGCCTGCCTATATTATCATAGTCAGAAAACAAGCAACCTACTTCGCCGTTTATCCTACCTTTAAACTGCCATACGTTAGGCGCAAACTCACGCCAATCTTGCGGATTGTCGAGCAACAATGCGTGCGAGAATTCGGGCGACGCGCCTTCGCCATAAGCAGAATATATCGTGTCGCCGTCGGGGCTGCCGCTAACCGTATTAAGCGTTTCATAAAAAACACAACCTCTACGGAACAAAACCGTATCGCCTGCGCAAATAGGTAAGGTTTTGTAGCTTTTTGCGGCCGTTTCGGGACTAAGTCCGTTATTGTGGGCGGAGCCCGTGATATTATCTATGTAATATGTAGCACCCATATAAAATCTCCTTAATAGGAATTTATATAAATTTTAATTGTTTTGCTAACAAAGGTCAATATTTTTTTAAAAAAACTTGCATTTTAATTAAAAAATGATATAATTCGTTCGTAAGCTAAAAAAGTGTATAGGGGATTTGCCTCGACTGTTTTATTTACCTTTTAAGGAGGGTGACAAAATGATAAATGCCAACGAGTACGGATTTTTACCATCTGCTTCGGCAAAAGAAAATTCGGCAGCGCTGCAAAGGGCGGTAAATATGGGCGGTATAATAAACGTAGATATGCCGGGCGTTTATAACCTTTGTGAGCAAATCACGATAGGTGACGATACCACCATTAATTTTGCACAGGGTGTTCTGCTTTGTAGAAATAAAAGCGACAGTGGTAAAAACGGAAATGCGTTTATCAACAAGGGCGCTTTTACAGGTCAACACAATAAAAATATAACCATAAATGGATTGCATATCGACTGTAATGGTGTTGAAAGCGACGACTTTGGTGTAAATAGCCGCATTGTAGGGCTTCGTGCACAAATTGGTTTTATATACGTAGAAAACCTCAAAATCATCGATTTTGAATGCACGGGATTGGGTGTTAAAGACTACGCTATTCAAATATCTGCATTTAAAAATATTTATCTTGAAAACCTGTGCGTTATAGGCAACAAGGACGGCGTGCATCTGGGCTGGGGTGACGGTTTTGTAATAAAAAACGGTAAATTTTGTACCTTTGACGACCCGATTGCGCTTAACGCCTTTGATTATTCCACGTCTAATACACACGTTGGTTGGATCGAAAACGGTGTTATAGAAAATTGCTGTGATCTTGATGCCGACTCTACGGTTGGGTATTTTTGCCGTATTCTTGGCGGTGCTTGGTGCAGATGGTATAAGGGTATGCGCGTGCAACATTCCGATACGGTTGCAGCAAACGGACATACCTATCGCGTGGTTATGAACCCACAAGACGGTAAACTTTACACATCAAATACCGCGCCTTGTCACAGCAGCGGTGTAGCGGAATACGATGGAATAAGCTGGGTAGCAGTGCGCGATAGCGAGGAGCTTGACTGCGGATGCCGAAATATTGTTATAAAAGATTGTCGACTACAAAAAAGGCGAAGTATTGGCGTTTCGATAAGCCTTAATTACGACACCTACGCTCGCAGTCATTATCCGGGCTGTGCGCCTGTGCCACACAGCAATATAACGCTTCAAAATGTAACGGTCGAAAATAACATTGACACCCTACTTCATTCAAATTATCCAACCGAAAACGTAACGCTAAAAAACATTGATTTTGGTACCTCAAGGCTGCGTTTTGAGGTAACGGATAAAACAGAAGAAATAATGTATCCTGTGGTCGAAATCAAATGTGAAAACGTTAAGTTGTATGACAATACCGTATGTAACAATCCTCGACATCCAATAGCAATAACAAAAATCTCATCACAAAACGGGTGAGGGTTTTTATATGAATTTTCTAAAAAACGCCGTAAGGAAAAATGTTCCTTACGGCGTTTTTGGCACCCGTAGCGCGAATCGAACGCACATCTAAGTCTTAGGAGTAAAACCGAGACGTTTTCTCCTAATACGGTTTGGTCTATCACGACGCTGAAAACCCTTGATATTACTGGGTTTTCTAACGAACACGATATTTTTTCGTGGCTCGTATTCCTGCTAATAT